>CAZUAQ010000050.1:0-21140 GCA_964618455.1 uncultured Planctomycetales bacterium | reverse complement strand
GGCTCCCGGTTTTCGTCCCGGCGCCGAAAGATGTTCTCCAGCACGACAATCGAACTGTCCACCATCATGCCGACGCCGAGCGCGAGTCCCCCCAGGGTCATCAGGTTGAGCGTAAAGCCGCCGAAGTACACCAGGGCGAACGTCGCGATCACGGAGATCGGGATGGCCATGGAAATCACGACGGTGCTGCGAATGTTGCGCAGGAAGAACAGCAAGACGACTACTGCCAGCCCGCCTCCATAGAGCACGGAGCGGGCCACGTTGGCAATCGAGCGTTCGATGAAGTTGCCCTGGTTGATGACCGGGACGACGCTGAGTTGAGGGAACGCTTCGTTGACACGCTCCACTTCCTCCAGCACGGCGCGGGAAACTTCGACGGTGTTGGCGCCCGCCTGCTTTCGGATGGCCACCCGAATACCCCGTTCCCCGTTAATGCGCTCGATCTCGCGAATACGCTCATGGGTATCCAGCACCTGGGCCACCTGACCGATGGTGATGGCGGTCTCCCCGCGCTTGGTCAGCACCGTGTTGCGGACCTCATCGACACTCTTGAACTGGGCAGGGGCACGAAGACTGACCTCGTACCGATCCTGTTCGATCTCACCGGCGGGCAGATCGAGGTTGGCATCGCGGATGGCATCGATGACCTGGTTCAGGCCTAGACCGAGTGCCTTAACGCGCTCCGGGTACAACTCGATACGGATTTCGCGATTAAAGCCGCCCCAGAGATCCACCTGCGCCACACCGGGGATCCGGCCGAAGCGATAGCGGATCTGGTTTTCCACCATCTGGGTCAGTTCAACGGGATCCACGTTGCTTGACACGCCGAGCAGCACGACGGGAAAACTGTCAATGTCGAACTTGCTCACCCGGGGACGGATGATGTCCTCCGGCAACTCGTTGATTTCGTCTTCCAGCGTGGCACGGACATCGGCGGCGGCCGAATCGATATCGGTTCCCCAGACGAAACTGACGCGCACCGAACTGCTGCCCTCGGACGAGGTGGATCGGATCTCCTCCACGCCGGTGACGGTCGCCAGGATTTCCTCGATGATCTGCGTGACCGTGCGCTCCATCACTTCAGGACTGGCACCCTCGTAACTGGTGCGGACGGACACCGTCGGCAGTTCGATACTCGGCAGCAGGTCGATGCGCAATCGGCTGAGCGAGACGGATCCGAGAATCACGACGATCAGCGTGACCATCGTCGTGAGGACCGGACGGCGTACACTGAAGCGGGGGAGATTCATTCGTCGGCAGGCCTTTCCGCGGGAATCGTCGTGGTTTCCGGGGAAGTCCCGTCCTGGGCGATCGTGACCGGCGATCCATCATCCACCATCTGGTGCCCGAGGGTGACGACGCGGCCGCGAATGTCGTTGAGGAGTTGGACACGATTCGCTTCGCGAATGCCGAGTTCGACCGGAACCCAGTTCGCCTTCATGGCCTCGTCATCGATGAGGAAAACACCGTCTTCATCGTCCCGGCGGGTGACCGCCTCGGCGGGGACGATTGTGGCATCCTCGACGTGTTCCAGCTCAATCGTGGCGCGAATGAACATGCCGGGTTTGAGATACTGATCCTTGTTGGGGACATTCAATTCCACGCGCGCCTGCCGGGATCCGATCTGGAACACCGGGGAGATCCGCGAGATCGTGCCTGAAAAAACGTCGTCGGGGTACGCATCGACTTTAAGACTCACGTGCTGACCGGGAGAGAGACGCGCGTAGTCTTTTTCGGTCACGTCGATGACACCCATGATCGGATCGAGTTCCACTACGGAGAACATGGGTGTGTTGGCCGAGAGCGTATCGCCGGCGTTGACGAAGCGTTCTCCAACGACGCGGAGATCATCACCGCCGGACCAGTCGGCCGATACGCGCGTGTATCCCAGGCGAATGCGGGCCGTCTGGAGGGACGCTTCCGCCCGTTTGACCTGGGCGCGGGCCACAGCGAGCTGGGCTTCTTTGGCCAGCTGGTCCGCGCGGGCGACGTCCAGCTGTGATTCGGAGGCGACGCCGCGTTCTTTCAGTGTCTCGATCCGCGTCAGTTCGCGGTTCGCGATCTTCAGTGAATTCTCCGCCTCGGTCAGATTGGCTTTCGCCACAGCAAGATCGGCTTCCGCGCCGTTGACCGCCTGCACATATTCATCGTTATCCAGCTCCGCAATGGTTTGCCCCCGCTCAACCGGATCCGCCAGGTCCACGTGGAGTTTCTCGATGCGACCGCTCACTTTCGGGGCAACGACGAATCGGGAAAGGGCTTCGAGTGTGCCGCTGAAGGTTCGTCGGAGTGAGATCGCGTCCGTCACGACATCGGCCACCTCCACGGGGGCGGGGGCCCGCTCTTCGGCCTGACGGGGATTGTCGTCTTCCAGCGATTGGAGCCTGCTGAAGATGGCCCAGCCGAGGCCTCCGGCCGCAGCCAGTGCTAACAGGAAGGCGATTCCCTTCGAGAGGCGTTTGATCATTCAATTCACTCGTTGTGTGTCATCGTCTGATGTATGCAATCAGGTTTGTTCGTCGATGATTGGGGAGTATAGGAATGGTCCTGCTGGGCGTCCAGAACTCCCGAACTCCGTACCTTCGCACTTCTCCTCCTGCTCCAGTAAGGCGGGAAACTCGTGAAACGCTCCCCATGAACATTGACTGGCCATGAAGACAGGCACGATCACCTTGGTCGAAAGGGCGCAGTTCTCGAAACGGATGCCAGATACCCGCACGAAAGACTCTGCAACGAATGGCTCATCGCGTGTGTCGGGTCGCGTTAGTCATGGAGGGTCTTCAGAACAGGTTTGAGTTCTGGTACAATCGCAAAGAGAGTCGCGGACGGAAGCTATCACATCATATCGGATGAGGCACATGATAAACGCCACGGCTACGGATGGCGCTGCCGTATCATGACAAGAGTCTCGTTCGAGAAGGGAATTGCCATGCGGAGGATTGCACTGCGGGCGCTGATAGGCTTGAGTCTTGTTTCGGGCACGCGCGCAGCGGCCGACTGTACGATAGTCAGTGACGAGACGATCACATGCGAGGGCATCACCTATCGCGCGGTCGACGAAGAGAGTGTGTACTATGTCGATCTGCTCTTGCACAATACGAGTCATCCGGGGGTGCCCCTGCCCGATCTGAAAAAGACGGTTACCGAAAACTACGCCGCCGACGCCGTGCCGGATCCGGTGGTCGTGGCGCTGACGGACTATGTCGATTGCACAGGCACCAGTCACAACTTTCAACAAGTGAACCTCTGCGGTAACTCTCCCTTTCCCAACAAGCCATCACGGCTGATGAACATCAGCGGCAAGTCGTTTCGCGTGACGGCGGCGCCGGACGACGGCTTCGCCACGTATTACTACTCCTACGACGTCGCCAACGGGGGCACGGCGGGTGTCCCGCACGTGCTGGCGGCGGAACTGTCCAACGATCAGGAGCGCTACACGAGCCTGTCCATCCACCACCCCGACGATGACGTCATCACGCCCGGCTTGCCGTGGGCACTGCCTTACACGGGGGAACCCACTTACAATCCATGGGGCGGTGATCCGGAGTGGTGGGGGCCGAACCTCGAGCGCACCCAGCAAGGCGGTGTATTCGGTCCGGACGTCGGCGTCGCGATCTACACCGGCCGCGAACTGCCGATCGATCATCAGCCCTACAACGTGAACATGCTCTGGTATCCCAAGACGACGACCACGCGTGTCGTCGTCTCGAGTCTCGGCTGCAACGTCTCGCGAACCAGCAGCGATGGCGGCGCGGTCTCGCGGATGTGGGTGTTTCAGCTTTCCGACGCCATCGGCGACAGGCTTCCCGTCCATACGCTCCCGGAGGATCCGGCCCAGCAACGGCGGATCGGGATTTACATGACGCACCCGTGGTTTTTTTACGCCCATTACGGGACGCCGTGTCGCCTGCTGAGTCATCGCCAGGCGGGACTGCAGCGGATGGTCCGGCAGTTCCGGTTCTGCGGCTTCAACTACATCGTCTTCAATGCGATCAACGGTTCGGACCGGACGGGCAAGTCGTGGTATCCCGGCAGCGCGCACTTCGACTGGAATTCCGCCGGAGATCTCCTCAGTGAACTTCCGCCGATCGCCGAAGCCGAGGCGATGCAGTTGGTGCCGCTGATCACCTCGCTGAAGCATCCGACGTACACCGGCGGACTCTCCTTCACAGGCGACTCCTATCAGATGGGCGCGGATGGTGATTATCATCGCGCGTTCGGCAATGAGACGATGGATCCGCTTCGGCCCGAGGTGCAGCAACTCGTGTTCAATCTTCTGGGCGAGATTGCCGGTCGGTGCGCGTCGAGCCCCGCGGTGCGCGGCATCGGTATCCGGGCCAACGGCAAGATCGGAACCTGCTATACGTCCGACCAGAACGGCTGGGATGGAGCAAGTCGCGCGGGCTATTCAGCGTGGGATCTCCAGCAATTCAAGAACGACACCGGAAGCGCGGTACCCACGTCGCCGCCCGCAAGCGCCTACGACTGGCTTCAGGCCCGGCCGACGGAGTGGGAGTCGTGGATCGATTGGCGATGCACACGGACGCGCCAGTTCTGGCTGGCCTGTCGTGACTTGATCCAGAGCTACCGAAGCGATCTGATCTTTTACGTGCAATGTGACCTGCCGTCCGAACTGCCGGGCACCAATATCGAATGGGCGAACGGCCAGACGCCTTACAACCTTTTGCGACATCACGGCTACGATCCCGACATGTTCGCCAATGACGAGGGAATCGTCATCACGCGGGGCATGATGGTCGCGTTGGACCGGTTCAAGGTCTCCAGCCGCTGGGGGCCGCCGCATGGTACGAATTACCAGAACTATCGGCTCTTTCACTACGCGCCCGGATTGGCGGAACTCTACCGCACCGCCGAGGGGCGTTCCTGCGAGTTCTACCAGGATTACTGGGAAGAGGCGTTCAATCCATACTACGAGTACGGCTCCTGCGGTGATCCGGCGGGCTTCTTCCGCACCCATACCCCGACCGCGTTCGACCGATCATTCTTTGCCGGCGCCACGATGTCCATGCGCCGACAGGATCCCGATACCATGACCTGGCTGGGATGGGAACGGCCGACGCTGGCGAACGAGCCCGAGCTGCGGAAGTTCGCCCAGGCGTTCCGCGCGCTCCCGACCGTCGATCCGATCGCATTCGACGGCACGGTCGAGCCGGCGACGGTCGAGGTGGTGGCGCGGTGGCACGGCGACCGGCTGGCGGTCATCAACGATTCTGAAGTCGCTCGCACCATCACACTGCACTTCAGCGAGCCGGTCCCCGTGGGCGATGAACTTGTCGATGTCGTTACCGGTCGAAAGCTCGTCTCGGAGTCTCAACTCGAGCGGCAGGACGTGTCGTTCGAGGCCGAGGCCTACAGCCTGAATACCTTCCTGTACGTGGAAGGGGTCGGCCCTTCGGCGAACTTCACCACCGGGCCGCTGCCCAACGACCCTCCGCTGACGGTCCAGTTCTACGACGCTTCGACGGCGGAGAACATCACCACGTGGGACTGGGATTTCGGGGACGGCTCTCCTCACGGCAGCGGCCCCAACCCGCTGCACACCTACGCCGACTACGATACGTACGATGTCACACTGACGATCACGGCCGACGGCGGCTCCTACGTCAGGGTGAAACCCATCACGCTCGCGGCGATCCCACCAACGGTCACAGCCGAATCGCCGCCGCGCGGTGCCTCGCTCAACAGCCTGCCCTCCGTCAGCGTCACCTTCTCCAAACCGGTGACCGGAGTCGACGCCGGCGATCTCACGGTGAACGGATCGTCCGCCACGACAGTCGTCGGCAATGGAGCAGGTCCCTACCTCTTCAAAGGCTTCAGCGATCCCGGTGTTGGCCCTGCCACCGTCACACTTGCATCGGGCGGTATCCTCGACCTCGGAGGGGTGCCCTTCACTGGGGACGGCTGGACTTACACGCTTCAGTCTCCACCCGTACCCGGCGTCGGCAACCCCGGTTTCGAGGATGGTGGCGGTTCGTACAACGATTGGGCGATTGTTCATATTGCTGGGGAGGGCCCCGACAATCCGCCACTGGACAACGGGAACGGCTGGGGTGTCACCACACCGTTCGGCACGCACTTCGGCGGCAAGATCACCAGTTGGCTGCTCATGGACTTCTATCTCGGCCAAGTGGTCGGGGTGAGCGATTGGGATGAGCACAGCACCGAAGTCGACTGGGATCTCGATGCTTGGGTGCAACTTCGCCGCACGCACTGGGGCGATCCGGATCCGACCGGTGTGCACCAGGTCTGGGAGATCGGTTGGAACGACGACGGCACCGAGCCGACGGACGTGATGAGTTGCGACAATTATCAGATCATCGCGTCCATCGATGGTAACTTTACGGGCAATGCTTGGACGTTCCACGAACTCACTGCCAACGGAACACTGGCCAATGTCCCGGGGCTTCGCGGGATGGTGATCCGCGCGCATCTCTATAATGACAGCGGCGTGGAGTGGACGATGTCCAACATCGACAACCTGAGCTTCGCGGCCACGTCTGTTCCGCCATTGCCGATTCCGGGCGACTTCGATGAAGATCGCGACGTCGATGCCGATGACGTTGCGGTGTTCCTCGCGTGTGCCACCGGTTCCGCCCTGGGGCCACCTTCGTTGGGTTGTGACGTGGCGGATCTGGACGGGGACGACGACGTTGACCAGTCCGACTTCGGCCACTTGCAACGATGCCTGAGCGGTGTGGATACGAATGCCGACCCCACCTGTGCACAGTAAAGGAATTACGGCCCGATGGCAGCCTTCCATCGACCTCGTGAATCCGTCCCGCGCAACTCGGCCACAACCTACCAAGCAGACAGTGACCTGCTCCCATCTGATGTTCCAGCCTTTGGGAGAGTCGATTCATCTTGAGCCCATGTCCATCTCGCCTCTTCCGGTGTTTTCCGGCTGGGGCTTCGAAGCCGGGGGCTTGGGGGCAGGGCCCGCAAGGGACGCGGCATACGCCGCCGGCGTCCGGTAGCCCAGCGACACGTGCAGCCGTCGCTACGACCCCGAAACGCAGCTCTATGACTACCGCACGCGCTGCCTCGACCCCACCACCGGCCGCTTCCTGACGCGCGACACCATCGGAATCTGGAGTGAACCGTCACGGTGCCATGCAGACCGTGTAGGCATCCAGCCCATGCGAAGCCGCTCGTGATTCTCTACGCCGGCTCTCTGTGAAATGCTTGATGATGTGATCGAGCGTTTCCGGCAACACGTTGAGCAGGCTGAAGAAAGTACTCGTTTATCAATCCAGGCAGGTCGGATCGGCGGGGACGTTGGCGCCGGAGAGACACCCGAGGAAGAGATTGAGGTCGTTGGTGTCGACATCGTCATCGCCGTCCAGGATGGCGGGGGCACAGGCGGGATCGGTTTGCGGAACGAACTCGCCCGAGAAGCAGCTCTGGATCAAGGCGTAATCATCCATGTCCACATCCTGGTCGAAATCGACATCGGCCGGTTGACTTGGCTGGATCGTCAGCGTGGCCTCCTGAACGTTGGAGCAGAATCCGCCGTTGCTGCCGAAGATGGTCAGGTTTTCGGGGGAAGTCGAGCCGGATCCGAAGCCGAATCGACACGGGACACTGTCGCCTTCGTCGATGATGCGTGCATCGCCGACGCAAAAGAAGACCAGGACCGTCCCCGCCTGTGTGGCGGTGATGTTCAGACGCCCGAGCCGTATTTCAGACGTGGGCAGCGTATCGGTGTTGGTGAGGTCGAAGACGTTGGCATCATCCACGCCGACGCCTCCGGAATCGACGCGCGGCGATCCTGCCGTCGTTCCGGTCCAGACGCCGGGTTGCGCATCCGGCACGAATTGTGCCTCGGCGGAGCCTCCATCCAGACTAATGAGTCGCACATCCAGGCCGATGCCATCGAAGCCGAGCGTGGTGCCCGTGTCGTTGTACCAGATGTAGAGGGAGACGGTTTCGTTCTCAGTCATGTTGAGGGTCGGATTCGTGATACTGCCGTACTGGCTTGCCACGCCGTCTTCCTGAAGCCAGAAGTCGGCCGCAGTGGCGGTGCTCAAGCCCACGGTCGTCATCCACATGAACGCGATAAAGGCAAAGAATCGATTCATTCGCCACCTCCTAGGACCGTGGCCATGCCCGCGAGATCGTCCGCATCGACATCACCGTCGCCGTCGAAGTCGGCGTTCGGGCTGAACTGCCCTCCCTGGTTGACCATTTCGACCAGGGGAAAAATGTCGCGGTTGTCCACGCGTCCATCCCCGGTCACATCCCCCAACCCATCGAACCCGTTGATCACCACGGAGATGCCGTTCAGGGTGGTGACACTCGGATCGGGTCTCGTCGGCTCATAGGCCACGATGACGAGGCGATGATTGCCCGCCGTCAGGCCGTTGAGCGTCAGTTTGAACGTATCGCGATCCTCCTGCGTCGCGAGACCCAGGTTCTGCTCAGCCATGGCCACGACATCCGCACCCGGCGCCGGGTCCAGGAACATGTGGATGCGATCGGCGGTTCGATCCGGAGAGCGGACCACGAACTTGAAACTCGACAGTGTGATCGCCTCGCTCTCGGCGGGGGATGCGAGTTCAATCTCGGGGGGTACGCGATCGACGAGTATCACCTTGCGGAAGGTCTCGAAGATCGTGGGTGCGTTGGCGGGGCGCGACCGGAAGGCGATCACGCTGAGATAATGTCGGCCCTCGGAGAGTTGCGTCGCGTCAATCGCCTGGCGATAGCGACCCTTGAACACGCCTCCTCCGACATCCACCCCGCCGGACTCCAGCGAAACCGACTCGGTCAGGAACGTTTCATAGCCATAGCCGACAAAGGCAGGATCGGTATTGTCGACCCCGCCGTTGCCGTTGAGATCCATACCGGCATCGATACGCAGGAGTGCGAGGTCATCCTCGGCGGGATCGGTGCTGTCGGGATCCGTGGTTTCCAGCTTGACCTCGAAGGTGTCGGACTGGATGACATCAATGGGCGTCAGCCGTCGGGTGGCATTCGGATCGGTGGGCGGATCGGCAGGAATCGTCGACGCGACGGGAGAGATGGTGAGATCGCCATCGGGATTCACCGGGCCGTAGACGACGTAGTTGCGATCGTGCTTGACATCGTTGGCATTCTTCACGCGCGGCACGCGCAGGGTGATCTGTCCACCGGCGCCGACCGTCACCGTGTCGAAGAGATCGTTGTTGGGATCCACCGTAGCGTCGCTCGCGTTGCCCGTGAGTTCGTGGAGAACAAGTCCCGGCGCGAAGTTCGTGGACACGGTCCGCTCGTCGTATCCGCCGTCCGCGCGATCATTGAGTCCCACCAGGCAGGCGTTGTCCCGTTCGAAGATGAGTACGTCGGCATCGATCCATCGCTCGATGTACGACCCGCGCGCGTACTCGTTGTGAATGTCCAGCAGCGTCAGAAGCAGGTTGCCGAACTGACCCCCCAGCGCGTCACCTCGCCCGGCCTTGGGGAATTCCGGCGTCCCGAATTCCTCGGCACGAAAATACACGACCGGTGATCCGGTGCGCGTAAGGAGATAGGCGTAGGCGAGGTTGTCCATGGCGGGGCCGAAGCTGTCGTGGCTCTGCACGAACTGGACGCCGAAGTCACCGTCGTTGGCGTTGTTATCCTGGTACCGGTCGAAGCTGGCATTGACGATGTTGAGCCATGATCCGAGCCCCGTGCCGTTAAGTTCGCTGGTGAGAGCGAAGAAGAGCGGGAAGTCGAGCACGTCGCGGTTCCCGGTCACGCCGTCGGCCGGGTTGCAATTACCGTTCGTCCCCTTGCACACGTAGTCATCGAGAACGTCGAAGCTGCCTTCGAAGACCTCGTTAAAGCTGAACGGCGTGGTCGGATTCCCCTCCAGATCCGACCCGCCGCGATTCCACACGTGCCGGTCGTAGAAATCGCGAAAGAACCAGTCCGGCACATGTTTGCCCGCATCGATGCGGAACCCGTCGATGCCGACCACTTCGAGCAGCCAGCGGATGTTGCGCAACAACAGCCCGGTGGCATTTTCCGTCACGGGATCGCCGGCCATCGGATCCGCCACGTTGAACGGATGGATGCCGATGCTGTTGGCCGGCAGACCGGTATCCGCATAGAACTGCCGGTTGGCGGGATCGGGAATGTCGTAGAGCGTTCCGGCGGGGATGTTCTGAGGATTTGAGGGATCCACAGGGTGGCGAATGAAGACGTTGTTGCTTTCCTGGGCAATGTCGATCAATCCCGCGATGCGACAGATGATCGGGTTGCTGCCGCAATCCTCGAACTCGGTATGGAAGTCACCGTCGAACTGGGGGTCTCCACCGCCGGTGACGATGAATCCCGGGTAGTCGCCTTGGGTGACGAAGTTCGGCGTGTCCTTGGTGAGAAAGCCATTGTGATTGACGATGAGGTCGATGAACGTGGCGATGCCGGCCTTGTCCTGTTCGGCCGCCACGGCTTCCAGTCCCGCCCCGGTTCCGTAGCGCGTCGGATCATCCGGGGTTCCGAAGCTGAATCGATCAAAAACGTCATAACCGACACTGGCCGTATCTCCGCCCGACTCAAACGGGGGAGGCGTCCAGACGCGGTGATACCCAGCCATGAACGCGTCCGCCGTACGATCCTCCATGGTTTCCCATGAAGTCTCGAACCATTGCAGCGTGACCGGTACGCCTTGTCCCCACACGGGGCAGACGCATGTGATCAAGAGTATCGCCAAACTCATGACAATCCGTGAACGAACTGCACGCATTTTAAAAGACTCCGCCGGTCGTCCGACTTCGGGCCTGTGATCGGTGCTTGACGCTGATTTCAGACTTGCGTAATTGGCAATGAGCCCAACATCATCAGCGGGAGTTTAAGAATTATCCGCGATTCGATAAGTCTCCACGACTCTGCAAATCAGTATAGACCAAACACACCTCCGAAAGCGACAAAAAGTTGAAGTCAAACCCGCGCGTTGATGCGGATTCACTGATTTTCTCTTGACACGAGATTGATGCTGAGGCTAAAAAATACTGAGCGGAGATGGCATTTCTTATCTGACGGATCACGTAAGACTCGCACCTCATCGCAAGGTTCACTGAACCGCGAAGCCTAACACGCATGTGCGTAGAGAGTCCTCCTGTCCGCATCGACGCATCTGCTTGAGGTCTGGTGAGACCGGGCGGAGACCATGTAACAAGTCCCCGAGAGAGTACTCGGCATGTTTATCCAACTGCTCAAGGCGACAACCTTATGCCTGCTGGCTTCGGGCATGATGGTTCCATCTGCCCTGGCAACGCCCGAGTTCGTAACTCACGAGCCCACCGGAAACGTCTTTGGCGAATCGGCCGAAGTCACGATGCGCGAGCCGGACGCCCCGCGGGAGGGCGAGGCCATCGCCATCTGGGCACGTGTGGGCTACTCGTTCTTCTGGGATACCGCGGCCATCTACTACACCACTGACGGCAGCGAGCCCCAGGGCGCCTTCGGCAATGCAACCCAGGGGCAGTCCATCGCGATGACCTTCGTGCGGAATGAGCCCGACACGCCGAACAACATTGACTGGCTTCGCGGCCAGATCCCTTCGCAGCCTTTCGCGACCACCGTGAAGTACAGGATCGGCGTGTGGAGCAGTGGCGGCGGAATCGAGGTATTCGCGAACAACACCGGCTGCAGCGACGACGTGTGTGACACGAATCCCCAGGTTGCCGAGACATTCATCTACGAGGTCGAACTGCCCTGGCCCGGCAAGGGGTACCCCCACGCCGACCATACGATCGGTTTTCCGGCGGTGCATTTCTGGAAAGAGGAAGGCGTCGTCGGCAACAACTACATCAACGCGATGATCGACCGGAACGGGACGACGTACGACGTCTACTATCCGTCGGCGGGTTGCGTTCAGGGCATCTCGACGAAGAACGAAGGGTATGTCGACGGCGATGATACCTTTCCGCCGGGCCTGCCGCTCGGGTTCCGGGGGCAGATGCATCTCAACCAGGCGATGGCGGGGCTTCGCGTCAACGGTAAAACCTACTGGCTCAGCAATGAAGCCGGGGATGCCTACATCGATCATGCCCAGTCCTACCTCCCGGAGACGAACGTGATCGGTTCGTCGTCACGTCTGGTCAAGGAGGGCGCCTCCATTCTCGTCGAGCAGTACGACTTCGCCCCCTCCGGGATCACGTACCCGACGGACCAGGGAAACCAGCCCGCCCGCGGCATGGCCATCAAGCGTTACCTGCTGACCAACGAGTCCGCATCGGCGATCACGCTCGACTTCTATTACGTGGCGGACTTCGCGCTGAATGGCGGTGACGGCTTCGACGCGATGTTCGCCGACAAGCCGCGCGGAGCGCTGGTGGGATACGACCGGACCCAACGACAGACGTCGTCCAGCGGGGAATACAACCCGACCTCGTTCGGGGATTACACCAAGGATGTTTCCGTCTACCTGGCGGCAGCGCTCAAGCAATGCGACGCCGTGGGCTCGGCGGGGGGAACCCCCGCATCCGGATCCTGGCGCGATTCCTCGCCGGATGATCAGGCGGGCTGGGTCGGCACGCGACTGACGCTGGCGCCCGGCGAGACCCGGGAACTGGACGTCGCGATCGTCGGGGGGTTCGACAATTTCCCCGGGGCGACGGGGACTTATGACTTTCAAATCGCCCCGGTCCTGGACTGGTTCCACGCGACGAGCATGGCGGATGTGCAGGGCGACACCGAGGCGTACTGGCAGAACTGGCTGGCCGAGGGCGTGACGATCGATTTTCCGGACGATCGCTTCGACGAGACGTTCCGGCGTGGACTGCTGGCCACGGCGTTGCACGTGGATGGGGAAAACGGTGGTGTGATTGCGGGGATGCACAACGGGGCCTATCCGTTCGTCTGGCCGCGCGACGGCCTCTATGCGGCGGTCACTCTCGATCGTACCGGGCACACGGCGGAGGCGGCGGAGGTCTTCCGCTTTCTGCGCGATGTGGCCTACCGCGATAACGATACCTGGGGTAAGGGGTTCTGGTATCAGAAATACACCACCGACGGGTTCATTGTCTGGAACGCGCCGCAGGTGGATGAGACATCAAACGTGACCTGGGCGGGCTACTACCATTACCTCACCCGGGGCGAAACAGCCTTCCTTGAAGACTATTACACGATGTTCTTCGAAGCCGGGCGGGCCATGAGCGAGGATTCCTCGATCAGCTCGAACCTGCGTTACGAAGAATCGGTCGACCTGATGTACAGCAACAACGTCTGGGAGGATGCGTTCGATACGTTCGTCTATTCCAACGCGACGGTGGTTCGCGGGCTCGAGGATGCGGCCCGCATTGCCGATGTGATGGACCAGCAGGTCTGTCCCGGGGGGCCGGGGACGTGCAATTACCACAACGATGCCGCCCTGTTCACGCAGCGCGCCGATGCGATACGCGGAGGGCTGGACGCCCGGCTCGTGTGGGATGGGGAGAATACGGACATCAGTCAGTTGGGGATCGTCTGGCCGTTCGAAACGCATGCCGCCGATGATCCGCTCGCGGTGCACGTGATGGATCGCATTAACGGTGTGGCGGCGGATCGCTTCGGGAATGTTCAGCCGCTGACCAACATCGGCAACGAATGGGAGGGGCTGATCAATCGCTACTGGGGCGATACGTACTGGAACAACACGGGCAGCAGCCCCAATCCCAACGGCAGCCCCTGGTTTCTGACGACGATGTGGTACGGACAATATTACGCCAAGCTGCAGGACAGTGTCCCCGGCAAGGCGCATATCGATAACCATCGCGACCGCATCGAGCGCACCATGGATTTCCTGGGACCGATCGGTTTCGGCGCGGAACAGATGGCGCCGACTTCGAGTCTTCTCTACCCGGGGGAGACAGATTTCACGCTTCAGACCGCCTGGCCGAATGCGTGGGAATCGATGTCATTCTTCACGGATGCGATCATGCTGTTCCTGGATCACGTTCCGGATGCGCCGAATCAGCGCCTCGTGCTGCGTCCCAAACTCCCGAGCAGCTGGCAGCAGATGACTTATCGGAACATCAAGGTCGGCCCGGTGCATGTCGACGTGACTGTCGTGGAAACGAGTGCGTATGCCGCGCACCGGCTGGTGAATCTCACCGGGGGAACGTTGCAGTACGACACGCATGTACGGATCCCCGGTCCGGCCGTGCCGCTTCACGTTCTGGAGAATGGTTCGCCGACGACATTCGCCTACAATCCGGCAAATTCCAGCGTCAGCGTGACCGGCTCGATGCTTTCCGGCATTGGTCAGGAAACCGAGATTCGCGTTGTGACTGAAACTGTAAGCTCTGACTTTGATCAGGATGGCGATGTGGACGAGGCGGACGTGGATCACTTCATCCAATGTGCATCAGGGCCCGCCATCCCGCAGCTGGAACCGAATTGCAGCGATGCCTTGCTCGATGGCGACAGCGACGTGGATCATGTCGATTTTGCCGTCCTGCAGCGATGTCTGACCGGCCAGGATCAGCCCGTGGATCCGACATGTGAGGGCGAATAAATAATGGCGGCCGGCACCGAGACGTGTGTCCTGCCTCATGCCCGATCGCCGGTGGGCACAGAGGAGAGCGACTCTCGGAATTGGCCATGTGGCAATGCCTTATTGACTTTACGAAGTTGGTTTGATTATGTTGTTAGTGGAGGGCGATTGAGCGAGCCCTTCACGTCATTTCAGAAAGAGATGGTCCGAAGCCTGAACACTTCGTGGGCCTGTCTCGATTGATGCTGAGCTTGCGCGGTAGTACGGGCCAAGCAACATCATTCATCTCGGATACGCTCGACCATGGATCGTGCCTGCCCGCTGAGGGCAGATCTTCCCATTGTGTCGTGTTGTGTCGCGGAGCATGAGTTTGTCTCCCTTCCTGTATCCCGATTGAGACATGTCGCGGGTGTCCTTGCCTTGGAGGAGGAGCGTTCATGTCGAGTGTATTTGCAATCGGAAAACGGTCTGCAGTTCCAGCCCTTGTCGTGCTCTTGGCGAGTCTCGTCCAAGTGTCTCAAGCCCAGGTGGTGTTCGACGGTTCCATCAACGAACTGGGTCTGGAATGGGACGCCTTGAGCGGCTCGGCGGTCCAGGACAATCACACCGGGTTCGGCAATCAGGTCCCGGTCAGCCCGGATGTCAATGGTTCCGAACTGGATGAACTGTACGTCCGTACGGACGGAACGTTTCTCTATGTGGGCGTGACGGGCAATCTCGAGGAGAGCGGGAACGCCATCATGCTCTTCATCGACAACGATGTCAATGCCGTGACCCCTGAAGGGCAGAACGTGCTGGCCACGGAGATCGCGCCCGTGCTGGCCGACTTTCCGTGTGCGGGAATCGGCCCGCCATTCGCCTTGAACAACATGGGTCAGGCACTGCAACAGAACGATGGCGGTACTCCGGAAGACCCCACCGATGATCTGACGGAACGGGATACCAACTCGACGGGGACCACGTTTGATGCCGGCTTCACACCCGATGTGGTGCTGGCGATGGATACCTTCGCGGGCATCCTGAGCGTGAATCAATACAACCTGTCTACCGCGCCGACCGACCCCATCGGGGTATGGGACGATCCGGTGACCAACTCCGGCGAGACCGACTGTGAAACACAGCAGGAAGCGCTGAACTTCTTTGCCGAGCGCATCTTCCGCGGAACGGTCGGCGTGGAAGCCGGCAACGGTGTTCTCAGTGGAGGCGACAATCCCAACAACTGGGAAGTGGCGTTCAACAACGAAGGTACTGCCGGCGTGACAGGGTCGGCGGTGGAAGCGGCGGGTTCCGGTCTCACCGGGGATCCCCGTACGCAGACGTCGGGCCTGGAAGCGAAGATCAGCCTGGAGGATCTCGGCTATACCCTGCCGCTGGCGGGCGATCTCGAGCTGGGCATCACCGCCCTGATCACCTCGGGAGCGGGCGGTGTCAGCAACCAGGTCCTGCCCGGGATTCAGGGGGGGCTGAGCCAGGTCAACCTGGACTTCCGCCCGGACTTCACACAGGTCACCGGCACGCAGTATGCGAGCGTCACGCGGACGCCGGGTGCATTTGCCCCGCTCATCGACGGTACGGACATTGTCAACGAGTTCGAAGTGGCGAACGTGGTGGCCAGCCAGGATACGGTGACCGGTTTCGGCGATCGCAGCGACACTTGCATCACGGTCCAAGGCGGCTCGGAACTGGATGTGCTCTATGTCGAGCTCGGTGAGCTTGAGGGTGGCAACAATCAGTTTCTTTACATCGGCCTGACCGGGAACCTGGAGCCCAACGGCAACGCCCAGATTCTCTTCCTGCAGGTGGATTCGCTTCCTGCCGGAAGTTCAACGCTTCAGTCGGAAATTGCACCGGTCGTCGGAGAGGCGTGCTCGTTCAACGGTCCGCCCTCGGCGGTCCAGGGTATGGGAGAGGAACTGGCGACGTCGCAGTCGACGGGCGAAACAATCCGTTCGGGGAATACCGGGACCGTGTTCGATACGTCTCCGGCTTTCGCGCCAAACGTCGCCATCGCCGTGGACACGTTCGGCGGAAGCCTCAATGTGAATCAATATTCGCTGTCGGCTGCGTCCCTCGGGCAGTGGAATGATCCGAGTACGCCGGATGGTGGTCTTGGTGACTGCTCGGAATCGCCGATCGAGACGCTGGATTATTTTGCCGAGCGTGTGTTCCGAGGCTCCGTGCCCGTCAACAGCGCCAGCGGAACCCTGGGCGGCGGAACGAATCCGAACGGCTCGGAGTATGCCTACAACGACACGGGCGTGGACGGTGTGAGCGGCGTGGCGGTCAATGATCCTCTGACGCAGAACACCGGTCTGGAGGCTAAGATCTCATTGCTGGATCTCGGGTATACCGCGCAGGAACTTCCGGTGGGAGGCGAAACGCCGATCTCCGTTTCGATCTCTGCGATCCTGACGAGTTCCACGGGCTTGGTGTCCAATCAGACTTTGCCAGGCATCAATGGCCACGACAGCGGGGCGAACCTGGGTGTCCGTCCCAGCTTTGCCAGTGTGCCCGGCGACCAGTTCGCCCAGCTCAGCCTGAACGAGACGTCATTCGCGGCAACCATCGACGGCGCGATGATCGTGGATGAATTCGGTGCGGCGGGCTCTCCGGTGGCGGTGCAGGACACTCCGACCGGTTTCGGTGACCATCTGCTCATTGAATGCGAGCCGGTCCTGGCGGGCGGCTCGGAGATGAATCAGATGCTCGTGCTCGAGGGCAGCGGGACACTGGACATCGCCATCCCCGGCAACATCGAGTTCAACAGCCAGAACCAGATCGTCATTTTCCTGGATACGGTCGAAGGCGGCGAGTCGCTGCTGGACGCCAACGCGGGGCGCATCGGCAGTATGGCCGGAAATACGTTGCCCATGGAAGCGGAGTGGGCGCTGATACTGAATCTCGGTGGCGGATCCGACACGATCTTCGTCGATCGGATCAACCTCCTGACCAACGAGTCGGACTTTGTGGGCAGCAACGGCGTGGGCAGCGGTGAAGGAGAACTCGATGGCTGCGGCCCGGCCTTCCCGAACTGCACGACGACCTGGAGACTGGCTCTGGACAATGGCAATACCGCCGGTGTCAACAGCAATATCGATGATGACCCGGCAAACAACGCGCTGAACATTCAACCGTCCAACGCCTTGACCGCCGTGAAAGGGCTGGAGCTTTCCATTCCGCTCGCGGACCTGGGCGGCCTGACGGATGCCGAGGGCGTGTGCCTGTTCGCCATGGTGACCAACGACGGCGGGGGATTCCTTTCCAACCAGGTTCTGCCCGCCGGACTGGGGGGTGGTTTCGGTAACTTCGCTGGCGGGCCGACGGACTTCGGCGGTCTTGGATTTGAATGCCTGTCGGTGGGGATTCGCTGCAATGATCCGCGCTTCGACGCGGACGGCGATGGCGACGTGGACGGTTTGGATTTCGCCGCCGTTCAACGTTGCTTCACCGGCGAGGATGTGACGCCTGTCGAAGCGGGATGTGAATGCTACGACTTCGGCGGATTCGTGGCCGATGGCGACATCGATGGCGAGGACATCAGCCTGTTCGTGCTGTGTGCCCAGGGCAACATCGTTCAAGGCGTTTCCCCGTCCGGGCCGACGATCACGGCCGATCCCACGTGTGATGATGGTCCGTAACTGACTCTTGTGAAGATCCGGCGGAAGACCCGCCGGCATCCGGATTTGTCGACTTTCGCGCGAAGAAACGTGCAAAATGAAGGAGGATGAAGATGAGAAACATGCTGGTACTGATTCTGGCGGGGGCCATGGTCCCCACGCTTTCGGCCCAACTGGTCGACACGCGTACGGATGTGGATCCGGGCGGTGCCTCCGTCAACGGGGTGCTTGACGCGAACGAGTACGGTGCGGGAAATGCTTATAGCTATACGGGCGGAGGGGGTGGATTCAACGGCGCCGTGAGCAACGGGACGCTCTACATGAACAGCGATCTGAGCGACCTCTACATCGGCTTCGATCCCGGGGCGGATCTTAATGACAACGTGATTCTCTACCTGGACACGGTGGCAGGCGGACAGTTCGATGATGTGAACATGAACGATACCGGCGACAACGGCCGCCGCCTGAGTTCGAATCTCGTTCCGGATGTGCTGGATACGTTCCCCGTCGGGATGGATTACAGCGTGGTCATCGGCAGCTTCGGGATCGTGGTGTTCGAGTTGACGTCCGGCTCGACACCGAATCACCTCGGATTCGTGAAGTTCGATGGCACTTTCACGGGCAATGATCCCAACCTGATCCGCGAGATCTCGATTCCGCTGGGCGATCTCGGGTTGGTCGGTGGCGTGGCTTCGGAGGTGAACTTCCTCGCGGCGTACGGATCCGATACGAGCTTCATCGCGGACGAGGCGATTCCCGCCCAGCCGTTCAGCGGCGTGGCGAATCCCGGCTTCAACAACAACGGTACTTTCCAGCCGCTGGACTGGCCGAACTACAACAAGTTCGTGACCACACCCGAGCCGACGACGCTGGGCCTGATGCTGGTTGGAGCGCTGGGCCTCCTTCGCCGTCGACGTTGATCGCGTCACGCGACGACCGTGCTTCCCGGTGGTGGCGTCAGTTATTGAGCGTTGGGCAAGCGCCGCCATCGGATGGAGGCCCAATGGGTCCGGGCAGTTTGAAGATCATCGGGAGAACGTTCGTGCAATACTGGCAGGGAAGTCGATAGCGGCTCGCAGACCGCCGGTCACCGGCATGCTGGTGACCAGGAGAGGCAATCCTGTTCGATCGGATCCGCATCCTGAAGTCTGACTATCAAGGCATGGGTCATCCGCCCATGCCTTTCTTCTTGCGCCAACAGCGGGCGACGAGACTCGAACTCGCAACATTCAGCTTGGAAGCCCACTTCTACCGAGCGGTAAAACACCCGAATTGCTTATCTAAACGCAGTTTACCACAATCCGCTGAAATATCGAAGTCACTCATTCACACTCATTTCGGCTCGAAAAATGCGGTATGACAAGTGGAGTTCCGGTATGTACCGGCGTTGACTTGTCGCCAGAAAAAGAAGCGTTGAGTCTGATCAATCTCGGATCATTGGTAGCCGGGGAATGGTCGCATGTCTACCGAACAGACCGATTCAATGGGGGCACGTTCTCATGAACGTGGAATGGACGCTATGGCCATCATGGAGCAGGTTAAGGCCGCTCAATTACCGGATTTCGAACCACTTTTGGGCGCACTGATAGCCTCGCTAGCGACACCTTCAGATTTCCGAGTAGGTGGAACTGGGGATCCGGTCAGGTGTAGGCCAGCAATTTGGATCACTCTCGCTTGTTCGCTTTCTCTTGTTGGGATACTGTTAATAGTTGTAGATACCCATTGAACTGCATCACCCGACCAATTATCTTGCAGTCTGATCACTTCTTCAATGTGCCCTTGTTCTCGGTTTCGGAGATCTTTCATGTTGCCATGAACATTCCGGTAGAGAGATCGCAACAATCAAAGTATTCGTGATTCATTTTGTCGCGTAGCCCAGTTTCTTGTTTGATAGCCGAGCATGCTTCTCGCTGTTGCCCGCGACGATACAAAGAAAATCAAGATTGCGTGTCCAATATCGGCCGCCTTGATGCGAATAGCCCATGTATCGGTTATCTGGCATGCTCCCTTGCCAGATGGCCCCGATCAGGATATGCAAACTGCAATGCCGAGGAGATCAGCAGGCGTGGATGAAGGACTGTTGGTGAATCTTACCTCAACTGATCTCCTCATCGGCATGCGCGATGTCGGAAATGATCGAATATGGAGCACCTTTTCCGCACGTTATCGGCCCATGTTGGTCAGCTTTGGCATTCATCTTGGGCTATGTGGCAACGACGCCGAGGACGCCGCCCAGGAGACGCTTGTCACTTTTGCTCAGGCCTATGGAGAAGGAAAATATAATCCAGAAAAGGGAAGCTTGCGAAACTGGTTATTTGGAATTGCCAAACACAAGATTCGCGACATTAATCGCCGCAAACCTCCAGAGACAGAACTTCCTCAAGGGAGCAATCCAACTGGGTGGCTTGAGGCACACCCCGATGATCATTCGCTCAGTGAGATCTGGGAGGCGCAATGGCGAAGGGCGGTACTGCAGGAGTGTCTGAACCGGGTTCGTCAGGAAGTTCAGCCATCCACGTTACGAATATTTGAGATGTGTGTGCTCGAGGGATGGGCGGTGGAGAACGTGGCGACCGAATTGAATATGACCAAGGATACGGTGTACAAGGCCCGATCACGCGTTTTGACGCGTTTGCGCAATCTGCGTGATCAGTTGAACGTGGATTGGTAACAAGCTGGAGCCTTTTCTTGACCTGTCTTACTGATGAACAGATCGAGGCCTTGGCATTGGCGACCTCGAAGGTGGATATACCTCCTTCATGGCAGCTGCATCTCGACCAGTGTCCGGCATGCCAGCAGCGAGAGCATGACTGCAAGGCCAATCAAAAACTAGCGGACGAAATCATTGAGTTGTTCGGGGGTGATAGATCACCACAAGAAATCGGCGTTCTTACCGAGGATCTGACGAGATCCTCCTCTGATGAACTGTCGTCTCCCAGCCGTGTAGCAGAAGAGGTCGGCTTCCCCGCTGATATTTTTCCGGGCTATCGTGTTCTACGCGAGCTTCATCTGTAATGGTTCAGCCTGAATTGGAGAGTCAGGCGACGCGCCTAATACACACT
>CAZUAQ010000049.1:7668-38687 GCA_964618455.1 uncultured Planctomycetales bacterium | reverse complement strand
ACGTCGATCTCGTCGCCGAGGTTGATCATCTCCGACGGGTGGTTGATGCGCCGCGTCCAACTCATTTCGGAGATGTGCACCAGACCTTCGACGCCCGGCTCGAGCTTCACGAACGCGCCGTAGTTCATGATGTTGACCACTTCGCCCTTGACGCGCGAACTGACCGGGTAGCGTTCCTCGATCTTCTCCCACGGGTTCTCGACGAGCTGCTTGAGGCCGAGAGCGATCTTCTCCTTCTCACGATCGATGTTGAGGATCTTGACCTCGATCTCCTGGTCGATCTTGAGCATGTCGGACGGGTGATTCACGCGGTCCCAGCTCATGTCGGTAATGTGCAGCAGACCGTCGATACCGCCGAGGTCGACGAACGCGCCGAAGTCGGCGAGATTCTTGACCACGCCCTTGTGGACCTGGCCGACCTCGATGGTGCTGAGGACGCGTTCCTTGGCCGCCTGACGCACCTCTTCAATGTGGCGGCGACGGCTGATCACGATGTTACGCCGCTCGGTGTCGATCTTGAGAATCTTGGCGTCGATTTCCTGGCCGATGAATTCGCCGATATCGCCCGGCCGGCGGATGTCCACCTGCGACGCGGGAAGGAAGACCGGCACGCCGATGTCGACGAGCAGTCCGCCCTTGATCTTCCGCATGACCTTGCCGCGGACCTCGTCGCCCTCGTTGGCGGTCTCGATCAGACGCTGCCAGTTGAGCAGCCGATCGGCCTTGCGCTTGCTGATGGCGATGAGTCCGCTGTCGGATTCAACCGAGTCGAGCCAGACATCCACCTCGTCGCCGACGTCGATGGCGGATTTGTCATCCCACTCGTTCTGCGGCACGATGCCTTCGCTCTTGAGGCCGACGTCGACGATGACGTCGTCGCCGACGAGGCTGATGATCTTGCCCTTGAGCAGGCTCCCGGCCTTGAAATTTCCGATGGTGTCGTCGATGTGTTCGGCCAGGGCGTCATCCGTCGTGGTGGTGCCCATGGCGGCTTCGAGTTCCTGATCGATGGCCTGCTCGTCCAGGCTGAGCGTCTCCAGCAATTCGTGATCTATCATGGATTTCCGTGACTCCCGGTCGGACGGGAGTCCTCCCCGACAGGCGTCGCCGATTCCGGTGCGAAAGGAAGGGGCGGGAACCGGCGAAAAACGTCGCTACGTAAGAGAAAACACGGCTTCGCCCGGAGGACCATCCGACCGGGATCTCACGAGCCGAACCCCGAATGATAACGGATTTCCGGCCTGGTTGCCAAGTCGTCCCGGGCACGCTCCGGGCAGGTTCCGGTGCAGGGCCCGGCATCCTGCCCGACCTGCGGCCACGGCGCGTCGCGGGAGGTCCGACGCGTACGATCCCATATCGTGGGCGGTCCGGTGCCCTCCGACTGCCGTGATGGCAGATGTCCGTGTTTGTCCACAGGTTGTCCCCAGGTTATTCACGATATCCACGGAAACTCACAGGCATGGCCAACTGTGAATTCTTGGGTGTCAAAGAAACTCTGCCAAAGTATTTCGCGCCAAGGCGTGAGTCGTTGCGCGTGGACTATCCAAAGCTTACGAAAGGCATGGGCTGTTTGTTTTTCCCAGCGGACCTGTGAGTTTATTTTTCGCGAGGAATCGGTTTGCTTTTGATGAAATCGGGATGTACATTCACTTTGCGACGTCAAGGTCGCGAAGGCTCGGTGCCAAAGCCGATCCTGAACAACTCCGGTAGAGTGCGAATGACTCTCTCAAAGATTGCCCGATGTCGGCGGCAACGCACGGCGGGGCGAAAGGCGAACACATAGCCCGGGAGAGGTTCGAACTGAAATGTTCGGGATTGCGAGCTGGCACGAAAACCCTAAGAGGGTTGTCTGGTCCTCGTCGCAGCGGCTTGTCCGTTGCGGACGGATCGGGCGAGGCCGGGACCGATTGAGACTCTGAGGTGCAAGCCCAGGACGGGCGTCGGATTCGTCCACGTGGCGGATCCGGTGGACCGGGCTGGCAAGCACGTGAGAGGAGGCCGGGGCGAGAGCTCATGGCCAAGGTCACGGCGGAAGAACCCTGGAAGGGACGAATCCCAAGGGAGCATCCAGCGGGTGCCGATCTGAACAAGGTCGGGCTCGCCAGGAATTCCCGCGAGGGTCAAAGCCTGGAAGCTGCGGCCTGTCGGGCCGGCCCGGTGCTCGCCGCTCCGGTGGTAGAGCGCCTGGGAACAACGGCAGGAGAAACAGCAGGCAGGTTCATCGGCGTCGGAAACGGCGCGATACCTTGCGGGAGGAGAAGGCTCCGAAGGGAGGAATCCCAAGAGCGCTGCCGGTACGAAACAAGACCGGCGCGGGATCGAAGGGCGAAAGCCGTCAAGAGGGTAACCAAACCCTGAAGGCGGACCGTAGCGGGCAGGTAAAGCCCGTGTGAAGTGGATCTTCGATCCTTGTATGTGCTGAAGGGAGCCAAAGCCCATGAGAGGCGCCTGGCAGGTGCGTGCGGCAACACCGTGCGGCGGTCAGGCTAGGTGAAGTTGTGGAAAACTCTAGAGGAAGGGTTGAACTCGACGAGAGGCTTATCTCTGTTTCTTAACTGAGGCAGAGCAGCACCGCCCGGCGGAAAACCACGAAGCCGAGGAAACGGCCAACGGCATGGTGGATCACGCCGAACCCATAGCGGCGTTACCCGAGCGGTTGTTAAACTCTGAACGAGAACCTATTCCAGAAGAGGACGGTCGCCGGTGGAGACACCGGCGTTTCGAGCAGCTTTCTCCGAAACCTCTGAAGGGCGCGACGAGCCATTCCACCTTGCGTCGCATTTTTTATGCGCTCACTTTTTCCGTGCTGATTTTCTCTGTGCTCTCATTTTTTGTTTTCACGACTTTCGGGCTCATTCCTCGGGGCTCGTCTTACCAGGGCCGCTGTTTTGAATTCAGTTTCCGCCTGGCCCAACCGATCCTTTTCCGCCTGCCGGGGTCTGCTATTCCATCACCCAAAGTGTTTCGGTGCGAGTCCTCGCGGCCGGAACGCTCGATTGACCTGCCTGGGGCGCGTGTTAAGCTGGCATCGCGTCTGACGATCGTCATGCGGGTTCGCGCGAACCCTCCATCACACCCTCACGAGAAGGAGAGAAGTCGATGAGCACGCGACCCGCAAAGCCGGAGGGCGTTCCCCGACTGATACCCTACCTGACCGTCAGCGATCCTGAGCGGATCATGAGCTTCTACGAGAAGGCGTTCGGATTTCAGCCTCGCCCGGATGCGGTCATGAGGGGGCCGGACGGTACGATCATGCACGCCGAGATGGCCTTCATGGACACGTACATCATGCTGGGGCCGCAAGGGGCTTTCGGCAGCCCGGCGAAGACGCCGAACGCGCTCTCCTCCCATTCCGTCGGCCTCTACGTGTACTGTGAGGATGTGGATGCGTTGTTCAAGCAGGCTGAAGCGGCCGGAGCCACGGTGGCCATGCCGGTGGAGAACATGTTCTGGGGGGATCGGATGTGCACGCTTGTCGACCCCGACGGCCATTCCTGGTCGTTCGCCCAGAACGTGGCGGATTTCGATCCGAGCAAAATGCCCGCGTAGCCGTCTTCCCGGGAGAACGTCGAGGGCACGCGCCGATGTTGACAGATCGCGGCATCGCGTGATGATGACTATTCCCACCACCTTTTAGCGTGAACGGCGCGTATGCGTCGGATTCACCGAAAGGGGGTATGATCAATCAAATACACGTTCTATTCCGTCAGTCATTCGCGCCGAAACTCGCGCAGTGAGGAGGACGAAATCATGTCAGGAAACCAGAGTGGCGGCGTTTCGCGTCGCGATTTCGTGAAAGGGTCCGCCATGGCCGCCGTGGCGGCGGGGGCGATGCCGCGCTTCGTGGTGGGTGCTCCGGACAGCCGTCCGCTGACCATCGGCGTGATCGGCTGCGGCGGACGCGGCACCGGCGCGGCGCTCAACGCCATGGATGCCGATCCGAATGTGAAGATCACGGCGGCGGCGGACATCGCCCCGGATCGCATGAACGGCTTCCGTAATCGGCTGAAGGAATCCAAGGGCCTCGAGATTCCCGAGGGCCGGATCTTCATGGGCATGGACGCCTACAAGAAGGTGCTCGACACCGACGTGGATTACGTGATTCTGGCGACGCCCCCGTACTATCGCCCGATCCATTTCCCCGCCGCCATCGCCGCGGACAAGCATGTGTTCACGGAGAAGCCCGTGGCGGTGGATCCGCCCGGTATCCGGAAATTCATTGAAGCGGGCAAACTGGCGGACAAGAAGAACCTGAAGGTGGCGGCGGGCACGCAGCGCCGGCATCAGAATATCTACATCGAAACGATCAAGAAGCTCCATGACGGCGCGATCGGCGACATCCGCGCCGCGCAGTGCTACTGGAACGGCACGGTGCCTTTCTCGCGTCAGCGTGAAGAGGGCTGGTCGGACATGGATTGGATGCACCGCGACTGGGTGAACTGGCGGTGGCTGTCGGGCGATCACATCGTCGAGCAGCACGTGCATAACATCGACGTGATCAACTGGACGCTGGGTGCGCACCCGGAGAAGGTGGTGGCGTTCGGTGGGCGTTCGCGCCGGCCGACGGGCGATCAGTTCGATCATTTCTCCGCCGACTTCACGTATCCCGGCGAGATTCACGTGCACAGCATGTGCCGCCAGCTCAGCGGTTGCGCGAACAACGTGAGCGAGCGCGTGATCGGGGCGAAGGGCATCTCCAATTGCGCGGGGCACATCGAGGTGGACGGTAAGCAGATCGACGTGCCGCACGAGGGGAACCAGTCCTACGTGCAGGAGCACAAAGATCTGATCGACGCCATCCGCGGGGATACCCCGTTGAACGAGGCGCAGAACGTGGGCGAGTCGACGCTCTGCGCGATCATGGCGCGGGAGTCGGCATACACCGGGCGTCAGGTGCTCTGGGACGTGATCTACAAGTCGGACGAGGTGCTGGAACCGCCGACGTACGAACTGACGATGGAGAACATTCGGGCGCATGTGCCGGTGCCCGGGCGGGCGTGAGCAGTTCACCCGTTACGCATTCATGAACCATCGCGACCCCGTGTCACCAAGGTGATGCGGGGTCGTGTCGTTGGTGGAGTCATTGCGGAGGGACGGGTAGACTGGTCGTGAGGTATAAAGGGGAGTTCCTGTGGAACTCCGTTGGTGTTCATGGCGTGATAATTCGACCGTTGACTTGGATTCAGAGCCAGTGTTCAGTCGTAAGTGAGCTTTGTCGTGTTGTTTCCGGATCTGGGATTGGTGGACGAACTGGGCTTGACGCCACTGGCGGTATGCGGCGACGGGCGGCATCGCGTAGGTGGGGGCGGCGTGACCGGGATCGCCGCTACGGGGGACGGCAAAGTTGAGTTCATCGCCTTCGCGGAGCACACGCTGGCGTACGTGCGGTCGGCGCTGGGGTATCCGGCGTACTATCCCGTTCCGCCGGTCGAGTTGCGGCATCCGGTGAAGGCGGTGCTGATGGATCTTGACGGGACGAGCGTGCGCAGCGAGTCGTTCTGGATCTGGATCATCGAGCAGACGGTCGGCAGCCTGCTGGGGGACACGGGATTCACGCTGACGGACGACGATCTGCCGTTCGTCTCCGGCCACAGCGTCTCGGAGCACCTGCAGTACTGCATCGGCAAGTACTGCCCGGACCAATCGGTCGAGCAAGCGCGCGACGTCTACTTCGCGCACACGAAGCGCGAGATGGCGGACGTGCTGGCGGGCAAGGGCCGTGCGGACGCGTTCACGCCGACGCCGGGGCTGAAGGAATTCCTGCTGACGCTGAAGGATCGCGGGATCCGGATCGGGCTGGTGTCGTCGGGGCTGCACGAGAAGGCGTGGCCGGAGATCGTATCGGCCTTCCGCACGCTGGGGCTGGGGGAGCCGGCGGAGTTCTACGATGCGATCGTGACGGCGGGGCATGCGATTCGCAAAGGCGAGGCGGGCACGCTGGGCGAGCTGTCGCCGAAGCCGCATCCGTGGCTGTACGCCGAGGCGATGCGCGTGGGGCTGGGGATTCCGTTCGAAGAGCGTCACGCGGTGGTGGGTATCGAGGACAGCGGAGCGGGGGTGTGCTCGATCCGCCTGGCGGGGATGGCGCCGATCGGGCTGGGCGGAGGCAACATTCCCGAAAGCGGGACGCGGGGGTTGTGTCATGCCTATGTCGAGACGATGGAAGAGGCGCTTGGCATCATCGTCGTAACGTGAGAGATGTTCTCGCGCCCCCTCGCGGTCACAGGGGCTCTTCGGTTACTTCAGTCGGCGCGTCGGCCGGCGAGGGAGAGTGCCCCTCGTCGAGGTACTGCCGCTCGATTTCCTGAAGCACATGATCGGGCAGTTCGACCGCCGCAATCGCGGGGAAGCACGCGCAGCAAGTCAACGCAAAGGAGAAGAGCAGCGTAAAGACCGAGAGAATGACGAGCGGCTCTCTTCGGATGAACGAAGCAACGGCGAGCACCATGGCGGCCAGCCCAGATCCGATGCCAAGGACGCCGAAGAGGGTGGAGGTCGAATTCCCGCCCGGGAATCTACCATTTTCCACGATGTACTCAAATTGCGCGCGCTCCAACTCATCTTGCGGAGCGTTCATGACCCCCAGTTCTTCGAACGTGGACATCATGCCGCCAACGATGATCACGAACCCGACGACGGTGCAGACTGCCTGAAGGCCGAAGAACAGGAGCGAAAGCAGTGCGGCGGTCGACTTTTTGCGCGGCTCGGGGTGTGGGAACGGGTATCCGTGCGGCGGAGGTGGCGGAGTTAATCCGCCGGGCCGGTCCGAGTGTTCGGGGGACGAGAACGGCTGCGGTGTCGCCGGTGACGCCGGAGGCGGTGCGGGGCTCGCTTGAGAGACGCTGCCCGCCGGCCACGTGCTTTGCCCGGGCGCGGTCACGACATGCTTGCAGTAGGGGCAGCCGACGGACTGGTTCGCCCATTGGTCATCGATCTCGATGGGTTGCTGGCAGGACGGACAGGCGAATCGGATGGCCATGGGGAACCTCGCGGTCTTCAGGGACACGGATGTCATGCTTCGATGTTCAATGCTGGATCCACCGGCATGATAAAAACGGCGGAGCGGGCTGACAAGCATGTCCGCTGCGATGATTGATCGCCGGTGACATCAACCCATCCGGATCACGATTCCTTGATGGCCTGGATGAGATCGAGCACCGCCTTCTTGCCGTCGGCGAAGTACATGAGGCAGTTGTCGGCGGCGAAGAGCGGATTCGGGATGCCCGCGAATCCAGGACTGAGGCTGCGCTTGATGATGACGACGGTGCGGGCCTTGTCCACGTCGAGGATCGGCATGCCCGCGATGGGGCTGTCGGGATTTTCGCGGGCGTCGGGGTTCACCACGTCATTGGCGCCGAGGACGATGGCAACATCGGTCTGCGGGAAGGTGGGGTTGATCTCGTCCATCTCGATGAGCTTGTCGTAGGGGATGTTGGCCTCGGCAAGCAGGACGTTCATGTGTCCCGGCATACGCCCGGCGACCGGGTGAATGGCAAACGCGACCTCGACATCGCGCGACTCCAGCAGGGCATAGAGATCGTGGACCGCGTTCTGGCACTGGGCGACGGCCATGCCGTAGCCCGGCACGATGACGACGCGCTGAACGCCGTCAAGCATCATGGCCAGTTCATCGGCGGAGGTGGACTTGATCTTGCCTTCGTAGACTTCGTCGGCGGTGGCGCCCTTGGACGAGGGTCCGAGAGTGGCAAACATCACATTGAACAGCGAGCGGTTCATGGCCTTGCACATGATGCTCGTGAGAATCAGTCCGGACGCGCCGACGAGGGATCCGGCGATGATAAGGACGTTGTTGTCGATGACGAAACCGGTCGCGCTGGCGGCAAGGCCGGAGTAGGAGTTCAGCAGGGCGATCACCACGGGCATGTCCGCGCCGCCGATGGGAATGGTGATGAGCACGCCCAGCGCCGCCGCGACGATGACGAGCAGCCAGTACCAGATGACGGGGCTGTCGCTGTTGACGGTCACGACGCAGAGCAGAATGGCGAGCAGCGCGACACCGGCGTTGATGAGGTGGCGCTGTGGCAGAAGCAGGGCGTCGCTGAGCCGGATGGTCTTGCCCTTCTCGCCGTTCTTGCCCTTGAGATTGATCCGCCACTCGGCCAGCTTGGCGAAAGCGACCAGGGAGCCCAGCAGCGTGACCGATCCGATGAGGCCCGAAGCGGCGGTGGCGATGCCCGTCTTGAGATCGTAGCCATGAGCCGCCGGCTGGGTCGTGGTGGCCTCGGAGAGGGCATGCATGAGCAGGACGAGTTCGGCTCCGGCCACGAGAAAGGATGCCGCGCCGCCGAATCCATTAAAAAGGGCGACCATCTGGGGCATGCCGGTCATGGGCACGGTGAATGCGAGGTAAACGCCGATGGCCGATCCGACCACGAGGCCGATGATGATCCACGTCCAGTTCAGCGCCATCGGGCCGAGCAGGACGGCGACGACCGCCACCAGCATGCCGAGGGAGCCGAGCAGGTTGCCGCGCACGGCGGTCCGCGGATGCGTCAGCCCCTTGAGGCCGAGGATGAAGAGGATCGAAGCGAGCAAAAACGCCAAATCTTGAACCGAGGCACTCATGCCGGGTCAGTCCTTCCTGCGAAACATGGAAAGCATGCGATGCGAAACGAGGAATCCGCCGACGACGTTGACCGTGGCGAGGATCAGGGCGAGAAAGCCGACGACGGTGGCGAACCAGTGCTGGCCCGCGCCGGCGGCCATCAGTGCCCCGACGATGGTAATGCCGGAGATGGCGTTCGAGCCGGACATCAGCGGCGTGTGCAGCGTCGGCGGCACCTTGGTGATGATCTCGAAGCCGACGAAGACCGCGAGTGCGAAGATCGTGAGCAGCAAGGTCAACGGCACGCCGCCGCCCTGCACTTCGGCGAGGATCGTCATCATGAGGAGGTACTCCCTTTCGATTCAGACGCGTCCGCATCGCTCGGAGACTCGGGTTCTTTCGAATCAGAGGCCCCGGCTGCGGTGGAGGATTCAGGTTTCGTCTCGGCCTGGGGCGATGCGATGGCGTCCATGCCCATGGCTTCGCGCACGCGATTGTTGACGATGTCACCATCGCGGCAGACGAGGGTGTCGCGCGTGATTTCGTCCTCGGTGTCGATCTCGATCTTGCCCTCCTTCACGAGGTGGGCGACGAAGGTCGAGACGTTCTTGGCGTACATCTGGCTGGCGTGATACGCGACGGTGGCGGGAACATTGCACGGGCCGAGAATGGTGACGCCGTTGTGCTCGATGGTTTCGTCTGCCTGCGTCACTTCGCAGTTTCCGCCGCGCTCCGCCGCGAGATCCACCACCAGCGAACCGGGCGGCATGCGTTCGACCATCTCCTTCGTGAGCAGAGTCGGGGCTTTCTTGCCGGGGATGGCGGCAGTCGTGATGACAACATCCATCTCGGAGATGACGTCACCCATGAGTTCGCGCTGCTTCCGGTAAAATTCCTCGCCCATCGCCTTGGCGTAACCGCCCTTGTCCTCGGAGGTGCCGGCGTCGATGTTGAGCTCGACGAACTTGGCGCCGAGGGACTCGACCTGCTCCTTGACCGCCGGGCGGACATCGTACGCCTCGACGACGGCGCCGAGTCGGCGGGCGGTGGCGATGGCCTGAAGCCCCGCCACACCGGCGCCGATGACGAAGACCTTGGCGGGTTTGATGGTTCCGGCGGCGGTCATCATCATCGGGAACATCTTCGGGAGCTTCTCCGCCGCCAGCAGCACCGCCTTGTAGCCGGCGATCGAGGCCATCGAGCTGAGCACGTCCATGGACTGGGCGCGCGTGATGCGCGGCATCAGCTCGAGGGCGAAGAGCGTGAAGCCTTGATCGGCAAGGGATTTCGTGGCGTCGAGTTCGGTGAGCGGCTCGGCCTGGCCGATGAGTACCTGGCCGGATTTCATGTGCTCGAGATCGGCCTTGCCCTGGTCAGGGTTGGCGCCGAGCGTGCGCACCTGCAGAAGGAGATCCGCCTGCTGGAGGACCTCTTTGCGATCGCGGACGATCCTGACCTTCTTTGATTCGTATTCGGCATCGGTGTACCCGGCCGGGAGCCCCGCCTGGGATTCCATGACGAGTTCGAGTCCAGCCTTGGTCAGCCCCGGCGCGACGGCGGGCACCAGCGCCACGCGACTTTCGCCCGGATACGACTCGGAAACGACTCCAGCAATCATGCAAGCACCTCAAGGGGGGATGGCGCACACTTGACGGCGGTGTGCGCGAAAATTCGCGCCAACAATGAGTCGATTGTAGACCGAAATCCGAAACTCGCCAATGATGGCGATGGCTGGCTGGGAGTAATTCGGAAGGGATGGCAGGACAAGGAAACGAGGATCGGTGAAGGGAGCCTGCATATATTGTTATAAGGAAGCAGGGGATGGGGGTACAATCGTCCGGATGAATCGGCATGGGTCTCCATTTCTCGGTCGGCGTCACCTCCGGCTGTTGCTCGGCATGGTGGGTGTGTGGAGCATCGTGGGCTGTGGATTCGGTGTGCCCGTGCCGTGCGATGAAGCCGACGGCGAGATGACGACCGTAGTGGTGACATTCGACGACGGCCCGCTTCGCGCCGACGTCAACGATCCCGCCGACACGCCGACCAAAGCAGAACTGCTCACTCCGTTGCGGTCGATCCTCGCCACCCTCGAGGAGCGGGAGATGCAGGCTGTTTTCTACGTTGCCGGCCCGGGTGACTCGCGTGATTCCGACACACTGCAGGCTATCTTCGGCCAGGGGCTGATCGAGATGCATGAGGCGGGTCACGTGCTGGGCTACCAGTGGAGTGGGCCTTTCGGACACGAAACGTAACGCAAATCCCTGCGAATCTGCGTTTTCATCGCATTTTTGAGCATTTCACACGGTGCCAAAGGCTTTATGGCACCGGTGCCAAGGCCGCATGACACCGGTGTGGCACCGCGGCGGCACCCCTTCTCCGTCGCCGTGGCACCGGGGCGTGTTCAGGTGTGAATGTTCTCTTTCGGGGTGATCCGCGATCTGGGCGCGGGTCGATTTCCGGTGATAATCGGCCGATGGGCGTGAAGCCGGGATTTCGCGACCTCCGAGCGGTGGTCCAAATTGTCGTTCCCTTGTAAATACAGGACTTACGCTCGTTCGAGGGAGGTCCGATCGATGCGGCGAGAGTGGTTGGTGGCGCTGGTGATGATGTTGAAAGAGCGGTGGTCGGCCCGCCGTGACGATCATGTTCGGTTTCTGAAACTCCAAATCGAGATCCTTCGGTCGCGGCTGGATGGCAACCGGATCATTCCCGACCCGGTCGAGCGACGACGATTGTTGCAACTTGGAGCCAAGGTGGATCATCGAGTCGAGCATACCTTGAGGATCGTCCATATCAAGACCTACCGTCGCTGGGTGCGAGAGGCGCGAGACGGGAGCGTCCCGAAAAAGGTCGGTCGCCGCCGCATGCCGCGGTCGCTTCGGGTTCTGATCCTGAAACTCGCTCGTGAGAATCCCGGCTGGGGCGTTCGACGCGTCCTTGGTGAACTGAAGAAACTGGCTGTCCGGACCAGCCGAAGCTCGATTCGTCGCGTGCTGGTCGATGAGAGGATCCTGCCCGATCCCGATCGGCATGCGCCCAAGGGTGCCGAAACGCCGTGGCGAAAGTTTGTCACGATGCACATGAACGTCATCGTAGCCTGCGACTTCTTCTGCAAAACGATCTGGACGCCGTTCGGTCGCAAAAGCGCGTACACATTGGCTTTCATTCATCTGGCCAGTCGAAAAGTCTTTGTCTCGCCTGCTACTTACAATCCGACAGCCGAGTGGGTTCAACAGCAGGCGCGAAACGTGTCCATGTGGGCCGAGGATGAAGGGATCGACATCCGTTTCCTGATCCACGACCGGGATGCGAAGTTCACGCGGGCCTTCGACGCGTTCTTCAAGCGGCCTGACGGCGGTGTCATCAAAGCGCCTTACCTCGCACCGGTCGCCAACTGCTACGCCGAGTCGTGGATCGGCAGTCTGAAACGGGAATGCCTCAACCATTTCTTCTGCTTCAGTCTGCGCCACTTGAATCACATCGTTCAAACCTACGCCACGTATTACAATACATATCGTCCTCATCAGGGGCTCGGCAACCGACCGCCAGGAGTTCACGAGTCTCCGGAGCCTCAAAATCCCGACATCGACATCGGATCCATTCAATGTCAATGCTGGCTCGGCGGCATCCTTACCCATTACGAACGAAAAGCGGCCTGAATACGTGAAAAGCCGCGACGGAAGGACAATTTGGACCCCCGCCTTTGGGACCAGCTCACCGCCGACGACGGCCACGGCCTCATCGTCCGCCTCCGCGAAACCGCCGGCAAAGACGCCGAGGCCACCATCAAACTCAACCTTCCCAACGCACCGACCTCCACCCAAGGCTGCGACCTGGTCAAGCGCCCACAGGGCGAACTGTCCCTGGAAGCCAATCAGCTCCGCCTGATAATCCCGGCCCGCGCCAGGACGGAACCAAGGGAAAAGGCAAGTAGAAATCCAAGCTCCTTAAGGGAGCGACGGAGTTCCCGAGATAGAAGGGGGTGCCCTCCATCGACGTCACTTCTTAAACCCGAAAGCCCGTGCGCACAGGCACGGGCTCGCGCCACCTTGTCCCGTAGTGCGCACACTCCCGCACGTAAAAGAAAAATCCGCGCCTAACTCATGCCCCCGCCCGAGGTTGAAGCCCATGCCCGATAAAAGAGTCGAAAATATGCCGAATTCCCTTTGACGCAGCCTGATGATGGTGTATAGTGATAAGTAAGTAGCCCGGCTCAGTGACTGGACGCGGCCTCTGGGGGCGCGCCAAGTCTCTGCCAATCTGCCAATCTGCCAATCTGCCAATCTGCCAATCTGCCAATCTGCCAATACGCCAATACGCGAGATCTGACGTGATGGCAAGCGCACCAGGTGCGCATCGATAGTCACGGTTGCAATCGTTGAAGCCTCGGGCTTCTTCACGCGGATACGGTGCGCGCACTTGTGCCGCGAGTGAGGGACAGCATCATGAAAACCACATCGTTGTTTGTCTTCGCCACGGCGGCTACGCTGATCGGAATCAGATTCCAGGTCAACGACGCCCCCGCGCAGGAATCCACGGCATCGCCGACACCTTCCGCCACGCAGGCGATCGCCTGGCAGAGCGGGCCGTACCGCATTCACCAGAAGTCCGAGGCCGATCTGGCCGACCTGATCCGCTACCTGTCGGAGAGCGACCTCGCGCCGGCCCAGCGCGTCGAGATGGCCGCCAAGCAGTCGATCGGCACGCCCTATCGGCTGAACGCGGCCATGTACAACCATCAGGAAGCCGACTGCGTGACGCTGGTCGAGCGCGTGCTGGCCATCGGTCTGGCCGAGTCCTGGGAACAGTATGTTCACATGGTGGCGCGGTTGCGTTACGCCGACGGCGCCATTCCCTTCAGCCCCAACGAGTTCTCGATTACCGAAGGACGTATCCTGCCGCACAATCGCGCGTTCGAAGCGCAATCGCTGCTGAACCGCAACCAGTTCATCGTGGCCGACTGGAACCGCTCGAATACGCTCTGGTGCCTCCAGGACATCACCGCGGAACTGGGCAGCGGCGAGATCAAGCCGTGGATCCCCATGCACCATATCGCCCGCCGCAAAGCACACTTCGCCAAAGAAGGGATTGATTTCAACGTGGCCGATGAAAAGGTCATCGACGCCTTCATTCCCCGCGAATCGATCGAGGAGATTCTCCCGGAGTTGCAACCGGGCGATGTGATCCAGGTAGTCCGCGGCACGCTTGAGAACCGCTACTGCGATCATATGGGCATCGTCATTCGCGAGACGCGCTGGCTGCGCGAATACGGCGACATGTACATGGTCCACGCATGCGAGCCAAAGGTCCGCCGCGAGCCGATCCTGTTATTCCTCAAGAAATTCCGGTTCGTCCAGGGCTTCAAGTTCCTGCGGGTGGTGCCGGACGTAGAGGTGGCCGCCGCGGACGCCGATGCCCAGATGGCGGCGCGCATGATCGTGCCTGCGCCCTCTCGGCAATGAGCGATGACGCTGTCGATCAGTGTGCGACGGCGCTGTGTGCCACGGCGTTGTGAGCCGTGCGAATCAGAACTCGCCAAGGAAGTGGCAGGCTTGCCCATTCGCTTCCGCGGGGGCAGCCGGATGGTGCGCCACGGGTTCACCGTGGCAGATAGTGAGGATCGAAACAATGAAGCTGTCCGTCTTCCTGAGCGTTCTCCTTCTGCCGCCTCTGGCAATGGCCCAGACGGCCGGGGATACACCGATCCATCTCATGTCGCCCGGCCAGCTCGACCGATTCCTCGCGGAAACCTACGCGTCGCCGGCAAACCTGAACGCGCGACTGCGCCTCGTCGCCGAAAGCTCCCTCGGCCAGCCGCATCAGGCCGACACACTCGGGGAAGGCAATTTCGACGCCCACGACCCACGGCCCCTGGTTGCCCTCGACCGTAGCGACGCCCGGAGCTTCGTCGAGCAGACGCTGGCGATGTCATTGTCGCCTGACTACCCGAGCTTCTGGCTGCTGCTGCAGCGCCTGCGCTATCGTGATGGCGTCATCGCCACGGCCAACCGCAACCACAACCTCGTGGCCGACTGGGCCCCGAACAACGCCTGGCTGCTGGAGGACATCACGCGGCAGTTAGCCGAAGGCATGGCCTGGATCCCGCTGCACCAGGTCGTCCGGCGGCGATCGATGCTGCTTGACACCTATGGGCTCGATGTGGCCGTGCCCGACGAAAAATTCATCGACGGATTTATCCCGCGCGTCTACCTCAGCAAGGTCCTGGGCGAGCTTCAGTCCGGCGACGTCGTCCTGGTCATCACCGGCAGCGACCGCCAGCAGTTCTGCGAAGAAATGGGCGTCCTGGTCAGCAGGCAGTCCCGCGACGAGCGACCGGCCGATCAGCGGAATCCGTCTGCTGTCGCGCCGCCCGTGTCCGGTCAGTGGTACAACGTAACCCACGACGCCTACGCGACCGTGTCGCCGGCGTCCCTCGACGGTCTCCCGGCCATCGAGATCGGCGATGGGGGTTACACCAACGGCGTGTACAGCGTGTTCGAGCAGGTCGTGCCGGGCGGCGGGTCCTACTTTCTGCGGGCGAACGTCAAGGTCCTCGAATGCGAAAAGACCGACGGCCTTTCCGCTTACCAGATGGGTGTCGTGGTCAACGGCCGGCACCGCCCGCCGGGCGAGACTGACCTTCCGCCCCTGGAGCCCCAACGTCCCGATCAGGCCGTAGGCAACTTCCAGGGACTCACCGACGGCGACGACAGCGGCCTCGACGTGCAGGCGGTCGTCACCGGGACGTTCCGCGCGGCCGCAGGCGACACGTTGCTGGTGGCCTTCTCCTCCGACCTCCAGTCCGGCGATTTCAATCAGTACTCGGACGCCTGGAAGGATACGCGTGTAATGGTGAGCGGGCTGGAACTGGTGCCCGGCGTCTCACCGCTGGACGACGGCGCGGGGGAAACCGGCTGGCCGATCCCGCTGACTGTCAACGCGGCGCTGCCGGACCATCCGGGCAGCGCCCGATGGACGATCGTCGCGTCCGCCGCGCCGGCAGTCGAGGCCACAGGCCTCTCCACCATGGTCTGGCAGCGCAGAGACGTCCTCGGCTTCAAGTTCCTGCGCCCGCGCCCGGAAGCGTTCAACCTCGCCGCGGCCGAAACCGCGCGCATGGCCGCGACCGTGACGCCGCCGTCGCCCTAGCGATCATCCGGCCCGGCAGCCGGTGGGCTACGGCTCTGCGAATCTCTGTGAACCGGGCTCCTGCAGGACAGCCGAGTCGAAACACGCGCCAGGGACCTCAAATTGAGGGGCCCGCAGGAAACAGGAATCCTGGATGAACATCGCTGCCCACAGGCCGACGCGCAGCGAAACACACACGCAGATGAGGACACGCAAGATGGTCGGGAACACAAGAGGATGCGCCGCTAAGGGTGGGTGGTATGCATGGGCGGTTGCAGGCGTCGTCGCAATCTCGGCTGCCCCCGTCATGGCCGGGTTTCTGTACCGAAGCACGCTCGTTGTGGAGGACGACGTGATCTGCGTCGGCTGTGTGACGAAAGTGACGGTAACCGTGGCCGACGTGCCGATCTGCGAAGATCAGGAAGATCGTCCGCTCTGGCCGGAGTGCGACGGAGGAGGGCAGTACCCGCTGGCGACCTGCCCGCCGAAAATCAGCAGCTTCGTGGCCAGTCTGACAATCAGCGGCGGCGCGTGTTTTGTCACGTCGGACGCCGCCTGCGGCGTGGCCGAGTGCGTGGAGGCCGAGACCTGCGTCCACGGCAGTGTGACCTGCCCACCCCCAGACCCAGGGGAAGAGCCAGAGGATTGCGCCCTCTGCACCTGCGGCCCGTCCTGCCAGGCTTTCAACATTTCGCCAGGCGGAACCAGGACCTTCTGGATCAAGGGAGTGACTCCTGGCTACTCCACCGTCAGCCTCCACGGAAGCCGCCCCTGCCAGGACCCGCCCCCCGGTGGGCAAAATGAAGGCTACCACGAGTTCGAAGATGAAGCCGAATTCACCGTCCTCCTGGTGGATCTCGACACCGATTCGGATAATGATGGCATCATCGGCGTAACCGATGACCCGATTGAAAACCAGTTTCCCGGTAGGTACCTATGGCCCAACGCCGATGACGACAATGATAATGATATCCCGGATATGAACGAATCAGGACCGATCGCAAACGAAAATGATCTGGCTAAGATCCAACTGAGCGTATTGCCGGCAGATTATGAAGGAACTGCGACATTGACGTGGCCGGCTTCCGTTAAGGTCTGGATGGACGCCCAGAAGACGACGCCAGCGAGCGGATCCTGGGCAGTCGCGAATCTTCCATCTACACTCTGGGTCGAGGGTCAGGATGCGGCATCCACAGCCGACCTAACGCTCTCAGTGTCGGGTTGCTCGGACACGGTAAAGATTACGGTTTTTAAAGTCGCCAGCATCACGTGGGAAACATACTTGGATAACCTGCCCCTCGATACCTGTCCGACTAACGGAGGGCAACGAATCTTTCCGGGTAAGAAAGATCCGGATGATGCTTATCCAACGTACAGAATATCCGTCACGGTTTTCGGCATGATTGAACCAGCACCGCCACCCGGTAGTAGTGTCTATGGTGTTCCCGTCTATTTGAAGCATTGGGATGTAGACGACCCCTCCGCGGATGGAAATGTGGTTGATAACCTGCCAGCGGGTGTGCCAAACTCCGGCCCCGACAACCGAGGAGGCGGGGGCGTCCTTCTAAGCACGGTAGTGGGCACATGGGAATGGGGAGGATTTTACGGGCTTCTTGATGTTACGATGAAGCCCGGGGATAACTTTTGCGTTGCTGGGACTACGACTCCCCAGCTATTAGATAACCGCATGGTACAGGCTGATGCCGAGGCCATGATGCCTAATGGTGGCGCACGAGCAGGCGCTCGAATTACTGAGATGCTGACCGTATGGCGTAAATTGTGGGTGGAACGGGATACAATGGCTGCTGCGACGGGATTTCCGGTTGTGGGGACGGTTGACAGTATTACTCTGAATTCACCCGTTGCCGGGCAGTCTACCATAGACTTGGGACAAAACCTCGCAGACGACCACTCGGACCTTAACCTCTATGAGGAAGGAGATATCGGTTTCGCTGCCTGTCCAGCAGGCTTGGACGTCTTTCCTGTCGTTAGCAATACCAGTAACTTCCTGACAGACGACGAGGTTGTTGTCCTTGGGCTTCCAGGTGCTTGCGCAAACGGAAGCGTGTATTCTTCGTGGGATGACGATGTACAAGGCATACTACCGCACTATCCCAGTGGAGGGGCCATTCTCGGAACTGCCTTTGCAACTGCTTACATCCTTCCTGTCTATGCCGGTGAAGAGTATCAAGATGTGATCCCTTTCGAGATCCACTTGAACGATCTGGAAATGTACCAGATCAACAACGCCCGTGATTTGACCTCTTCGCCAGCCTTCTGGGCTTGCTTGATTGTTGGCTGCTGGGAACCTGGACAAAACTGGGATGCTGACCCTGATGTGTGCTTTACACTGACACCTCCGTTCGGTCCACCCCCGGGAGCCGAAGGGGCAGAGACAGGGCGCACCGAAACTGACAAAGGTGAGGCCGCAATTTTTATGCAAACGATCCAGGATGACGCCGCATGCATGTGGATAACTGATGAGGCTCATACGGTGACGCACGAAATCGGCCATACTTGCAGAGAGCACGATCATCACGTGCCAAACTCCATTATGCAGGAGGGGGCACCCAGGGGACAGAATCAGTTTGCCCCGGAATCTATCGATATTTTCCGAGATCAAGGTACCTGGTAAAGATCTTAAGGAGTGCGAATGCCATGCATCGTAACCATCTGATTCTTGCTCAAATTATCGCGATTACGGTGTTCTTGCAAGATGGGACGGCGACGGAACAAGCCAGCGCAATCGGCGAATCCTTTGAGGTGAAACTACTCACACCCGAGCTTGCGCCCTGCGAGCCGCTTATCGTGGAGGTTACACTTCATTCGCATATTGCGATGCCGGATCCCCAGAGCACCGAGGATCCTCGGGTCGCGACACTGGAAGGGCTTCGTTATCTCCATCGACGGCTGGAGGGAATCTTACAGCGGGAGTCCTCTGATGTTTGTACCTTCCCGTTGTACGGACCCGATTTGGCACCCGTAGATGCCCAACCGACCCAATACCGAGGGACGTACTTTGCTCTCATCAGTCAACTGCCGGATGGCGGTTCCCGCCGTACGTATTACACCGAGCCAGGCGAGTACGTTCTTCTCATCCGCGACAAAGAGAATCGTGCTCTGTCTCCTTCAAGAGCTGTTCCGCTAAAGATTCGCCCCACGCTGCCTGGTGAACTCGAAGCGTTAAGGCAGGTTCAAACGGTAGAGCCGGACGAGCTGCTGCAAATGCTGCTTTCGCCGCAGAAGGCCAACCCGGACGTTGCAAAAACATTCCGTCAGCTGACGCGACAGCATTCGCAGACAGTGTTTGGCAGATATGCAACCGCATCCATCGCTCTGTATGACTACGCGCGCATTCGTGAGAAGCATAATAACGAAGGCGGAGCCCCCGTATGGCAGCCTGTGGTCATGCAGTTGCGCCAAGCCAGTGATGCGCTCACGCTGAAGAGGCACCCTTTGCGAGAAACAATACTGCTACGCCTTGCCTGTGCCCAGGCGTTGAGTGAATCATTTGCCGATGCACGGCGTTCCATGCAAAAGTTGAACGAGGAATTTCCTGAGTCCCCCCATCGGGCATTGATGGAGCAACTTGAGAAGGAAATCGCTGAGATGGACCGTAACAGAACCGGCACGCAGACAGCACCTTAGCATGACTGTGCACGATTGTGCACAAGCGGCGGAAGGCCAACTTATTCTTCTTGTTGCCATCGTCAACTAGGGTTCCTGGAGCCGTCTTACTGTGAAGAAGTCGAGGCATCTCGTAGTTGCAGCGTCAGTTGTGCTATTCGTTGTCTTGGCGGTGGGCATGTGGTACCAGCGTCATCAGCGCCGTCTTGACCCATCCCTCGTGACCGCAGCGCATCTGAAAAGCATCGGCGTGGCCTTGCATTATTATGCCACCGAGAGGAATGGTGCATTCCCCCCCGATCTACTGGTACTCGTGGATCAGGGCCTAGTGGCTCCGGGATTACTCGTTTCTCCGTCCCACGCCAAAGCCCCGCCCGGCACGTCGCGGGCTTTTCACTATATCCCGGGCCGCCGTAGGGGAGATGATCCTGAAGGCCTTATGGCTTACCCGCCTCCGGAAAAGTCCGCTTTTCCAAATGGGCAGATACCGGTCCTTGTTGCCACCGGTGAGGTGCGTTTTGTCTCGTTTGAGGAGCTAAAGGTGATGATGGAACAGGCCGGTAGGAACCAAGCCACTATGCCCGCCGGACAATGAGCCAGAGGAGGGGAAACATATGAGGGACAGCCACGGGACAGCCACCTATTTCTGTGACGTTGTGGAGCTGGGAAGGGCCTCAGGATGCATTCATAGGCATGGAGGAATTCTTTCTCACACGTTTCTGCCCCGGTGACACCTACCCGTCATATTCCAGGCCGAGATGATTGTTTGGTGTGCCGCATGCCGCCAGACATCGATAGCGCATTGTTTAAGTGTTCTGAATCACAATTCAAGATAGCTGAGACGAGCACAGATGCCTCTCTTCCCTTTCTCTCTGCTGCTGCAGCGCTTATGTTGCTGAGTGGGCTGTATCGACTATCTTCCGGGGAACTGAGCCCTGATCAGAATAACATATGGCGTGCCAATCTCTTGTCTGCGCGCCGTCTGATGTTCTCAGGGACTTACGGCTGCTGCCATCCCTGTCCCCATGTTCCTTCGATAGCCATTAGGAGACGGGTGCATTCGGGGAGTAGATGGTTTCACCTGGATACCGAAGCGGCAACCGGGTAAATAGCCCGCGATTTGCTAATGCAGCGTACGTGGTGCAGGAGGACTGCTGCCTTTCATCAGTGGCTACGACAAGGCTTTATTCCTTAGGTGCTTCCCGTCAGCCGGTAATGCCCAGGTGCCTCCGTGCGGTCAAACTCGATCATCCCCGCATCCACCAGGACTCCCAGGTCGCGCTTGGCCGTCCGTTCGCTGATACGGAACTGATCCTGGAAATCGCGCCGGGTCAGCCTGACGCCGGTCGCCAGTTGGGCCATCACCCACCGCTGCCTGGTGTTCATCTGCAGGGCCGGTTCACCGCGGCCGGCCTGGGGGCGCCTATTCGCGGTGCCATTCGTTCCGGCCACCAGCGTGCCCGCTTCATCGTACTCCTCGACGATGATCCAGTCCCGCAGATGGTAGCCTTGATCATCGCTGCCGATCACATCGTCCAGCTGGCAATTCACCCCGAGCCGATTCTGCATCAGCCTTCGGATCCGGGAGCGGAGGGTGCCAATTGCCCGGATCAGCGTGTTCTGGACAGGTTCGGGCTCCAGGCGACGTGCCAGAGTCCGGCTGCCGAAATGAATGTAATGGCCATGGCCGTTGCGTTCGCGGAGATGATGGAGGATCTGCCAGGCCATTCCCTTCCGGCTTGCCTCGACGATGGTCTCGCCGCACAAGTCGATCCGTCCCGAGTGATAGGCCAGCACACCGCCAGTGAATGGCGTGAGTGCTTCCGGCGAGCTGTTACCGGCGGCGGCCTGACGAAAACGTCGATGCTTGTCCATCACCTCGTCGATGACCACGGCCAGGGTCCTTCCCGAGGTCGGAAACGGCTTGGAAATGCTCCCGTCTATACCGATCTCCTGGAGTTCCGTCATCATGTCGACGCACTGCTGATGGTAAGCCGTCATGATGATCACCGGCAGATTGCCGCGCCCCTTGCGCTCGTGTACCTGGCGCAACAGGTTCTTCCCGAACTCCGGCGAGTCTTTCCCGCCAGGTCGTGAAGGAATCTGCAGGTCCAACAGGACCAGGTCGTAATCGTCCGCGATCAGGAGGCCGTTGGCCTCCTGCTGGTTCGTCGCCCAGTCGCTTTCATGCCCCAGGGATGCCAGACAGTCGTCAATCGTTTCGGTTTTGATCTTGCGGTCATCTTCCACCACCAACACCTTCATCATCGTCCCCCTCCGCAGCGTCACGCATGGGCAGCGTGATCACCACGGTAGTGCCTCGATCCATCTCGCTGTCGATCGTCACGCCGCCGCCATGCGCCGTGACATACTTATGAACGATGCTCAGGCCCCAGCCTGAGCTTCTACGCTTGGCTTTATTCGGCCCCGTCGGCACAAAACCATCCAGTTCCCTGAGCACTTCCGGCTCGATCCCCGGCCCGTCATCGGAAACGAGGATCCTGATCTCGTAGCCATCGACGATCGCGCTGATCTCGATGCGCCCGGCCCGCAGGGTATCCTCGTCGCGATTCGCAAAACTCTCCAGGGCATTCTGGATGACGTTGGTGAGGGCCAAAACGATTAAACGACGGGTGACCCACAGACGAATCGGCGGGACGTCGGTGACAGCGATGGTCACGGAGGAAGGATCATGATCCTGCTGGGTCACTCCTTCCAGGGCCTTTTCAGTCGCTTGCTGGATCATCTGCCGGATGTCTTCGGGGTGGCGCTGCAGGGGCACCGGCTTGCTAAACTGTTCCATCGCCTCGATCGTTCGCTTGAGGAATCCGACGTCCTCCAAGATCGATCGCGCCCGGGTGCTGCAGGCACGTTCTTCGGCCAATGCCGCCGCATTCGCTGAAAGCGTCGTGAGAATACTGCGCACATCGTGAGCAACGGCGGCCGAGAGAAGTTCATATCGCTTGTCGGCCAGTTGCCGGATCGTCGCAGCCGCACGCTTGCCGTACTGGCGGGTGAACTGGTCCATCTGCTCGGCGTAGGTCTGCGTATCATTCCGCTTGCGGCCAGAACGCTGACGGGCTTTCCGCTGGCGGGCCTGGCTGCGCTCCGCGTGGCTGCGCACGTAACTGTTGCAATCGCCACGAAACAGGGCCACGTATCGGCTGCAGGTTTCCTCATCCAGCAGATGTACCATCCGGGCTACCTCCAGCCGTACGGTCCAGTCCGGGTCGCGCGAAAGCAGGTCTATCAGATCCATCACCTCGGAGACGCCGCCGGCCTGGTCACAGAGCAAGGTGTCGACCAAGGTGACGACCAGGCGGCGACGCTCCTCGGGGGGCATGGCATGCGCGTTCCGCGCGATCATGTCGCGCATGCCGGCGAGTATGGCATGATTCCGTTCAGCCATCAGTAGTTGTACCGTTCCTTCCTCCGGACGAAGGCCTCCTGGCCCCCTTCCAAGAGGTTGATGATCTCCGTTTTACAGTCATCCACCGTTCCGGAATTGGCTACTCGGGAACGCTCGCCGTCACTATTGAGCACGTAGACCGCCGCCGCTTCGCCCAGGACGGGGATGTTAGGATTGTGGGTGATCAGGATGATCTGACGGTTCTGCTTCACCCGATGAATCGCGTTGACCACGGTATCGTAGATATAGCAGTTGTCGAGGTTGTCTTCCGGCTGATCCACGAGCAATGGATTGTCGCTTTCCAGCAGCAGGATCGGCAGGATGGTGGTGCACTTCTGGCCGGTGGACAGCTGGAGGGAGTTTTTCCATTCCTCGCCGTCACGCAGTTCGATGCGGGGCAGGTCGGCCAGCTCAATGATGTCGAGCTGCAGTTGGTATTCCAGGCGGCCCAGCACCTCAATCGCGGCGGAGGTTTGGGAATCTCCCAGTTCCGCCTGCGCCTGCAAGTCGTCGGGACGCTGCTCCGTGACGATTCGCACGAGGTCGCTGGGAGGGACGTACTGCGCGATTTTCCGGGCCGCCACATTGTGCTGGTACACTTTCCCCTTGAACCACGACGAAAGCGCATTCTGATAGGCTGTCGTGTCGCCGCACTGATCGATCCGCACGCGGATCGGAGACGTCGCCCCTTCGTTGATCCACTCAGCGATCTCCTGGCGCTGCTGGAATCGCTCGCCGCACAGCGTGCGAAATTGTTCGGCATGGCGGGCGCGTTCCCGGAGTAGCGCGTCGAGTTGCTTCTTGAGATCCGTCCTCCGGCGCTCCTTGGCCAGCAGGTCGTTCCGTCGTTTCTCCAGATTTGCCCGTTCCGTGGCTACCCCCTGGGCCTGATTGTGTCGGGCGATCAGGTCACGAAAGGCCAGTTCCTGCTGCTGGTGCGCACTCAGAAGCTTGCCGGCCAGGGAGGCGATCTCTTCCGCGCCGGTATCGATAGCCCGGGCGCCTTCCTGGAATAGGCGATCCAATTCGCTGCCGAGACGCCTCAGGGCGCTCTGGATGGTCTGCACCACCTTGCTATTCGGACCCGCCAGCATGGCGGCATCGAAAGCGGACTCAGTCATCTGTCCGAACTGGCCGACGGCGTCGCGGAGCCATACGGTGTACTGCTCGATATGCTCCTGGGCCTCCTGGACTGCCCGCTCCTCGCGTCCCCGCAGTGCCCGGTGCTGATGGGCGATATTGACCTCATCCGTGGTCTGGTCCCCCTGGGCCTCGGCCAAGGCCGCAATCTTCGATTCGATGACAGACAGCGTGCCCACTTCATCGGTCAATGCGTCCAACTGTTGTCGGTTGGTAAGGATCGCATTCGTGTTGGCGTCCAGATTATTCCGGACGGTCGCGATCTGGCGGTTGATCTCGGCGATCCGGCCGGCGGCGAACTTGTCGATAAGTTCCAGTTGGGACTGGGGGCAGTCCGCGATGTTCTCGACCTCATTCTGGCTGAAAATGTCGGCACTGAAGATGCCTGACGTGTTGATGCGCACGTCGGTAGGCTGTTCGTCTACCGTCAGGACCATCGGATCGCCGCTCGTCGTCCGGTCCACGATGTACTCCAGCCCGTCCTTGGTCTCCAGGGCCAGGCGAATACGACCATCACCCAGGTTGCTTTTGACCAGGGCTTCGACTCGCTTGCGGGACTGACCACTGTCGTCTCGCGGGAATTCCTCCAGCGCATACCGGATGAACTCGAGAACGGTGGTTTTGCCTGTGCCGCGATGGCCGATGAGGCAGTTGAGGCCATCGGCGAAGTCGATGTGTATACCGTCCAGGAACCCGCCGATGACCGAGAGAGATTTCAGTCGGTGTCCCCGTGTCTGACCAGCGTGTCCCACCCTCACTACCTCGGCAGCCACTGCCCCTTTCATCGGTTACTCCTGTTCTGACAATATGTTACACGCATCCGATTCTCGTCACGACATCGTCACTGCGTAGCCCCCCTTGCGAAGCGTAAGGCAGCTACCGAAGGAGGACGAAGGCTATATTAGGTTTTTGTTAGGTATCTTGTCAAGCGCAATTCTTAATCGATTATCAGAAAATCGGGAGGACGGCTCGGGCAGGGCGATGGCGGAGAGGACTCAGTGAGAGCGGATGGGAGGGGGCAAGGTGTGGGGGAAAAAGAGGCGAAGTTGGGGTACTCGATCAACTCCGTGCTTCGCTGCGGAGGAGCATGGAGTCCAGTACGCCATGGAGCTTTCCGGACACTGCTCAGAACGGTACATTAGCGATGTGGTCGGTCGTCGTCAGGGTAAAGAGAAGCCGCGATCGACAACCTCATCTGATCGCGGCATCCAGAAGGGGCTACGTTGCTCTTAGACCAGTCGCGAAACCTGATTCCGATGTCGCCTCATCAAGCGTGCTACGTCGCCCACGAGTTGACGAAGCTCGGTGAGGTCGGCGAGTTCGACCGGTTGAGCACTGCGCTGTTTGACTCAAAGGTTGACTTGAATCCCCACCAGGTCGAGGCCGCCCTCTTTGCGATGTCCAACCCACTTCAGAAGGGCGTATTGCTTGCAGACGAGGTCGGGCTCGGTAAGACGATCGAGGCCGGTCTCGTGCTTCGCCAGAAGGGGGCTGAGAGACGTCGGCGGCTGATAGTTGTTTGCCCCGCGCATATCAGAAAACAGTGGCAATCGGAGCTTTCAGAGAAGTTCAATCTCCCCTCGGTGGTCATGGACAGGAAGGTCTGGGGGCAACTCCGACGCGACGGTCACCCCAACCCCTTCGATTGCGAAAGAATCGTCGTCCTGTCGTACGGCTTTGCGAGTCGAATGAAGGAGGATCTAAGGGCTGTCCCCTTTGACCTTGTGGTGCTGGACGAAGCACATAAGTTGCGAAATGCTTATCAGCCCAGCCGAAAAGGTGGGCAGGCGGTGCGCTGGGCGTTTGAGTTGCGACAGAAGATCCTGCTCACTGCAACGCCTCTTCAGAATTCATTGCTTGAGCTTTACGGACTCGGTTGGCTCGTCGGCGATCATATCTTTGGAGACAAGACCGCGTTCCAGCGCAAGTACTGCAATGCAGGCGGAGACATTGGTGAGCTGCGCCGACGTCTGGCCACCCTTTGTAAGAGGACGCTGCGTAAGGACTGCCCCTATGTGAACTATACGAAGCGTCAGGCGATTACACACCCGTTTAAGCAAACCGAAGAAGAGAAAGCATTACACCGAGATGTAACGGAATTCATGCTTCGGGAGATCAGCTTCGCGTTTCCCGCGCAACATCGCCACCTCATCGAGATCATCCTTTTCAAGACGCTCGCCTCCTCACCGCAAGCGCTGGCCAGCACCTTGCGTATGATGCGCCAACGGCTCATTGACCTTCGTGATGGTCTAGCCGAGGACGAACGTGACCGGTTCCTTGCGCCACTCGAAGAGGATGATTTCGACATCGAGGCCATGCTTGACCAGGTCGAGATGGACGAAGAGGACAACGCCGACACAGAGCGACCGATCGATGGTCGCCTACTCGGACTCGAACTCGCCGAGTTGGGTTCCCTTATCGAACGAGCGGAGCGAATCACTGCCGATAGCAAATCAGATGCTCTTATCACCGCGCTCGAAATCGCATTCGGCCGACTGGAGGAACTCGGAGCCGCACGCAAAGCCCTGATCTTTACGGAGAGCCGGAAGACGCAAGACTTCCTGGCCGCTTATCTGGAGGCGAATGGCTATGCGGGCAATGTGGTGGTGTTCAATGGCTCAAACCGCCATGCGAGCGCAAAGCAGGCATATGACCGTTTCACACGAAAGCACGCCGGCACGGACAAGATAACTGGCTCAAGACCTATCGATATCCGATCAGCACTGATCGAGGAGTTTCGTGACCACGGCGAGATTCTGTTGGCGACTGAAGCGGCAGCCGAAGGCGTGAATCTCCAGTTTTGCTCGCTCGTGGTCAACTACGACCTGCCATGGAACCCACAGCGCATCGAGCAACGAATCGGTCGATGTCATCGTTACGGCCAGGAGCACGATGTCGTCGTCGTCAACTTTCTGTCCCAGGATAACGTCGCCGATCGGCGGGTTCAGGACCTGCTTCAGCAGAAGTTCAGCTTGTTCGATGGCCTGTTCGGCGCGAGCGACGAGGTGCTCGGAGCGATTGAGGATGGTGTGGATTTTGAGAACCGGGTGCTCGCCATTCTCAAGACGTGCCGAACCGAACAGGAGATCGAGGAGGCCTTCGATGCCCTGCAGCGTGAGCTCGAAGAGACCATAAACGAGAAGATGATTCAGGCACGACAGCAGGTGCTTGAGCACTTTGATGTCGATGTTCATGAGCGGCTTCGCGTCCGCGGGGAACATGCCCAACTAGCTCTTGACCGTGTCGGGGAGCGATTCTGGCGTCTCACGCGCTGGGGGCTCGATGGCCTTGCGAACTTCGATGACGAACAACTGAGTTTCCACCTCTCAGAGAGCCCGGCCACCGAGATCCCCACCGGCGAATACCGGCTTATTTCCGCCGCACGGTCTGAAGACGACTTCGCGGCAACGGAGGCCCATCTTCTGCGTTTGTCCAGCCCGTTGGGCCAATGGCTGCTCGACAAAGCCAAGGGCCAATGGCTTCAAACAGCACAGGTGCGACTGAACGTATCCGGGCATCCACGAAAGATCAGCATGCTCGCTCCACTTGTTGGGCAGAGCGGCTGGTTGCGGTTTGACAAGCTTACGCTCGACAGCGACGCCCGCGAGGAGTTCCTGCTCCTCACGGCGATCACCGATGCTGGCGAGAACATAGATCAGGAACGGGCACAGCGATTACTTGATGTCGCCGGCCACGAGCTCGGTGAAGCGAGTTGCGACGAATCCACGATGGCACGCCTCTCGGCCGACGCCGACCGTCTCAATTCCGCAACAATGGCGCGTGCGGCAGAGAACGGCAATGAACGATTCAAGCAGGTCCAGGCCCAAGTCAATCAATGGGCGGACGACAAAATCGCCGCCGCCGAGATGGAACTGGACACGATTAAGCGGGAGCTTCGTGCCGCTAGACGCGAAGCGGATCTCGCGGAGAATGTAAGGGCGCAACAAGACGCCCAGGAGCGGGTCTCTCAACTGGAGAGAAAGCGTCGGCGAGCACGAAGTCGTATTGATGATGTCGAGGATCAGGTGGAAGCCGAGCGCCAGAAGCTGATTCAGCAGCTTCGCGACCGATGCGAGAAGCACCAGAGCAGAGAGACGGTCTTCACCATCCGCTTTATCGTGGTGTAAACGAGAACGACCAGACGTACAAGAGAATCGAATCACCCATGACTACTGCCGTCAGCCAGATAAGCGAATCGAAGTTTGAAGCGTTGAAGTCCAAGCTGCGCGAGCTATTCGAACTCGATAAGTCCGACCTGGACTTCGGGATCTATCGAATCATGGCGGCCAAGCGGGGTGAGGTAACTGCCTTTCTCGACCGCCAGCTTCGCGACGTGGTCCGTGAGACTCTCACGGAACACGGCGCCGGGGAAGCCGACAAGATCAAGGCTGAGATCGAGGAGGCCCGGGCGGCGGCAAGCACAGCTGGCTTCAACCCGGATGATTCGCCCAAAGTGAAGGAGCTGGAGGCCAAGCTCGAATCCGCCGGTAGCGCCTCCGTTGCCGAACTTGAAGCAGACATCTACAACCACTTGCTCGCGTTCTTCTCAAGGTACTACGACGAAGGTGATTTCATTTCCAAGCGTCGCATCAAGGGCGACACGTACGCCATCCCGTATTCCGGCGAGGAGGTCGTTCTTCATTGGGCCAACAAGGATCAGTATTACATCAAATCCGGCGAGTGGCACAAAGATTATCGATTCAAGATCGGCGACAGGACGGTGCGGTTCAAGCTTGTCGACGCCACGCAGGAAGTGGGGAATAACAAGGAGCCTGATGAATCCAAGCGGCGATACATCCTTCTCACCGATGATCCTGTTGAGGAAGCCGACTCCGTGCTGACGCTGCGGTTCCATTTCCGGGCTCCAACAGAAGCCGACAAAGAACGTGCCGCCGACGGTGCCGTCGCCATCTTCGGCGGCGATTACGCCAGGGAAAGGAATCCGAAGAAGGGAGACGAACGGGAGCAGTTTTGCGCCGACGCCGAAAGGCGAGCCCTTGAAGCCATGGGCGACGAATGGAAGTCCGTCGTCACGGCCTCGGCCGGCACACCATCGAAACCGGACCGGACTATCCTCGGCAAACACCTTGACCATTTCACGGCCCGCAACACGTTTGACTATTTCATCCATAAGGATCTCGGCGGTTTCCTTCATCGGGAACTCGACTTCTACATCAAGAACGAGGTCGTCCGGCTAGACGACCTTGATACGCTAGCGGTGGATCACCTCGCAACAGTACAGGGCCGTGTGAAAGCTATCCGTCGAGTCGCCGGACGCATCATCGATTTCCTGGGCACGCTGGAGGATTTCCAGAGAAAGCTATGGCTGAAGAAGAAATTCGTGCTAAATACGAATTGGCTTGTCACCATCGATCGGATTCCGGGCAGTTTACGTGACGTAGTTGCTGATAATGAGCTGCAGTGGCGCGCGTGGGAATCGCTTGGATTCAAACCCGATGACGAAGCTGAAGGGCTTTTCGCAGGTGTGAAATGGGGTACTCGCGCGTTTCTCGATTCATGCGACACACTCATCGTTGACACGAAGCTCTACAGTAACGCATTCAAGATCGAGCTGTTGGCGAACGAACAGATACTATGCGACCAACACAGTATTGACGAAGCGACGACGGGCTTGTTGGTGAATGGTGAGAACTTCCAGGCAACAGCGCTGCTGAGATCATCGCTTGTCGGGCAAATTAACAGTGTCTACGCGGACCCGCCCTACAACTCGGACGCGGGGCCGATAGCCTATAAGAACGGCTACAAGGACTCTTCATGGTTGGCGATGATGACGGATCGCCTTGCTGCATGCGCAAGATTGGCGACACCTGAAGCGATTCTCTGCGTCACAATAGACGATGTTGAGGTACATGTCCTAAGAAGCCTATGTGAGTTGGTCTTACCGAGCTACGAACTCCTCGGCCAAGTTCCAATTAAGAACAATCCTGCAGGTAGAACTGGCACTGTAGGGTTTTCGATTTGCCACGAGTATGCAATATTCCTCGGTCGGCCCGGCTTCGCTTACGTAGGACGCATGCAGCATTCCGATGCACAGATCGCTAGATACAACGAGCGAGACGAAATCGGCCCGTTTGAGTGGACGAACTTCCGGAAACACGGAGGGCAGAACACCTATCGGAGGACCCGGCCACGTCAGTTCTATCCAATCTATGTCCGAGGGGAGCAAATACGCATTCCCTCCTTATCGTGGAACAAGGACACGCGACAGTATGACGTCCTCGATGAGCCCGCAGAAGGCGAAGAGGTATTGCTTCCGATAGATGACAAAGACCGCGAGCGGATTTGGGATTTTGTTGTCGATACGGCGAGAGCCAACATTCCACATCTGAAGGTGCGAAAGGATTCGAAAGGAAACACTGCGATATACCGGAAATGGCGGCTGAATGAGGAAGGCATTCTTCCGAAAACATGGTGGGATAAGTCTGAGGACGTTTTTCCTCGAAATCCTGCTCGGACAGATCCTGATGGCCGTAAGATTTCGTCTCGTAAGCATCGCGGACCGTGATGTCCTGGAACAGAAATCGACGGATGGGCAACGAGGGATCCAGTTCCGGAAAAATGTACTGGTAGATGACGGGAGTTCCCGGCGGCAAGCTCCTCAAACCGACATTTCCCATTTGACCTCGCCCGGCTATGCCGCCGGGCTGTGTTCCGCCATTGTAACAGCGCCCCCCCCCCCGTTGCGCCAACCATCTTTTCGAGTTTTTTCCGGTCTTACGGGCTGAAACGGTCCGCTCCTTGCCCGCCAAAGGGGCTCTTCGGCCCCGTTTCTTGGAGTCGGCGCAGGGCATCCCCTTGGACTATCGCAACGGGAGCCATTCTGAGCGCCTTGTAGGATCATCATGACGGGGCCATGCTGGCCACAGTACGCAGACGTTGGATGCGCTCCAGAATGGCGGCGAACAGCTTACGCGGCACCGCCACCTCGGCCATCTGGAAGAACACGTACCGCGAATGTGTCACCACCTTCGCTCCGATCTTGATCAGCTTCTCGCGCAAGGTCGTCATCGTCCAGTGCTTCATGGGTCTCGGCAGCGCCAGCCGACGCAGGAAGTTGCCCAGGTTGTACGCCAGGGCGAACAACTGCAACCGCACCTGGTTGTCCACGAAGTCGTGGCACGAGAGCTT
>CAZUAQ010000049.1:5655-7658 GCA_964618455.1 uncultured Planctomycetales bacterium | reverse complement strand
ACTTGATCGCGTTCTTGCCCTCCTTGATCCACTGCTCCGCCGTGCCGCGCTTGTTATAGAATCGCACGACCCGCTTGTTGCGCCAGGGCAGATTCGTGACGATGAAGCCGACGCGGGGAAACAGTTCGCCTTGATGCCACTCGACCTTGGCCACGACACGACGCTCACAGTCCCAACTGCCCGCCTGGTACATGAAGCTGTGATACCGCACCACCGGCTTGGTCGGCGGGCGACCCACCGGGCGGGTCAGCAAGTGCTGGATCTGCCGCTCCAGAACGGCGTTTGACTTCAGCCGGATCGCATACCAGTAGTCCTCGGTTTCGAGGAACGTGTACAACTCCGGGATGGCGAATGCCGCATCGCCACGGAAGTACTTCTCGATATCCAGATCGCGATAGCGAGCGACGACCGGCTCCAGCACCGAACGCCAGTCGTCGGCGCTGGCCACGTTTCCGTTTCGCAGCAACACCCGCTCCAGGTCACCCAGGTGATTGAAGCAGAACAGCGGGTGATAGCACGTGCAGATGAAATGACCGTTGTATGCCGACCCTTCCTGCCGTCCGTAGGTCTCGCTTACCGAACTGTCCAGGTCGAGGATGAGCTTGTCCAAGGAGCAGTGTTCGTGAACGCGGTCAATCCACATTCCCGACAAACTCATCAATGCCTTCAGGTTCTTCCTGGCCGTCAGAATCTCCGTCTCGAAGCGGCCCATCTGGCTGGTGGACGCGGCCTGCCGATCCTTGGCCCGGCCACCAACCACCTGACGCATGGCCGGATCAACCGCCAGCCGCTGAGCATCGTTCGTGTCCTCGTAACCCGCCAGTCGACTGTACACCGCTTGCCGTAACATGGCTGTCAACTCATGCTGCGTGTTCTTACCGCGCCGAGGATCGCGGAAGATGTCATCCGCCACCATCGTCAGCCCCAACGCTTCATCGAGTTCACGGTACGCGACCAATCCCGCATCAGAGGTGACCGACACGCCGTGGAATTCCAGCTTGATCTGGCTGTCAAAACCGACCCGCAACGCCTCCTTGCGTGCTTCACCCATCACATTCTCCAGATTTCAGCGGCCCGAGGTTCGTTTTCGCCTGTATTCATAGGGGAAATCGTTACCTCATTATACGCAGCCGCAAGTGTCACCTGGGAAATCCGGGCTGAGTATTCGGCTGCAGAGTACGGGACAAACCTACTAACCCGCATGTTCGGGGAAACTCACCGCTTCTCTTTTCCCAAGTCTGTGCATGCAGTTGCAGATTGCTTACGTGTTGCGAATCTCAAGGACGATCCAGAGGGCGCTGTGTTGGATGTCTTTGCTGGCTCGGGCACAACTGCTCACAGCGTGGTAAACCTCAATAGAGAAGACAATGGGCGTCGTCGATTCACAGTTGTGGAGATGGGAGCATACTTCTATTCCGTGCTCAAGCCCCGTATTGCCAAAGTCATCTACAGCCCGGACTGGGCGAATGGAAGAGCAGTGACCCATGGCAAGGGCACGAGCGCGCTCATAAAGTACTTCGCAGTCGAATCGTATGAGGACGCTTTGAACAATTTGCCTGTTCCGGGTGACGAATTACTCGAAGGGCGATCCGGCAACGAGCGAGATTCACTTATTCGCTACGCCCTTGATTTGGAATTAGGTCCACACCTGCTTGATCTTGACATCTTTCGCGATCCATGGAACCACGCAATCAACGCTCAGCTCGCCGGCGAAGACGAAATCAAGCGGCACAGCGTCGACTTGGTAGAAACGTTTAATTACTTGCTCGGGCTGAGGGTGGCAGCGTACGGACCGATTGAACGGTACAGCGCCGACTTCGAACGTGCTGCTCATGACGACGACCTTGGTCGCCTCAAGCTCACCGGCCGGCTGCGGCGCGATGCTGATGGTCCGTTCGTCTTTCAGCGGGTTGAAGGCACACTGAACGATGACAATGACACCCGTGTGCTGGTCATATGGCGAAAGCTCACCGACGACGCCGAGCAGGACGCCGCCGCCCTGG
>CAZUAQ010000049.1:0-5645 GCA_964618455.1 uncultured Planctomycetales bacterium | reverse complement strand
TTCGCCATCGTGAGACCACGCGTGAGCGAACCGAACATCGTGATTATCACCTGATTTACGTCAACGGACCGGTGACCTTGCCGCAACCCACCGCCGAAATCCGCACGGTCTTTCCGATCGAGGAGGCCTTCAAAGCCAAGATGTTTGAAGACACGGACGGAGGCGTCTGATGGCAGCACGACGAAACGCAGGACGCAACCGGACCGGCACCGCGCGATCCGACTTCCACCGTCAGACCGTCCTGTTTCAATGGGCGCTCGGGCAGCTGGGTGTGCGGGATCTCAAGGAATTCAAGGACCGCTTCCAGATTGGCCCGGATAACCAGGGGGGCTTCCATGATCGCACAGGGCTGCACCGCTTCTTTGAGTCCATTGCAGAAGCGCTGGCCACCGTTACCGATGGGCGGATCGTCACCGTTGACCGATTGCAGAGCTACGAACAGAACATTCTGGAACATACCCAGGCGATGAATACGGCTCGGCAGCACCACGGCCAGCCGAAGATCGAATGGAAGTACCACCAGTATCTGGCCCTGCTGTTTACGGAGATGTTCCTCGACCAGTACTTCACCGATCCGACAGGACTCCGTAACGACATCAATGAAACGATCGCGGCTCACAATGATAACATCGGCGGTGCCAGTGAACCAGACGGCGTGGCCCCATATCCGACGGAGGCCACGGCCGACGATGACGGTAACCCCCGCCGGCAGCTCGCACGCCTGGCGTTCTGGTGCGCAACCGGCAGCGGCAAGACGCTTCTGATGCACGTACATATCCTGCAGTTCCGTCATTATCACAAGCAGGCGTTTGCTGCCGGTACGTGGCCGAAACTCGACCAGATCATCCTCGTGACCCCCAACGACGGGCTGAGCGAACAGCACGCCAAGGAGTTCACGTGGTCGGGCATTGACGCCGTTCATGTCGGCGAAGCGGGGATCGACGGTCTTTTCGCGGAGCAGGCGAAGAAAGCAATCAAGATCCTGTCGATTCACAAGTTCCAGGACGAGCACGGCAAAGCTACGGTCGCCACAGAAGCCTTTGAAGGCTGCAACCTTGTTCTTGTGGACGAAGGTCACCGAGGCGCGGGTGCCGGAGGCGAGGGCGCCTGGCTGTCGAGGCGAAATCAGCTCGCCGAAGGCGGTTTTACGTTCGAATACTCAGCAACGTTCAAAGAAGGAATTGCAGGTGTCAGCAAGGCAGCCGAACGCGAAGACATCCGAATCCGTTATGCCCGGTGCATTCTTTTCGATTACGCGTATCGGAGTTTCTACCGCGACGGCTACGGTAAGGACTTCACGATTCTGAACCTGGAAGACGATGACAAACAACGCCGGTATCTCACGACCGCATTGTTACTGTTTTACCAACAGATGCGGGTTTGGATGGATGGTGGCGACGCTATGAAGCCGTTTCGGATCGACAAACCACTCTGGGTTTTTGTGGGGCATACCGTCACGGGCGGCAAGATCTCGACCCAAGACGACAAGGTATCGGTCTCCGACGTGGTCGAAGTGCTTCTCTTTCTCAAACGTTTTCTCGCGGAGCCCACGGAGTCAATTGAGCTTCTGCAGAGCCTCCTTGAAGAAGGCTTCCTCGATCAAAACGGCCGTGATCTTTTGGCTAATCGGCTTCCACATGTGGATACTTCCGGAGACAAGGAGTCGCTGGCTCGGGAACTCCATACTGGCATCCTTCGCGATGTCTTTCATGCACCAGGCGGAGGGACGCTGGCCGTTCAGTTGCTGAAGGATGCCGCCGGTGAATTGGCGCTCAAGGTTGGCGACAGCGACCCATTCGGTGTGGTGAATGTCGGTGAGCCCGGTGCCGTCGCTACGAAATGCGAGGAAGAAGGAATCGTGAGGCTGGAGGATGACATCAGCCGCGCGTCGTTGTTCAAAGGAATCAGCCGCGACGATAGTCCGATCAACATGCTTGTGGGTTCGAGGAAGTTCACGGAAGGTTGGAACTCATGGCGCGTATCGTCAATCGGTCTGATGCGGATGGGCAAGAGTGAAGGAACACAGATCATTCAGCTCTTCGGTCGGGGAGTGCGCTTACGTGGCTACCAGATGAGCCTGAGGCGCTCTTCAGTGTTGGCGCAAACTCCGCCCAAGCCCAGAAACCTTCGCCAGGTCGAAACCCTCCAGGTGTTTGGCGTGAAGGCGACCTACATGAACCAGTTCAGGGACTGGATTTTCAGCGAGGTGCCCGAGACGCAGGAAAGGGAGATCTGGGACCTCCCGGTCATCGAGACTCGTCCCGAGCGAACGCTTCGTACATTGAAGCTGAGGGATGAGATCGACGGTGTCCGTGTTGAACGAGGCCAGGCGTTCCGACAGTTGGGGCCGCTTGTCCGGCTCCGGCCTCCACATGAGACGAATGCTGAAGACGCGTGGCTTCGCCGACATCCAACTCGATTGAACTGGTTACCGCGGATTCGCGGGTTGGCCGGCCAGAATCGGCAGGTTACCGCAGCGGTCGGAGAACAGACTGCACTCCCCGAGCAGCATTTCACACCGCTTCACGTCGCCATGCTCGACATTGACGAGCTGCTATTCGGGATTGAAGCGTTCAAGGCAACGCGTGGGTTAGATCGGCTTCACGTGGACAGAGAGTCGATACGCACACTGCTGGCCAATCGAAGCTGGTATAGGCTCATGGCTACCAGCGATGATATGCGCACAGACCGCTACGAGAACCGCGTGCAGTGGCAGCGTATGGTGCAGCAGCTGATCAACAGCTACTCGGAGCGGCTCTACCGCTTCATTCGCGGCCGGTGGGAAGCGCCTTACCTGGAAGTGGGAGAAGTTGCTGATGGGGACGCGAATCTTATCGACAGCTACACGATTGAATCGACAGACCTTGCTGAGACTGCTGACGATATTGAGCGAATCGCTCAGTTCATCAACGATCTCAAGACCGCACTTGCGGATGATCCGTTAGCGACCTGGAGTCAGTTCGGCGGGCGCTGGCGGACGGTTCCGTTCGCCGGACATCTATACCAGCCGTTGCTGTACGTCGGAAAGAGATCGCAGATCAAGATTAGCCCAGTCGCGCTGGACCAGCACGAGGCGCGCTTTGTGGACGACCTGGCGTCATGGTGCGCGTCTCATGATGATCGAGAAGTCTACCTGCTTCGTAATCAAGCGGTCACGGGTCTGGGGTTCTTCCAGGCGTCCAACTTCTTTCCGGATTTCCTGCTGTGGACTCAGGAAGGTGACCGGGAACAGCTCGTCTTTGTGGACCCGAAAGGGCTTCACCACTTCGATACGTCCGATCCAAAGGTGCAGTTCGCAACGAGAGAGATTCCCCGTCTGCAGCTCATAGTGGAACGACATTGCGCCGACCTGGTGCTCCACGCTTTCATTCTCTCGAACACACCGTTTGCGAGTCTGGAATGGTCGAAGGATGACGGCAGCTTGATGTCAAAGAGCGAGGTCGAACAACTTGGTATTCTGTTCCAGCTTGATGATGCAACGACGTATATTGACTCGCTCTTCACGAGAGTAGCATCAGGGCAGTCGACGACGCCATCATGATCCCCAAGCCGATATGCGGCGAAACGACAGCTGTCGCCACTCGTGATTAAGGAGTCCGGAGACTTGGTGCGATTCCGTCAATCTGGAGTAGGGTCGATTCCGGTGCTCTGTGCGGATGAGAAACCGAAAGTTCGAAGCAGCGAAGAATACCTGTCGTAGTACTTTCTGAGGTGCTAACATGCCTGTTGATGCCAAGACCATTCAGATCTTCCTGCCCGACGGCCAGCCGCGGGGTGTGCGCATTGCCGAGATCACCACGCGGATCGTTCAGGCCGTGGCCGTGCCCCGTACGCAACTGGATCGCATTGCCCGTCGCCCGGAGATTGGGCATGTGGCCGTGTACTTCCTGTTCGGCGAATCCGACGAACAGGCCAAGCCGATCGTCTACATCGGCCAGACGGAGGACCTTGCGACTCGCCTAAAAAGCCACAACGCCAACAAGGATTTCTGGCGGACGGCGGTCCTGATCGTTTCCAAGACGCACAGTTTCACCCAGGCCCACATCCGATTTCTTGAATGGTACTGCATCGCGCGGGCCCGTGAGGCGGGCCGTTACCTGCTCGAAAACGGCAATGAGGGTAGCAAGCCGTACATTCCCGAACCGATGGAGGCGGATCTGATGGATGCCTTCGAGACAGCCAACACGCTCATCGGCACGCTCGGATTCCCGTTGTTCGAGCCGGTGACCAGCACGGCGGGGGAGGCCACCGAAGAGGAGCTGTACTACTGCTCGGGGCCCGACGCCGAGGCCACCGGCAAGCTGGTCGAGGACGGCTTCGTGGTCCTGAAGGGCTCCAAAGCCCGGCTCGATGTCGTCCCCTCCGCCGAGGGAACCTTCGTCACCAGCAGTCGGAGGCGCCTGTCCGAAAGCGGCATCCTCGTCGAGGATGGCACCTCACTTCGCTTCGCCGAAGACTACCTTTTCGAGTCCCCCAGCGGCGCGGCCATGGCCATCTTGGGCAGAACCGCCAACGGATGGACCTCCTGGCGGAACAGCAACGGCAAAACCCTGCACGAGCTCAAACGCGAGAGTGCCGAATAAAACTTCATCTGTTCACGAACTTTTCCCCCCACAGCCTTTACGTGAACAGCTCGATTCGACAATTGATTTGTCACTCGCTGCCGTGGAGGTGAACAGGCTCAGTGCAACGGTAGTTAGACCTGCGTAGGCCAGAGCCGTCGGAATCGCCTCTGACCAGAAATTCAACCACGACGTCGAGATACCGACAACGACTAGGCTCACCCACGTGTTCTGGCAGAATGCGCAAGTAAGCAGATACGACAGCGCCCGAGCTGGCAGCGTCTGTTGTTTCATCTTCTCCAGGCGCGCTGCCCGCGCCTGCAGTTCCTCGTCCCCCAGCATCCGCGGCTCCGCGAGTTTATCACCCTTGGCCAGTCGCGGGTCCCACGCGGTCTGATTCCGCAGCTCCCACATGAGCCGCTGCATCGTTCTGGCCCGCTGCGGGTTCATGAGCGACGCCGACAGCTCGGCGGCCGGAAACGACCGGAACACTGCCTGCGCTACAGACCACACCACGAAACACCACATCACCACTTGGCACACGTCCGCAAAACTGTCAATCTGCGAAATGGTTGGCATCTGTTCAGACCTCCTTGTCTTGAGCCACCGTCAATTTCGGCCGAGGCAGCGTCTGACCGCACTGCTGCTGCGCTTCGGCGGTGAGTAACGCCACGATGCGCGCCTCCTCGCGCGCATTGCGGGGATCGACGGTCAGTTCCACCGTCTCGGCGGGTATCCAGCCCGCTTTCACGCGTTCGGCCACGGCGGGCGCTTCGCGTTCGAGCCAGGCCCGGAACTCGGCTTCGGGCAACTGTCCCATCTCGTCGGCGATGCGCAGCAGCGCGTAGACGCACTTGGGCATGGTCAGCATGGATTTCGGGTTGTAGGCGGTCAGCAGGATGCGGTCGCTGCCGACGGTGATCCAGGTCACCATGATGTTTTCTCCTTCACAGGGCGACGCATTCGCCGCTGCCGGTCTGCGGTCCGCCGGCGCCCCAGGCGCTGGTCCAGGTTGCGCAAGGACAGTCGGTGATCAACGGCTCGAACTCGGGATCGGGATTCGGCGCGTACGGACGCAGGTTC
>CAZUAQ010000048.1:0-40043 GCA_964618455.1 uncultured Planctomycetales bacterium | reverse complement strand
CCTACTTCTGGACGGCGGTGCAGTTCCAGCCGAAGGAGATGGCCAACAACCTGCGCGATTACGGCAGCTTTATCCCCGGTCTTCGGCCCGGCAAGCGGACGGCGGACTACCTCGAGCGCGTCATGACGCGGATCACGTACGTGGGCGCCGCGTTCCTGGCAATGATTGCGGTCATCCCTTCGGTGATCGCCGTGTGGCTGGATATTCCGTTCGCGGTGTCGTCGTTCCTGGGTGGAACAGGATTACTGATTGTGGTGAGTGTGGCCCTCGATGTGGTGCAGCGCATCGAAGCCAATCTCGTGATGCGTAATTACAAGGGATTCCTGGGCGAGAACTGACGCCGGACTTCCGGGCCGGAAGTAAGGACGAAAGGGCAAATGAATCTTGTGCTTCTTGGACCTCCGGGAGCGGGAAAAGGAACACAGGCGACGCGACTGAGCCAGGAGTTTGGCGTCCGCCATCTGTCGAGCGGCGATGTGCTCCGGGCGGAGCGTCAGGCCGGTACGGAACTGGGATCGAAAGTCGCGGCATTCATGGATGCCGGTGAACTGGTTCCGGATGAGATCATCATCAAGGTGATTCTCGGACAAGTGAATGCGGAAGAGAGCGGTGTTTTGCTGGACGGCTTCCCCCGTACGCGGAACCAGGCGGAGCGGCTGCTCGAATCCATGGAGGCCCATGACACGACACTGGATGCGGTGATCTGCCTGGAAGTGCCGGATTCGGACATTGTGAATCGGATCACCGGCCGCCGGATCTGCCCGAAGTGCGGCGAAGTGTACCACGTGAGCTTTCGCCCGCCGGTCAAGCCGGATGTGTGCGACCATGACGGCGAAACATTGATTCATCGTCAGGACGATACGGAAGAAGTCGTGAAACAGAGATTGCAGGCCTACCATGAACTTACGGAGCCTGTGAAGGAGTACTATCGGGACAGAGGCCTGTTACGCATCGTCGATGGCACGCAGAGTGTCGATGCGGTCGGTCAGGCGTCGGTCGATGCCGTCAAGGCCGCAAGAGGTGTGTAAGCCGTTCTGATGAATACAGTTATGCGAAGAGCGGCGACGCCCACACTGAAGAGCCGGGACGAGATCGAGAAGATGCGGTGTGCCGGTCGCATCGTGCACCAGGTGCTGAGCCGGGTGCGGGAGATGGCGGCGCCGGGCGTAACCTCGGCGGAAATGAACACCGAAGCCGAGCGGATGATTGCCGAGGCCGGTGGTACCGCGTTGTTCAAGGGTGTGGAGCTTCGATCGGCGAAGTTCCCGTTTCCCTCGGCGCTGTGCACGAGCGTGAACGAAGTGATCGTTCATGGAACGCCGACCGACATCCCGCTGGTCGAGGGTGACATCATCAGCGTGGACTGCGGCGTGCGGCTCGACGGGTGGTGTGGAGACAGTGCCACCACCATCGCCATCGGCGAACCGGGGCCGGACGTGGCGAAGCTGCTCCAGGTGACGAAGGCGTCGCTGGAACTGGTGATCGCCAAGGCCCGGCCGAAGCGCTGGTGGAGCGAGATTGCCGCCGAGATCCAGGACATGGTGGAATCGGCGGGCTTTTCCGTGGTGCGCGAGTTCGTGGGCCACGGCATCGGCCAGGAGATGCACGAGGAGCCGAAGATCCCGAATTACGTGGATCCGAGCCAGCGGCGTCAGGACTTCGTGCTGCGGGAAGGGATGACCCTGGCGGTCGAGCCGATGGTGAACATGGGCACGGCGCAGACCAGGCCGGCCGACGAGAGCGGCTGGCCGATCGCGACGAAGGACGGCAAGTACGCCGCCCATTATGAGCACACGCTTGCGATTACGAGCAAGGGTGTGGATGTGTTGACTGACGGGCGATAGGCCCGGGCGGTCTTTTCGGTACATGAGGTGCGATCATGAAAGTACGGAGCAGCGTTCGCCGGATCTGCGAGAACTGCAAGATCATCCGCCGCCGCGGCGTGGTTCGGGTGATCTGCACGAATCCGCGGCACAAGCAGCGTCAGGGCTAGCCCGCGTGTGTCAGGGTAGCGCGCAAGCGCCGGCGGGTGAGGATCGGATGGCGTACGAAATGAAGACGGTGTCCCGTTCATGGTGAGATGACTTCGCGACGTCCGGACGGACCGGGCGCAGGCGAGCGGATGAACGAATCAGGAAGGAGTGGCGACGGTGCCACGTATAGCAGGTGTTGATATCCCGAACGACAAGCGGATCGAGTACTCGCTCCGCTACATCTACGGTGTCGGACCTTACCTCGCCGGTCAGATCCTGAAGGAGGCGGGCATCGAGGAAGGGAAGAAGGCCAAGGACCTGACGGAGGACGAGGTCTCGCGTATCGCCGGTGTGATCGACCGGTCGTACATCGTCGAGGGCAGTCTCCGCCGGCAGCTTCAACAGAACATTGCCCGGCTGCGGGACATCGGCTGCTACCGCGGCTACCGCCATCGCCGGGGCCTTCCGGTCCGTGGACAGAAGACCAAGTGCAACGCGCGAACGCGCAAGGGTCCGAAGAAGACCATCGCGGGCAAGAAGGGCGTGAAGGAGATGCGTCGTGGCTAAAACCGGTAAGAAGAAAGTGCGTCGCAGTGTGGCTCGTGGGATCGCCCACGTGAAGGCGACGTTCAACAACACGATGATCACGATCACGGACACGGCGGGCGAGACGCTGGCCTGGGCCTCGGCCGGCACGGTGGGCTTCAAGGGCACGCGAAAGAGCACGCCGTTCGCGGCGCAGCGCGCCGCCGAGTCGGTGGCGCGAGCCGCCAAGAAGTACGGCATCTCCGAGGTGGAGATCCGCGTGAAAGGGCCCGGCTCCGGTCGCGAGTCGGCCATCACGGCCCTTCAGGCGGCCGGTCTCCGCATTCAGTCGATCGAGGACGTCACGCCGCTGCCGCACAACGGGTGCCGTCCCCGGAAGAAGCGGCGCGTGTAAGTTCGAGCCGGTGTGGCCGAAGGATGATCTCCGGGTTCGGCGTCCGGGCCCGGATCACGCATAGGAAACGCAGGACAGTCGAGTCAGCCTAAGCGAAGGAAACAGAAGTCGATGTCACGATATCTCGGCCCAGTTTGCAGGCTTTGTCGCCGTGAGGGCATGAAGCTGATGCTGAAAGGAACGCGCTGCGAGTCGGCGAAGTGCCCGATGGAAAAGCAGTGGCGCTCCAACCCCCCCGGGCGGAACGCCTGGCGGCGCGGAAAGAGCAGCAACTACGCGGTCCGTCTGCGCGAGAAGCAGAAGGTCAAGCGTTATTACGGTCTGCTCGAAAACCAGTTCATGCGTTACTTCCGCCATGCCGAGCGCATGCGGGTGAACACGGGTGAAGCGCTGTTCGGCCTCATCGAGCGGAGGCTGGACAACGTGGTCTACAAGACGGGTTTTGCTCCCTCGCGCAAGAGCGCGCGTCAGATGGTCGTGCACGGTCATATTTACGTGAACGGCCGTCGCGTGGATCGTCCGGGTTTCCAGGTGAGCCAGGGGGACCGGGTGGCGATCAAGTCGACGGATCGCAGCCGTTCGCTGGCCAAGAACAACCTGGAGATGTTCGAGGGCCTGGTCCCGCAGTCGTGGCTGCAGGTGGACATGGAGAAGCTCGAGGCCACGGTGTCCGCGCTTCCGACGCGTGACGACGTACAGATTCCGGTCGAGGAACTGCTGATCGTCGAAATGTGCAGTCGTTGATCGCGCGTAGCGGCGCGAGCGAGGTTCCAGGGATACCTCGCGGAGGCGCCGCTCCGTTGCCGGATCGGCCTCTATCCCTCTTCGACCCAGGCGAGCATTCGATTCAAGATACGAGACTGGAGGAACCCATGCGAATCAGGTGGCGTGGCCTTGAGTTGCCGACCCAGGTGGTTCGAGACGAATCCATCAGCACGGATACCTATGGGCGTTTGATGATCGAGCCCTTCGAACGCGGATTCGGCACCACCGTGGGCAACAGCCTGCGTCGGATTCTGCTGTCCAGCCTGCAGGGCGCGGCGGTAACGCGCGTCCGCATCGCCGGCGCGAACCACGAGTTCATGAGCCTGCCCGGCGTGCTGGAGGATGTGACGGACATCATCCTGAACATCAAGAGCCTCGTGGTGCAATACGACGGCGAAGAAGAAAAGACGATGCGTCTCAGCCGCAAGGGACCGGGCGAAGTGTTTGCCCGGGATATCGAGACGGATCCCTCGGTGAAAATCGTGAACGAGGGCCAGCTCATCGCGACGCTGACCGAGGACGTCGAGTTCAACGTCGATTTCTGGATCAGTTCGGGGCGCGGGTATCGCACCGCCGAGGAGAACCAGGAGGCGACCGAGGAACTGGGCATCATCGCCGTGGATTCGGTGTTCTCCCCGGTCACGCGTGTGCGTTACAAGACGGAGGACACCCGCGTCGGCCAGAAAACGAACTACGATCGACTGATTCTCGAGATCTGGACGAAGGGCACGATCCGCCCCGAGGATGCGCTGGTCGAGGCGGCGAAGATTCTTCGCAAGCACCTCAACCCGTTCCTGCAGTATCACGAGATCGGCGAGGAGATGGTCAGTTCGGAGTCCACCTTGAGCGAGGACTCCGGCGGCGAGGGCATGATCGACAAGGCGCTTCAGGAGCGCCTGGCCATGCCGATTTCGCAGCTCGATCTCTCCGTCCGGGCGAGCAATTGCCTGGAATCGGCGAAGGTTAACACCGTGGGCGATCTCGCGCGGATGAGTGAGACCGACCTGCTGAAGGTGCGCAGCTTCGGCCGCACGTCACTGCGTGAGGTGAAGCGGAAGCTGGCCGATCTGGGCCTGAGCCTGGGAATGGGCTACTCGTCGGAAGCCAGTGGTGGTGCCGCTCCGGTGGAAGACGGAGGCCCCTCTCCGATCAGCCCGAACATGATGGACGGCAACTCGATCCCGGCAGGGTACGGGATGGAGCAGCCGCCGGCAGAGAATTAAGTGGTGATTGCGACGGCCGCGGCAACCTCGAGCAGGTCCCGGTCGATCGCGCAGAATCCGGGCGATGAATCCCGGAGCAGTGGTGGAGCGTCGTCATGAGACATCGTATCGCAAGGCGTAAACTGAATCGGACCAAGGAGCACCGCCTGGCGTTGCGCCGGAACATGGCTCAGAGCCTCTTCGAGCACGGGCAGATTCGAACCACACTGCCCAAGGCGAAGGATCTTCGCTCGTTCGTGGAGCGACTGATCACGCTGGCGCGGAAGGCGCGCACGGGCTCGATGGCAGCGCGTCAGCGTCTGATTGCCATCATGGGTGACCGCGCGATGATTCCGGCGGAGTTTCAGGAGCAGTACGAGGACATGTCCGACGCGGGGCGGAGCAAGGTCATGCGTTCGCGCAGTGGTCGACGCTATCGTCACGGCAAGGCGAAGGGCGGCCAGAGCTTTACCGCCGTCTCCATCGTGCATCACCTGATCGACAACGTGGCCGAGAAGTACGAGGATCGTCCCGGTGGTTACACCCGGGTGATCCACACGTCCGGGACGGGCAAGGGCGACAACGCCTCGAGAGCGATCCTTCAGTTGCTGGGCGAAGAGGATTCTCCGGGCACGGTGACGCGACCGGAGAAGACCGCGCGTCGTCGCCGGACCGAGCGACGCTACGCGTTCGCCGCCAAGGCGCTGAAAGGCGCTGCGGGCACGGCGGTCAAGGATGCCCCGGTCGACGAAGAAGCCCCTCCGGCGGAGGAGACCCCCGCTGAGGACACGGCGGAGAACACGGCTCCGGAAGAAACTGGCACGGAGTCGCAGACCGAATCGCCTTCTGAGCCCGAGAGCAAGCCGGACGAGGACAAGAAAGCGGAATAACAGGCGATGGTCGAACTGCCCGCATCACATGGGGCACCCTGAGCCTTCAGGATCATGTCGAGCCTCCGATCGGTTATACTGAGACCGGCCGGAGGCTTCGTCATAGGTGGGGGCATGTCAGCGCCATCGCCCGAGCGTGTCTGAGATGAGCAGCGGGCCTGCATTCGCAAGCGTCGCTCGCCAACATGCACGTCAAGGCAGGGAGTGATCATGAACGTCAATCCAGACTGCATCTTCTGCAAGATCGTGGCGGGTGAAGTCCCCTGTCTGAAGATTTACGAGGATGAGCATGTGCTGTCTTTCCTGGACATCGGTCCGCTGTCCGATGGGCATACGCTGGTCATTCCGAAAGCGCACTTCGTGACGCTGGACGAAATGCCCCCCGAAACAGTCGAGCGGACGACGCGTGTCTTGCCGGGACTCGCCCGCGCGGTACAGAAGGCGACCGGCGCCGAGGGCTACAACATCCTGCAGAACAACGGCAAGGTCTCGGGCCAGGCGGTCATGCACGTCCATTTTCATATCATCCCGCGGGCCGAAGGCGACGGTCTCGGCTACCGCTGGAATGCCGGCACGTATCCCGAAGGGCGTGCCGAAGCGATTCATGAGGCGATTCGAGGCGAACTTTCGTGAGTCTGAGCCACTCGCTCATCTGGTCTTTTCTGATCGGCTACCTGCTGGTGCTCGGGGTGGTGTGCGGGTACGGGCTGCATCGCTATGCGCTGGTGCACCTCTATCACAAGTACCGCCGCAACACGCCGAGACAGCACGCGTGCTTCCTTGATCTGCCGCACGTCACGATCCAGTTGCCGATGTACAACGAGCAGGCGGTGGCCCGGAGGCTCATCGATGCGACCTGCGCGATTGATTACCCGCGCGACCGGCTGACGATCCAAATCCTCGATGATTCCACCGACGAGTCGCTGGAAGCGACCCGGGCGGCGGCGGCCGAGTGGTCGGCGCGCGGCTACGATATCGAGCACATTCACCGCCGGGATCGCACCGGCTACAAAGCCGGCGCCCTCGCCCAAGGTATGAAGTCCGTGCGGGGCGACTTCGTGCTGATTTTCGACGCGGACTTTCTTCCCCCTCGGGACATCATTCACAAGACGATTCACTACTTCACCGACCCGAATGTCGGCATGGTGCAGGCGCGGTGGGAACATCTCAACCGGGATCAATCGCTCCTGACGCAGAGCCAGGCGATTCTGCTCGATGGTCACTTCGTGGTGGAGCACGGCGCGCGGAACCGCTCGGGGCGATTCATGAGTTTCAACGGCACGGCCGGCCTGTGGCGGCGCCGATGCATCGAGGATGCCGGGGGCTGGCAGCACGACACCCTGACGGAGGATCTCGATCTTTCCTACCGGGCACAGATGAAGGGGTGGAAATTCATCTTCCTGCCCGAATTGGCCTCACCGGCCGAACTGCCCCCGGACATGGAGGCGTTCAAGCAGCAGCAGTACCGCTGGGCCAAGGGCGGCGCGCAGACCTGCCGGAAACTGCTGCCCAGGATTCTGCGCTCGCGGCTCCCGATCCGCATCAAGATCGAGGCGTTCTTTCACCTGACCAGCTGTGTCGTCTATCCCTTCATGCTGATGCTGACCTTCATGCTTTACCCGGTCGTGTACCTGAAGCTGCACGTCTTCGAGGAGGGTTGGGGGCGTTACCTGTTCGACGCCTCCGTGCTGCTGGTGGCGACGTGCTCGGCGGGGACCTTCTACGTGACCAGTCAGCGCGCATTGATGCGCTCGTGGTCGCACAGCCTGAAGTACCTTCCCTTCCTGATGGCTCTGGGCATCGGTATCAGCCTGAACAACACGCGCGCGGTACTGACCGGGTTCTTCGGCAAGGCGGGGGAGTTCATCCGGACGCCCAAGTTCGGCGTGACGCAGGGAAAGGATCGAAGCTGGATGATCCATGCCAGGGCGCGACGCGACGCGCTCAAAATGAACCTGCAGCCCTTCTTCGAGTGCGGCATCGGCGTGTATCTGGCCGCCTGCCTGTTGATGTGCATCCAGGATGAACAGTTGACGATTGGCGTCCCGTTTCTGTGCCTCTTCATGGCGGGATATCTCTACGTGGCCTTCAATACGTGGTTCGGTCACCTGATCGGATCGGATGCCGGCGAAGAGATCGCGCCGCTGCTGGAGTCACCGACGGCGAATCAGACGTGGAGCCCGTCACAAGCGCCATCCGCAGAGGGGCAGGGGCCCGACACGCTTTCCTCGCGTTCGATCCAGACCTCCGATCCCCGGTCGACACGGAATACCGATCGCGTTCATTGAGTACGTCACATCGCCTGTGGGTGCCATCAGGATGGCTTTCCGCCACCGGCTGGGGCGAAGGCGCTCAGGCTGACGGCATGGGCAGATCCACGGAGATCACTGCTCCGCCACCGGGCTTGTTTCCGGCACGAACGATTCCGCCCTGACGCTCGAGGACTTGGCGGGCGAGCGCCAACCCGAGTCCCATGCCGTGCTGCTTCGTCGAGTACGAGGAGTCGAATATGCACTCCGGGTTCTCTGCGGGCAGACCGGGGCCTTCATCGAGGACCGACACCCGGCAGAACGAATGGGACAGCGTACCTGCCGCGTTTTCGAGAGTCGGGTCGAGTTCGAATGTGTCACTGTGTGGGGATGGGGGGGGCGAGTTGGCAGGCTTATCACCATCGGCATCGTCTGTGCGACGTGTGACGCAGGGATCGCCGTTCGGATCTTTGCCTGGCGCGGTGTGAGTCAAGGCCTTCACCGTGATGGTGCCGGATGGCGGCGAGGCTTCGATGGCGTTGAGGACGATGGCGATCAGGGCATGCTCCAGGGTGGCGGGGTCGTGTCGGCAGCGTAATCCGTCCTGCGGAGCATCCAGTTCAAGTTCACACTGCCGGATACGAATTTCGGGCTCGACCGCCTGCCTGACACGCTGAAGCGTGGGCACGATATCTACGCACTGAATGTTCTGCGGGCGACTTCGTGCCACTTCCATGAGCCCGGCGATCCATTGGTTCAAACGGTCGACCGAGCGCACGATTTCATTCATACGTGCCTGCAGCGTGTCATCGTCGCGCGTGTGTTTGGATGCCACCTGCGCGGTAGCCCGTATGCTGGCGAGCGGATTGCGCAGGTTGTGCGCGAGTTGAGCGGCGAACTGACCAATGGTGGTCAGACGTTCATTCTCGAGCAATCGCTGACGCATGTCGCCGAGGGACTGACGCGCGCGATCGAGTGTCTGCGCGAGTCGGGCGAGTTCGCGGGGGGATTGCAGAAGCGGATCGCGCGGAGGCTCGTCGCGCCCGAGGGCCTCGACCTGGCGGTTCAACTGTTCGAGGGGGTTGAGCAGCCAGCGTCGAAGCAGTGACCCGATGACCAGGACGTGAACGATGGTGAGGCAGATTGCCCCACGAAGCAGGATCTGCGTGCGAAGCCGTTGAAAGTCGGCCTTGGTGTTGATGCTGTCGAGTTCATTCTCGATCACGGACGCCAGCCGATCGAGGGACACGCGTACCTGGTCGGTCTCGGTGGCCTCGGGGGACGGGGAGGACTTGCGCCAGAGTTCGTATTGGCGGTACACACGGCTGAGCGCCGCCCGCACCCGCTCGACATCCAGGTGGACGGGTTCACTGGCAAGGTAGAGAAAATGATGGGCAAGCTGATCGCGCAGGTCGAACTCTTCCGGATCGGCGTCCGGCGGAGGCGGCCAGGAGGATTTGAGCTTGTCGAACTTGAGGACCAGTTGATTCCAGTCCTGGAGTTCCTGGAAGAGTTTGCGGGCGTGCTCGAGTTCCAAGACGGCGATGCCCACGGTGGCGACGCTGAGCAGGACCACAATGAGGTAAACCAGGAGCAGCCGGCGGCGTAGGGTCAAGGATCGGTCCTTCTCTTGGGTGACTCGCGGCGTTGACCGCTCCAGGCGGTCTGCCAACCGATTATTGTGCCCGGGGTTGCTTGTTTTCCGCAAGAAATCCCATCCTGACGATCGAAGCTCATGCAGAATGGGAGTTTAGAATCTGTCTTTCCGTGTCGGGATACCGGCGAAGAGGGATCCGGACGATCGAGGATAGCGATCCGAAGAGTCTCCGCAACGCAGAGCCCCGGTAATAAGGACGCGTCGGGGCGGGCTTGCAAGGCGGGCGGAATGGGTCTAAACTCCTTGCCTGAAGTTACATATGTGGGATTCCCCGAGCCGCACGTGGGCAGCGGGGCGGGCTCGAATATGAAGTTTCTTCTAATCGATCGCATTACGGAGCTGGTGCCGGGGGAGAGGATCTCAGCGGTCAAGTCCCTGACCCTGGCCGAGGAATACCTGGCGGATCATTTTCCCCGTTTCCCGGTGATGCCGGGTGTGCTCATGATTGAGGCACTGGTCCAGGCGTCGGCGTGGTTGATTCGGGCCTCTCAGGATTTCGCCCAGAGCATGATCCTGCTGGCAGAGGCGAAGAACGTGACCTACAAGAGTTTCGTGACGCCCGGACAGGTGTTCGAACTGTCGGTCACCGCCAAGGAACTGGGCGACGGAACGAGTCGTATGACGGGGACGGGGCGATGCGGCGAGCGTGAAATGGTCAAGGCCCACTTGGTGCTGCGGCATTTCAATCTGGCCGATCGCGACCCGGCGCTCCGATCACAGGATGAGCGAATCATCGAACATGTCCGCCGGCAGATGGAACTGCTGAGGCGGGCCGATTAATGGATAGACACCCGGGGAGTTCGTCGAATCACCGGGCCCGGCGGGTGCGGCTGGCGCGGATGAGGAACCGGCGTCGGACCCTTCGGCAATACATCACAGTTAGGGAGGTATGTTGGGATGTCGATGAACCGTGAGCAGATCCTTGACAACGTGCGGGAAACGCTCGTCGAGGCATTGGCTGTCGAACCCGAAGAGGTGAGCGAGGACGCATCGCTGCAGGGCGATCTGGGTGCGGAAAGCATCGATTTTCTGGACATCGTGTTTCGCCTCGAGAAGTGTTTCGGGATCAAGATCCCGCGCGATGAGCTGATTCCCAATGAACTTCTGAACAATCCGGACTTCGTGTCGAACGGGCGGTTGACCTCGGATGGCCTCGCGAAGATCAAGGAGGCGATGCCGCATGCCGATTTTTCGCAGTTCGAGCAGGATCCGGACGTGAACAAGATTTCCGAACTGTTCACGGTGCGCACCCTGGTGAACTACATCGAGACGAAGCTGGCCTGAGTGGATGCCGGTGACGCGCTGCCGGCAACGGTCGAGCGGGCGTCGGACGGGTCGCCCGGCAGTGGCAAGCCTCGAATTCTCCATAGACGGCATATGAATCACGGCCAGCGCAACGATCGCTGGCCGTCTCGCATCCGGCAGGTATGAACGAGAGTCGCGCGAAGACCATGCGTTGGATCTGGATCGACAAGTTCGTGGAGTTTGAATCGGGCCGCCGCGCGGTTGCCGTCAAGAACGTGAGCCTGGCGGAGGAGCACCTTCACGACCACTATCCCGGGTACCCGGTCATGCCGCTGAGCCTGGTGATCGAGGGCGTGGCCCAGACGGGAGGAATCCTGGTCGGTGAGGCGCGCGAATACCGCGAGAAGGTGGTGCTGGCCAAGGTGAAGCGGGCACGCTTCGACGGGATGGTGCTTCCCGGTTCCCAACTGCGTTACGAGGTATCGCTGGATTCGATCAGCGACGAGGCGGCGTTGATTTCGTCGCAGATTACCTGCGACGGCGAAGCGTTCGGGGAGGTGGACCTGATGTTCTCGCACGTGGACAAGAACATGAGCGGTTTGAACTTCCCGGAAGAGAACTTCGTCTTCACGGAAGAATTCATCGGGTTGCTGGGGACGTACCGCCTGAAGCGGGAGTCCGCGCTGCCCGCGGAGTGAGAGGCGTCACATGAGTGCGCGAAGAGTCGTGATCACCGGCATCGGTTTGGCGACCCCGCTCGGGATCGGGGGCGAGCCCGTCTGGAACGCGTTGATGGAGAAAAAGGCGGGGGTTCGGCGGATTACCGCGTTCGATCCCGGCACGTTCCCGTCGCAGGCCGCCGGCGAGATCGACGAGCTTCAAGCCAAGAATTTTGTACCCAAGGCGTATCGCAAGAGCACGAAGGTGATGGCCCGCGACATCGAGATCGCGGTGGCGTGCGCCTATGAGGCGGTACGCGACGCGGGACTGGTGACCAAGTGTTTCATCGATCGCGGGGAGGCGGAGGGTCCGCCGAACGTGGATTCCACGCGGTTCGGTGCCAATATCGGTGCGGGTCTGATCTGTGCGGACCTGAGCGAACTGGCGGGCGCGATGGCCACATCGGTGAAGGAGGACGGCCGGTTCGACATCCAGCAATGGGGACGGGACGGCATGACGAACCTGACCCCGCTGTGGCTGCTGAAGTTTCTGCCGAACATGCTTTCGTGTCACGTGACCATTGTGCACGATGCCCAGGCGCCGTCGAACACGATCACCTGTTCGGAGGCGTCGAGCCATCTCGCGATCGGCGAAGCATTCCGGACGATCTCGCGTGGCTCCGCCGACGTCTGCATCTGCGGAGGGGCGGAGAGCAAGTTGAACCCGATGGGCCTGATGCGTCAGCAGTTGCTCAAGCGGTTGACATTCTCGGGGAACGACGACCCGGCATCGGCCTGCAAGCCTTTCGATGCCTCGCGCGATGGAACGGTCATCAGCGAGGGCGGGGGACTGCTGATCCTGGAAGAATACGAACACGCCAAGGCGCGGAACGCCCGCATTTATGCGGAGGTGGTCGGCTTCGGGGCGAGCTGCAATGCACACAGCTGGACGGGGCCCTGCCCGGAGGGGCGCGGCGTGAGTCTCGCCATCCGAAAGGCGCTCAAGGACGCCGGCCTGGCGCCCGGGGCGATCGGCCTGATTTCCACCTTCGGTACCGGCATCCGCGAGCAGGATGCCTCGGAGGCGCGCGGGATTCACGACGCCCTCGGCGAGGGCGCCGAGCAAGTCCCCGCGCTGGCGATCAAGGGGAGCGTGGGTAACAACGGTGCGGGCAGCGGCGCGATCGATCTTGCGGTGGCGGCGTGCTGCGTGAAAAACCAGATGATACCCCCGTCGCTGAATGTGAACGAAGTCGACCCCGATTGCGGGTTGAATCTCGTCAAGAACGATCCGCGCGACGCGAAGGTGGACGCGGTGCTGAGCATCGCTTACTCGCTCGGCGGTGGACAGAATGCCGCGCTGATTCTCAAGCGCGGGGAGGCGTAACAGTGGCAAGACGACGCGTGGTAGTCACGGGCATGGGGTGGATCACGCCGCTCGGCGACGACATCGAGGCGGTGTGGAAGCGCCTGCTCAAAGGGGAAAGCGGCATCTCCCCGACTGAACTGTTTGATGCTTCCATGTTCCCGACGACATTCTCGGCGCAGGTCCGGGACTTCGAACTGGGGCGCTATCTGGGCGAGGACACGGCCGCCCACGCCCGGGCGAGTCGCAATACGCAGTTCGCGGTGGCGGCGGCACGGCTGGCCTGGCAGGACGCAGGCCTGAACGGGAATCGCGGCGTCGACCCCTCGGAGATCGGAATCTATCTCGGTGGCGGGGAAGGGCCGATCGACTTTTTCAACTTCGCCGACGCGGCAGTGCTGAGCTGGGATCCCGAGGCCAACGGCGGTCGCGGCGATCTCGACACGATGAAATGGGCCAAGCTTGCCGGCGAGATGCTCGATCCGGAGAACGAGTTCGAGCAGGATCCGAACATGGCCGCCGGTCACATCGCCTGTCTCTTCAATGTGCAGGGACCGACCTTCAATACATTGACCGCGTGCGCTGCCAGCACGCAGGCCATCGGGGAAGCCACGAACCTCATCCGCCGCGGGGATGCGGAAGTGGTGATCTCCGGCGGCACGCACAGCATGATTCATCCCTTCGGCGTAACGGGCTTCAACCGGCTGACCGCCTTGAGCACGCGCAACGACACCTGCCTGACCGCCAGCCGCCCGTTCGATCGCACCCGTGACGGTTTCGTCCTCGGCGAGGGGGCGGGCATCGTGATTCTCGAAGAGTACGAGCACGCGAAAAAGCGTGGATCGAAAATCCTCGGCGAGATAGCCGGTTTCGGATCGACGGCCGACGCCTTCCGCATCACCGACATTCACGAAGAAGGGCGTGGAGCGATTGCCGCCATGCAGCTGGCATTGAAGGACGCCGGACTGACCATGAACGACATCGATTACATTTCCGCGCACGGGACGAGCACGGAAGAGAACGACAAGATCGAAACGCTCGCCATCAAGGGCGTCTTCGGTGACAAGGCGAAGGACGTGCCGGTCAGTTCGATCAAGAGCATGATGGGGCACCTGATCGCGGCGGCGGGCGCGGTCGAGTTGATCACGTGCGTGCTGTCCATTCGGGACGGCATCGTTCCCCCGACGATCAATTTCACGGAGAAGGATCCCAACTGCCCGCTGGATTACGTGCCGAACGAGGCGCGCAAGGTCAGTGTCAAGACCGCCTTGAGTAACAGTTTCGGTTTCGGAGGTCAGAACGATACGCTGATCCTCTCGCGCGTGGAAGATTGACGACCGAACCTGTGACGATGCCGGTGAATCGCTGAACGGGAATATCATGAACGCAACCGAGATTGTTTCGCAGATCAAGTCGACGGGCATCGTGGCAATCATCCGCGCGGACGGCAGCGACGAACTGATCGACGTGGTGCACAGTCTCCGCGAAGGCGGTTTGACCTGCATCGAAGTGACGATGACGACGCCGAACGCGCTGGAGGTGATTCGCACCGCCCGGGAGAAAATCGGCGATGCGGCGGCGATCGGAGTCGGGACGGTACTCGATGCCGAAACGGCGCGGGCGGCGATCCTGGCGGGGGCGCAGTTCGTCGTTGCGCCGATCGTGGATCTGCCGACGATCGCGATCTGCAAGCGCTACAGCGTGCCGGTCGTGCCCGGGGCGATGACTCCCACGGAAATGGTCCGGGCGTGGCAGGCGGGCAGCGACTTCGTCAAGGCATTCCCATCGAGCGGGCTCGGGGCGGGCTTCGTCAAGGACATTCGCGGCCCGCTCCCGCAGATCAAGCTGATTCCCACCGGCGGCATCTCGCTGGACAACGTCGGCGAGTTCTTCAAGGCGGGCGCGGCGGCGGTGGGCGTCGGCAGCGCGCTGGCCCGCAAGGAATGGATCCGCAAGAAGGACTTCGCGTCGATCCGCCAGGCGGCGTCGGCGTGGCTCGAGACCATCAAGCAGGCCCGTGACGCCGGATAATCCCAACGCGTCGATCCCCTCCGCATCCGCGTCCTCCTTTCGGTTGGCGGGTCGCTACCTTCTCGCATTACCTCAGTCTGACGATGTTCCGGCGCGATGGAGACACGCGGGCAAGTGGTTTCTCTTCTGGGGCGTTCTGTTCGGTCTCAGCTACCAATTCGTGTACTGGTTCACGTGGAGTCTCTTCGGCGAGTACGAGAAAATCCGCCTCGTGCCGTGCGTCTGCGTGCTGGCTTTGGATCAACTGCTGTTCGGCAGGCGGCTGACTGCGGGGCTGACATCCTGGGCGGTCCCGAGTGGGAATGATCGCGATGAGGCGATGCAGCGGCGGCAGGTCCTGCTGGTGATGGCCCTGCTGCTGAAGCTGGCATTGCTGGTCTACATTCCGGTCGGCCGGGACTACGGGTACTCCGGCGCCTCGTGGCGTCAGGCGCTGGCGGTGTGGCTTCCGGCCCCGGTCTACTTCCCGCTCTTGCTCATGCCGATGTGGGGGCGCTGGACCATGACGCTGGCCATGACCATGGGCCCGGTGACGCCGGAGGGCACATCCCGGCTTCGGGGGCTGGTCGAGGGGGCGCGTTTGCGGAGCACCCTGGGAATCTTCGCCCTTGCCACACTCGTGACGTTGCTTCTGGCGTGTCCGACCGCAGAGGATCTTCCGCTGGGGATCCTGCTGATCGTGGGGACCCTGGCGTGGGCTTACGCGGCATCCTTCGCGATTATTCGTCTCCAGCGGGGGCTGACGGAGCATGCCCTGGACGCGGTCGGCGCACTGGCGGAGATCGGATTCCTGGCGGCCTACCTGCCCGTCGCCCGACATATCTACCAATACTGATTGAGTTTACGTCAGTTTCTGTCATAATGGGTGTGGGTTGCGAGGGTGCAGGATTCGGCGGGCGATGGCCGATATTCTGTCACTGGCGGTTATGGATAGCCGCGACATCAGCCCGAGTACTCAGGCTGAGGACGGCAGGATGCCGACGTTTCCAAAGAGCGGTTCGCAGAGCCGGCGCCGATGGGGCATGACGGTACGGAGCGGAATTCGGTTTCGTTCAGTCGCTGCCGCGCTGATCATGTGCGGCGTACCCCTGACGGAACTCGCGATCGACCGTCATTCCGCGTCCCGGGCATTCGCTCAATCACCTGCCGAGTCGGATGCGATCACCGCTGCTGCTTCTCCCCTTCCGGCCCCCGACTCGACACCCCGCCCGCAACCGGTCCGCTCCCGCAAGGTCGAGATGCACTATCAGCTCGCCGGTGCCTCCGAAGAAGCCCTCGTGGCGTTGTGGTACACACGGGACCTCGGCGCGACCTGGGTCCGTTACGGTTTGGATCTCGACGGGGAGAGCCCGTTCCTGTTCGAAGCGCCGGCGGAAGGACTGTATGGCATTTCATTGCTGCCGGACGACGGCCGACACCTACATGGCCCGTCCGAGATCGCCAGGCCGCAGCGCTGGCTGTTCTTGGACGATACACCGCCGCTTGTGCAGTGGGACCGGGTCGAGCCCGCCGACGATTTCGCGGTCAAGCGCGAGTTGCGGCTGGGTTGGACGGCGCACGATTCACACTTTCCCGCGCGGCCGGTGGCGCTGATGTATCAGTCGTCGCTGGACCAGAAGTGGCGGATGATCGAGCGTGAGTGGCCCAACAGCGGGCGCTATCTGTGGACGGTGCCGAAGGAGGTGACCGGGCAGGTTGCGCTGAAGATCGTGGTGCGCGATCGGGGGGGGCATGCGGTGGAGCGCGTGTTCGGTCCGGTGCCGGTGGCCCGGTGGCAGGCGATCCCGACGACGTCGCAACCCGCGGCGACCGAGGCTCCTTCGGATCGTCCCACGACGCAACCGGCCTTCGATCCTGTCAGTGCGGCACACCGTCAGCGTGCGGAACAACTTTACCGCCAAGGCGCCCTGCACCGCCGTCGGGGCCAGTACGACCTGGCGAGCGTACGCCTGAAGGAGGCGCTGGAGCACAACCCGAATCATCTTTCAGCGCTCAACGATCTAGCGGGGCTGAATTACCTCGGCGAAAACTACGACGACGCCATCGCCGGCTATCTCGATGTGCTGCGACGCGACGACGATCATGTCAACGCGTTGCGCGGTGCCGCGTTGGCGTACATGGCCCGGCGGGACTACCCGAATTCGAAAGCGATGCTGCAGCGGGTTCTGGCGGTGCAGGAAACGGACGCGCAATCATGGCTGGACCTCGGCGACGTGCTGTTTATGATGGGAGATGTGAGCCAGGCGCGCTCCTCGTGGGAACAGGCCGGTCTGAATGACGATACGGAAGCGGCGTCGATCACGGCGCGTGCCCGTCAGCGTTTGTCGCGGCTGAAGCCCACGGCTTCGCGGTTGGAATCGGTTGTTCCGCCGGAGGCGCAGGCATCATCCTCGCGGTGACGGTGGGAAGGGAGTCACGTTCATGCCCGGAGGATCAGCTTCCAAGCGTTCAACATCGGCGCCGCCGGTGTGCGTGATTCATGGGCAGGAAATGTTCCTCAAGCACCAGGCGCTGGAGGAGATCGTCAACCGCCTGCTTCCGGAGGCAGAACGTTCGATGGCGCTGTCGGAATACGATGCCGGATCGAGCATGCCCGGATCGGCGGAGGTATTCGACGAACTGCGGACACTGCCTTTCCTGGCGGAGCGGCGCGTGGTGGTGATTCGCGATGCCGACGGCTTCATCTCGAAGTATCGGAATTTTCTGGAGGACTACTTCGACGACCCGAGCGACAGCGGAACGCTGGTCATGGAATGCCGCTCGTTCCCGGGCAACACGAAGCTGGCGAAGAAGGCGAAGAAGATCGGTGAGGTCGTCGCGTGCGAAAAGCCAAAGCCGGCGCAGGTGGGTCCGTGGGCGATGCGTCGTGCAAAGGAGGCCCACGGCCTGCAACTGGATAACCAGGCGGCTGGGGCGCTGGCCGAGTACATCGGCGAGGACCTCGGACGCGTTGACGGCGAGCTGCAGAAACTGGCGTTGTACGTGGGTGATCGGCAGCGCGTTACGCAGGAAGACGTTCGCGCGCTGGTCGGGCACACGCGTGAAGAGCAGGTGTGGGGGATCCTGGAGGCAGTGAGCAAGCGCGACGCCGCCCGCGCGATCCAGCTCTGGGAAGACGTCTGGCAGACCGATCGGGCGGCATCGGCCCGGGCGATCGGTGGCATTGCGTTCAAGGTCCGCCAGGTGCTCAAGGCGAAGACTTCGGGCGGGAAAGCATGGGGCGTCGATGTGTCGGCGTTCACGACGGAAGAAGTGGAAGAGATGATCTGCGGGTTGCTGGATGCCGATGCCGCCGCCAAGATCGGGCTGGCGTCGGTGCGGACCTCGATCGAATCGTTTATTCTGAAAGCATGTGGCCAGAAATCCGCCCGCCGCGTCGCGGGTTAACCAACATGGAGGTTTGACATGATGATCCAGGGATGGAGTCAGCGGCAGAGATGTATCGGGCGGAAGACATGGGTCACCGGGTGGATCGCGATTGTCGCACTCATGCTGGGCGTGGCAGGTTGTTCCGACTCGGGACTCACGTGGCAGCCCTGGGGGCAACAGAACGTGGAGAGCGACTCGAGCCTGCCGCAGGGATATTCGGCCTCGACCGGCGGATTCAATGACAATCAACTTCCGCCGACGATTCGCAGCACGCAGGGTCAGGAATATTCATCGGCGACGCAGATCCCCAACACGCCGACACCGGATCCCCGGGCTCAGCAGGTTCAGCAGCAGGTGCAGAATTACGTGAATCAGTTCCCCGAAGGCGTTGCGAGTGGTGCCGCGAATCCGCAGGCTGGACTTGCCGCGAGGGAAGGAGCTCAAAGCGAAAACGTGGTGGCGATGCAGCCCCCTAATGGCCAGGGCTTGCAGCCGGTGGTCACTCCCTCCGCGAACGACGCATCGCAAACAGCCATGACGACGTCGCCATCACCGACGACGGGATCGCCCAACGCTGAAACCTCCCCGTGGATCACGAACGTGACTTTGGAGCGGTCCAACATTCCGGAGGCGGGCGTGAGTGCCATCGAATCGCCGAATCACACAGCGAGCATCACATCGCCAACCCACACGTCACAGGCGGCGATGGCTTCGCCTTCGTCCACTCCCTCCGTACAACTCACGGAAGTACGCCCCGCCACCGCGGACAATATGAACGCGCTGAAACGCTCGGACCACCCCGCCAATCGCCCGGCGGTGCGCACGACGTCCTCTTCGTCGGACCTGGCGGACACGATTCGCGAACTGGAAGCGCGCGTGGCGAAGAACCCGCATCAGTATGACGATCTCTACAAGCTTCGGCTGCTCTACGCCGCCACCGGTCAGAAGGCCAAGGCCACCGCGCCGGTACCCGGATTGGACGCCGCGCATGCCGAGTTGCTCAACGCGATGCTGAGCGTGGTCACGCGCGGTGATCAGGTATTGACGCAGCCGTCCGCGTCGTCTTCTCAGGCCTTGATGGCGGTGGAGGAACTGGGACGGCTGTTGCGGCAGCAGACCTCGGTCATCATTCCCAAGGTGGCCCTTGTTACGCGCGTGAACAGCTTCGGCGACTACGTGGCGGTCGATCCGCCGGTGTTCGAGCAGGGCAAGCCGGTCCACGTGTTCGTGTACACGGAGATTGCGAATTTCCGCTCCGAGCCGACGGCGGACGGGCGACTGCGCACGGTGCTCTCGGAGTCGATTCATGTGTACGATTCCTCGGGCAAGGTGGTGTACGAGAAGTCGGTCCCGCAGTTCGAGGACCGCACGATCACGCCACGGCGTGACTTCTTCTACCCGTTCGAGATCAAGCTTCCGGCGGATCTGCCGGCGGGGCAGTATGCCCTTAAGGTCACCGTCGAGGACAAGCTGAGCGCCACGACGGATCAGCAGCGCGTGACGCTGACGATTCGCTGAGCCCCCATGAAGCCCATGACGTGCCCTTCTTGCGCGGCGCCTGTGCCGACGCGCCTGTGCCGACGCTCGGTCGGGGATTATACTCCTCGCGGGGAAGTGTCTGATTCGGGGTGCCGCCGGAACGGGTGAAGTATGGGCTGCGTTCGCGTAAGGATTCTGGGTTCGGGCACGTCGCATGGTGTGCCGATGATCGGCTGCGAGTGCGAAGTGTGCACTTCCGAAGATCCGCGTGACAAGCGGACCCGTGCGTGCATCCACGTGGAGATGGCAGGGCAGTCAATTCTGGTCGACACGCCACCGGAGCTGCGCCTTCAATCCATTGCCTTTGATATTCGACGCGTCGATGTCGTTCTGTTTACGCACCATCACGCCGATCATGTCACCGGCCTCGATGATCTGCGGCGTTTCAACTACCTCTCCGGCAAATCGCTGAACTGTCACGCCGATGCCGCCACGCTCGAGACGCTTCGCCGCATGTTCGAATATGCCTTCGTCGAGATGCCCGACTACGTGAGCAGCAAACCGGAACTGAAGCTTGTGGAAATCGGCGGGCCGATCCGCCTCGGCGAGGCAACGGTGACGCCGATCCCGCTGATGCACGGGGATCTCCCGGTGCTGGGGTTCCGCTTCGGACCGTTCGCGTACTGCACCGACTGCAGTTTCATCTCGGAGTCCTCGTTCGCGCTGCTGGAAGGGGTCGAGGTGCTCGTGCTTGACGGGCTTCGCCGTCGTCCGCACGCGACGCATTTCAACCTCGAACAGGCCATCGAGGCGGCGCGGCGGATCGGCGCACGGCAGACCTACTTCACGCACATCGCGCACGAACTTCCGCACGCCGCCACCAACGAAGATCTGCCCGACGGGATGGAACTCGCGTACGACGGGTTGGAAATCGTCGTGAGTGGATAGTTGCTGGTGGCTCGTGATCGGATACGGAGAGGCAGTGTGGGCATCGACCTTGAGAATTGTGCACGAACAACCAACCACGAACAACGATTCACGGCCCACTCTCCTCCGCCACGCCGATGGCGGTGGCGGCGGCGTGTTCACGCGTGTGCGTGATGGAGATCAAGACCCGCGTGATGTCGAGTTTCCGGGCGAGGCGCTCACACTCACCGGAAAGGGTCACGATCGGCTGACCGAGCGGGTTGTTCAGGATCTCCATGTCCCGCCAGGAGATGTTGCCCCGCCAGCCGGTGCCGAGCACCTTGAGAATTGCTTCCTTGGCGGCGAAGCGCCCGGCGATGCGCGCCACCGGGTCGCGATGCTGCTTGACGTAGGCGAGTTCGGCATCGGTGAGGATGCGGTCGGCGAAGCGCTCCCCGTGCCGCTGCCAGACCTCGCGGATCCGGGCGCACTCGACCAAGTCGATCCCCTGGTTGATGATTCGCATATCCTCGCGAAACCTCCGAGCCTTCAACGTTTTCCGCACATCCATGATGCTACCCGAAAGCCGCGAATCGGGAAAAGGCCGCTCGAATGCCACCCGGCCATGCGGGAACTGCCGAATTCCGACTCGCGCGGCATGCGCTATAATGACCCGATGGCCAAGGAGTACGACATCACGCCGGAGAATCCCGCCGAGGGGGACACGGCCGAGCCGCTGGACGTGCAGACCCAGGACGCCGCGCTGGCGGAGAAGATCCGCCACCTGCCAAAATCGCCCGGCGTCTATCTCTTCAAGGATCGCAAGGGCACGGTGCTGTACATCGGCAAGGCCAAGGACCTCCGCTCGCGTGTCAGCAGCTACTTCCAGAAGTCGGCCAACCTCATGAGCACGCGCGGGCCGGAGATCGCCATGATGGTGTCGCAGGTGACCGACGTGGACTTTCTCGACTGCGAGACGGAAGTCGATGCGATGCTGCAGGAAAACCGGCTGATCAAGGACATTCAGCCGCCGTACAACGAGCGTCTCCGCGACGACAAGAGCTTTCCCTACCTGGAGATCACGACCGGCGACGACTTTCCCGGCGTCTTCGTCACGCGTTCGCCGAGGACGAAGGGCAGCAAGCTCTACGGGCCGTTCACCAGCGCCTCAGGGCTGCGCGACGCGGTCAACGCCATGCAGAAGGTCTTCAAGTTCCGCACGTGCGAGCTGGAGATCCTCGAGAGCGACGAGACCCGACGTTTTTTCCGGCCGTGCCTGCTTCACGCCATCAACCAGTGCACCGCGCCCTGTGCCGACCTGGTGGACAAAGCGACCTACCGGAAGGATATCGATCGGCTGCGCAAGTTTCTCGGCTCGAAGCGAAGCGTGGTGCTGCGCCAGTTGACCCGGGAGATGGAGGCGGCGGCGACAGAGATGCGCTACGAGGAAGCGGCGCGATTACGCGATCAGATCAAGGCGCTGCAATCGCTGGCGCTCTCGGGTGATGTGCGGGAAGACGTGCAGCCGGAAGTCTTTTACATCGATCCTCAGCAGGGGCTCGTCAAACTCGGCGACCTGCTCGACATGGGCACGCCGCCGAGGACGATCGAAGGCATTGATATCGCCACGCTTCAGGGCGGGGAGTCCGTCGGCTCGCTGGTCTGCTTCATCGACGGCAAGCCGTTCAAGAACGGGTACCGCCGCTTCAAAATCAAGTCGGTCGAGGGCGTCGACGATTACGCGATGATCCGCGAGGTGGTGATGCGCCGCTACCGCCACGCTGCCGACGGCGAGGAACTGTACCCGGATGTCATTCTGATCGACGGCGGGCTTGGCCAGTTGCACGCCGCCACGGGCGCCTTCGACGAGATGAACATCCGCCCGCCGATGGTGATCTCGCTGGCCAAGCGCGAAGAGGAGATCTACATCCAGGCGAAGTCGAGCCCCGTGCGCCTCTCGCGCAACAACCCGGCGCTACGCATTTTACAGCAGGTGCGTGATGAGGCCCATCGCTTCGCTCAGCACTACCATCACATCCTCCGCCGCAAGAAAACCTTCGACGAAGATGTCGCCGCCGGACGACGACCACCGAAAGCCGTTCGTAAGTCTTCAACGAAAAACAAGCGAAGATCTGGGAGTTGAATCGACAGGATTAACATGATGAACAAGATGATACATGCCATTGCTGTCGACTCACGCGTCGCGATTCACGGTGTCGGGTGAAAAAGCGGGCCTGCACACAGCGATGTACTCCGCGCCATCGTCGCCCGGTGTGCTGTAGCGCACCCACTCCCCGCGACGGGCGATGACGACCTGGCCCGCCTGCACGTCGAACACACCGCCCTTGTGCTCAACCTGAAGTGTCCCCTTGAGCACGATCGTGTACTCATCGAATTCGGGCGTCTGGCCCGGCTCCTCCCATCCGGCCGGGCTCCGCATGTGGGCGATGCTGACGTCCTCGCTCTTGGTATTCACACGGCCGACGTGCTCGTCGATCAGCTTGGGCAGGTTGCCGTGAGCCTCCACGCGCGTGGCCTGGGATATCAATTCGGGCATAGGTTCTCCCTGTTCAACAAATGGGCAGGTGTTTCGGAGCATCTCGAGTTGAGTTCAAAGCTGCTCCGCCGCGATGAGATCGTCGTAGGTTTCCCGCCGGCGGATGACGCGATACGAATCACCTTGGACGAGCACCTCCGGCGCGTTGGGTCGCGAATTGTAATGGCTCGACATCACGAAGCCGTATGCCCCTGCGGTGAACACGGCCAGCAGATCGCCGCGCTGCACCGGAGGCAGGTGTCGCCCGCGCGCGAGAAAGTCGCCCGTCTCGCACACGCCGCCGACCACATCCACCTCCTTCAGGCCCTGAAGCGGCACCTCCTTGAGGCGCATCTCGGGCACGAATGCCTCGCCCGGTTCCGCCGGCCAGACGAAGTGAAACGCGTCATAGAGCGTCGGACGGATCAGGTCGGTCATGGCGGCATCGACGATCAAGAAGTCGCGCTCGCCGCTCTTCTTCACGTAGAGCGTCCGCGTCAGCAGGATGCCCGCGTTCCCGGCGATGGAACGCCCCGGTTCGAGGATGATCTGCAGGCCCTTGCCCTCGAGCAGCGGTATGATCTTTTCGGCATACGCGGCGGCAGGGGGGGATTGATCGGACTCGTAATGCGCGCCGAAGCCTCCGCCGATGTCGAGCGTGTCGATCGTGTAGCCGTCGGCGCGCAGGGCGTCGATCAAGCCCAGCGCCTTGGTGATCGCTTCGACATACGGTTCGGTGCTGTACACCGGCGAGCCGATGTGGAGGTGAATCCCGCACAACCGGACCGCCTCGTTGCGACCGAAAGTCTTGAACACCTGTCGGGCGCGCTCCAGGTCCACGCCGAACTTGGTTTCCTTCGTGCCGGTGGTCGTATGCCGGTGTGTCTTCGGATCGACGTCCGGGTTGACGCGCAAAGCGGCGCGGGTGGTCATCTTCTCGCGTTCGGCTACCCGGATCAGGTTCTCCAACTCGGCTTCCGATTCGATGTTGAACCAGCCGATCCCCGCGCGCATCGCCTGGACGATCTCCTCGTCGGTCTTGCCGACCCCGGCGTAGACGATCCGGGCGGGATCCGCGCCGCCTTTCATCGCCCGGAACAGTTCACCGCCGCTGACCACGTCCATCCCCGCACCCGCCTCGGCGAGAAGTCGAATGATATGGACATTTTGGCAGCTCTTGATGGAGTAGCAAAGGATCGGGTTCAGCGCCTGGAAAGCGTTGGTGATCTGCCGGTAGTGATGCAGCAATGTGGCGGAGGAGTACACGTACGCGGGCGTGCCGACTTCCTCGGCAATGCGCTCGGCGGGCACGTTCTCACAGAACAGTCGGCCTTGGCGGTACTCAAAATGGTCCATGGTAACTCGCGCGGTGTTTCAAGGTCAGGGCGATTGATATTGGCAAACGGCCACAAAGCCATCGACCTGGGGGATTATACACAGGTTTGAGCCCGAAGCATGCCTTCGTGGTATTCGCTTTGGTGAAGCGCAAAGAAACACGGTCGCATCGAGTTGGATGCGACCGTGTGGGTGATGCACTTCATGCCCCTCGGGCGAACTGACGGTGGCGAACTCAGTCGTCGCAGGTCGGATCCGCCAGGATCCCCTGGCCGGAGACGCACTGCTGGAAGGCGATCCGATCCGTGGTATCCACGTCGATGTCACCGTCGAGACTCGCGGCTTCACAACCCACGGGAGGCGCGCCGCCCGGAGTCGCACTGTAGCAACTCTGCAGGAAGGCGTGGTCATCCATGTCGACATCGCCATCGCCGTCAAAGTCGGCACTGACCGTCGTGACGTCGACCGTCACATCGATGGTCTGCGGGCTGTTCACGGCGGCAGGGTCGGCGACCTCGATCGTGGCGGTGTATGTGCCCGCCAGGAGTCCGCTGACACCGGGGAAGGTCACGTCGATGCTGTCCGACTCGCCCGTGCTGGTGCCGGACGCCGGCGAGACGTCCATCCAGCCGGATTCGCCGTTGTAGCTCACCGTGATCGTGTAATCGAGCGTGCTCGCGCCCACGTTCGTGACGCTGAAGCTCTCCGCCGCCGGCGTCTGGCCGAAGTCCGCCTGAACATCAATCGTGCTCACGTTGAGACCGATCTGCGGTTCATCCGCGGGGATTGTGTACGCGATCTCACGCAAACGACTGGTCGTGCTCGGCGGCCAGTTGAAGCCTGCGGTCGACTGCTCGTACTCGAGAATGTAGACCTTGCCATTGTAGGCACAAAGCACGTCCATCGCGCGGCCGAGGCCCTCCACGAGTGTGTTGCAGATGAACCCTTCGTTCGCATCATCCAGACGCATGCTCACCACGTCGCGAGCGGTATCGGGCACCGACGGCTCCATGCGATCGAAACGGGCCACGAACGCCCGTCCATGGAACTCCGGCGGGAAGAGAATCGCCGAGGGGTCCATCTTGACCGGCTCGTAGAAGCACAACCCGTTGGGCGAGGAGTGCGGGTCGAAGCCGTAATAAACATCGTCCTGGCCGTCCTGCTCGCCGAGATTGCCGGGGCCGGGCTTTGCATCGGGACCGTAGTTGGCCCACGCCGGCTCCGTCACCAGACCGTTCGGCAGCGGCGGCGGTCCGAGCTGGTTTCCGCCACCCGAGTTCTGGCAGGCGATGGAGTTGTCGCCGCCGGAAAGATCGCTTCCGTAGTGATACGGGAAACCGTAATGCAGTCCCTGCTGAATCAGGTTGAACTCTTCCGCGTAGTCGCAGTTGGTGTTCGGGCCGTTCTCCACACCGAACAGCAGGCCGTCCGAGCGGAACGCGATGTCGAAGCTGTTGCGAATGCCTTCGGCATAAGTCTCGAGGTTCGAGCCGTCCAGGTCCGCACGAAGAATCCGGGCGTTCAGGAAAGTGTCGAATTGCTCGAGCTGGCCGTTCGGGAGGTAGCCGTAGAAGGACTCCGACCCGGAGTTGATGTAGATCTTGTTGTCCGGGCCGATGTCGATGCCGCCGACGCCGTGGAACGTTCCGATGAAGAAGTCATCCAGGTCGAACAGTCGCACGAAGCTGAAGTTCTCGCCCGAGGGCGCGCCCTTGAACAGCTTGCCGTACTGCGTCGAGATGTACATGTTTCCGCTCGAGTCGAAGGTCATGCCCTGGGCGTAGTTGATGTCCGTGTTGGGACCGAGGATGGAGACCTGGGTCGCGCCGAGATTCACGCCATCCACGTCGATCCGGTATAGCCGGGCGTTCGAGGCGTTCGACTCGTTACTGATGGCGTAGATCTTCTTGGTCACGGGATTCTGGCCAAGGCAGACCATGTTCTGCACCGGGAAGACGTACGTCCGTCCCTCGAACCCGGTCGGCAGACTGCTCATCGTGGCCGGTGCGGGAACACAGTGCACGCGGACATCATCGAAGCGGACATCCGTCGCGCCTGAGCCGTCGTTGCCGCTCTTGAGGATAAGCGTGGCCTGACCGTCCGCCGCCACGAAGGAAATCTCAAACTTCTGCGGAGCCGTCTTGGGCATGGGGCCGTTCCACCCGGAGGCGGTCGTGTTCCGGTAGAGCGTGACGACGTCATTGACGCCATCGACCTCATCCACACCATTCACCGGGGTACGTGTTCCATTGATGATCGAGAGTTCCGCCCACATGCTTGATGCCGACGTCGAACTGCTGCTCCACGTACCGATGACGTTCACCACCGTGCCCGCACCGCCGGTGCTGAACTGCTGATACGCGCCGCCGTTGTGCCCCGTACCGCTCACCTCCAGTTCGCCCGCGTTCTCTGCCACTGTGGGGGATCCACCCACGGTCCAGGTCGTCCAGTTGCTGAGACCGCTGGAGAAGTCACCGTTGGTGAAGCTGGTGCAGGACCCGCCACCGCCGGACTGGCTCGTATCCACAAGGGACACGTCGTCGAACCAGGCGGCCACCCCATTCGTCGAGCAGCAGGCCCCGCCCTTGAGCACCACCGTCATGACACTGCCCGTGGCGGTGCGCTCGCCGTTACGGCTGTTCCAGTCGACGGCCGTGCCGTTCTGGGCGTTGGCCCAGATCCATCCGAAGCTGGCGGTGAGGGGGTTATCCGGATTGTCGTAGGCGTACATGAAGTTGTCCTGCACGTCCGGCTGCGTATCGGCCTCGAGAATGCTGAACGGGCCGTCGATCAGAATGATCTCGTACCAGTTCTCAGGACCGAAGTAGTCACCCTTCCAGTAAGCATCGATGCGATACGTCTGGCCGGGCGTCACGGCCACCTCCTGGTACACGCCGAAGCTGTGCTGACCGGAAGCGCTGAGCTTCAAGGCGTAATTGCCGATCTTGCCGGCGACCGAAGCATCCACCGCCGGCGGATCATTCGTACCCCAACCCGCGCCCCATGGCGTCCAGCCGGAGATGTCACCCGTCTCGAAGTCACTGTTGGTCAAGAGGTTCTGACCCAGCGACATCGGCGTCATCGATAACAATAGCAAAGCTGTAAATGCAGAGACTCCGCGCATGGAATCAAACTCCTGTGATCTGAATTGGCTCGATGAGAGGGGCTCCGCGACAGGCCCAAATCCTGCATCATCCCCACTTGCAACATATTATAGCGGAATGACACAGAATGATGTGTATAAAACGAATAAAGTCAGAATGTATTTTCAATCGCCCCCGTAATCCAAGTTTTCCTGGGGCCAGACCCCCCTGAACACGAATGAAGCACCGGAATGTCACAGGGTATTCTCGGCGAGGCGAGCCGGGACTTTGGCGTAAAGCCGCTTTTTTTTTATAATAACCTGTGCTGCGGTAAGTTATCGGCTCCGGGGGCATGCCTGATGGCCTACGGCAACATGAAGCCGGGAAGGCTCTTATCGGTGACCAGGTCGCGCAGGCATCTCGTCAGCGGGAATGCGAAGACCCATCGGGAAAGGAGGTCCGATGCGACGGATAGCCATCATGAACCAGAAGGGCGGTGTCGGAAAAACCACGACGACCGCCAATGTCGGGATGGCGCTGGCTCGCGCGGGACATCGGGTTCTGCTCATCGACCTCGATCCTCAGGCACATCTTTCACTTCACGTGGGATTCGATCTTGAAGCCGGTTTGCCCGGCGTGTACGAGTTGCTCACCGGCCAGGCGACGATCTCCAAGGCGCGACACAAGGTGGGTGCAAATATCTGGCTTTTGCCTTCCAGCATCGATCTCGCCGGCGCGGAGGTGGAGTTGGCCAGCACGGTGGGGCGCGAGGTGATTCTGCGCGATACGCTGGAGCAGCATGTCTCCGCCAACGGCCAGACCATTCCCTATGACTTTGTGTTGATGGATTGCCCGCCTTCGCTGGGTGTGCTCACGCTGAACGCATTATGCACCGCCCAGGAGGTCATGATTCCGCTGCAGCCGCATTACCTCGCGCTTCAGGGGTTGAGCAAACTCCTGGAGACGGTGGCCCTGGTGGGTAAGCGGATCAACCCCGCCCTGAAGGTCGGCGGTGTCGTGTTGTGCATGCATGAGAAGGGCACGCGTCTGGCAGGGGAAGTTGTCGAGGACGTGAGCACTTTCTTCGAGCAGGCTCGGGGCACGGATGTGCCGTGGTCGGACACGCGCGTGTACGAGACCGTGATCCGCCGCAACATCAAGCTGGCCGAGTCTCCCAGTTACGGGCAGTCGATCTTCGACTATGCCCCCGACAGCAACGGCGCGAAAGACTACCATGCCTTGGCCATGGAAATCGCCGGTGGGTCGATTCCAGATGAGGTGAGTGATTCGACATCGGCGGAATCATCGGAAGTTTCCGCCGGGCCTGTGGCTTCATCGACGCCGGAGAATCCGCACAGTGCTGATGGACCCATCACGGCTGAGAAACCCGTTGCGGCCGAGGATAGCCCCATGCAGGACACTTCGACGGGCATCAAGGCATCGCCGACCGAAGATTCGCCCCAGGGTGAAAAAGTGAGCTTGAGTGGGCGTGCGGCCAAGAGTGATCCGACAGAATCAGAAGACGTCACTTCTTCCGGCGCTCCCGCGTCTCCCTCCGCCCCTCCGGATTCGAATGATCACACGTTGCCCGCACGCGCCACACGCGACGCCACTCCCCTCAGTTATCCCTGACCGCAATCCCGGATGACAACGCGTGCTTCGATCGACGTGACAAGGCCCGGCTGCGCCGATCCGTCGACTTCAGGATTTCGTGACGCGATCGTGATCGAGCGCCTGGCGAATGCATGCCGCCAGAGTCATGACGGTGAAGGGCTTCTTCAGGAACAGGGACAGCGCATCAGGGTTCTGATGGGATTCAGTCAGGTCCTTCAGCTCTGAACCACTGGTCAGGACCACGGGGATGCCGGGGCACTTGGCGAGGAAAAGTTCGCGCAACTCCAGGCCGCTGTACCTGGGCATGTGAAGATCAACGAGGGCGAGATGGACGTCCTCGGCATTGGTCTCGAGAAAGCGAAGCGCTTCTCCGGCGTCATCGCGCGCGATCACGATGTATCCGAGCGAGTGGAGAATCTGCTCGACGGTGCGCAGCATGACAGGATCGTCGTCCACGGCCAAGATGGTTTCGGAGCCGCGGGGTGGATCCAACCGTTTAGGGCGTGCCGCGTGTTCTTGTCGAGGCGACAGATCCTCCGGGCGTGCCGCGGGAAGCCGGACGGTCATGGTCGTCCCGGCGCCGGGCTTCGTTTCCACGTCGATGGTACCCCCGTGACTCTTGACGATGCCGAGCGTGGCGGAGAGTCCCATGCCACGCCCCTCCGCCTTCCCCGTGAAGAAGGGCTCGAACATGCGCGAAGCGGTTTCGTCATCCATGCCGCAGCCTTCGTCACGCACGATCAGGCGGACACTGAGTCCTTCCGTCGGCGTCGCCGCCGCCCGCTCCCCTTCCGGCATCATGGCATCCGTCTCGACAATGACCCGACCCTGCGGTTCACTGGCCTGGATCGCGTTGAGGCAGAGGTTCATGATGACCTGCTCCATCTGCGTGGCATCGGCCAGGATGGGAGGGAGATCGAGATCCAGTCGAGCTTCGAGTTCAATGCGAGGTGAGGTGGTGCGGCGGAGCATATCCAGGACGGCCTTGGCGGCGTGGTTCAGCATCACGGCGGTCGGCTTCTGCAAGCCCCCGCGCGCGTAGGCGAGCAATTGCTGCGTCAGGCTCGCTCCCCGTTCAGCGGCGTTGATGCTGTCCTCGAGCATGTCCCGCATCCTTACCGAGAGTGACGTATCGCGCCGGAGCACGGAGATGTTGCCGAGGATCACTGCCAGGAGATTGTTGAAGTCGTGAGCGATACCGCCGGCGAGTGTTCCGATGGATTCGAGTTTCTGCGTTTGGAGCAGTTGCTGCTGGAGCCGGTTACGCTCCGTGATGTCGCGCAAGACGATGATGATCGCGTTCGGCACGTCATGCGCGTCGCGGACGAGCGATCCGCTGATTTCCCCTTCGAAGGACGTGCCGTCCTTGGCGAGGACCGTGTACTCGACGTTACGGATGCTTCCGGTGGCCAGCACGGTGTCCAGGTCGCTCCGCCCGCGATCGCGGTCCTCTTCGTTGAGGAACTCCAGCAGATGTTTGCCGAGCATCTCCTCGACGCTGTCGTAGCGGTGCAGCATGGCAGCGCGGCGATTGGCCATGATGAGCCGGCCCTGGAGGTCCGATACGGAGATGGCATCCGGCGAGGTTTCCACCAGGCTGCGGTAAAGCTCCTCGCTTTCCTTGAGCGAGATCTCGGCGCGGTGGCGTTCCCAGGATTCCATGGCCAGCCCGACAAAGTCCGCGATCGATCCGGCAAAGCTTTGCTCGTCCGGGGACCAGACGCGGGGGAGCCCGACGTGCTCGTTGCAGACGATCCCGCGTACGCGACCGTGGATGCGGATCGGGGCATCCATCATGGAGCGGATGCCCAGCGGCTCGAGGTAACCCTCGGCGAACTCAGACGTCCGCTCGTCCTGGAGTGCATCGTCCGCGGCAATGATGCGTTCGGATTCCAGGGCGTGGAAGTACTTCGGGTAGTCACTGGCGTGAAGCCGGATACTCGGGGTTTCCGACGCCTCGTCGGGTGTGTGCAACTGGACGAGATCCGCTTCGTCGTGGGGATCGTTGAACATCCAGATTCCCACGCGATCCACGCCCAAGACCTCGGCCGCGGTCTTCGAGATGACCCGTAATGCCTCCGTGAGATCCCGCTCCTGAACACGCGTCCGCAGCGCCAGGTCGCGCAGCGCCTGGTTCTGTGCCCGATAGCGCTCGGCGCGCTCGTGGTTGATTTTCTCGTGGCGCTGGGCTTCGAGCACGTTGGAAATGATGTCACCCACGACGCGCAGCATGACCACGACCTCATGGGACCAGTCGCGTTTCTGATGGACCGAGTCCAGGCCAATGAACCCGGTGAGCTCACCGCCCTGCGTCAGCGGTACGCAGACCAGAGACTGGATCGACTGGCTGTGCCACTCGTGCTTTTCCGCCGCGGCTTCCTCACCGAGAAGCTGAACGTCGGGGACCAGTACCGTCTCCAGCCAGCGCACCCGCTTGTAGAACCAGGGCAGATCACCCACGGAGAGATCGAAGCAGCGGGAGATCATGGGCTCCACGCCGGAGTTGCACCATTCGTGCGTGTTCGTCATGGTTTGCCCGTCCGGGGAGAAGACGAACACGTACGCGCGATCCGCACCGCTGAACCGTCCGACCGTCTGCAGCGTATGCGTCAGCGCCGAATCCACGCCTTCCGGAGGCAGGTTCACGAAGCGTCGCGAGATATTGGTAATGAGCGATTCGAACTCGATCCGGGACTTCAGGGCATCGTCCAGTCGATGCTGCAGCGTGATGTTCACCAGGACACCGTGCTGGCGCAGCATCTTTCCCGAGTCGTCCAGTTCGGGATAGATGCGATGATGGACCCAGAGCGCCTGTCCGCTGCGCTGGTGGATAATCCGGTATTTCCCCTCGATCGGGTGGGGCAGGCTGAACGATTCGCTCACGGTGGTATCGAAGTAGGTCGCGTCATCCGGGTGAACCAGCGACCTCAGTGACTCGAGGAAATCTCCGCCCTCGTCGAGATGGATGCCCAGCAACTCCTCGACGGCTCCGGCGAGCATGGTATGGTGGCGGGTCTTGGGATCGAGGGTGTAAAGCACCAGCCCCATCGACCGGAGCGCGGCGGCGTGGGCGTCCTCCTCGGTGAAGGCGCGAAGGGGACCACCCAGTGGCGAGTTCGCATGGTCGGATGATTGGGACATGCGTCACCCCGTCCAAGAGATGTAAAGCTCCAATAACATTATTTTAGCCAAATGGGACGCGTTTGCTACCCGTCGCCTTGAATTCGGCAAAATCCTGCAACGGGCATCAGAAACGCCCGGCCGCGGCAAGGGCCGGCGACCGGGCGTGAAAGGTTCAGATGAAACGGCCGATGAGCCCGTCAGAGCATCTCGAGATTGGCGATCTGCTCGAACCAGCCGGTCTTGGGCAGGTCGCCCACCAGCGGGAGGGCGTACTCGCGATAACTGTCGAGCACGTTGTTCTTAGCCTCGTTGATGTACTCGGCGGGTAGTTCCTTGGTCTTGGGGTCCGTTTCCGGAGCGACTTCACGCAGACCGATGAGCTTCGTGCCCACGGAATAGGTGGTGCTGGGCAGTCGGACGAGGGCCACGCTGCCATCCCGATCCGCGTCGAGGGAGTAATTCACCGCCATCTGTCCGACGAGCCGCGCTTCCCACGCATCCACTTCGCTGTAGTATCCGGGGAAGCTGCGCTGGAGGTAACCGAAGGTGTCGGCCCGGACACGCTTGATGTCCTTGCATCGTGAGCGGAGACTGCCGGCGAGGTAATCGGCCATGGAGCCCGTGCCCGCCCCGAGCTGGAAGTTACCGAACGCGTCACGCTCCATGTTCCCCTGCCGGAGCACGGAAACCTTCTCGGCCCAGAGCGTTCCTTCCTTGTCGCGGATGCCTTCCGAGACGGCAATGACGCATCGGCCGAAGCGGTCGTACACCGCCTGCACATCGGCGACGAACTGATCGATGTCGAAGTCGACCTCGGGAACATAGACGAGGTGAGGGCCGTCGTCCGGGCGTTGCCGCGCCAGGATACTGGCGGCGGTCAGGAATCCGGCATCGCGTCCCATGAGAATGTTGATCTTCACGCCCTGCAGCGCGCGGTTGTCGAGATTGTCGCCGATGAATGCCGAGGCGACGAATCGCGCGGCGCTGCCATAGCCCGGGCAGTGATCGGTCACGAGCAGGTCGTTGTCGATCGTCTTCGGGACGTGGATGACGCGCAGCTCGTAGTTGTTGTCCTTGGCGACGGAGTTCACGATGTGCGCCGTCAAGGCGGAGTCGTTCCCGCCGATATAGAAGAAGTAGCGCACGTCGTGTTTGCGGAAGACATCGAAAATCTTCTCGCAGTACGCCTGGTCCGGCCTGTCGCGCGTCGCCCCGAGCGAGGCGGCAGGCGTCGCCGCCACCATTTCCAGCATGTTCTCAGGCTGGCGTTTCAGGTCGAAGAACTGCTCGTTGATGATTCCGCGGACGCCGTGTCGGGCGCCGAGTAGATTGCGTATGTGGTTATACTTCTGCGCTTCCTGGATGATGCCGACCAGCGACTGGTTGATGACCGCCGTGGGGCCACCAGCCTGACCGACGACCGCGTTACCGGTAAGAATCTTCGCCATCGATGTACCTCTCGTTCTCAATCAAGTGAAGGCGGTGCGTCTGCGTTCTTCCCTTTCCAGCGGGCACCGGAACAGGGTGTGATTTTACCATGTACGTTCAATGAATCCAGTGTCCACGTCACCCTTGAGGAAATGCGTATGCGTGAAGATTTCGCGATGGATCGGGATGGTGGTCTTGATCGGCTCGATCGCGAATTCCTCCAGGCACCGCCGCATGGTGGTGATGGCTTCGGCGCGGGTGGGCTTGTGGACGATGAGCTTGGCGATCATCGAGTCGTATTTCGGGCTGATGGTCATCCCGGCGTGGGCGTAGGTATCCACGCGAACGCCCGGGCCGCCGGGCAGGATGAACGTCTCGATGAACCCGGGTGAGGGGCGGAAGTTGTGGGCGGGATCCTCGGCGTTGATCCGGCATTCGATGGCCGCCCCGTACTGCCGGATGTCCCGCTGCCGGACCGAGAGCGGCTCCCCGGCCGCGACGCGCAACTGCCACTGCACCAGGTCCCGGTTGGTGACCATCTCAGTCACCGGATGCTCGACCTGGATGCGAGTGTTCATTTCCAGCAGGTAGAAGTTCTTGCTGCGATCGACGAGGAATTCGACCGTACCGGCGTTGTAGTAGCCCGCCGCCCGGGCAAGGCGCACGGCGGACTTGCAGAGTTCCTCCCGCGTGCGATCGTCCAGGCCGGGACTGGGGGATTCCTCGACCAGCTTCTGGTGGCGCCGTTGCAGGCTGCAGTCACGTTCGTACAGGTGGAGCACGTTGCCGGAACGATCCCCGAGCACCTGCACCTCCACGTGTCGGGCGTTCTCGATCACCTTCTCCAGATAGACGGATGGATCCTTGAAGGAGGCTTCCGCCTCGGCACGCGCGGCAGGCAGCAAGCGCCGCAGGGTCGCTTCGTTATGGACCAGCCGGATGCCGCGACCTCCCCCGCCCGCCGCCGCCTTGATCATGACAGGGTAGCCGGTCTTGGCCGCCCAGGCAGAGGCTTCGTCGTCGTCCTCCACGGGGCCTTCGGTCCAGGGAATGTTGGGGACCTTCGCCTTCTTGGCGAGCTTCTTGGCCGAGATCTTGTCACCCAGCAGACGCATCGCCTCCGAGCTGGGGCCGATGAACTCGATCTTTGAATCGCGGCAGGCGTCGGCGAACTGGGGGTTCTCCGCCAGGAAGCCGTACCCGGGATGGATGGCGTCGACGTTGGCAATCTCCGCGGCGGCGATGATCCGGTCGATCTTGAGGTAGCTCTCGGTTGCCGGTGCGGGACCGATGCACACGGTGTCGTCCGCCAGGCGCAGGTAAGAGGAATGGCGATCCTCCTCCGAGTAGACGCAGACCGTCTGAACGCCCATCTCCTTGCAGGCTCGGATGACTCGCAGGGCGATTTCACCCCGGTTGGCTATGAGGACGCGAGAGAACATACGGTTTTCCGCCTGAGGCTGGGTACAGGGATCAACTTCGCGGGCGCACCATCATCAACGGCTGGCCGAACTCGACCGCCTGCTCGTTCTGAACCAGGATGCGTTCGACGGTGCCGGCCACCTCGGCCTTGATCTCGTTGAAGACCTTCATCGCTTCGATGATGCACACGGGAGAATCAGGGGTGACTTCGCTGCCGACTTTGACGAAGACCGGCGCGTCGGGATCGGGCGAGGCGTAGAACGTGCCCACCATGGGCGAGGTGATCGGCACGAGGCCGTCATCGGCTTCCGGCGTCTCGGCGGTCGGGGCCGGGTCGGCGGAGGCACGCGGGACTTCCAGCGGTGCCGGAGCGGCGGCGGGGGCCACGTGCACCTCTCCCGAAGGGCCGCGGCGAAGACTGATCGCGTCATCGCCCTGGCGGAGTTTGATTTCGTTGATTTCGTGCTCGACCATCAACTCGATCAGCTCGCGTACCTGTTTCACGTCAAACACGTCGGGATCCTCCCTTCCGGGTGGGGAATGCTCAGATGATCGCGTCCTCGATCCGCTTGGAAAGGGTGCTGAGAACCTGGCAGCCGTCGCGCGTGACGAGCACGTCATCCTCGATGCGGATGCCACCCGTTCCCGGGAGGTACACACCGGGTTCCACCGTCACCACCATGCCTTCTTCGAGGCAATCCGTGACGCGCTTGCTCAGTCGGGGAGCTTCGTGAATATCCAGTCCCACACCGTGACCCAGCCCGTGCGTAAAGTACCGGGCGAGGTCAGCCTGGCGTAGCGTTTCGCGGGCGGCCGCATCCACGTCGCACATCCGCGCGCCGGGCCGGATCGCGCCAATGGCGTTCTCCTGAGCCCTCAAAACGCTCTCATACAAGCGCCGAAAGCGAGGCGGAATTCTACGAATGAACACCACACGGGTCAAGTCGCTGCGGTAGTGCCCGACGGTCGCACCCCAGTCGATCAGCACCGCGCTGCCGGCCTTGATTTTGCGATCTCCCGGCACCGCATGCGGCTTGGCGGAGTTCGGCCCCTCCGCCACGATGATGGGAAAGCTCGCATCGGTCGCGCCGAGATCAACCATCTCGTGCCGGAGGTCGGCAGCGATGCGGCGCTCGGTCATGCCGGGGCGGATACCCTTCATCACGGTCTTGAACGCCTGCTCCGCGACTTTCACCGCCTTGCGGATCCGGGCGATCTCGTCCTCGTCTTTCCGCAGGCGCAGGTCGGGCACGGCGTTCTTGACGCCCACCATTCGGACCGGGCGGATGGCCCGTCGCAACTGGGTATGCGTGGCCACGTGCATGGCTTCCGGCTGATAGCCCAGCCGTTCGACGCGATGCCGCTTGAGCAGAGGGACCAAGGCGCCCGGCATCGGGCCGTCGCGGAAGATGGCGGTCGCCCACGGAGCCTCCGCCGCCTCCTGCTTGAAACGCCCATCCGTCAGAAGATAGACCTTCCTCGGCAAAATCAGGGCGGCGCCGTCCTCCCCGTCGAAGCCCGTGAGGTAAAACTGGTCTTCGCGGTTGGTCACGAAGTAGCCGTCGAGGTTCTTCCGAAGTACAGTAGCGCGTAGGGCGGACAGGCGCTGTTTGAAGGTGTCGGGCATGGAGGGTCGGCGGTTTTTCGGCATGTGGGGTTCTCCCGGGAATCGAGTCCTCGATGGGGTCGAACTCTATGCCTCGACTGATTTGATGTCAAAAACGGATGCGGGCAAACCGATAAGCTTCGAACGGTACGGACACCTGTACGCGACTAAAAATAAGGTCACGGGCTCGGCGACCGATGCGTCGAGGTCGTTCCCGGTATTGACCCTGGAATCGTCATGAAGGTCACGCTCAAAGACAGCGAAGGCGGCGTTGCCCACCTTTACTTCCCGGAAGATCAGGACATCCTGATCGGATCGGATGCCAACTGCGCCCTGCACATCCAGGATCTGCGGCTGCCGTCGGAATGCGCGAAGCTCGTGCCGGCGGGGGAGGAGGAATGGTCCTTCGAGCGGGTCGACCCTCACCTGCCGATGTACGTCAATCGCAAGCTCGTCAAGGATCCGCTGCCGGTGCGGACGGGCGACGAAGTGCTCATCCAGGAGTACGAGCTGCGGTGCTACCTCGGGGTCGAGCTCGATGAGCAGGAAGAGGACGACGACGATCAGCCGACCATCCCCACGGAAGACCTCGCGAAGATCAAGGAATACCCGCTGCCGAAGGGCGCGTCGGTGCGCCGGCGGTTCGATCATCTCAACATCGGGCCGGCGTTGCTGGACGCCGCCTCACGCGCCGCCATCCGCGTCGCCCCCTCGCGCGATCCGCACGAGTTTATCGAGGAGGTGCTGGAGCTGCTGATGGAGTCCTTCGATGCCCGCGCCGCCTGGGTCGGGCTGCGTCGCCAGCCGAAGGGCGAACTCGACGTCGTCGGCAGCCGGTTGAGCAGCGGCGAGACCATGCCGACCAACCCCGTCCACCAGATGATGCGCTACCGATGCGTGGAGCGCAGCCAGTTCGTCCACGTCCGCAAGGTGCGCGATCACGACACCATCGGCACGGCCCTCGGCGCGCCGGTCATGATGGGGCAGAAGAATTACGGCATGATCTACGTCGACCGCACGCTGCGCGGCACGCCGTTTCAGGCGGGGGATCTCGATCTGCTGAGCCTCATCGCCTCGCAGATCGCCGCCAAGCACGAGGATCTCCTGCAGGTCAAGCAGCAGCGCGACGCCACGCTGTCGGACATGCACATCACGCTGATGCATGAAATCCAGGAGATGCTCGACCCGAAGAATCCGCCGATGTGGAACGATTACGGCCTGGCGGCGTACAGCCGGTCGGGGCAGATCAATCCCGGCGACGTGTACGACGTCATGAAGCATCCGGATCTGAACGTGACGGCATTCCTGATCGCCCACGTGAACGCGACCAGCGCGGCCCTGGCGTTGACCATGAGCCGGCTGCAGGCGACCTTCCGCGTGGGCTTCCTGCACAAGGACCGCATGCACGCCCTGGCCCGGACGCAGAACTGGCTGATGACCAGCGAGAAGGATCCGTCGACGATCGACGCGATTTTCCTGATGTTCGACCCCGCCACCGGCAAGCTCGAGTACACGCGCTGCGGGAAGATGGGGGCGGTCATCGTGGACGGCAAGGGACAGCCGCGCGGCCTGCCCGGCGACACCGCCCCGGCCATCGGCCAGACCGCCAACTTCGAGTATCCCACGCACATCGAGCAACTCAACCCCGGCGACACCCTCGGGCTGTACACGCGCGGCGTAGCCACCTGCACCGACGGCGAGGGCAAGAAGTTCAGCGAGCTCCGCTTCCTGGAGACGATCTGCGACAGCTTCGGCGAATCGCCCGCCGCCATCCTCGAGGACCTCTCCACCGACCTGACCACCTTCTTCGCCGACGGCACCCATCCCGACGACATCACCATCATGCTGCTGCAACGCGGGGCGTAGCCGGTCGCTGGAAGATAAGTGATGGCCGGGGTGGCCCGATGGGGGCGCGATGAATAAGGGCGAAAGATGGCGTGCGTCCAAGTGTCTGAAGGGAGTAGCGATGTCTCACCAGATTTTCTGAATACGTCCTCGTTTCGATGCCCTGCTCCCCCCTTCACTGTTTCACTTTTGTCGCACAATAAGCTTGTATGTGCCAGCCTCTAGTCGCTCGAGAGGACCGCTCTCTCCCTCAGGTTTCTCGAATCCTATCGAAAGCTCCTTGTCAGAGAAGCCTATTTCTACGTCCATCTCCGTGTGTACCTCCAACAGGAACGAGGTGCCTTCCGGGATGATGGGATACTTCAGTCGCAATACCTCATTCGCTGGAGCAGTTTCTGAAACAGGCCAGTCGAGCAGCCGGACTTCCTCATGAACCAGTGAATCTCGTGGAAGTGTAGTTTTTTGAATCTCGTACTTGGGCTGACTTCCAGTGTTCGTCTCCCTCGAGCTAAGACACTCAAAATTAATCGAAGGAACAGAGGAGGGCTTTCGAGGCCAGCTGATCTGGATTCGTGGCGCTTTGCAGTCCTTTCCCAGAGGCATCACGTTCTGGTTGGCAGTTGTATTGTCCGATCGATCGCAAGCCATGAAGGTCGAAAACAACAATGCTGCTGCCATCCGGCTGAAAGTGCATACCGAGGTTCTTATGAAGACTCTTCTGATCTCAGATGCCATGGGAATGCAACTCCTTGGGCAACAACAAAGGGCCGCGAGTCTTATCGCTGACCGTCCCCGTTCCCTCCCGGCGGCGAGCCGGTGCTACTTCGCCCGGTTCAGGGCGCCGATGGTTTCGTCGCCGAGTTCGGCGATGGGATCTGAAAAGACTCCCGATCCCGTTCAGTCCACCCTCGTTCGACCATCAGGTCATTGAGCGTCGATATCCCAGTCATACATCACGTAACCCTCAGCGAAGGGCACTCCGGGAACCTTGGCGGCGAGAGGATGGGTCGCTTCAAGAATACATCCGAACTCCCCAGAACGCAGATCCCTCTCGGTTAAGCGTGCCAAGTTATACACTTCCGGCTCATAGCTCCACCAGCCAAAATGTGGCCGCAAACAAGAATCAACAAGGATCCATCTGGCAAATTCCTTGATTAATCGATCCAAATCAAGTTTAAAGGCACGAACGCGAGGCCCCCTCATCTCAGCTCCATAGCACTCAAACCCTGTAAACTCGTCTACGCATATGATAATAGAAAACTCATCTAGCAGGCTGCTAAGCAACACATGTTAAGCGACATAGCCGGTTCTTCTCGGGTC
>CAZUAQ010000047.1:0-40679 GCA_964618455.1 uncultured Planctomycetales bacterium | reverse complement strand
ATGGGGATGGGGCGGGAAGCTGGGGTGTTTTCCGGTGGGGTGAAATGCGTCCGGGAGCGCGTTGACGCGGTGTTCCGGATCGTCAACACTGGGAATCTTTCGTGATGTATCGCCCACGCCGCCTTGCAGGAGCCGGATATGCCGTCGTTCACGCCACAGCCCACGCCGAATCCCAATGCGTACAAGTTCGTCGCCGACCGCCCGTTGCGGGAAGGGCCGGCCTCGACGTTTTACAGTGCCGCCGCGGCCGAGGCGGATCCGGTGGCGAAGCGGTTGTTCGGGCTGGAGGGGGTGACGGGGGTGATGATCCTGAACAACTTCTGCAGTGTGAATAAGTCGGCGGAGGCGAGTTGGGAGGCCTTGCTCCCCGCGATCGATGGTGTTCTGGTCGAAGCGTTCGGGGACGGTTGAGCCGCCGGGCTCAGGGGGGAGTGTCATGCCGCTGCAGCGATACGGGGTGTGGAAGGGGACGGCGCTGGAACGGCGGCCCGGGTTCGGGAGCAGCCCGCATTTCCAGATTCGCTGCCGCGACCAGGAGGTGCATTACCGGGTATCGGTCAATGTCCGCTCGCGCAGCCGGCCCTTCGATCTTCTCTATACCGTTGATACGCACTTCAAGCATCCGATCACCGAGGCGGTCGGGCGGCTTCCTTGGGGGTTCACGCGACTTCGTGTCGAAGACGGTGATCCCGCACTCGACTATGTGCGCGGGGACCTGTTCGAGCGATCGCGGATGCGGCCGCTGCCGTACGACAAGCCGGGGCCGAACAACGACTTGAACGAGCGTATCGATGAGTACGTGTCGCGGGCGATGGACGATGTGGACGCGCCGCTGTACGCGTTCGGGGAGCCGTGGAAAACGGAGAAGCGCCGCGATCGCTGCTTCGGGTTCCGGCCGGCCAACGGGATTCACGACATTCACATGAACCAGGGAAACGATGTGCGCTTCACGCGGGACGACGGCGTGTGGCAGGACGGGGCGCTGATGATCCACTTCCGCCGGGAGGATCGCTGGGTGGCGGTGTTCCTGGCGTACCAGTCGCAGTCGTGGACGACGCACAACCGAACCGGGCGGCGGCTGATTCGAAGGCCGAAGCCGCGGCTTCGGCGGCGTCCGGGATTTCAGGGGGTGCGGGGATGAGTGTGGCGGTGTATTGATATTATCCTAAGGCAGGATGTTGGGACGAGATCCGCTCCCTCACGTTCGCGGTACTGACTTTGTGGATGATCTTGAGCCTGTGATCATGGCAGCAAATTTCGTGTTTACTTGGAATGCGATTCACACGGAGTACGTGATAAGGCATACGTAAGCGATCAGTTTTTTAGAGTGAGTGATGCGATTGAGGGGCTACTCATGGAGAGTGGATCGTGTTCAGTCAGTACCGCGACCGTAAGGGAGCGGAGAAACGGAAAGCCTTGCATCCCAGGCAATCCATCGACACTTACAGTCATCTGACTAGCGCGATTATTCTTCATTTCAAAGATGAGAGATCTGCCAACTGTGTGTGCAGCGCGACAGGAATACGAGTTCGGACGAGATACACCGATCGCGTATCTCATCACATTTCGCACGTATGGGTCATGGCTCCATGGTGATGAGCGCGGTAGCGTGGATCGGGATCACGATGTCTTCGGTACGGCGATGCGGCCACCGAACCCCAGTCTCAAGGAACGTGCTCGTCGTCAATCCCGTGCCTCGGAGGTGACGCTCGATATGGAGGAAAGAAGTCATGTGCTCAAGTCGATACATGAGGTGTGTTCGTATCGAGGATGGGAATTGTATGCCGTGGATGTACGCTCCAACCATCTACATGCCGTCGTTGCAGGGTCGCATGCTCCGGAGAGGATGCTGATCGACCTCAAGGCGAGGGCCACTCGTGTACTTCGCGAGCTGGGGTTGCGCCTGCCGAACCAGAAGTTGTGGTCGAGGCACGGGAGCACGGTGTATCTGTGGACGGACGAGCAGATCCAGCGCGCTTGTCACTACGTTGCGGAACAACAAGATGATCCTGGGCACTGAATTGTTCAGCAGCTCCAGAGTATCGCGGGGGATCCGCTCCCTTACGGTCGCGGTACTGACCGGGGTGGTCTCATTTTCGAACGTGCTACCTGTATGCGCCTCAAGGCCTGTGTATGCAAGCCTGAGAGAGGGTTGCTTGAGTCGAGCAGACTCAAGCATTGAGGGGGGTCATGCATCCAGTAAATCGTCCAGAGGCGTAAGCGCTACCGCACGCCGTGTCGGTCGAGGATGGCGACTTCCTGGCCGGTGGCGTCGAAGACCTTGAGGACGAACATGTCGGGGCGTTTCTTGCGCGGGATTTCCATGGTGGTGTCGAGCAGGAGTTCCCGGCGTGGGTCGATGGGGACGGACTTGCTGCGCGTGATCTCCTTGCCCTGCATGTCGAGGGCTTCGATGTGGGCGGTGCCGAGGTGGAAGACGCCGTAACGTCCGGTGAGGCGGCAGGTTTCGCCCTCGCGCTGCAGGCTGAGCCGTTCGCAGACGACACCGGCTTTGCTGAAGGCGAGGACCGGGCCGACGCAGATGGCGGCGTACCAGTGTTCGCGCTGTTTCGGGCCGGTGCCGGGGCGGTGGCGGTCGATGCCGCCAAGGAGTTCCATCTCGACGAAGGGGGTCGGGCGCGGCGAATCGAGGTTCGAGCCGTAGACCTCGATGGGGCCGTTTCCGTCGACGTAGCGGGCGAGGTGATTGGCATCGAACGCCTTGACGTAAGTCCAGCCGGTATCGTGATCAACACAGGCGACCCACCAGTCTTTGGCGTGGGAGGCGATCTTGAACTGTTGGGCCTGGAAGTCGATGGCGAGGATGTCCGCCTCAAGCAGGATGGTGAACTGTGCGTCCTTGGCGGGGTCCGGGGGTAGAAAGCGCGTGAAGCGCGGCCGGCCGGACCGTTCGGGTGGAAGCGGGACGTAGAAAGTGAGGTTGCGCAGGGGTTGGCCGGGCACGTTCGCGTGGCGGGCGTCGATCTGCGTGAAATCCCAGATGTAGAAGTCCGTCGGGTCGGGGCCGCGGTTGGTGACCTGCTCGTCGATGACGATGTGGGTCGTGCCGCGTTTCATGGTGATGGTCCGCTCGATATCGACGGTCAGGCCCATGTGCGTGTCGGGCCGGCTGGTCATGGAGACATGATGTGTGTTGCCGACGTTGTCGATGCGGTAGGTGTAGGGTCCGCCGTGAGGGTTGAAGGGCTGCTCGCTGACGTTCCATCGGGTCTCGGGCCCGATGGCGGTGTAGTGTCCACCAAAGTGGACGGCGCCCTCGCGGCTGTCGACCGGGTAGACCTTGCCCGCGTTCTCCTCGAAGACGGCGATGGCGTCGTCCGCGCCGATCTCGAGCGAGAGGGTTCGCCCGCCCGCCGCGGGGACGTGGCGGACGGTGACGAGGCCGTTGGTCTGCTCGACGGTGTCCCAGCCGCGCCAGACGCGTTCGCGTGTGGTGACAGGCGGGGTGAGCACCTGAGGAGGTTTCGGAGGCTTGCGTTCGAAGAAGGTCGAGACCTTTCCGACGTTGCATCCGGCGGCGAGGGTGATCCCCGTCATCATCCCGATCATCCAACCGCGCCGTCTGCGCCGACGAACCATATCCGACCTCCCGTCGTAGACATACCCTTTGAACGTGTGCGAGACGTTTCTCCGGAGAGTGAGACATTTCCCGTGCAGCGTCCCTCTCAAGGCGTGATGCGGCATCCAATGTCCACTTCACACTCATGTTCCCGCAAGAGGGGCAGCGGCCCCTGTGCGTCGCGCACACTTTCTTACGCGGCACATCCCGTGTGCCGTCATTCGTTGACCTTGTTATACTCAGAGATGAGAAACACACAACCGTCAGGAAAACAGGAAATGCATGCCGTACGAAAATATGGGTTTGCTTGGCTCGTGCCAGTCGTGATTCTCGTGGTGTCGGATCTCCCGGCCGGGGCGCAGTCGCGAGGGGATCGCGCCGACGGTCTCGCGCTGCGGCGGACACCGATCGTCGAGGTGTTCGAGAAAACGCGCGACGCGGTGGTGAACATTCAGGCGACGCAGGTGGTCGAGCGGCGGATGCGGATGAGCCCGTTCGACGATCTGTTCGACGAGTTGTTCGACATGCCGCGGCGGGGTGGTGGCGGCGTGCGGCGATTCACGACGTCGAGCCTGGGCAGTGGTTTCGTGATTCACCCGGACGGGTACGTGGTGACGAATGCGCACGTGGTGGCGCATGCGGCGGCGATGAAGATCATCTTCGCGGATCACCAGGAGTACGAGGCGGAACTGGTCGCCCTGGACGAGCGGCACGACCTGGCGGTGCTGAAGGTGCTGGCCGATCGCAAGCTGCCGACGCTGCCCATGGGGCGGAGCGACGACCTGATGATCGGGGAGACGGTGATCGCCATCGGCAATCCGCTGGGGTACGAGCACACGGTGACACGCGGGATCGTGAGTGCGGTGAACCGGTCGCTGCGGGTTCGGGGGGACGTGGTCTATGAGAATCTGATCCAGACCGACGCGAGCATTAATCGGGGCAACTCCGGGGGGCCGCTGCTCAACGTGCTCGGGGAATTGATCGGGATCAACTCCGCCATTCGGGGCGACGCGCAGAACATCGGGTTCGCGATTCCGGTGGACACGCTGCGGAGGCTGCTGCCGGAGATGCTGGTGAACAAGCAGACGGAGCGCCGGCTGGACGTCGGCTTGAGGCTCAGCTGGAAGAGCCGGTTGTACGTGGTGGAGTCGCTGGGCCCGGCGGCGGATGCGGGGATCGAGGCGGGGGACGTGATCGTGAGTGTGGACGGGCTGCCGATCACGCAGGATTTCGAGTTTTATATCTACCTGCTGGACGTGGATGAGAACGACACGCTCGAGATTGAGTTGTTGCGCGATGGCAAGCGGATGAAGGCGGAGGTGCACCCGCGACGCATTCCGATTCCGGATGGCCGGGAGCTGCTGGCGGAGAAGTTCGGGCTGGAAGTGCGTCTGTTGACGGCGGAGGAGGCGAAGGAACTCAGCGTGCGCGGGGGCGTGCTGATCACCGGAATCGAGGCGGACAGCCCGGCCGATCGCGCGGGTTTTCGCGTGGGGCAGATCATCGTGCAGATCGGGCGGCATTTTCCGACGACTTTCGACCAGGTCGGCCTGCTGCTGGAGAACGTGCGACGCGGGGAAAAGGTCGTGGTACGGGTGTACGAGATCCGCCGGTTCGTGATCGAGCTGTTCGAAGGGGAACTCGTCGCGCGGTAGCGTCGGCGGGGCCGGGGCTCAGGACTCCACGCGATGCGGCCGGTGGGTGATCTCAGGAGGACGACGCCATGGCCTGTGTCTCGGACCATTCACCGACGATGCAATTCCGACCGTTGGCTTTCGCCTGATAGAGGCATTCATCCGCGCGGGCGAAGAGGGACTGGCCCGTCTCTCCCTTTCGGACGATGGCGCATCCGGCGGACACGGTGACGTGTAATTCGTCCTTGACCCTTCTGACGGAAGACGCGGCGATCAGGTGACGGACGCGGTCGGCGAAGCGTTGAAGCTCGTCGGGCCGATGCTCACGCGTGATGATCAGAAACTCTTCACCGCCCCAGCGTCCAGCAAGGTCGTCGGATCGGCCGGCGGAGGACAATGTCCGGGCGACGACCTTCAGAACTTCATCGCCGAGATCATGGCCGTACGTGTCGTTGAAGGTCTTGAAGTGATCGACATCGATCAGGATCAGGCTGAAGGGCCAGCCCTGCTCCTGATGATCCTGAAGACGTCGTCCCAGTTCATGCTCGAGAAGCCGCCGGTTGGCGATTCCGGTCAGGGCGTCGATGTAGGCGAACTGCTCGAGCTCCTTGACGCGTTCCATCGGGACCTGCAGCTCAGTGACTTCCGAGAAGGTCTCGATCGCGCCGATGACTTCGCCGTTCATGTCCGTCAGCGGCATGGCGCAGACGTGCACAGGGACGCGATGGCCGTCACGATGATGGAGGTAGACCTCGGCGCAAGCGGGAGTTCCGGTCTGGATGGTGCTGACCAATGGGCAGCTGTCCCTGCAGAGGCACTTGCCCGAATCATCAACGTGCTTGAGAAGTTCGTCCTTGCACCGGATACCGAGGACTTCCTCCGCGGTGTACCCGGTGATGCGTTCGGCGCTATCGGACCAGTACATAATGCGACGATCTTTATTGACGATGTAGACGCCGCTTTCCATCCGATCGAGGATGTCCCAATGAAAACCGGCGGAGACGTTATCCAGGAAGCCCGGCAGATCGACGAATTCGGCGGCCTTCAATGCGGATTGGGGCAAGTTTCCCATAATCTTCATATCCTTCGCTTGTGCTCAGAGGGAACATGGGATCGTCTACGATGAATTCGGACAGATCCACGTTTTGCTTGAGATTCTTCTCCATCGGGCTCATGCAGTTTGAGACAGCACGCCCTGCATTTCTCTTTTCGATCGACAGGCGTACACTGATGCGTGATGAAGATTGTTATCGCTCCTGATTCGTTCAAGGAATCGCTTCGCGCGGATGAGGCGGCGGAGGCGATGGCGCGAGGTGTTCGGTCGGTGGCATCGGACGCCTCGCTGGAATTGATCCCGATGGCCGATGGCGGTGAGGGGACGGTGCGCGCCCTGGTGGAGGCCGTGGGCGGAGCGTATGCGCATACCTCGGTGAGTGGGCCGCTCGGGGAGGCGGTCTCGGCGGAGTGGGGTCGGCTCGACGAGAGGCGTGCGGTGATCGAGATGGCGGCAGCTTCGGGACTGGCCCTGGTGGCGGAAGGGCGGCGTGATCCGGAGCGCACGACGACGTTCGGGACGGGGCAGCTTCTCCGCGCCGCCATCGACGCCGGCTGCTCGGAGATCATCGTCGGGATCGGCGGAAGTGCCACATGCGACGGGGGCGCGGGGGCAGCGCAGGCGTGGGGCGTGCGTTTTCTCGATCAGGAGGGCAGACGTCTCCCCGACGGCTTGAGCGGGGGCATGCTGGACCGGATCGCGCGGATCGACATGGGGGCATGCGACCCGCGCATGCGCGCGGTGGCGATCCGGATTGCGTGCGACGTGGAGAACCCGTTGACGGGGCCGAACGGCGCGGCGGCGGTGTACGGCCCGCAAAAAGGGGCGACGCCGGAGCAGGTGGAACGTCTGGACGCAAACCTGGCGCACCTGGCGGAGGTCATCGCGCGGGATCTCGGAAAGGATGTGCGTGGCTTTCCGGGGGCCGGCGCTGCCGGGGGACTGGGCGCGGGGCTGGTGGCCTTCGCGGATGCGGAGCTTCAACCGGGTATCGATCTGGTGATGCGGGCGGTGCGCTTCGCGGAGCGCGTGGAGGGTGCGGATCTGATCCTGACAGGGGAGGGGCGACTCGATCGGCAGTCGGTGATGGGCAAGACCCTTGCGGGGATTGCACGGCATGCGGAATCGAAGGGGATACCGATCATCGCGCTGGCGGGCGCGCTGGGCGAGGGGGTCGAGGCATGTGATCGCCTGCTTGACCGCTATGAGGCCATGACTCCGGAAGGGATGCCGCTTCAGGAAGCGATGGCGCGCGCGGCGGAGCTTCTGGAAGCGGCTACCGGTCGCGTCATACGCGACTTCACCTCCTCAACATCCTGAACTGTGACTCATCTGTTGGACAATCAGGTTCGCGGTGCGGTGCTCGTGGCCGCCATGTCGTGTGGAGGGATGTCCTGGAATCGGGCACGGGGTGTCGTCGCGCGTGCGGGTTCGTTGTCGCGCCAGAGGGCGAGCATGAGGATGGTGAAGAGCGCGTGGCCGTGATCCGTGCGCTGCTGATCGTGCTCGGTCATGACTTCGTTGAGTTTGCGGATGTCGAACCATTCCCGCAAACCCTGGCGTTGCGTGTTGACGGCGTCCCAGAAGAGTTCGCGCAGTGAGCCGCGCATCCATTGATCGAGCGGGATATTGAATCCCGATTTCGGCCGGTCGAGGAGGCCGGTGGGCAGACTGGGGCGCAGCGATTCGCGCAGGATGTGCTTGCGGATGCGGCCGCGGTGCAGCTTGTACTCACCGGGCAGGGTGGCGAGGAACGCCACGAACTCGCGATCCAGGAAGGGCACGCGCACTTCGAGCCCGTGGGCCATGCTCATGCGGTCCACCTTGGCGAGCATGTCGCTGGGCAGGTAGAAGCCGGTATCGGCGTGGAGCAGGCGCGCGAGTCTTCCGCACTCGGGGGGCACCTCGTTCATGGGCTCGACGTAACGGGCGAGCGGATCGAAACCCGCGATGCGTTCGAGGACGTCAGGATGAAGCAGTCGCGCTTTGAGCTCGGGATGGAGCATGATGCGCCAGGCGGCGTGGTCACGTCCCGGTCCGAACTCGGCACCGCGGATGAAACGGTTCGCGACCATGTGCAGGTTGTATTTTCGATCGTTCGGCGGAATGCAGGCGACCAGTGGCTGGACGAGGCGGCGCCGAAGCGAAGCGGGCAGCCGCCGGTACCGGTTTGCGGTGGCGGTCGCGCGATAAGTGTCGTAGCCGGCGAGCAGTTCGTCCGCCCCGTCGCCCGACATGGCGACGGTGAAGCGTTCGCGTGCGGCCTTGCAGAGCAGATAGACCGGGAGCATGGAAGAATCCGCCAGGGGTTCCTCGGCATGCCGCGCGATGGCGGGGAGCAATTCGGCGGCATCGATCCGCGCCTCCTGCTCGAAGAGATCGACGCCGAAGGTCGATGCGGTCTGTCGCGCGGGCTCGCGTTCGTCGAAGCCCTTCTCACTGAAGCCGACGGTCAGGGCCTGCACCGGTCCGGAATCGGCCTGGACCATGGCGCGGACGATGGCCGCCGAGTCGAGCCCTCCGGAGAGAAAGGCGCCAACCGGAACGTCGCTGATCAACTGCTTGCGGGTCAGGTCGTTGAAGCGATCGGTGAACTCCGCCACGGCATCGTCGAAGTTGCCGGCGAACGCTTCGCCGGTATAGGGACAGGACCAGTAGCGCCGGATCCGCACGCCCTGCTGGGTCACGCATAGCGAATGACCGGGAGGGAGCTGACGGACGTTCGCGTACCCCGTCAGCGGAGCCGGTGTGTAGCTGAAGGTGAGAAAGGCGTCGATGGCTTCGTCGTCGAGGGCCCGATCGACATCGGGGTCGGCGAGGATAGCCTTGACCTCGGAGCCGAAGCGGAACGTGCCGGCGAAGTCGCTGTAGAACAGAGGTTTCACGCCCATCGGATCGCGGGCGAGAAAGAGGGCGCGCTTCGGCCCGTCCCAGATGGCGAATGCGAAGATGCCCGAAAGGCGGTTCACGATGTCCTCGCCCCAGACGCGATAAGCATGCAGGATGACCTCGGTATCGGTGTTCGAGCGAAACGTCGTCCCGCGTGTTTCGAGATCCCGGCGGATGTCGCGGTAATTGTAGATCTCGCCGTTGTACGTGATGACGTAGCGGCGGGCCTCGTCGGCCATGGGCTGCCGGCCGTTATCGGTGAGATCGAGGATGGCCAGGCGGCGGTGTCCCAGGCCGATGCCCCGTTCGCGAAAGGTGCCGCGCCCGTCCGGACCGCGGTGGGCGAGGGCATCCGTCATGGCATCGAGCAGGTCGGGATGCACCGGGTGATCCGGCTGACGGTAATGGAAGATGCCTGCGATGCCGCACATGATCTGCTCTCGCCCCTGAATGAAGACTCGGTTTAGGTTTCGAGCGGATGTTGCCCGAGGTGCATGTCGCGCGTTGTGTCCTCGGCGTCGGTACTGCGGCGCCGGCGGTCGATCGGCGCGACGCCCGCTTCGAAACGTTCCTTGCGCAATTCGACGACCTGATCGGCGATGATACCCATGAAGAAGGTCAGGATGCCGGAGATGACGAGCGTGCCCGCCAGTGTCGGGAAGCCCTGGCCGCGCATCAGTGCGACCGCCGTACCGTAGATGATGCCGGGCAGGATCATGCCGACCCCGAGCAGAGAGAAGACCTTGAACGCCTCGAAGAGCACGATGATGCGCATGATAAGCTGCAGGGTGCGCATGCCGTCGCTGAAGACGCGGACGGTGGAGGTCCCGACGCGCGGCAGGGCGCGGATGGGTTCGTAGCCGACGCGGTAGCCGCGCTTGAGCAGCATGAGCGTGGAGGTCGTGGAGGCGCTGAAGCCGTCCGGCAGCAGGTGCAGATACCGGCTGATGATGTCGCGCCGGAAGCAGCGCAGGCCGGAGTTCACATCGGGGATCGGAAAGCCGCTGACGACACGGGTGACGATGTGGAGGACTTTCTTCCCAAGCCGGCGGTTCTTCTGCTGGGCCGAGTCCTTGCCGCGTACACCGATGACGGCATCGCATTGACGTTCCATGACCGGCTTGACGACGTTGTAGAGATCGCCGGGGCGGTGCTGGCCATCGGCGTCGTACCAGGCGATGTACTCGCGCGTGGACATGCGGACGCCGGTTTTCAGCGAAGCGCCGTAGCCCCGGTTGGCAACGTGGGACACGACGCGGACACCGAAGACACTCTGCGCGATCTCGGCGGTATTGTCCGTCGAGCCGTCGTCGACGACGAGGATGTCGGCATCGGGGCAGGCATCATGAAGTTCATCGAGCGTGCGCTTGATGCCTTCCGCCTCATTGTAGGCGGGAATGACAACGGTCAGATCCTTCAACGATACCGGACGTTCACGCTCTTCGCGCGGCGGCGGTATGCAGAAGGTTCGTCCGGAAAGAGGGTCGGTGTAGATCGCCGTCATGGAGTACCCCGTCGGTTGCCGACGTTCTTCTTATCGTCCACTTCGGCGAAGGCATGAAGACCGCGACGTTTCTTATTCCGGCCGGGTTCCGGCGAGCGACCAGCTGTAGCCATGGCGATGATGGATGCGGACGTCGGTGAATCCCGCCTGCTCGAGCAGCGCGAGGGCTTCGGTGCGGGTGTAGTACTTCGCGTAAGCGGGGTTGAGCTGGTCGTAGATGCCGATGCGTCGTTTATCGGGTTCGAGCTTGCCCATGACCCGGGTCATGTAACGATGCATGGGAAGGGGGGCAAAGCGACATGCCTGGATATAAGCGCAGAGCGGCAGATCGAGGATGCGCACGAGGGCGGCGAGAGCGGCATGAGGCAGTCGCCGGGTGATCGCCCGGACGGGCAGTGCCAGGGAGAGGTAGAGCCGGTTGCCTTCCTTGCCGTAAATCCAGATGGCCACGGTGCCTCCCGGGCGAAGGGACCGATAGGCGGCGCGGAGGACGGGCAGCGGATCGGGTATATGGTGAATCACGCCGATCGAGAAGACGGCGTCGTAGCGGGCATCGCCGGCAAGTTCATCGCCGCGTGCCTGGAGGATGGTCACCCGCTCCTGCGCATCACGCAGATTGTGGCGCATCACCTGGCACGCATCGGAGGGTTCGACGGCGGTGACGTGTGCCGCGCCGGCGTCAAGCAGCATACGGACGATGCGGCCGTTGCCGCTGCCGATGTCCGCCACGCGGGCGCCCTTGAGCGTATCGAGGTCGATCACTTCGCCGAGGAAATCGTCGAGCAGCTCCACCGATCCGAAGTATCCGCCGATGTCGCGGTACTGGGTCCATTGTTCGCCGAAATCGGTGATGGTCTGATCGCGCAGGGTATCGACGGCGGTCATTCGGACTCTCTCCTTGGCGTAACCGTATGAACAGCATGCGTAGCGGCCTGGTGCCGCGCGATCCAGAGATCGCGTTCGGTGAGAAGCGTCCGCGGATCGTAGGGTTCGCAGATGATCGGGCCATCGCTCTTCCATCGATGAAGACGGAACACGTCTCGCCCGGGGTAGGCGTCGGCAATTCGGGCGGCTTCGTCCAGTCGGAAATGACGGATCAGCAGCACGTCATCGTCGAGATCGGGCGAGTTGCGACCGACGCAGTTCATCATCGGGCGTTCCAGGTTGTCCAGGAAGACGATCGCATGTCGAAGCTGCGCCTCATCGAGGGTTGTCCGAAGTTCGCGCTCGAAACGGGAGCGCTCCGTGAAGTAGGACACGGCCTGTGGCCAGACACCAACCATGGCGACGACGTACAACGCGAGGATCAGGCCGACACGGCGTCGGGCGCCGGCTTGATCACTGTGCTTTTCCTGTCTCACGAGAGAGACGATGCCCGTCGCCGCCAGGATGACGAGGATCGCGCCGGCTTCGACGAAGTATTGCTCGTGTTGGAGCGGATAGATCCAGTAGAACCAGAAGATGCACGCCATGATTGCGAAGAGCAGCAGGTCCCAGGCAGTCTTGTTTGCTTTTCGGACCCACCACGCCAGGGCCAGCAGCGACACCGGCCATCCCAGCAGCATGAAGTTCATCTTGATCCAGGTCACGGTGGAATAAGCCGTGTACTGAACAAAGGTCAGCGCGTTGTCGATACCCAGGCAACTCGCGCCGCCGACCTCATCCTGGTGGTAACCGGGGGAGAGGTAGCGGCCAAAGGGTTCGCCGCTGACGCCGCAAGCATAGGCCATCAGTCCGAGAATGCCCGCGACACCGCCCAACGTCAGTATTGCCAGTTGTTGGAGACGCATGGATCGCGGCACGTTCGCGCGGCAGCACAGCCAGATGCCCACGGGCAGGGTGGCGACGGCGAAGGTTTGTGGACGGGTGAGGGTGCCGAAGAAGAGGGCGACCGCCGCCACGGTCCAGTAAATCCAACGTGAAGTTTGCGCGCCACGTGCGACGCTCCAAAGGAAAAGGAGCAGGCAGACGAGATGCGTGCTCTCGGGCAGCAGCGTGGCATGATAGAAGACGAACATGGGCGACAGTGCCAGCATGACAGCGGCGAGGACCCCCGTGCTCCGGTCATGGATCGTCGAGACGAGACGATACGTCAGGAAAACACTGATGCCGGCGGCAAGGGCGGGGATGAGGTACACCTCGCCGATCAGGACGCCCAGGCTCAGGGCGAGCGGATGTCCCCCGAAACCGATGCCGTGCCACCGTTCGTCCGCCACGAACGCGCGGTTGCGGAAGGCTTCCGGCGCGACGGGGGGCGCGTCGGCGTAGAGCCGGCCGGAGGCGAAAAGCTTGGCCTGGAACAGGTAGCTGTACTCGTCACCGACGGTGATGGAATGTTCGTCGAGAACGTGCCTGGCCGCGAGAAATGAGAGCCCGGCAGCCAGAAGACTCGCCGCCAGCACGACCTTCGTGGCGCTTCTGCGTAGGTATTCGAACATGCGCTCGCTGTCCTCGAGGACGCGCGTTTTCGTAAAGGCGACAGCGAGGCAGGCAGCGGCGGGCAGCAGCCAGCAGAGGATTCGGACGTACGGAAGGCCTCGGCCGTCAAGAGCGTACTGCACGTGCAGCGTGATAAACCTCACGAGGGACATGGATGCGCCGTCTGCGGCGTCCACGGTCACCCCGGAGGCCATGGATCGAGCCAGCAGTACGGCAGGATCAAAGCGGGAAGGCAACCCGAGGTAGAGCGCGATCAGGACAAAGGCGGCCATGCAGGCGGCCACGAGCGACCACGATTGAGATCGTGTCTGCGAATCAACACGCATGTCGCGCGGCGCACGGGGCGCGAGCGTGGATTCGGAGGGATGCATTCGATCGCGTGCATGACTCATTCGAGGGATGTCCCGGTTCGCAGAAAAAAACAGCGCTTGACTCCGAGTTGTATCGACCGGATGCGCGGGACGCGTTACACGCTTCCGGTGTCCCTGTCGCCGTCGGCCATGTGGACACGTTATGGGCCTGTGAACCTTGCGGAAACAATCCTGCCCGGTCGTCACTTTTCGAAGCTCAGGTTTTTGTCATGGTAAGCTGGGGAAACCCGCTCAGAGGATCTTCCCATAATATCACGCGCGTTCGAATCCCGCGAAGACATACCGGACGTGAGCTGAAAAAAGAATCGAATCTCGGCCGATTGATTTGCTCGCCCGCGCTTTTGTTTTTTATGTTCCTTCTGTCAATCGACGATTCGTGAGTTGTTCCGAAGCGACGGGATCGAATCGAAACCGCGGCGGGACAACTTGAGTCGGAAATGTGAATCGGCAGCAGGACATGCCGAACGCAAACGTGGCCGGGAGTGTTTCCGGCATAACAGGTCAGCCGGTGGAAGGAAGCATCCGGCCACCCATTTGACTCCGTACGGGTCAGAGGCATTTGGAAAGGAGAAATCCATGAAGGCACTGTCGCATCGTATCAAGCATTTTATCCAGAGTGAAGACGGCCCAACCGCGACCGAGTACGCGGTGCTCCTGGCGCTGATTATCATCGTCGCCATGGCCGGTATCACGCTGCTGGGCAACAAGGTCAACACGATCTTCAGCAACGTGGACAGCAACCTGGATCCGGGCACGGGCGGCGGGTTCGCGACCACCACGTAAGGTCGCGCACGCGTCGAGAAGGATCTTCGACGTGACGTGATGAACTCGTAGCGCCGGGCGCCTGTGATGCGAAACGCACTACGGGCGCCCGGCTCACTATGAGCCCGGACGCAGGGAAGCGTGACGACGTTGAATCTGCTGGGGACATGACAAGCGAAGGGGCGAACGGCGATGGATGAGTATTGGTTGACGACGTGCGTAATCCTGATTCCCGGGATCCTGTGGGCCTCGTGGATTGATTACAAGGATCACCGCGTACCGAACTGGTTGACGGCCGCGTTGGCGGTAACCGGCCTGGTGGCTCAGCTCTGGTTCTTCCAGTGGTGGGGCCTGGGCCAGGGTTTGCTGGGATTTCTGGTGGGATTCGGCGTGTTGATCGTGCCGTGGTTGATGTACGGCATGGGCGCCGGTGATGTGAAGCTGATGATGGCGATCGGGTGTTGGTTGGGACCGTGGACGACGTTGATCTGCTACTGCGTGGGTGCCGTCGTGGGTGGTGTTCTGGCGGTCGTCATGATCGTGGCCACCGGCCGTGTTGGGCACGCGTATGCGAATCTGATGACGATCAAGCACAAGATCATGAGTCGTGACACGATCTTTTCCGAGTTCGGATCGGCCAAGAGTTTCGGAGAAACGTCACAGCTTCTGCCGTACGGGGTTCCGCTCACGATCGGAACGCTGATCGTCTTTTTCGGTCAGCTCTGGATCTGAAATGGAGATTGACGCATGAAGGCACCACGAAGCTTGATGAGACTTCGACGAACGACCACGCGTCGCCGAGGGGCGGCGGTGGTCGAACTGGCGGTCGTGACTCCCCTGTTGCTGACAATGTTGTTCGGCATCATGGAGTTCGGCCGCGTTTTCATGGTATCGGAAACACTGAACACGGCGACGCGTGAAGCGTGCCGTGTCGGCGTATTGCAGGGCAGTGAAACCTCGGACATTCAGACGCGCTTCATAAATGCGGCGGCGGCACTGGGCAGCGCGGTCTCGACCGACATGCTGACGATCTCGGAAGGCGTGCCGGAAGGCGAAAGTTATACGGTCGTCACGGTGTCGGTGTCGGTTCCCTATGAGAATGTCTCGCTTTTCGGGGACTTCCTGGGTCTCGATACGACCACGCTCGACGCGGTTTGCTCGATGCGCAAGGAAGGAACGTAATCCGGTCGTGAAAATCGGCCGATGGCCATGAATGCCGGAGTGATTCCGGCGAGGTCCTTCGGGGCCGACATCCGGTCGGCATCGTCAAATCCGCCCGGATCCGCAAGCGCGTCAGGACACGACGCATCCGCAAAAGACAATCAGGGGACACCGGGGCGCGGCATGTTCGCCCCATCTCGAGCCGATCCCGTCGATGCACGGGGCAGAGGTTCGAAAGGAGTAGACGATGAAGACGAAAGCGATCATTCCGTTGGCCTTGGGACTGCTGATCGGCATCTTCGCCATCAAGCTGTTCGTGGACAAACTGGCGAGCGCGAAGGCCGGGAACCAGCCGGCGGAGACCGTCGACGTGGTCGTGGCGACGACGCACATCAATGCCACGATGGACATTACCGAGTCGATGATGAAGGTGGTCTCGGTTCCGAAGGCGCTCGTCCCGGACGGCACCTTTGAAACCGTGGAAGAGGTTTCGGGCCGGGTGACGAGCAATCCGATCCCGAAGGGTGTGCCCGTCCTCGAAGCCTTGCTGGCGCCGCCGGGGACGCCGATCGGCCTGGCGGGTCGGCTCGAAGAAGGTTATCGGGCCATCGCGGTGAAAGTGAATGAATTCGCCGCCGTCGGTGGCTGGATCAAACCGGGCAGCCGCGTCGACCTGATCTGCACGCTGAACAGCCGGTCGCGTGCGGGCAAGGAAAGCCGGATGCTGCTGCAGGACGTCAGGATCCTCACCGTGGGTGACAAGATCGAAAGCGACGAATCGGGGGCCGAAGTGTCGCGTTCGGTGACACTGGAATTGACCCCTGAGCAGGCGCTGAAGGTGCAGCTGGCTCAGATGAAGGGCAGTTTGAGCCTGTCGTTGCGGAATTCGGTGGACAAGCAGGTCTTCGAAGAAGTGGTCGCCAACGACACGAACCTGTTCGAGGAGCCCCGGAGCGAAGATGCCGAGCCCCGCCGTACATTTCTCAGTGGATTGTTCAGCAAAGAACGTAAGTTCGATCTGGGGTCGCCCGATAAAGAGACCAAGACGCAGGCCGAGGTGAAGCCGGTGGAAGTGAAACCGGAGCCGAAGCCACCGGTCATCGATACGCAACTGCTGATGGCCGCCGCCGCTCCGGATCCGTGGACCGTGGAAGTGATCTCGGCGACGCGGATCGAAACGGTCGCGTTCGAGAACGACCAGGCGAATGCACGGCGCGTGGATGAAAAAGCGCTGAACGCCAACAAGCGCAATCGTGTGCCGACACAGGTCAACATTCCGGCGCCTCCTCAGCCCCAGCAGCGTCGTCCGAGCCTGGAGAAGAATCCGCTCCCGTCGGAGCCGAGCGCTGAGGATCTGACGGAGGATGTGTCGGAAACGGAAGAAGACGCGAGTGAACTGGAAACCGAGTCGTTACCGGAACTGGAAGGCTCGGGTGAATAAACAGCATCGTAAACCGGGTCTAAGTCGTAACGGAGCCTGATCCATGATGAAACGCAAGGATGCCAATCACGTGTTCACGACAGGGAAGAACCTGAAACCGGGATTCCCACGGTCAGCCTTCTGGGCGGGCCTGCTGGGAATCTCACTCGTTCCCATGGTGGGGCTTCACGCGCAGCAAGCGTCCGAGAGCCAGACCATTCTCGCCAACAACGGCGAGATGCAGGCGGTGATCCGCCGGCAATCGGACACGACGGGCCAGCCGGTCATCGTGCCGATCGGCACGACGGCGCTGATCGATACGAATTTCGCCGTGCACCAGGCCCTGATAGGCAACGAGAAGATCGCCCGCGTGCTGGTGCTTTCGCCCCGGCAGGTGATGATCTCGGGTGAGGCGATCGGGCGCTCGCTGGTGGTGCTGTCCAACGAGGACGGCGAGCAGGTGGCGCTGGAGGTGATCGTCCAGCCTGACCTGGAGATGCTCAAGCGCATCATCGAGGAGACCGTCCCCTACGCGGAGGTCAACCTGAAGGCGGTGGGGGCGACGGTGTTCGTGGGCGGGCGTGTTCCCGACGCGGAGACCGCCTCGCGCGTCATGCAGATCGCCTCGATGGCGGTGCCGGGCTCGCAGAACCAGATGGTTGTCGCGGGCGAGCGGCAGGTGTTGCTGCGGTGCACGGTGGCCGAAGTGAGCAAGTCGGCGTCGCGGCAGATGCGGATCGATGCCTGGGCGTCGTTCCAGGACAACGCGCCGCGCGTTAATGCCATCGACATTTCCGGACAGAACCCGGCCATCATTGGGCCGATCGGGGGCGTCCCGGGTATCGGCGGTACGTCGTTCTTCGGGAACCGATTCCTCTTCGGCTCGGATCCGGGTGGATTCCAGACGACGATCAGCTCGCAGAGCCTGCAGATGAACCTCTTCGTGCGGGCGCTGCAGGACAACGGTCTGCTTCGCATCCTGGCGGAGCCGAACCTCGTGGCGCGAAGCGGTTCGCAGGCGGAATTCCTCGCCGGTGGTGAGTTCCCGGTCCCGGTGCCGCAGGCCTCGGGTGCGGGCACGACGATCACCATCGAGTGGAAAGACTTCGGTGTGATTCTCCGCTTCATTCCGACGGTGATCGGCCATAACGAGATCCGGTTGCAGATGGCCGCCGAGGTGAGCGAGATCGACTTCTCGACGGCGGTTCAGACGGGTGAATTCATCGTGCCGGGCGTGAGCCAGCGGCGCGTGGACACGACGGTGGAGATGACCGCGGGCGGCACGCTCGCCATCGCGGGTCTGCTGAATGAGCGGACGCGCAGCGCGATCGAGAAGCTTCCCGGGCTGGGTGAGCTTCCGGTGCTCGGCTCGCTGTTCCGGTCGGTGCAGTACCAGCAGGACAAGACGGAGTTGATCGTGCTGATCACGCCGGACCTGGTGTCGTCGATGATGCCGGATCAGGTTCCGCCGGTCCCGGGAGAAAACACGAGCCACCCGAACGACTGGCAGCTCTACGGCCTGGGCCAGATCGAGGGCGAAGCGGTCAGTACGGATCCGGCGCGCACGGGCGCATTGCAGACGACACCCGCGCCGATGTATCGCAAGTATTCGAGCCCGCCGGACCAGTTGTCCCTTCACGGACCCTGGGGACCGTCCGACGGCGATCAGGACGCATTCTGAAGGGCCCACGACAGCAAGTGACCCGAGGCCGTGTCGGCCTCGGATCGAGAGGACATGTGAATCCGATCCGGAGCTCCAGGAAGCCTGACAAGATCGGGAGGGATCTTAACGAAGAAGCGGAGGGCTGTGATGAAGCGCATTCCCAGGTTCCGGATGAAACGTCGGGCACATCGAGCGGTCGGAGTGCGACGGCCACGAGGTGCGGTGATTGCCCAGGTGGCAGTCAGCACGTCGGTGATCGTCGGCTTTGCGGCCCTGACGGTGGACGTGGGCCACATGTACAACACGCGGGCACAACTGCAGCGGACGGCCGACGCCTCGGCGATGGCCGCCGCGGCGGCGTTGTCGGACTGGAGCACGGGGGATCCGCGTCAGGTGGCGGTGCCCACGGCCCAGGCATTCGCGACGTACAACACGGTGCTGGGTGAGAGTGTGACGCTGGACGTCACGGAGACCCAGGCCGGTACGTACGAAGGCGACGTGATCTTCGGTTATGCCAGTATGGGGGACACCGGCGATTACGACATCGACTGGGACGAATCCGATCCGCTGAAGATCAACGCGGTTCGGGTCACGGTCCGGCGCACCGAGGATGCCCCCTCGGGCGCGGTTCCGCTGTACTTTGCGAACGTGTTCGGCATTTCCGAAACGAATATCGCCGCCCGGGCCACGGCAATCATGACGCCGCGCGACATCGTCTTCGTGCTGGACCTTTCCGGTTCGAAAAACGATGACAGCTCACTTCGTTCCTTCAAGAACCCGGATCTCGACGAGGTCGGCAACAAGCCAGTGTACGAGTCGTTGTACGACGAGGAGACCGCCCTGGCGGATCAGACGGACAGCCTGGGATTCCATTCGCACCTGAATATCGTGGACAACGGCGACGGGACGTCCACGATCACGGTGGACCTGACAAGTGACGCCGATGAAGGCACATCCGCCTTGAGTCACGTGACGTTCGGGTTGCCGACCGATGCGACGATTGTCAGCTCGGAGGATACGACGGGGTACAGTTCGCCCGAGTTGGGCACCGATCCAACGACGGGACTCTACGGGCTGAAGTTCGACGCCATCGGCGACGGCCTGGGTGAGGACGGCGTGGAGGAAACCGAATCGTTCACCTTCACGCTCTCGAACGATGACCTGGAGGCGATGACGCTGGGGGTCGGTACCAAGGCAGGGAAAGCGACGGATACCTCGGTCGAGTACAACCTCAGCGGCAAAGTGACGCTGGGCAATATGAACGACTGGGGCACGGAAGTCACCGACGCGAATTGGGATTTCGTCAACGATCCCGGCATGGTCAAGCTGGGCAAGAACGATAACTGGAACCTGACGGCGGAGCAGATCAGCGAAGCTCTGGTGGACCGCGGCTATGACGCTTACACGTCGGAGCAGGCGGCGGTGATCAATGAGCCGCTCGACGGTGACGGCTACGAGACCTGGGACGAGTACGAAGAGCGCGTGAAGCTGGCGCTGGGTATCAACTTCTGGGACGACGTGGACGGCGATCTCGAGATCGATGCGGGCGAGGTGGGCGAACTGATTCCGTATCCTGACCAGGATGCCAACACCGAGACGCTGAGCAAGAAGGTCGGAGGTGACTGGGATTCGTTCATCCAGTATTCCTCCGGGCGCTACTACACCGCCAGCATGCGGTACTACTACCCGGACAGCGGTTACTACGGCGACAATGATCTCCGCTATCGGTACGGCCTGAAAACGTGGGTGGATTTCCTGCAGGATCGGGTCAACTACCACAAGTCGGAGGGGCTCGGCGGCGCGCCGACGCAGCCGATGGGCGCCGTCGCGGACGCCTCGAAGGAACTGCTGAATCTGATTGACGGTATCGAGAGCCAGGACTTCGTGGGCATGGCGAGTTATGCCACGTCTGCGTACGGCCCGAGTGACAAGCCGGATCACATGTCGTGGCTGACGGATGACCTTTCGTCGCTCAACAACAAGATCGACAAGCTCTATCCGGGGATCTGGACGTCCTCGACGAATATTGCCGACGGGATCGAAAAAGGCCGTGAAGTGTTGTTCAACAGCTCGGAAGCACGGAACAACGCGAAGAAGGTCATGATTCTGCTGACCGACGGTATTGCGAATCAGAGTCGCTCGGGATCCTCGCTCTCGCCGGCGGACGACGCCATCGAGGCGGCCACCGAGGCGGCGGAGAACTACAACCCGACTTTCCTGCTTCCCATCCAGATCCATACCGTCAGTGTGGGTGCGAACGCGGACAAGGATCTGATGGAAGAGATCGCGACCATCGGTCATGGGAACTCGTTCCACGCCGAGGGTACGATCGAAGAATACGAAGATCAGTTGAAGTCCATTTTCAAGGAGCTGGGCACGAAGCGCCCGGTGATTCTGATCGAGTAGTGAAGTGATGGATAAGCGCCCCGGCCGGGGCAGTTGAATCCCCGGCCGGGGTTTACGCATGCCTCGAGTTCCTGATGTGCACGTATGATTGGGGACACACAGGACTCATGGCAGGAATGGAAAAGCAGCGGATCGTCCGGAGCCCCGCGTTCCCGCGAATCCCGACCGCCCGTGGCCGATAACGATTCTTGACCGGGATCGGACCGGCGGAAGTCAGGTATGCCATGAGACAGACCGTTCGCGTCATCATCTGCAACGGCGACGAAAGCTACGCGGCACCGCTCCGCGCACTGCTTCTGGGCATTGATGGTGTTCAGATCGTCGCGGACATCGATGAACCGGCATTGGTGGAGCAGGCCGTGTCGCAGTTTCCCGCCGACCTGCTCCTCATGCACCTCGATCCCGTTCCGGACCTGACGCTTCCCGTGGCGTCGGAGATCGCCAAGGCCAACCCCGAACTGGCGGTGTTCGTGGCCTCGGAGAGCTCGGACGGCCAGACGATTTTGAAGGCCCTGCGGTCGGGCATCCGGGAGTTCCTGACCAAGCCGATCGACAAGGAGATCCTGGCCCAGGCGCTGTCGAAGGTCGCCAGCCAGAACGAGTTGGCCGCCGGGACGGGCAAGCTGATCTCGGTCCTGGGGACGATCGGAGGCGCGGGCGCGAGCACGTTGGCGACGAACCTGGCGGTCGAGTTGGCGCAGTTTACCGAGACGCGCCCTGTGGCGGTGGTGGATCTCGACTTCCGTTACGGCCAGCTCGGGACCATGCTGGACCTCCAACCGGATTACACCATTGCCGATCTGTGCGATACCCCGGAGCAGCTGGACATCGGGGTGATCGAGAAGGCCATGGTCAAGCACGAATCCGGGATCCATCTTCTGAGTCGCCCCCACCAGTTCGGCCAGGCGGACCAGATCACCGCCGCGCACTGCGCGTCGGTCCTGAGCCAGCTTCAACAGATGTACGACTTCGTGGTGGTGGACGGCCCGCATCGGTTCGATGTAGGGGGGCAGGCGGTGCTGGATCTGGCGGACGTGAACATCCTGCTGATTCAGCTCCTGGTGACGAGCGTGCGGAACGTACATCGCATGCTCGAGGAGCTGCGCGAAGGGGGATACAACCTGGATCGCTTCTGCCTGGTGTGCAATCGCAGCGGTCTCGAGTCGGCCCACCTGGAACTCGAGCACGTGGAACAGACGATCCGGATGAAGATCGCGCACGAGTTGGCGGACGATTGGAAGACGGTGAGCGCGGCCATCAACATGGGCGTTCCGTTGAAGGACGTGAACGCCAAGTCGCGTCTCCGCCTGGGGATTCAGGAGCTGGCGCAATGGATCGCCCAGCCGGCGGATGAAACGGTGCAGGAGGAAGGTTCAAAGAACGGACTGTTCGGACGGATCTTCAGCGGAGCATGAGGCGACACAAGGCATGCGCCCGCAGGGCGTCGTGTAAGGGGAATACAGTATGTTTGGACGCGTGAAACCACCCATGGCGACGAAAGCACCACCCGCGCGGGGTAAGTCGGTGCTGCCGGACCGGCCCTCGACGCCGGAACGTCGCCCCGAAGCTCCCAAGAACGAGCAGATCCCCGCGCCGAAAGCGCCGGCCAAGCCCGACCGTGCCAAGGGCAAGGGCATGGAGGAGGACAAGCTCGAAAAGTACTTCGATCTCAAGACGCGCATCCACCGCAAGCTGGTGGAGCAGCTCGATCTCAACGCGATCGATAACGACGACCCGGGTATCCGGGATCAGATCGGCGAGGTGATTCTCGGTCTCTGCGAGAACGAGAACGCGCTGCTCAATTACAACGAGCGGCAGCGCATCGTCAAGGAGATCCTGGACGAGACATTCGGCCTCGGCCCGCTGGAACTGCTGCTGAACGACCCGAATGTCAGCGATATCCTGATCAACGGCCCGCGCCATGTCTACGTGGAGCGCAAAGGCAAGCTGACGCAGACGGACGTCCAGTTCCGCGACAACGATCACCTGATGCACGTGATCGACAAGATCGTCAGCTCGGTGGGACGGCGCTGCGACGAAGTGAGCCCGATGGTGGACGCGCGTTTGAAGGATGGCTCGCGTGTGAACGCGATCATTCCTCCCCTGGCGCTCGATGGTGCCAGCGTGTCGATTCGTCGTTTCGGCAACGACCCGATCACCTGGGAGGACTACGTCAATTTCAAGTCATGTGCCCCGTCGATGGTGGAGTTCTTCGAAGCGTGCGTCAATGCCCACCTGAATATCCTGATCATCGGCGGTACGGGTTCGGGAAAGACGACGCTGCTGAACAACATGTCGTCGTTCATTCCCGGCGGGGAACGCATCGTGACCATCGAGGACGCGGCGGAGCTCCGCCTTCGCCAGCCGCACGTGGTACGCCTGGAAACGCGGCCCCCCAACATCGAAGGCAAGGGTCAGATCCACATTCGCGATCTGCTGATCAACAGTCTGCGTATGCGTCCGGACCGGATCGTCGTGGGTGAGTGCCGCGGCGCCGAGACGCTGGACATGCTCCAGGCGATGAATACCGGTCACGACGGATCGCTGACGACGCTGCACGCCAACAGCACGCGCGACACGGTTCAGCGTGTGGAGACGATGGTGATGATGTCGGGGTTCGAACTCCCAGTGAAAGCGATCCGGCAGCAGTTCGCCTCGGCCATCGATCTGATCGTGCAGGCCCAGCGTCTCAGCGGCGGGCGGCGCAAGATCACGAGCGTGACGGAGGTGACCGGCATGGAAGGCGACGTCGTCACCATGCAGGACATCTTCAGTTTCGAGCAATTGGGGATGGACAGTCAGGGCAAGGCGTACGGCCAGATCGTGGCGACCGGCCTGCGGCCCACGTTCCTCGATCGTTTGAAGCAGTCGGGTTCGAACATCGGTACGGATCTCTTCGAACGCCAGGTGCTGATGAGTGATATGGAATAATCTAAGTCGGGGTCGTGTCATCGGCCGTCTACCCGTTCAACGAACGCGGGGTGTACAGTGTCAACGGTAATGAACATCATGTTGCTCCTGCTGCCGATCGCAGGTTCGATCTTCGTGGTCCTGGGCATCTTCCAGGTTGTCATGGACATGCGAACCAACAAGCAGCGCAAGGTCGTGGACCGCCTTACGGAAAGCCGAGGCGCGGAGCGGCGCGAACAGCAGGCGCGCGAAAGCCTGCTCCGCAAGCGCATGGCCGACGTCGAGGGCAATCCGTTCGAGAACATGATCGCGAACTTCCAGGTGGTCAATAACCTGCAGCGCGTTCTCGACCAGGCGGACGTGAACATGTCGGCGTCGAAGCTGCTGGTGAACCTTTCGGGCCTCGCGTTGCTGGCGGGGATCGGCCTGGCGCTGCTCGGGTTCGGGCTGCTCAGCGCGATGGGCTGCAGTGCCGCGGTGCTGGGGCTTCCGCTGATCTACCTGATCATGAAGCGCAAGCGCCGGATTCGCAAAATGATCAACCAGTTGCCCGACGTGTTCGAGTTGCTCGGGCAGGCGCTGCGTGCCGGGCACTCGCTGGCCAGCGGTATCCAACTGGTCAGCCAGCAGATGCCCGATCCGATCGCCGGAGAATTCGCCCGCGTCTTCCAGGAGCAGAACCTGGGTATCAAGATTGAAGAAGCGATGTTGAACATGGCGAACCGCGTCGACCAGATGGATATGCGGTTCTTCGTGACGTCCGTATTGATTCAGAGGCAGACCGGTGGCGATCTGGCGGAGATTCTCGACAAGATCGGGGCCGTGATTCGCGATCGGATCAAACTGCTGGGCACGGTTCAGGCCTTGACCGCAGAAGGGCGCCTGTCCGGCTGGGTACTGTTCCTGCTGCCGGTGGTCGTGTTCTTCGTGGCCATGCTGATCAATCCGGAATACGGCACCATGCTGATCAATACCGATGCGGGCCGAATCATGCTGCTGATTGCCATCGGGATGGACCTGATGGGCATGGCCATGATCAAGAAAATCGTCAATATCAAGGTGTAAGCCATGAACGAGATGATCATCATCGTGCTTCTTGCCATTGCCAGCGTCGGGCTGGTGATCTACGCGCTGATGCCGAAGAAGCGCGAGGACGAGGAGCATATCAAACGGCGTATGCTTGGGCAGAAGAACCGGCCCGAGGACATCGTCAAGCAACCCGGTGGCAACTCGGCGGCCAAGATGATGCTGGAACGCGTCGCGCCTTACGCGATGAAGCCGGTCATGCCGAAGTCGGACGAGGAGATGTCCACGCTTCGCGAGAAGCTGTCGCAGGCCGGTTTTCGACGAGAGTCGGCGAGCCGTTTCTACTTGGCGAGCAAGACCATCACGGGCATCGTCTTCCTGCTGATCGGCCTGAGTCTGGCGTGGATGTACGGGATGAGCGGTCGAAACGTGTTCGCCGTGGCGATCTTCGCCGGTGGTGTGGGCTTCTGGCTTCCGGAAATCTGGCTCAAGCTGGCCACGGGCCGCCGCAAGGAACGGATCCGCAACGGCCTGCCCGACTCGCTCGATCTTCTCGTCGTCTCTGTGGAATCCGGTCTCGGTCTCGATGCCGGCCTGCAGCGCGTCTCGGATGAAATGCGGAACGTGCACGGCGACCTGGCCGAAGAGATGCAGATTGCCACGCTGGAAACACAAATGGGTGTTCCGCGAAGTGAGGCGTTGCTTCACATGGCCACGCGCTGCGGCGTGGAAGAGATGCGGGCTCTGGTGGCGATGATCACACAGGCGGAGAAGTTCGGTACGAGTATCGCCAAGGCGTTGCGAACCCAGGCGGACACGCTACGGACCAAGCGCCGGCTCAAAGCGGAAGAGCGTGCCCAGAAGACGGCCGTCAAGCTGATGCTGCCGCTGATTTTCTTCATCTTCCCGTCGATCTTCGTCGTCCTGCTCGGACCGGCGGTCATGAAGATTGTCGAGCAACTCGGCAAGAGCGGGCTGTGAGCGCCGCGCGGCCGGGCCGCGCGGAGGTGTTCCCGGTCGCCACGAATCGGGGAACGCGGGAAATCATCGCGTCACGTTCTCGAACACGTGCGTTCCCTTCTTGTTCGAGGTGATGATGTCGAGTTTGCCGTCGTTGGTGATGTCGGCCACGGCGAACTGCGTGCCGATACCGGAGTCGTCGTCGATGCGATGCGGCTCCCAATGGGGTTGGCCTTTCTTTCGGCTGAATTCGAACCAGTAGAGTACCGCCGGTTCGTGGCCACCTGGATCGTTGCCGTTGTGCGCGAAAAAGCGCTTGCCGGTCACCAGGTCGGGCAATCCGTCACCATTCACATCCGCCATTTTCAGCGCATGCGTCTGCGAGAACTTGTCGTAGATCGTGTGGCGCGACCAGCTCACCTTGCCGTCGTCGGCCTTCTTCTGTTCATGCCACCAGATACCGTAGTTGTGCGCCGAGGAGGAGAGCACGTCGGCGTCGCCGTCGTCATCGACGTCGTAGGCAAACATGTCCGCACAGTCGTCGCCGAGGTTGGCTTCGTGGAATGTCCAGTTGTGCGTGCGCGCGTTCTCCGGGCACTCCCACCACCCCTTGGTGATGATCACATCGTTGCGACCGTCGGCATTGAGGTCACCGAGGCCGAGGCCGTGGGAGAACCGGAACGTGCCCGGCGCTTCCGGCCCGCCGATGACGTACATCTTCCAGTGGCCCTGGCCCGGCTGATCGGGCGAGGCAAACCAGGTCATCCAACCGAATCGCTCGGTCTCGGGTGTGAAGCCCATCACGAGATCGCCCCGCTTGTTGCCGTCGACGTCGAAGAACTGCGGGGTCTCGTTGCATGCCCATTGGGCGAGTTTGTGTTCCTTCCAGTGGCCCGGCTTGTTGCGCGGGTTTTCGTACCACTTGGCCTCCTGGCCCGGGAACCCGATGACGATGACGTCGACCCAGCCGTCGTGATTGACGTCCATGGTGTAGGTCAGGAACGAGGTGCAGTAACCGTTGGCGTAGTCATAAGTGCCGGGCTTGCGGAGTTCGTGCTTTTTCCAGTCCGGGGCTTCGTACCAGTACGGTCCGGCGATGACGTCGATTCTCTCATCGTGATTCACGTCACCGACGTTGGCGCCCTCGCTGAAGAACGTATCGTTGAGCACGTGCTTCTTGAATTTTACCGGGCCGTCGAGCTTGACCTTCGTAAAGGGGAAGGGGTGTTCCCCCGCGGACGCGATGGCGGAGATGCTGAACAGGGCGGCCAGCATGACAGAGATGTTCGACTTGTATGACATCGTGGTTTCCTCCGGAGGGTCGAATCGTGTTCACGAGATACGGACCATGATAATGGACCCGGCCTGATGAACAATCCCGCGGCCGTGTGGCAGGGCTCGCGTGGCAGGTCTGCGTGGACGATTGTCCGCGATCCCGCTAGTCTACACATGAGCATGACCCGCCTCGAGGAGGTCCATCCGATGAAAACGGCAGCGTGGCTGACCAGGGTACTCGTGTTGATGGTGGTGTTTTCGGTTTCCGCCGAAGGCGCGAACCTGCTTCGCATCAAGGAAGGCCATTTCCACAAGCCGGGCCGATTCCCGGCATGGTGCGTCGATCTGGGGCACTGGAGGCGTCTGCCCGCGCATCAGGAGACGCTCCAACTCCACCTTCAACCGTTGGCGGCCCAAGGCGTCAACACGATCGCCATTCATCTCGACGACCCGAAAGATCGCTTTTTCGCCCCGGACGGTACGTTGCGCAAAGCCGGTTCAGGGAAGGACTTCAAGTGGTTGGCGGTCGGGATCCGTGACCATTACATGGGCTGCGTGGTGAGCCTCTTCTCGGCGAAGCCCGAACTCTGGCTCGAGGATGCCGAGGCGTACGAGCGCGCGGTCACCGAACTGATGAAGGCCATCCAGGACCGCTACAGCATGGTTTTCTACATCGGGGATCTCCATCACGATGGGCCGTGGCCGCGGCAGGCGCCCTGCGACCTGGACGATCCGGAGTTGGTGTTCCGCCTGGCCAGGAAAATTCGTGAAGTCAAGGAGGACGCGTTGGTCGCCATTCCCGCACGGCTCGTGCCGGGCAATGTCGGCGATACCCTTCTCTACGCCTCAGACAATCCCGACTCGCTCCGAAAATGGATGACTTCGCCCTCACCGTACGAACACTTCACACCGAAGCGTACGAATACGGTCGTCCTTCCGCGGGAACGCGTTCAGCTCTGCGGCGAGGATGCGAAAGCGAAGGGTCCGCAGTTTCCGTGTACGAAATCGACGCAGGCGTTTCTCGACCGGGTTGAAGAAGTGCGTCTGGCGCTCCAGGCGGATCGCATGCCGACGTCCAAGCATGAACCCGCGCGTCTGTCGGACCGGGAACGGAAGGAGGGATTCGAGTTGCTCTTCAACGGACAGGACCTTTCGGGCTGGACGACGTTGACCTCGCACTGGGGCGGTTGGACGGTCCGGGACGGCACCATCCATTGCGACGGGATCAGCGGCCCGTGGCTGATGACACGCAAGCGGTACGCGTCGTTCATATTGCGGCTGGAGTTCAAGATCGAACAGAAGGGCAACAGCGGGATCTTCCTGCGGGCGTCGCTGGACGGGCGGTGCTCACGCTTCGGCATGGAAATGCAGATTCGCGGTATCAACTTCACGCCGACGCACAAGGATGCGACCGGAGCGATCTACGACGTCCGTGCTCCGAAAGTCGATGCCACACGTCCCCCGGGGGAATGGAACGCCGCCGAGATCGCGTGCCGGGGCGATCAGGTGACCATACGCATCAACGATCAGCTGGTGCAGGAGTTCACCATGAGCGAGGACCCCAAACTGGCCCGGCGGCTTCGCCGTGGAGTCATCGGGCTGCAGGACCACAACGATAAGGTGTGGTTCCGGAACCTCCGTATCAAGAACCTGGAGCCGTGAGAGCGGGCGAGCCTGTTCCGCACTGTATGTTCACGGTCAATTGTAAGTTCACGGTCAACTGTCCCGGTTGATGGCGGCACCGGAGTGTTCGACCTTGGGCGGAGGCGGATTGCCCTTGTCTCCCGAGCGACCGTGAGGATGGAGGGTCTCGCTCTGGGGGTCGTAGACAATCTTCGAACCGGTGCGCAATGACATGCCCGCCATCGTGGTGGCCACGCTGTGCAGGTACCCTGCATCGATATCGGCCTTCGGGGCTTTACCGCTGCGGATGCACTGGAAGAAATCGACCATGTGATCGCCGTCCGGCTCACCGCGCACGGGCTTGCCTCCCAATCGTCGATCCGGAAGCCGGGCCTCGCCGTTCACGCTGAACTCGGGAATGGATCCGGGCAGCCAGTCGCGCCGTACCTCACCACCGCCCCCGTCGCCATAAGCCAGACCGGAGTAGAGGTCCAGGGTGCCCTTGGTGCCGTAGAAGAACATCTTGCGCGTGTTGGTGCCGTTGCCCAGCCGCATGTGGTAGCTCACCAAACAATCGTCGGGGTATTCGAATAAACATTGGGCCGTATCCGGATTGGTTCGTCCGTCCTTCCAGAGGTAAACCCCCCCGGACGCCATGACCGACAGCGGCGCAGCATCCAGCACGAGGTTGACCAGATCGATGGCGTGGCTCATCCACTGGCAGAAGATGCCCGTCGAGTAAGGCCAGAACAATCGAAACTCGCGGTATTTCCGCGCGTCGAAGGGCACTTCGGGCGTGTAGGCGAGAAACTCTCGCCAGTCCGTGTCCTTCTCAATCAGGGAATGTTCCGAGCCGGGGATGCGCCAACGCTGTTGGAAGAGGGGCTCAGTGATCTCCACGTACGTCACCTTGCCCAGACCGCCCAACTTCACGAAATCGCGTGCTGCCCAGGGCCCCCCGGTGCTTCGCAACGTCGTGCCGAGCTGAACGATCTTGCCTGTCGACCGTACGACATCGCGGGCGGCCTTGATCTGGTTGAAATCGCATCCCATTGGCTTTTCGGCGTAAACGTGCTTGCCGTGCTCGACGGCAAGTTTCGTCTGGAAAGCATGCTGAAAGTCCGGCGTGGCGAGGACCACGGCGTCGATGCCCGGATTTTCACACACTTCTGCCAATGTGGCGTAGGAGTGGGCGGGCGATCCTCTCCAGGCATGAACCTGATCTCGAGCAGCATCGCGACGCTGGTTCCAGATGTCGCAGACGGCAGAGATTTCGACGTTCTGGTCCGCGGAGAGGCGATGGATCCACTCGAGCAGGGTCGTGCCGCGGCTGCCGGCGCCGACGAGTGCGACGGAGATCCGTTCATTCGCGCCGCTGACGCGGGTCTGGCTTCGGGCCGTGCCGGCGATTGCCATGAGTCCCGCCGTGGCAGCGGTGGAACTCGAGACAAACTGGCGTCGCGTGGTTCGAGTCGAAGGCATGTCGGGTTCCCCTGGGGGACAGGTGTCCGGAATGGTGGAGTCTGCGCGGCTGCGGCATTCACTGCTCATGATAACGTATAGCTACTGCCGACACGAGGGTCGCACGGGTCGAGAGCAAAATTGCGCGTCGAGGCAAAGTTGTGTTTGACACTCGGAAATGGCGAAGCTATGTTGAAATTGATGCCCATCGGTATCCTTCGATTGGCCCGGCCGCGGGTGCTTACCGATAATGAACAAGTGACCTTTTCGGAGAAGCCTCCGGTCTTGCTCGGGCGGTTCATGCGCGAAGGTTGGCATACCGAGAGCAACGCCTGCAAACCACTTTGACCTGGGAGTCTCGCGATCATGAAGGTGCTGATGCTCGGATGGGAATTTCCCCCCTTCATCTCCGGTGGATTGGGCACTGCCTGCCATGGTCTGACCAAAGGCATGAGTCAGATCGGCGTGGAGGTGAGTTTCCTGCTACCCAAGCCGGTCACCGGAGATCAGTCCCACGTTCGGTTGGTGAGCCCGTCCACGCAGCGTAAGCACAAGCCCGGTGTGACCTACGGGATGAGCGAGGAAGGGCTGGAGAACGTCACCTTCTGTCTCCTGGACGCCGGTGGTTTCAGTGCATACGCATCACCGGAAGAGACGGTCGCGCACCAGACGGCGGCGGTACGGGCGACCGAGCAGATCGCCGCGCAGAAGACGGAGTTGCTGGCGCGCATCCCCGGTTTCGAATGGGACGCACCGGAGGTCACCGATCCCCAACTGCAACAACAGTCGTCCGGCGGTCACTACGACGGGGACATGTTCGTGGAGATCAACCGCTACGCGCGGCTGGCGATGCACGTGGCGATCGATGAGGACTTCGACGTCATTCATGCGCATGACTGGATGACTTATCGGGCGGGAATCGCGGTGGCGGCGATGACCGGCAGGCCGCTTGTCGTTCATATCCACTCGACGGAGTTCGATCGCAGCGGCGAGCATGTCAATCAGCGCATCTACGACATCGAGCGGGCGGGGCTTCATTACGCGACGCGCGTCATCGCCGTGAGCGTGCTGACGAAGAACATCGTCACGTCGCGTTACGGTGTGCCGGCGGAGAAGGTCGACGTCGTTTACAACGCGATCGAATTCAACGGCCAGGCCTTTCCCACGACGCCGGCGAACATCAGCAAGGATGAGAAGATCGTGCTTTTCCTCGGGCGCATCACCATGCAGAAGGGGCCGGAGTACTTCCTGCAGGCCGCGCGCAAGGTCCTGGATGTCATGGAGAACGTACGCTTCGTCATGGCGGGCTCGGGTGACATGATCCATCGGGTGATGCACCAGGCCAACGAGATGGGGATCGGCGACCGGCTGCTCTTCACCGGCTTCCTTCGCGGCAAGGATGTGGAACGGGTTTTCCAGATGGCGGATCTGTACGTCATGCCGAGCGTCTCGGAGCCCTTCGGCATCGCGCCGCTCGAAGCGCTGAGCAACAACACGCCGGTGATCATCAGCAAGCAGTCCGGTGTGTCGGAAGTGCTCACGCACGCGTTGAAAGTCGACTTCTGGGACGTGGACGAGATGGCCAACAAGATCGTGGCCGTGCTGCGTCACGCGCCGCTGCAATCCACCCTTCGCCAGCACGGGGCCATCGAAGTCCGGAAGATGTCCTGGGTCGATTCGGCACAGAACTGCGTCGAGGTCTACCGCCACGCCATGCAGCAGCTGGCGAGCGCCCGCTGATTTCGTGGCGACCCCCTCTGCGCCCTTGCCGTGACCCATGGGCTGAGCGAAAGCCGGTCAGGAAGGTGTGTCGGAATCTTCATGCCGACCGCACGAAGTGATCATCCCCTCATGAAAAGCGATGCGTCAATCCGATCCCCCGAGGACCGAACCGACGCATCTTGTAAGGGCTGTCCTGCGTTGATTCTTATTTTGCGATCACGATCGACCGTTATGCCATTTGCATCACACGTTTGCTCCGTGAGAGCGACCGCCGGCGAATCGTGCGATGACGGTCGATCTTTTCGTGGATCCGCCGGGCGGCGCGATCCATGGCCCGACTCAAGGCGGGCATGAACTCCTCGTCCTTCACGTCGATTTGAAGCGAGCCGGAGCGGGCCAGCTTCACGTCGAGCAGGCAGCGTTTGTCCATGCCTCCACGCGGACCGTTTTCGTCCGAAAGGCGGATCCGGACCCGCCGAACCGCGTCGGCGAAGCGGCCGAGGGCATAATGAGCCCGCCTCAGGATCAGGGCCTTGAGATGGCGGGGAACTTCCGCATTCTGGGCCACAATGTCGATCTGCATTGAAATTCTCCTTGTGTTGATCGGCTGTTACTAATATAGACCGATCCGGCCCATTCATATAATAGAATTCACGTCATTGATATATCGGGAAAACCGATGTATTCTCAAGCTATGGAATGGCTGAATTATCATCACCTGTACTATTTCTGGATGGTGGCCAGGGAGGGCACGATCCGCGCGGCGGGCGAACGGCTGCATCTCGCCCAGCCGACGATCTCGGCGCAGCTTCGGCAACTCGAGACGTCGCTCGGGCATGCCCTGTTCGTCAAGAGCGGTCGGACCCTTGCCCTGACGGAACAGGGTCGCGTCGTCTTCCGCTACGCCGATGAGATCTTCACACTCGGCAACGAACTGCTCGACACGTTGAAAGGGCGAACGCCGGCCGGTCGGCTTCGATTTCATATCGGCGTGACCGATGTGCTTCCCAAGCTGGTGACGTATCGTCTGATCAAGCCGGCATTCGACCTGAAAGATCCGGTGCACGTGGTCTGTTACGAGGGCAAGAAGAGCGAGCTGCTGACCCGCCTGGCCGTGCATGACCTGGACGTCGTGCTCTCGGATTCCCCCATCGGCAGTGACGTTCAGGTCAATGCGTTCAACCATCTCCTGGGGGAATGCGATGTGACCGTGCTCGGCTCGGAGGCGCTGGCCAAAAACTACCGCCGGGGGTTCCCCCATTCGCTGGACGGCGCGCCCTTCATCCTGCCCACGCCTTCCACCATGCTCCGCCGCTCGCTGGATCGGTGGTGCGATGCGGAGAACGTGCGGCCGCACATCGTCGGCGAGATCGAGGACAGCGCATTACTGAAAGTCTTCGGGCAGGCGGGAAGAGGATTGTTCGTCGCGCCGTCCGTGATCGAAGCGGACATCCGACGCCAGTACAGCGTGCGCCGGCTGGGCACGCTGCCCGAGGTGAAAGAGCAGTTCTACGCCATTTCCGTCGAGCGTCAGGTCAAGCATCCCGCCACGTTGGCCATCACGCAGACCGCGCGGGATAAGACCCTGGCGGACTGATCGTTCATTCCAGTTCCGGGTCGTAATAGATCTCGATGTTCGCGCAGGTGCTGAAGCTTTGATCAGGGGCTTCGCCGTGGGCGGGGACGCCCTGGATGCGGATGGCGTGCTCGGATTCGCGGTGATCCTTCGGGATGATGAATCGAAACGGCTGCCCGTCTTCCAGTTTGCCGGGGTCGGTGGCGGTGGTGTCGGGATAGTCGTCCAGCGTACCGATGGAGTAGTAGCGGCCGTAGGAGCCCGCCAGGATTTCCGGCTTGCCCTTCGACGTGTCGAACCAGCCCCCGCCGGGGAATGTCCTGCCGTGGCGGAAGACGATTACGTTGTACTTCGTGTGCCAGCCGCAGCCGACCTCGAAGAAGTCCTTCTCCGCCGACTGGCCGTTATCGGTGGAGGCGAACGTCGTGGGGTCGTTGTCCACAAGGGAGCCGTCGTGCCTGCCCTGGCGGGAAAGTTTCTGATGAGCGTTCGAGAAAAGTGATCGCTGGGGGTTCACGGCGTCCGACCGGATGGGAAGCCAGACGGTGAAGTAATCCTTTTCGCCCGCGGCGGCATAAGGCAGCAGCTTGAGGCGTTGTTTCTTCCATGATACCGGCGGGGCGGACAGCGGGTCATCGGTGCCGGGGGGGATGGCGTCGCCTTCGGGCGTCAAGCCGCTGACCTCGACGAAGACGTGATCATCTCTTCGGATCAGCTTCGGAGCGAGGTCATCGAGCGCGGATGGGAAGGAAGCGTACAAGGCGTTGGTGATGGCGCGATTGGCGTGGAGGTCGTACGCGAAGACCACCGGACCGCGCTGCAACGCGACATATCCCTCGTTCTGCCCTTCACCTTCGATCAGTTCCCAGGATAAATCCATTTCGAGCTCGAACTGACGCTTGCTCGCATCGATCGTGATGTCTTGCCACCAACCTTGCCCCGTGGGGAGAGTATTGATGAGAAGAGCGATCGTTTCCGCGTTCAATTCATCTTCCGACACGTTGGCGGCATGTTCATTGAGCTTGATGCCGCTACCTGCGAATGACGGGATCCTGATCTTCATCGTGACGGGGGTATCGCCTTCCATGCTGACATCGAACTTCACGATTCCGTCCCAGGGATAGTCGGAGGACTGCTTGAGAATCACGCGTTGGCCGCTGTCGAGCGTCGTATCGAGTGTGGCAGCGCCGAGATGATTGACGATCAATACGTCGGGCTGCTGGAGATAGGCGGTCTCGGGCATCATCGCCAGGGCGCGCGGTCCGCTCGAGATGCAGCATCCGAGAAACGTGAAGTAGAACTTGTGCCCGCGCAGCGGGGTGTAGTAGCAGATCGACTTGCCGTCGGCGTGCTGACAGGCGAGCAGGTGATTGTGGATCAGGTGTTCGGCGGCGTGGGCGTAGGTGATGTCGCCGGTCTGGCGGAGCAGTTCGTTGTAGAACTGAAGCTGGCTCATGGTGACGCAGGTTTCGCCGACGTGGCCGACGTTGGGCAGGTGCCCGGTCTCCTGGAAGAACTCTCCGTAGGTCGATCCGCCGGTGATGTACAGTCGGTTCGCGAGGATGTCCGCCGCCGCCTTCTTCGACGCCTTCACGGCATCGGGACACAGGCCCTCGCGATGGGCTTCCAGCAGTCCAAGGATGTCGGACAGCATTTCATAAGCCTTGGCGTTGGCCACTTTGTGGATCGGTGTGCCTTTCATCAGGTCGGGTACGATCTTCGGTCCGCCATCGCGGGCCAGCGCTTCGACAAGGTACGCCGCGAAATCGCGGTAGCGCGGTTCGTTCGTGCGCTGATACAGCCACACGATCGGCTGCAGGATGCTGGCGGGAGCCATGCCCCGGTGCGTGCCCGCCTTGAGGATATCGCGCTTGTCCGGGCCGAAGGTGTCGGACATCAGGTCGCCGATGCCGCGGCAGGCCTGCAGGTAGCGCGCGTCGCCGGTGGTGTCGTACGCTTCGATCAGACCGATCAGGTTGTACTTGAGAACCCAGACATCCCAGCTCGTCCACCGGTCGCTCTTGATGTAGGTGCCGAGGTAGCCGTCGTCCTCCTGCGTGGCGATGAGCCCGTCGGCCACACGGATCAGCTTGGCGCGGAGGGCGTCGTCGTCCGGCGCGTGGCGGCAGGCGATGGCGGCGGCGGAGAGCCATTTGCCGACGTGCTCACCGATCCAGCTCTGATCCTTGTTGCCCCGGTCGCGGAAGGGCGCCAGCAACGCCGCTTCGTCCTTGTCCATCAGAATGCCGTGGCGATTGGCATCAATGCGTTCGCCGAGATAGCCCTCGAGCCGGAAGTCACCGGGCGGGATCGGCTGCATTCCGTCGGCGTTTACATCCGCCCAAAGCACAGTGGCACAGATGCCGGAACAGAGGGCCGAAAGGATCCAGAACATGGTGCCGCCACGCCGTGGGGAATCGAGTCGCATGGGTGTCCTCGTGTGGTGAGTGGATCGATTGGGTGACACAACAGGTTGGGATCGTATCCGAAGGCGATCGATTCAGTCCAGCAGGCGGTAGCGTACGCCCGGCTGGGCAAACCCTGCGAAGGTGTTGGGCACGTCGTCGAAGGGGCCCGCGTCCCAATCATCGCCGTAGTGGTAAAGCCACGTCTTCTTACGGATTTCTTCGGGGAGCGTGCGCATCTCGTTGATCGTGGCATGGACGGTGACGGGGTGATCGAAGAGCTGCACATCGTGAAAGGCGATGCGGGCGCGATCGAGCATGCGCCCGTAGGCGGCGTAGTCGAAACGCGTATCGCCGGAATAGAAGACTGATGTCTTGCTCTGCGTATCCTCGATGTAGAGTCCGTACGATGGCCAGTCGTACTTGCGCTCCATCTGAATGTGATCGGTGGGAAAAAGCTGGAAGCGATAGCGCTTGAGGAGCGTGAAGCGATCCTGGCCGGGTTCGCCGGGGCGGATCGCGAGAATGAAGAAGTAGTCCTGCAGCATGGCGTAGCGCCCCGCCATCGCGCCCATGCCGCCCTTGAGGGACTGATCCCAGAGGTTTACCAGGATGCTGACGGAACTGATGATCTGCGGTTTGAAAGACTTGCCCGAGTCGTCATCGCTATAGACGTAGGTGTTCATCATGGCCATCTCTTCGAGTCCGCCGATGTGGTCGGCGTGCTGGTGAGTGATGAACACCTTGCGGATGGCGGGGTAATTGATGACGCCTTCGCGGTTGAGGTAGCGGAAGCCAGGTTTCTGCATCAGGGCATGCAGCGCCAGGGGGCCGGTGCCGCCATAGTCCACCAGCAGTACGTCGTCGGGCTGCTCCTGTTCGTCCGGCCCGCGCTCCCATGCTTCGATCAGGGCATTCGAATGGTGGTTTCGTTTGGCGAAGGCGGAGCCCACGCCAAGGAAGGTCAACGTCAGCATGTCGGTCACTCCTGATAGAGCATGTGGCGTCCATGATAGAACGCTCGGGCGGGACCTCTGCGGCCCATTTCCATCATAACTCATCGGCAATGAAGCCCCAATCATCCATGCCGTCGCGCGAAGAAGAAGACGGGCGTGCGTCGCCAGGATGGAGATCCGTGAACGGGGGTTCAGGCCTTTTGGGTTTATGGCTTTAACTTGTTGTCTTCAAAGATGTTGCAGAGAGGTATGGCATCCGCATACCGCCTGCATACAATGATTTCGAAACCCAGGATGGGACGCCTGTTCAGCGAATCATGAGGATGACGAAAATGGTGATCAAGAAAGGCAAATCCGCGCAGGTTACGTTCGTGTACGCCCCGGACCGCGAGTGCCGGCAGGTGGCGTTGGCCGGGACGTTCAACGGGTGGCAGCCGGAAGCGGGCAAAATGACGCGGCAGAAAGACGGCACGTTTTGCAAGCGCGTCAAGCTCGAGGCGGGCGAGCATCGATACAAGTTCATGGTCGACGGGCAATGGCAGGAGGATTCGGATGCCGAGGCGCAGGTGCCGAACGTGTTCGGGACAAGCGACGCGCTGGTCCGCGTGGGATAGGCATTCGTGGACAGTGCATCGTGGTCAGTAACCCATTGATAGTCGTTCGTTGATCGTGGTTGGTGAATCGTTGGAAAGAGAGGGCGGGCTCATGCGCCGGTGTGACGCGTGAGCCCGCCTTGATGTCATCCACTCGCTGCGGAAGCGTTTGTCCGAAGCCGTAGCGCTCGGAAGCCGGGATCAACAACCGACTCTTCACTGCCCACTAACCACTAACCACGATCCACGACCCACTACCTCACATCATCGCCGACGGGAAGGAAATCGATCGGCTCGACGAAGAAGCACTCTTCGATCGGGGGCTCGGCGTTGGCGAATGTCGTTTCGCCGATGATCGTGCTCACGTCCTCGACGAGAGCGGCTTTCACGCCATCGCCGCGTACCGCATAGACCGTGTCATCGATAAAGACGCCCCGGGTGAACCCGTAATAGCCGAAGAAGCAGTCATCCTCTTGAAGCCCATCCGAAGACGAGATGCGCCCGAGTTCCTCAAAACCGTTTTCGACAGTCACGCGGTAAACATACAGACCGGTGAAGACGTGCCCGCCGAACTCCGGGCCGCTGGTTTCGCTGCCGTACTCGTCCATCGGGAAGGCCAGGGCGTTGAGCGGCGGATAGTAATTGAACGCTTTCGGGTTAGAGTTCGCCTCACTGCTGGAGCCGCGCCCGCCGATGATCTCCTTGTGCAGCAGCGTGGGCTCGGCCATGTCGGTCACATCGAAGATGGACAACTGCACCCCCTGCACCCAGGCGAAATCGCCCGCGTCCTGAGCATCCTTGCCGATCGTCAGCAGGTGATTTTCGTCCAGGAGCTGGATGTGATCCGAATAGCCCGGGACCTTCAACTCGCCGATGATCTGCGGGTCGGTCGGGTCGGCGAGATCGAGCGTGAACAGCGGGTCGATGCGCTTGAACGTCACGACGAACCCGCGCGGGCCGAGGAAGCGCACGGCGTAGATGGTCTCGCCGGGGGCGATGCCCTCCACCTGGCCGACCACGTCGAGATTGATGCCGTCCACGCCCATCACGTAAACGTTGTTGGATGACGCACTGGTGAAATCGTCGACGGTCGTGGCGATCCGCAGGTGATCCTCGTACTCGCCAAGCGCGTACTGGTTCAGCGGGCGGCCCGGCACGATTCCGCTGGCGATGTACTCGGTGCCGGTCTCGGTAAAGCTCAGCTTGTGCACGATCGTGTCGGTCTGGGCCGCGAAATCCGTGAAACTGTAATCGGTATCCGTCAGGTAGAGCGCTTCCGTGCTGGCGTAGATGACACCGGCGTCGGCGGTGATGGCGGTGGAGGCGAACTCGGCCGTCGGATCGGTCACATCGATCGTCACGACGGTCGTGATGCTGTAGCCGTTGGGATCCTCGGGCCGGAAGACGTCGGGCCACGCGACGACGTCGCCGTCGGCCACCATGCCGGCATCGGTCTCGATCTGGTAGTCCGGGATCCACTCGCTGACCGTGGTCGATTCGAGATTGATCGGCGTCAGATCGAAGGGGAAGTTCGGATAACTGTTGGTGACGACATGCAACTTGGTGTCGATCAACCGGCTGCTGACCAGATTGCCCTCGAGCTTGACCGTGGCGATCGTGGTCGGTGCGGCCGGGTCGGTCACATCGTAGAAATCAATGTTCGTCTGCGCGCCGTCGAAGTAAGGACCGCCGAGGACGTCGGTCGACGTTTGCGCGGCGTCCGCGTCACCCTCGAAGACGACATCATCTTCATAGTAGAAGCCGTAATTCTGCGAAAGGGCGATCAGAGTCGTTCCATTGAAATAGAGCGAGTCGCCGTAGAAGTCGAGTTCAATCGTGGCCACCTCCGCCAGTTCACCGGCGGGGGAGGCGTCGACGACGTGAATGGTTCGGTCCTGCAGGGCGAAGATCGTCTCGGCGTCGTTCTTGACGATGTCACTTTCGTCGACGCCGGCCTCCTGGATGTTGGTCGTGGAGAAGTCAACCGACTCCCCCGCGCTATCCGCCGCGCCGTCGTCACTGTCGGCGAAGCTCTCATCCGCCGCCGGTGAGGGCAGTCCGCCGAAGAAAGGAAAGATGCCGATCCCGCCGCCGTCGTCGCGGTTCTGCTCCGTGCGGACCTGGTCGACGAGGTAGTCGTGAAGTTCCTGTTCGGAGTCGAAGCCCCGCAGCGCCGCCACCCGCGGCTGGTTGTCGTCACCGTTCGGAATCGGGATACATTCCATCCCCCCGGCCGCCACCAGCAGACCAATCGCCGTCGCTCCCATCAGACGTTTCATGCGTAATTCTCCTTCTCGGGTCAAGCCCTTCCCCATCCGCGAGACTGTCTATGCGCCGATACGGCGGTATTCTATGCCCGCTCCAAGTGTCTCGGTCCATCTGACGCATGAGGATGCCCGTGGTTCCCATCCGCACCGATGCGGTTGCAAGTCTCGAAGTTTCCACGGGATACGCTGCCGGTCCCTCATGGTTATCGACGGGAATTCGCGTTCGTCGGAAGGGAAGTTGCGACAGGTAAAGCGGCAGTGAACGACCGATAGATCCTGTGCCAAGTCGATTCGTGCTCAAGACCGGCGATGATATGATGGATCCATGCTGGTCATCTCCCGCCAAACCCGACAGACGATCCTGATCGGCGAAGCCATTCATATCACCGTCGAGAATATCGCCGTCGATGAAGCCACACTAAAGCTAAGCGCACCCGCTGACGTCATCCATAACGTCAGTGGCAGCATCAAGGAACGACGGACGAATGCTGCCATCGTGGCCGTATGCGAGGACTCCTCACTCGTGCTCCCGGGCGTCTTCTCTGTCAGGCCCATCGATTTCCGTGGCGACAGAGTGCGGCTGGCGATCGACGTGGAATATGACCTTCCCGTTTATCGCCAGGAAGTCTACGACGCCATGCAGCGCGAAAACCGTGATAGCGATTGACGGATGGATACGAACGGTTCAACCTTGGCAAGGAATCCGTAACGACGATAAACGCGAATAGGATCGGGTGTGCAGGAACTCTCGTCGTACTCTCTCATCTGGGTTCATCGGCGTTCATCCACGTGCGCACTCGATTGTTACGCGACGGCCTGTTCGTCCTCGCGGTCGAACTGAACAGCGACGTCCTCGAGGAAGCATTGAATTGACCGGCTATCGTACCATAACGTCACAGAGTACGTACAGGATCGTCATTATGAGATCATGGAGGATCAGTATTTCTGTGGACCCATTTCGGCGTGTCGCGTCCATGTGGTGACCGCAGTCTCCACGGCAGTCACCGCGAGATGAAATAGAT
>CAZUAQ010000046.1:0-42785 GCA_964618455.1 uncultured Planctomycetales bacterium | reverse complement strand
CATGATCCTCTTGCTGCTTCGAAAGGTTTTCTACAGAGCTCTCCCGACCCCTTTTACGGCCCGGAGTGGGACGATCCCGAGCCCGGCAACCCCCACGTTACCCATTGGCAGAAGGTGCTGCGCCCCGAGTTGGAGGAACTCCGGCAATATCGACAGTCTGATCGGAAGGACGCAGATGACTCAATAGAACCGAGCAGTCGATCTGTCATCCGGAAGAAGAAGCGCCCGAAGAAGACGAGGAAGAGAACCAGACGGAAGAAGAAGGTTTGACAATGGGGGGTGACAGACCGAGACTGGTGACATGCGCATGTATTGGCGTGAGATGACAGCGACGCCTACCCGATGCCCCGGATGCGGGGAGAAGATATGATACGCCGACTGCATCCACCAAGACTTCGACAGCTTCTTGCCTGGACGTTTTGTCTCGTGATATTGCTATCCGTTTGCGCTGCGACCTGGGGCTCGAACTCGATGAAGGAGCCCGGCGCTGCCCTGATGAACGGAGCCGCTTTGCTTGGATGCCTCGCACTGATGATAACGGGTATTGTGAGCGTGACTGCCAGGAGAAGAGTGGTTGCAGTGGACGTTTTCAGGACGGCCTGCTGGGTGATAGTCGGAATCTGCGGTGGCCTTAAGGCAGCGGTGCCTTCCTATGGGTATTTCACTCACATCAACGGTTACTACCCATCCTACATTGCTCCACTTCGATTTGTGACTAGCCTCGGCATTATCGTGGCGTTGATAGCGATCCCGGTGAGTATGCTCTTGTATCCGCTACCGGGGGCTCCTCGGCCGAATCATTGTTCCCACTGCGGCTACAACCTGACGGGCAACGTCTCGGGGGTCTGCCCCGAATGCGGGGCAAGACTGAAAACGAAGAGAGAAATGGCCGTAGAGAGGTAACTACGATGAGAAGGGCAATTCCCTTGGCGATAGTGGGTCTTGCGGCGCTAAGCGGTTGCGCTTCTTCTGGAAAGACGCAGACGGAAAGCGACGCCGAGTTGACGAGCGCCGAGAATCTCTCTGGCAAAGTGACGGATTGCTGCGAGAGGGGCGATTACGTGGCAGCGCTGCGGTTGCTTCCAAAGGCAATGCAAGAGTGGGAAGCGTTCACCGCCAAGACCGGGAGCACTTGCGAAGGGGCTGCGGGGTATCTCTACTCGGACATAATGTGGAGAATTACCCATAAAGGTGATGCCCAATGGGGCGAGATGCTCGACGACCCATCGATACCATACGACTACAAGATAGACCTGATCTCCGAAATTTGTGAGGCCCGGCTTGGGAAGGCGTCCGTGCAGATGGGGCAGAATGGGAACGTTGTCATTCTTGCGAATCTTCGTGAGAGTGAATAGTAGACGAAAAAGGGGGACATCACTGATTTCGGGGAGGAATGAGGTGTAGAGTGGCGGACGAAGGCATGCTCGAATCAATAGTCTACAACGACGGCTCCGGCGATGTGGTGAAGACCGCGTTCGATTACTCCGACCTGGCCCAGCAGACGCAGGTGCTCAACGAGCGCATCGGCAGTGAAAATGCCCTCGGAAGCCTCGCGCGTAATAACCTCCAGAGGCGGTAATTGCAACCCTCGGCTGGGTTATGACCTCGGAGAGACCAAAAAGTGTCTCTCCTCGCGATTTGAAGAGAGTGTGGCCCGCTCTAGTGCTCACTCCTGCTCTGCTTCGCCTCTTCCGGGCATCCCCGACGCAAACTCGATGACGACGGCCTTGATGGGAAGTCCCCGGCGTCAGATCAGTTCCCATGCCATCCCCCGATCGCGGCAGGCGCATTCCATGGACGCGGTCGCGTCCTGCAGGCGGCGGTCGGCTGGGGCCTCGGGGCCTTCGTCGCGCTGCACGGGCGGGGGAGAGGCGGCGGAGAAATGGGTTATTTGCGGACGCGGGTTGCTTGACATGCGGCGCGGGGGCCGGAATACTTGAAAGGAGATCTCAGCAACGCCCCCGGCGGCGGGATCGGCACGATCCGCACACCCGCCGGGCGCGAAGGGGTCAGGACGCCGGTCCACGCGACGACCGACACGTAAAGCGTTGCCGGAACATACGTTGTCGAGCAGTTCGGGCGGATCGGTCGCTGAAACGTCGGTGCACCAGACCTCGGGGCCTGAAGGTGGCGTCGGAGGGTCGCGGCCGAGCCGGCCAGGGTTGGAAGGCCTCCGATGATCGCGCGGACGGGTTCGGTCGGATCGGGCCTTGTCAGCCGTGCGGCGACTCCGTGATCTGCCTGCGGCGGATCGGGGATCCCGGCGTTCCTCATCAGCAAGAGACCGTGCATACCGGATCTGGATCCTGCCAGGGCGTGCGGGCTGGATGACACGAATGCCAAGCTGGAATCACACGGTGCCGACGAACGCAGTGTCAACAAACACAGTGCCGACAAACACAGTGCCGACGATTCGACTCGCGGACGCACCGCCACTCACCGGGCGCATGCCCTGTCCTGCCGGACACCGACAAGGAGAACTCCATGGCTGCGGGTAAGAAAGTCTGGGGCATCGACCTGGGCCAGTGCGCCCTCAAAGCGCTCTGCCTTCGCGCCGACGGCGACGAGATCGAGGTCGTCGACCATCTGTACATCGAGCACGAGCGGATTCTGTCCCAGCCGGAGGTGGACCGCAAAGGCATGATCGAGTCGGCCATGCGGGAGTTCACCGACAAGCACGACCTGAACAAGGACGACCTCGTCGTCGGCGTGCCCGGCCAGCACACCCTGTCGCGGTTCAGCAAGCTGCCGCCGGTGGACAAGAAGAAGATTCCCGAGATCGTCAAGTACGAGGCGCAACAGCAGATCCCCTTCGACATGGACGAGGTGATCTGGGATTACCAGGTCTTCGAGGACGAAGACGCGGCGGAGATGGAAGTGGGCATCTTCGCCATGCGGCGTGAACTGCTGCGCGATCAGCTCTTCTACGTGTCGGATCTGAATCTCGAACCGCTGGTGGTGCAGTCGAACCCGCTGGCACTCTACAACGCGCTGAAGTTCGATGGGATCATTCCCGAAGACGAGCCGATGGTGATCGTCGACATCGGCGCGCAGAACACCGACCTGGTGGTGGCGAACAAGGACAGCCTCTGGACGCGGAACATTCCTCTCGGCGGCAACAACTTCACCGAGACCCTGATGAAGACGTTCAAGCTGAGCTTCCGCAAGGCGGAGAATCTCAAGCGGAACGCCGGCAGCCACAAGTACGCGCGGCAGATCTTCCAGGCGATGCGGCCGGTCTTCGCGGACCTCGTGGCGGAGGTGCAGCGCTCGCTGGGCTTCTACACGTCGTCACGCCGCGGCATCAAGTTGAAAAAACTGGTGGCCATGGGCAACGCCTTCAAGCTGCCCGGCATGGTGAAGTTCGTCCAGCAGAATCTGAACATGGAGATCGTGCGGCCCAACGCCTATCAGAAGCTCGCCGCCGGGGACGCGCCCCGGGCGCCGGAACTGCTCGACCGGCTGCTGAGCTACGGCGTGGCGTACGGGCTGGCGTTGCAGGGGCTCAACAAGGGCACGATCACGAGCAACCTGCTTCCGCCGGAGATCGCCAAGACGGTCGTGTGGCGCAAGAAGGTGCCGTTCTTCTACGGCGCGGCGGCGAGCCTGCTGCTGGCGGCGGGGGCGATCTGGGTGTCGAACCGGATGGACATGGGCACGATCGCCAATGCCGCTACCGACGCTCGACCCGTGAACTACTCCACCGGAGACGATCCCGAGAACCCGCAGGTGGACAATACGGCGAAATCTCACCTGCAGGGTAACCCGCCGGGTGACTCGCCCCTGGTGTTTGCCAAGAACGTGATCTCCCTGGGCAGTCACTTCAAGAGCGTGCTGTCGACGATCGAGTCCACGAACGACCAGGAAATCGAGGCGGTCAAGGACATCTCCGGGCTGCAGAAAGAGAAGGTCGTGTGGCCGCGGATCCTGCAAATGATTCACGGCTCACTGCCGGTACCGGACAGCGCGCTGAACCAGGCGATCTGGCAGGGGGCCGACGCGCTGAAGGCACTGGTCGAATCCGACCCGGACACGTACGCCCGCCGAGAGCGCGAGGTCATCTTCATCGAGAGCATGCAGGCGACGTACTCTCCGGATGTGATGCAGGAATTCAAGAGCATGACCGGGACGAACACGCCGTCGGATTCCGGCGGCGGCCGCGCGGGCTACACTCCGCCGCCGACAGGCCCGGAGCAGAAGGGCTTCATCATCACGATCACGGGTATCACCCCCAACAAGGGGGGATACACCTTCGTGGAGAAACAGTTTCTGGAGCGCCTGGAAGAAGCCGGCGAAGCTATCGAGGGCATGTACATTCCCGAGGCGGACTTCTTCGGCATCGGCTGCAAGCAGTTGAAGAACGTGTCGGGCGCCAGGACCACGACCATCGGGTCAACGAACAGCGGTTTGATCGACCCGGTGACCCAGGAGCCGACGGGCGACGATTGGAAGTTCGAAGTGATCTTCCCCGTCGTGCTGGGTGAACCGGGCGAAGCGCCCGCACCGGCCGGCGGCGGAAATGCCCCCGCCAATAACGTGCCTGGATTTGACGACGGCTTCTGAGGCGGATTCGACTCGTGAAGGACCATCCGGCGGGCGAGCTGCCCGTCCATGGGAGGACCGACCATGAAAGCGGCAATCGCATGGGTGAAGTCTCACCTCCACATCGTCATCAGCGGGGCGCTGGCCGTGCTGGGCATCGTCATGCTCGTGGCGGGGTACATGGACAAGAGCGTCTCCGCCAAGCTCCAGGAGGATGTCGGGTCGATCTCCCAGTTGAATACGTTGTCGGCGGTCAACCCCGACATCATTCAGAACGCGAAGCTGGAACTCAACGAGACCCGTGAGATCGTCAGCAGGATGCGCGAGCAGGTGGAGAACATCGGCTCTCACGAGCCGCTGCTGGACGATGTCTTCCCCACCAATCGGGATACCAGCTCGTTGCTCGATTTCAAGACTGAACTGAACAACATGTACAACCGGGTCTTGCTGGACAGGCTTCAAGCGGGCGACCAGCCGACGGCGGAGGAGATCGAAAAGAAGGCCCGGGAGATGGAGGCGGCCAAGGAACTGCTCAAGCTTCAGTTGGAGTTCGGCGAGAAGACCGAGTCCAAATCCGAATCCGGTTCGAGCGGTCCCGGAGGCGGCCCCACGATCTTCCAGGGCTTCGGGAACAATCCCTCCCAACTGCTGAACAATTCGTCCAACAAAGAGGACCTTACCCCGGAGGAACGGGTCCAGGAGAATGCCTCCGCCCGCGCCAGTGTCGAACGAGCTCGCTCGATCCGCTGCTACGCGAATTCCGAAAGCTTCGATCCTCAGCCGGCGGTGACGGAATCCTCCATGCCGAACATCACCGATCTCTGGGTTGCCCAGATGTCGCTCTGGATTCAGGAAGACATGATCAACGCCATCGCCCGTCTGAATGAACAGAAGGCCCAGCAGCTTCAGCAGGCGGGCCAGGACCCCTGGGTGGGCAACATGCCGATCAAGCACCTGCGCTCGATTGTGATCAACGGATACGCCCAGGGCTCGGAAGGGAGTCCCGCCGGCGGTCGCGGCAGCATGGGCGAAGGGCAGGGCTCCTTCACCGGGCGCGGCACGACGCCGGCGGTGGATGTGCTCCATTTCGAGATGGAACTGGTGATCGATGCCAGCATGCTTCCCGCCGTGATCGATGAACTCTCCGCAGCGGGCTTCTACACCGTTCTGCTGGCCAACTACCGGGAAGTCGAGGCCAACGCCGACCTGACCGGTTACATCTACGGCAGTCAGCCCGCCATCCAGCTCACCTTGAAGATGGAAGGCGCGTTGCTGCGCGACAAGTACGAAGATCTGATTCCCGAACCCGTCAAGGAAATGATCGAGAGCGGCACGATTTATGATCTGCGCAAGGAACGGAAGGGATCGCAGGGCGGTGGTTCGCGCCAGAATCCCAACCGGTTCCGACAGCCCCCGCCGCCGCCCCCGAGTGGCGGCAATATCGCCTCCTGACCCCGAGGGGAACGGAGCGTCCGGCCGGACAGGCCGGAAACGTCACTGGTAGCGAAACGTCACTCGCACTCACGGAGTGGAGCGCATGGCCAAGCAACATGTTTCCACGGTGGAGCGTCACCTGGAGAAAGGGATCCTCGGGATTGCCGGGGCGATCTTTCTCGCGGTCGTCGTCTCCTACGTCATCATGGAACCGAACACGGTCGACTACGGGAGTGCGGCTCTCGGGCCGTCCGATCTGTACGACCAGATCCGGGCGGACGCGCAGCGCAAGCTGGAGGAAATCCGGCGGAAGCAACCCGTCGATGATCCTGACGCGGAGCCTCCCATCCCGACGAATCCCGAAGCCGAGCTTCGACCGAGCACCACGGATACCAAGCTGAAGACGGCGTACGAAGTTGCGTTCGTGCCTCCCGCGTTGCCCGTGCCGGAAGTGTCCGGGTCGATCACCGGGCGTAACCTGACACTGGCCCGGATTCTGCCGATGCGGACACCGATCCCCACGCAGGGCAAGGCGATGGCGGACTTCCCCGCCCCTGAACCGGTCCCGGTCAGCGGCAACGTCAACACGCAGGATCGCTCGCGGGACACCGGTCTCGGATTCTCGAGTGCGAAGGAATTCCGCTGGGTCACCCTCTGGACCTTTCTCAACCGCGAAGCGCAGCGGGAGGCGTTCGAAAAAGCCAAGTACTCCGTCAACAGCCAGAAGGTGGTCGTGGCGGACGTCGAAGTCCAGCGCCAGGAACTTCTCCCCGAGGGAGGATGGAGCGAGCCGCAACGCATCCGGCCGTATCACCCGGAGCCGATTGTCGGGATGCGTGCCGAAGCTCCCGTCATCGAAGAGAGCGGGGCGCCGACGCTGGCCGAGGAAGACATGAACCACATTCGCAATCTTCGGGGGATGCTCGAAGGGCGCGAAGGCCAGCAGGCGGTGTTGCGTCCCGATTTCCAGGCGTTTCTCGGTGAGCAGCAGGCGTGGCGTTGGCAACCGCCCGAAGCGCTGACCGATTCCGAGGACCTCGTCTGGGAAACCTACGGCGTTCAGATGTACAACCTGACGGAGGAAGCCATTAACGGGAGAAAGGGGCCCGCGCTGTCAGGCATGCCCGCCGATCGCGAAAGATACAAGGAGGCGCAGGAACTCATCGGCGATGAAGAGTTTCTCGAGGCATACAAGATTCTTGAGGGGCTCGCCAGCAACCGGGACTCGGTGCGAATGGCGATACAAGCCGAAGACCTCATGAACGAGATCGGCCCGAAGGCCGAACGCCAGTTTAAAAGACTGCAACAGCAGCAGGAGCGCGCTGCCGCCGAGGCGGAGATCTATCACGGCGAGGACGTCGATCCGGTCTGGATCAATGACATCACAGTGGAGCCGGGCAAGACGTACCGCTACCGCGTCCGCCCGGTGCTTCTCAACAGCTACGCCGGCGCGCCAATCGACATGAAGAACGCAGAAGACGGCGGCAAGATCCTGGTGAGGGGGGAATGGTCGGCCTGGTCGTCGGACATCCAGGTCCAGCCGGCCACGCAGATGTTCTTCCGAAGTGCCGATGCGGGGCAGCGGACCGCCACCGTCGAAATGTTCCGCTGGGTGACCGGCGAATGGAAGCGAGCCTCCGGTCCCTTCGGCATCGGCTCGCGGATTACCCTGGACCGCAGCGGCGACGTCTTCCGCTACGATGGCATCGTGTCCGACCTGGAATTCGAACGGCCGTTCAGTGTCCGCGAGGAAGGCGCCCGGACGGTGAGCTATCGCGAAACCCAGACCCCGGTCCTGACCCTCGTTTCCTCGGCCGGTACGGTCGAAGAACGCCTGGCCGAGCAGGACATGTACGAGCGGCGACAGTTCAACGATCAGAAGGAACGTGAAGAGGCCATCCAGCGCGTCCTCGCGAGCGAGGATCGGCAACGGCTGATCAAGGAACCTCCGGCGGGCGTGGACGCCCCGCGCTTCGGCGGCATGCCGGCGGGTGGGGGCTTCGGCCAGCCGGGATTCGGGCCGGCCCCCGGCGGCAGGGATCGTCTGGATCGCGGTGATCGGCGTCGGCGACCCCCACGGGGTGGTCCACCGGCCCCGCCTCGCAGCGGTGGTGGTGCGCCGGCGTCCTGATGACGCCCTCCAAGTGATCACGATTCACCCCTTCTGGCGGGGAGGGGGCCGGATCGAAAAAACGCGGGTTCCGGTGGTGGCGTGATCTCCGGACCTGCGGTACACTCCCGCTAACGGTCTTCCACCCAAGGATTTGGGGAGGATCGACACACGGTCCGGACGCGGGATCGGCAGAGGAATCGGGAGGAGATAATCCCTCGCACGAAGACGCCGATCGGCATCCGGATACTACTTGCATGAAGTGAATACCCAACGCTGAGCGGAAGCGACCCCCTGCGAGTTCCGTGATCTCCCGGGATGGTCGTGCCCCCGAAGCGCATTCTCGGAATGTCCTCGGCTGATTATCCGACAGTCGAAGAGCACCCGCCGAACGGTACTCCCGACACGGCATTTGAAGGAGGCCACACCGTGTTGCACATGCTCTCCCCACAGAGGATCGTTCTCGCCCTGATGTTGATTGGCATCACGGTGTGCCCCGCTTGGGCCGCCGACGCTTCCGAGCAACTCGACAAGGCGCGGAGCGCGTTCTCGCAAGGTCGCTACGACGACGCGCGTGACCTGCTCCTTGAAGTGGACCGCCGCCAGCTCGACAGCGCGAAGCAGCAGACGCGGGATGAACTCATGGACGAGATCACCCAGGCGCTGAACATGGCAACGAAGGCGGATCGCGATCTGGCCGATGCCCAGGCGGCGGCCTCGAATGGACGCGCGGGAGATGCCCGCATCCTGTACCAGGAAGTGCTTTTCAACGGTTTCGCCTCCGCCGAGCAGAAGGCTCAGGCGCGCCAGGGACTCGATCGGCTCTCGAAATCACGGTCGGCGCCGGATCTCAGCCAGGTCAAGGTTGTCGAAGTCGAGTCGCCGTCAAGTTCCGGGGCGTCGAGTTCCGGAGCAGTGACGACGAGCAGCAGCTTTTCCTCCTCGCAGGGCTCGCCCGCAGCACGTCCGGTGTCGCAGGCCACGGCGTTTATCCAGCCGATCAGCAGCAGTTCGATCTCGTCCACATCGTCCTCGGCGAGTTTCAGCACCTCGTCGGTTCAGTCGCAGCGGACCAACTCGCTGATCAAGGCGGGTGACCAGGCCATCAAGGCGGGACGGTTCGACGAGGCGGAGCGCATCTTCCAGAAAGTCCTGTCCACGTCCCCCAATCACCCGGAAGCCCTGAACGGACTGGATATCGTACGCCGCCAGCGTGCCGTGGAAGGCCGCGCGTCGAACGCATTGACTCGTTTCGAGGAAACCGAAGATGTCGAGTGGCAGCGCACCGTGCGGATGTATCGCCAGAGCGAGGCGGAGATCCGCATGCTGATCCGCGAGAACAAGTACGAAGCTGCTCAGGACAAGCTGGTCACGACTCGACAGATGCTGAAGGCGTCCCGGCGGGACGCCCCCACAGAGCAGTACACCGCACTCGTGCACCAGGTGGATGAGCTCGAAGGATTCATTGAAGACCGCAAGGAACTGTTCCTGACGGAGCAGGCGCGGCAGGCCCGCATCGACGCCATGAAGAAGGCACGCGAGCGGAGCGAGCGCTACCGCCGGGAGCGCGACGAGCGCATCGCCCAGAAATTCGACCAGGCCATGCAGCTTCGCAAGGAGCAGGAGTTCTCCAAGGCCGCAGACGTGTTGAAACAGATCCTCGCGATTGATCCGCAGAATCAGCGGGCCCGCGACGTTCTGAAGACGCTCGAGGACGCCCACCTGATCATGGAGCAGCTCCAGACCAAGCAGGATCGTGTGGAAGCCCAGCAGAACGCGCTGCAGACGGCGGAACTCGCCCTGGCTCCGGCGGTGACGGGCCGCGGCGACAAGATGGTCGCGTATCCGGATGAAGAAAAGTGGCGCGCGATCTCCGCGCGGGAGCCGTTCACCTCGAGCATCAGCGGGGAGTCGGAATCGGATCGGGAAACGGCGGAAAAGATCGATGCCATCGTCCCGTCCGTGACCTTCCCGGACGGGACACGCTTCGAGGATGCGATCGAATTTCTGCGCAGCCGGGGAGACGTCTCGATCGACGTCAACTGGCAGGAGCTCGAACTCTTCGGCATCACGCCGGATACGGAAATCCTGGCGATGGAACTGACCGACGTGAAGTGGGAACGCGCGCTCAAGCTGCTGCTGAGCAACGTGAGCACCTTCGAGGCCAACGTCGGCTTCGACATTTTCGACGGCGTGATTCGTGTATCGACCGAGGAGGACCTGCAGAACGAAGTGGTGACGCGTGTGTACGACATTCGCGACCTGCTGGTGGATATCCCGGAGTTCGGTGGTGGCGGCGATGACCAGGACCTCTTCGGCGGTGGCCTCGGTGGCGGCTTGGGTGGCGGTGGCTTCGGTGGGGGTGGCCTCGGTGGATTTGGTGGAGGCGGTCTCGGCGGTTTCGGTGGCGGTGGCTTCGGTGGAGGCGGTCTCGGCGGTTTCGGTGGTGGCGGCTTCGGTGGAGGCGGTCTCGGCGGTTTCGGTGGTGGCGGCTTCGGCGGCGGGGGGGGCGGCACTGACAGCGACTCGGACGAAGACGAGGATCGCCAGGAACTCATCGACAGCCTGATTGAGCTCATTGAGAAACTGGTTCAGCCGGGTTCGTGGGAAGCGGATACCGGTGGCGAGGATTCCATCGGTTCGGTGGATATCTGGGCGGATGAGATGCTGATCGTGCGACACACGCCGCGGGCCCAGCGCGAAGTGGCGGAACTGCTCGAACAACTGCGCGAGCAGTCCAAGGCGCTGCAGGTGGCGGTCGAAGCCCGCTTCATCCAGATGCAGAGCAACTTCCTGGAAGAGATCGGCGTGGATCTCGATGTCATCCTGAACAGCGGCAACGCCGGGTACGATCAGGTGATTGATCCCAATTCTGGCCAGGTCCTGTTGCAGCCGCGTCGTTTCAGCCAGTTGGGTGTCGCTCCGCAATCGGGTGGGGCACTCGGTTCGACCGTCGACCCCCGCCAGGCATATGGCAATGTCGCCTTCGTTCCCGAAGGACGTCCCCAGAACTGGTTTGATCGGCGGACCACGCCTCTTCCGCTGGTCAACAACACGCTTGGTCTGGCCCAGCCCCAGGCGACGCTGGTTCCCGGCAGTCTCGGCAGTGGCGCGATTGCCAGCCCGGCCTTCCAGATGTTCGGCAGCTTCCTCGACAACATCCAGGTCGACTTCCTGCTCCGCGCGACGCAGATGGATCGGCGCAATACCTCGGTTCAGGCCCCGCGTGTGATGATCTACAACGGCCGCTGGGCGCGGATTCGCGTGCAGACGACCGTGGCCTACGTGTCATCGCCCGGTTTTTCGCCGGTGGCGGGGGCGGGCGTGATTTCCACCGGAACAGGCGTGACCGGCATCGCGGGATCTGGTCAGGCTCCGAACATCAGTCAGAGCCCTCGCGGTCAGTCGCTCCGAATGAAGCCCTACATCTCCTCCGATCGGAAGTATGTGACATTGCTGCTCACGCCGACGATCACGGACGTCCGGCTTCGCCAGATTCCTTCAGGCCAAGGTGCGTTGGCCTCCTTCTTCGAGGTGCCCGAAAACGACATCACGCAGATTCAGACGACGGTGTCGGTCCCGGACGGCGGGACGATCCTGCTGGGCGGATTGAAACTCGCGGCCGAGAACGAGGTCGAAGCCGGCGTGCCGATCCTGAGCAAGATCCCCGGCATCAGCCGCGCCTTCACCAACCAGGCCCGTGTCAAGGACGAGTTCATCCTGCTCGTGCTGGTCAAACCGGTCATCATGATCCAGGACGAGATGGAAAAAGAGGCGTACGCGAACCTGGCCACGGAGGAGTCGTCGATCGGCTTCTGAGCAATCGGCGTTTCGCCATCTGAACGCCGCGCATGCGTGATCGATGGAAAGGACTTCATGCCTCTCGAGGAAGCCTCGAGCCCGCCCGAGGGATACACGCCGTTGTGCCGGCTCGATCAGTGCCCCACGGATCGCGGCGTGTTCCTGGAACTCAACGGTCGGGAGCTGGCGATTTTCCATCTCGATGCGCCTGAGCGTGTCTACGTCATCGATAATGCCTGCCCGCATGCCAACGGAAATCTCTCTGCCGGGGATGTGCGCGACGACATCGTCCGCTGCCCGTGGCACGGCTGGGCCTTCCATCTTGCCGACGGGAAGTCCGCCCAGGGCAGTGTCGCCTGCGTGAAGCGCTACGACACCGCCGTTGTCGAGGGGCAACTCTACGCCCGCCTCGATGCGTGAAGGTGAAATCCAAACGCTGCATTTCACGAGAGATTTCCAGACGATCGATGTTGATGCATTTCCCTCATGTGACGCCGTTGCGACCCGCCGCGGGCTCCGGTATCATTCTGCACGAATTCCGGCGCGACCGATGCCACGGGCGAATCCTGATCAGGGGAATTGCCGGCTCAGCCGCGGCCGATCCCGATCTTCGAGCGACACGATCTACAGCAAGTGGAAAGGATGACTCCCGATGGCACGACCCGTCACACTCTTCACCGGCCAATGGGCGGACGTCAAGTTCGATCAGATGTGCAAGAAAGCCAAGAAATTCGGCTATGACGGCCTGGAACTCTGCTGCTGGGGCGACCATTTCGAGGTCAACAAGGCGCTCGAGGACCGCAGCTACTGCAAGCGGAAGTGGGAAGTGCTTCAGAAGCATAAACTGGAGTGCTATGCCATCAGTACGCACCTGGTCGGCCAGTCGACGTGCGACCTGATCGATGAGCGGCACAAGGCCATCCTGCCCGAGCACGTCTGGGGCGACGGCAAGCCCGAGGGGGTGCGAAAGCGCGCCGCAGCGGAGATGATGGACACCGCCCGGGCAGCGCGCAAGTTCTTCGATGCCGCCCCGGCCGCCATGAAGAAGAAGATCAAGCGCGTCGTCGTCAACGGCTTCACCGGCAGCAGCGTGTGGCACCTGCTCTACCTGTTTCCGCCGGTGTCTCAGGAGCGCATCGACAAGGGCTACAAGGACTTTGCCAAGCGGTGGAAGCCCATTCTCGACGTCTTCGAGCAGGAAGACGTGTACTTCGGGCTGGAAGTCCACCCGACGGAGATCGCCTTCGACATCGTCACCTCGCATCGCGCGATCGAGGCGCTGAAGGGCAACGTGCGATTCGGTTTCAACTACGACCCGAGCCACCTCGGTTACCAGGGCGTGGATTACGTGCAGTTCCTGCGCGAGTTCAAGGATCGCATCTACCACGTGCACATGAAGGACGTGGGCTGGTCGCAGGTGCCGGTGCGCTCGGGTGTCTTCGGCGGCCATCTCGACTTCGGCGACCTGAACCGCTTCTGGAATTTCCGCTCGCTCGGACACGGCAACATCGACTTCGAGCCGATCATTCGCGAGCTCAACGCCATGGGCTACCACGGCCCCCTGTCGGTGGAATGGGAAGACAGCGGTATGGATCGCGAGCACGGCGCGACCGAAGCGGCGGAGTTTGTCCGGAAGGTCGACTTCCCGCCATCGGACATCATCTTCGACGCCCAGTTCGCGGAGTAAGGGGTCCGGCGTATGAAAATCGAGATCGGCGGTGACCGGACGATCGACAATCCGTCGGACAGCGAGATCCGGCGGACCCTGGAGACACTGGGCACGCAGCCGGATTCCTACATCATTCTCGAGCAGGATCAGATGACCTATCTTCAGGCCGCCGGTGATCCGGCGACCGGCTTCGTGCTGGAATACCAGGAAGGCTCGACCGACCGGCACTTCCAGAGTCGAAAGACCGACCTGCCGCTGGACGTGGTGGCCGAGGCATTCAGCCAGTATCGCCAGGGTATTCCGGATTGGCGGGTCAGGATCGAGTTCGAGAAACTCGCGATCTGATCATCTGACCGGGAGAGCGAGGTTCACTTCTTCCTGCGTAGAGGCTTCTTCGCGGAAGACGGTGTGTCGGTTTTCTCCTTTTGCCCCTTCCGAGCCCTCAGCGATGCGCGTCTTGCCTCCTCGAGAATCTCCGCGAATTCCCGGTTCATGGTGTCCTCGATGGCATTGATGCACGATGCCAGCTCGGGAAGATTGCCGTACATGTCCAACTCGCGCGTCGCCAGCAACCCCATCGTCAGCGGTCCGGGTGGGGGCTCGGCTTCACGGCCTTCCAGCATGTCACGGCACCAGCAGAGCTGTCGCTGAATCGATTTCAGATTCCACGTGTCAGGACCGACCATCGCATCGATCTCGCGCTGCGCTTCCTTGATCTGGGAGAGGATCTCGTCGTGCATTATCATATGCCTCTCGATCGCGTATCGGAGGAAGGATGCCCTTATGAACGTACGTACAACCCTCATCGTATCGGTCTTCATGATCGCTGGCTTTGCCCTGAATGTTTCGGGGGAACAGCCCAATGCCGTCCCGGCGCATCCGGCGTGGGAAAACAGCCTGAAGCCTTCGGGCACACCCGGTCCGGAAATCACGCTGGCTGAGAACGGTCAAGCGCTGTACCGCATCGTCCTGCCGGGGGAGCCGACCTCCCAGGAGCAGAAGTCCGCCGCCGATCTGAAGCTCTGGCTGGACACGATGTCCGGGGCGTCGTTTGAAATCGTGGCGGAGGGCGATGATGTTGAGGTAAACGGTCGCGAGATCAGCGTCGGACGAACCCGGCTCCTGACGGAGAACAAGCCTGCCGGACACGACGCCGATCTCGGTGATGAAGGATATGCAATCGCCTCGGAGGATGATCGAGTCTACCTCTTCGGCGGATCACGGCGCGGGCCGATCTACGCTGTGTATGCGTTTCTCGAAGAGGATCTCGGCTGTCGCTGGTACGCGGGGGACTCCGCCACGATTCCGCATCGTCCGACGCTTTCAGTCGCGCCGGTCCGCCGGACGTTCACGCCCGCGCTGGAACGCCGCGACCCTTTCTATTCCGATGCGCGTCACAGCGCCTGGTCGTTACGAAACAAGACCGCCAGTCACGCCGTCTACATCCCGGCCGCGTGGGGCGGTTATCCCAAGTTCCCCGGGCACTTCGTTCACACGTACAACCTGCTGATGCCGCCGGAGGAATTCTTCGACGACCATCCGGAGTACTTCAGCCTTTTTCAGGGCGAGCGAACCGATCTGCAGCTCTGCCCCACGCATTCTGAGGTACAGCGGATCATGGTTGAACGCGTGCTTGGGCAGTTGGAACGCTGTCCCGATTGCCGCTACGTGGACGTGTCGCCGAACGATTGGCGTTACTACTGCGAGTGCCCGCGGTGTCACGCACTGGATGAGGCGGAGGGAACGCAGGCGGCGTCGCTGCTGATGCTGGTGAATCATGTGGCGGAGAAGGTCGCGAAGGTGCGACCGGAAGTGACGATCACCACGCTGGCATACCTCGGGACGTATCAGGCGCCCAAGACGATGCGCCCGCGCGATAATGTGCAGATCGTGCTCTGCACCGATTCCCATGCCTGGGATTACGCGCTGCTGCCGGTTGAGGAGACGACTGATTTCACGCAGGCACTCGAGGCATGGGAAGCGACCGGCGCGAACGTGAAGATCTGGGACTACGTCGTCGATTTCCCGCGGCACATGCGGCCGCTGCCGAACTTTGAGGTCGTGCAGGAGAATATCCGCCTCTTCGTGAAACACGAGGTGCGCGGCGTCTTCGCGCAAGGCAGTCATAGCTCGAACTTCGGCATCGATCGCGCCCGAGCACGGTCGTGGGTGCTCGCCAAGCAATTATGGGATCCGTCGCTCGACCACGGACCGCTGCTGCGGGACTTCTTCTATGGCTACTACGGCAAGGCGGCGGAACCGTTATACATGTACAACCGGATGCTGCACGAACGGTGGGTCAAGGCCTATGAGCAGTGGAAGGGCGAGCATCCCGAGCCGGCCATGCACGATGTGGAGGAGTACCGCCGGATCTTCCACCCCATCGCGGTGGACTTTGATGATGCGTTCATCGATCGGGCCAAAGCACTGAGCGACGAAGCGATGGCCCTGGCGGAAGGTAACGCGGAACTCGTTCGCCGCGTCGAGTATTTCTCGCTGCCGATCCTGTATCTGCTGGCGGAGCGCGGCCCCGGCGAGGATCGCGAAGCCTACCTCGTCATGCTCAACAGATTCGAGCGGCTGGCCCGGCGCGAGAAGGCGGTGTTCACCCGCGATGCCTACGGCGGGCCGGACCTGGATCGGCGGCTCCACCTCTGGCGTTCGGTGGCCATGATTGACCCGGAAGCCGTGCACGCCATGCCGCTGGACAACACGTGGTGGTTCAAGCCCGATCCAGGCAACGTCGGTGTGACCCGGGAGTGGTTCGACCCGAAACTGGACGACAGCGAATGGGGTACAGTGCGGAGCGATCTCGGCCATCGCGGCTGGGAGTCGCAGGGGTATGCGGAATACGAAGTCGGCTATGGCTGGTACCGCCAGACGTTCACGCTGCCCGAGCCACTGGACGATATGGAGAACCTCCGTCTGCTGGTCGGGGCCGTGGATGAACAGGCGGAAATCTGGATCAACGGGAGAAAGGCGCTCTCACACACGTCCGAGACGCTGAAGCTGAGCAAGGACTTCCTCTGGAACACCCCGTTCCACTTCGATCCGAAGCGCTATCTGATCGACGGCGAACCGAATCAGATCACGATCCGCGTCCATAACGCGTTGCACGTCGGCGGAATCTGGAAACCGGTCTACCTTACGTGGGGCCAGCCGGTCACCGACCTTCACGCGTTGATGGATCTTCTTCGATTGCGTTTTGCGAAGCGCTCGGCGGAAGAGCAACAGCCGTAATATGGAGAGGTCTGGATTGCTTCAATTGAATCTCAGCTACTCATCGCCCTCGTCTTCTTGCTTGAGTCCCGGGAGGAAGTCCTCCCCGGCGGGATTCTGGTGGGCGCCGGGCATCGAGACGCGCTTGAGATAGTTCTTGGTGATGCGCGTCCATTCGCCGAGGCAGGCGTCGAAGGTCTCGCGGATCAGACCGCTGCCATCCTCGGGGTCGAAGCGGTCGCGGATGTCGGCGATGCGTCGCTTGAGATCGGATTTCGTCAGTCGGCCCGCCTTGTAGTCGAAGTAGATCTTCGTTGTCAGGTACCAGACCTCGGCATCGACGAGATTTTTTTCGAACTGCCGGGATACGTCCTCGTGTGTCTTCTCCCAGCCCGCATGCGGCAAGGCTTCCCAACGTGCCGCCATGTCACGGACGAGTTCGAGCGCCTCCTTCTTTCCCGCAATCGCCTCGTCGCAGAGTTCCTCGGTAATGGGCACGCGGTGCGCCCAGAGCAGCAGTTTCGGATCGTTGCGGATGGCTTCCGCCACGTCGGGCGGGTACTTGCTGACGTCGTGGCCGCGGCCCCAGTAACCATCCGGCGCCTTGGGGATGTCATGCCAAGGCCCGATGAGGCTGCTCTCCAGTTCGTAGTCGATGGTCGGCAGTTTGCTGTGATTCTGTGTCATGACGCCGCGGAAGAACATCATCTTCGTACTGGCGTCATAGGTGGTCCGGCAGATCTCGACGATCTCGTCCGCCACGTCCCGTCCGAACTTCAGCGTCGCCCAGTCGCGAAGAATGACATCGGGGGACTCCTCCGGATTCCAGGCGAAGCGACCGAATCCATACCAGTTGGCCAGGTTGAGCGGGTGATCCCAGCGGTTATGACTGGCAATGGTCGTGACCGCGATCGCACCGCGGTAGCGCTTCTTCGCGAGCAGTGGGAAGATCTCGGCCCAGCGGTCGATCATGACGCAGGGGAACTCCGTACCGCCGCGGTATTCGCCGTAAATCTGGAATTCGCACAGGTAGGGGCGTTCGTGATCCGGATCGTCCTCGTGGGCGTAGAACATCGGGTGGATCGGATGCGGCTGGCGAAAGTCTTTGTACAGGTTCTTGTGGGCAATCTGAACGTAGGGAGGCAGCACATCGTCCAGGTTGGCGAAATGCTCGACCTCCGATGGGACGCGCGTCGGCCGATCCGTGACCGCCTTCCAGATGATACGTCCGCCGGCTTCGGACCAGGGCTCTCCGATCATCTTCATCGCCCGCAGCAGCAGCTCGCGATCGGTGTGTTGGCGGCATCGTTCGCACTCGCATTCCCATGGTCCGCGAATCCAGTCGCCGCCGGCCCCGGCCATGATGATCCCACGCATTTCGGGAATCGTCTTGAGGTTCTCGACTACGCCTTCCCAGTGCTTCTGGACACGCGGATCAAACGGGCAGATCGGGTAGCCCTGGATGGGCGGCTTTGTTCCCTGCTCGATCTCGTACCACATGAACAGGAAGATCTCGACGCCGAAGTTCTCGCGGAAGTAGCGACAGAACTTGCGATACGTCTCCCGTGTGCTCTCGACACCATCGCCCCAGTCGGGTCGCGTCCGGTGATGGGCCCAGATCATGACGGTGTTCAAGCGGGCCTGGGCGAGGAATCGGCCGAACGCTTGATAACATGGCTCGTTCTCGACATTGGCCATGCGATCGATACTGAAGAAGGCGGACTTCCTCGGCCGCGGGCCGTTCCAGAACCAGATGCACCGCTCCGCCAGCTTCGGCGTCTCGCGAAGGTCGATGTCGCTGGACTTGAACCCGAGTCGCTGCTGTTCGAGCAGTGCCGCACTGCCATACAGCACACCGCGCGGTCCACCGGAGGCCACGACCAGCAGGTCGCGTCCCTCGCGCTGGACCCTCTGCACGACGTATCCCTCGTCACCGAGTTCGGACACCCTCAGCTCGTCGGCCATGGCGTGGATGATCGGTGAAGAAGCCGGAGTCCCCATGACAATACTGCCGGATTCAGGGGACGCTTCGGCAATGTAAATGGTCGTTGCTTCTGTGCTCCCACCCTCCGGCCAGTCTTCAGCGAGAAATCGAGCAGCAGTCCTTTCAATTGAGGTCGCATCCGGTCCCAGATGGATCGTCACGGCGAATCCTTTCCCGGCCATGGCCACCATCCCCAGTGCGAGTATGCCGGCGGCGAGGGGGCCTGCTTGATGATGATGCTTGTTGAACATGGGTAAATCATGATAGCCGTTCATGACCCGTGGTGGCTAACCTTGGCATGGGATTGGAGTTAGCCGGATTGGACGCAGGATTCATCGTGCTTTAGCATTCCTGGCAACGGGTAATACGATGATGTGGCAACGCATAGTCTTCGGCGCAAGCATGATCGTCGCCGTGGTCGGGCTGGTCTGGCTTGACGCATGGTTGGCAGGGGGGACCTATGCGCCGGCCGCATCGGCGACCGCCCTGGAGGTATTCGCCAACCTTGCCCTGCGATCGGGTTTGCCGCTGGTGGCTTTCGTCACCGTGCTGGCCGCGGCGACCGCCTTTGAGATGGGGCGCATGTGCCGCATTTCAGGACTGCTGCCGTTGACCGGCTGGGCCATGTTCACTTCGGCGGGTCTGGCGGCGGGCCCCTGGTTGGGAATGCTCCTGAAGGAAGCGGAAGCCGTCACGCCATTGCCGTTCAACGCGGAGATGCCGCTCACGTTGTTCTGGCTGACCGGAAGTTTTCTCGGCGCGGCGTTGTTGATGCTGGGGCGTCGTACGACGGAAAAAACGGTGAGCAACCTCGCCACCACCATGCTGATCGTGCTTTACAGCGGGCTGCTGGGTTCCTTTGTGATACGGGTGCGCTGCCTGGATCCGGGGCCGGCGGGGTCGGTTGTAATGGTCTATTTCATGCTCTGCGTGAAATCGGCGGATATCGGGGCCTATTTTGTTGGTAAATTCTTTGGGAAAAACAAGTTAGCTCCTTGGGTCAGCCCCGCCAAGACGGTGGAGGGATTCCTCGGCGCGATGGCGGTTGCTTTCCTGATCGCATGCAGTGCCTTCTGGGTGAAAGACCTGTTCGCTGATGGCGATTCGCTTTTCCCAGGTACATTCCCACAAGTCATTGCCTTTGCAGTGGTTATGGCGATCACCGGTCATCTGGGTGACCTGCTGGCTTCGTCGTATAAGCGGGATGTGGGTTTGAAGGACTCGGCAGACCTGGTGCCCTCGTTCGGGGGGATTATGGACATTGTCGACTCGCCGCTGCTGGCCGCTCCGTTTGCGTGGGGTTTGCTGACATTCTGGGGATCGATGGATTAGAATTACGGGATGCTGGATTCTGCGTCGAGCCTGCGAAGTGTCAGGCCGGTGCTGCAGGACCCGTGGGGCCAGCAAGAGGAGATCGGGCGAACCTTGGAACTTACGATTCAGTTGGAGGATGCGGGGAACCGGGCAGCGTTGTTCGGTTCGGAAGATCGGCATCTTCGCATGATCCGCGGTGCCCTTGGAGTCCAGGTGGTGGCCCGGGATGCCACGGTGAAGCTGTCAGGCACGGCCCAGGCGGTCGGGCAGGCGGCGACGGTCTTCGAGGAACTCCAGCGAATTCTGAAAGAGCGCGACGGGCTGACGGACGAACAGGTGACCGAGGCCATCACCTACGCCGGCCGGTTGGCGGATCGGGGCCGGAACGGCGAGGTCATCGACGTTTACTCGCGTACCCTTGTGGTGGAGCCACGATCTCCAGGTCAACACGCGTACATCAAGGCGATTCGAGAGAACGATCTGGTTTTCTGTGTCGGGCCGGCGGGTACGGGAAAGACCTACCTGGCGGTGGCGATGGCGGTGTCAATGCTGAAGGCCGGTACGATCAACCGGATCGTGCTGGTCCGTCCGGCCGTCGAGGCCGGTGAGAAGCTCGGCTACCTTCCCGGTGATATGCAGGCGAAAGTGAACCCCTATCTCCGCCCACTGCTGGACGCCATGCACGACATGATGGGCTTCGATCAGATTAAGAAATTCCTGGCGAACGATGTGATCGAGGTCGCGCCCCTCGCCTTCATGCGAGGGCGAACCTTGAACAGCAGCGCGGTGATTCTGGACGAGGCCCAGAACACGACACGGTCGCAGATGATGATGTTTCTGACCCGTCTCGGCCACAGCAGCAAGATGATTGTGACGGGTGATGACAGCCAGGTGGACCTGGATGATCCCCAACGGAGCGGGATCACCGATGCGCTTCGACGCTTGAAGGGCGTCCAGGGAATCGCGGTGGTTCGGCTGACGCAGTCCGATATTGTCCGGCACCGCCTGGTTCAGAACATCGTCGAAGCGTACGACAAGAAGTGATATTATCGGATGTTCCCGTGGGCCGGGTGGGTCCGCGATGATGATGCTGACCTGAGTGCGTGGTTTGGCCGATGTTGCACAGATGCCGCGCGAGGTCAACCGGAATCCCGAGCAGGTCGGTTCTTCCTGGATGGGGTCGCAGACTCAAAGGTGAAAAAGCGACCCGACCCTCCCGACCTGGACGCGAGGCGAGACCGTATTCTTGAAATCCAAAGCCACGAACAGAACGAAGTCTGATCTGCGGCGTCGCGAGGCGGAACGCCTTCGCGATGAACAGCGCGGGCGCGCCTGGAAGATATTTCTTGCGCAGTTTCGCCCGGTCGTGATTCTGATCTGGCTGGGCTTTTTCGCGCTCACCGTGGCGGTCATGAACTGGGGCAGTGATTCGCTGCGCTGGAGCCTGAACGAGAAGGTGGATCGCGATATCACGGCACGCGTGTCGTTCACCTTCGAGGATCAGCTTCGTACCGAAGAAGCACGATCGGCGGCCGAGGCAGCAGCACCCAATGTGTATATCTTCAGGACGGAGACGCTTCAGCAGTTGCGGTCGGACCTCGCAAGCCTGGGCACGATCGCGCGCGATGAGAAGGCGGATCCGCCGCAACTCAAGTTGAAAGCCGAAGCCTTCGGATGGGTACTTGATGATGAGGCTCTGAGCGCATTGAACTCTCTGCTCGATGAGTCGAGCGAGAAGACGTTTGACGGGATGGTTGAGGACGTGCTCGGACGCTTGCGCGTGCAGTACCTGGTGGACCCACCGAGAGATCCCAATCGCCGGTCGACACCGAGCACCGCGATCCTTCGTTCGGATCTGGGGGCGCCGGAGGTTCCCGCCGAGGAACTGGTCTATGTGACCGACCGCGACGGGGTGCGACGTGTCGTTCGGCAGATCATCCCGGAAGTCGAGAGCGTGCCGGCGAGCCTGCACGAGGTGCTGGCACGAAAGCTGGTTCGGTCCTTCTGCGGGGCCGAAGACAGTGCGGAGCCGGTGCGAAACCCGCTGTGGCGTTATGACGCCGAGGCCACGGAAGAGGAAATGCAGGCCGCGGCCGATCGCGTCGAACCGATCACGATCACGCGCACCGAAGGATCGACACTGGTTCAAGCGGGGCGAGAACTCGGGCACTCGGAATTGAAACTACTGGCGGAGGAGCATGCCGCGTTCCTGGAGAAAGAGCGACAGGACAACACGCTACGGACGCGTAAATACCTGAGCCAGCTCGGCGTTGCACTGGTCCTGCTCCTGGTGATCGGGGGATTGGCCCTCTACGTCGCCCAGTTCCAGCCGCGCGTGTTCCACAAGCCGGCCCGAACCGTGGGGCTGTGCAGTTTGCTGCTCCTCATGGTGGCCTTCAGCCGACTGCTGGAGCGCGCCTCGGGCCAGTGGAATGCACCCTCGGAATTCTCGGTCGGATTCGTGGTGATTGCCGCCGCACTGCTCACCATTGCTTACAACCAGCGGTTTGCGCTGGGGGCGTGTTTTGCGTTGTCCATGCTGGCGATGCTGGCGGTGCGTGGCGAGTTTGGACTTCTGTTGACCATGCTGGTAGCCATGAGCATCACGGTGTTCATGCTGCGCGAGGTACGGACACGAAGCAAGCTCGTCGTGGTGGGGACCGTCGCGGCGGCAGGAGCTTTCGTCGCCTCGTTCGCCACGGGCGTCATGGAGCAGCAAGAACTCAAATACATTATCGTGCATGCAGGATCGGCCGGACTGGCCACGTTCCTGGCGGGCTTCATCGTGCAGGGCACGCTGTATTATTTCGAGCGGGCATTCGGTATCGCGACGAGCATGACGCTTCTGGAATGGTGTGACGCGAGCCGCCCCTTGCTGCGCCGGTTGGCACAGGAAGCACCGGGGACGTACAGCCACTCGCTGGTGCTCAGCCAGATGGCCGAGGAGGCTTCGGAAACGATCGGCGCGAACGGCCTGCTCGCGCGCGTGGGAGCCCTCTACCACGACATCGGCAAGATTCAGAAGGCGGACTATTTTGTCGAGAACCAGGAATCGCGCATGAACCGCCACGATCGGCTGTCACCGACCATGAGCCTTCTGATCATCGTCGGCCATGTGAAGGACGGGATGGAGATGGCCAAGGCCTACGGCTTGCCGCGCATCCTCCATGCCTTCATCGCGGAGCATCACGGCACCACGGTCGTGCGCTACTTTCATCACGTCGCCAGCGAGGCGGCGGCGAAGAATGTGAAAGGCCGCCACGATCGCGAGGTTTCCGAGAGTGAGTTTCGCTATCCCGGTCCGAAACCGCGGTCGCGGGAGACCGCCATTCTCATGGTGTGCGATGGATGCGAAGGCGCCGTCAGGGCCCTGTCGGAGCCCACGTCGACCCGCATCGAGAGCACGGTTCATCAGGTCTTCATGGATCGGCTCCGCGACGGACAGTTCGACCAGTGCGATATCACGCTCCGGGAGTTGCACCTGGTGGAGCAATCCCTGGTGAAGAGCCTCTGCGCGATCCACCATGGTCGAATCAAGTACCCGAAGTCCGGCGGAGCATCCAAGGCCAAGGGAGAGGCCGGCAAGGGAGATGCTCCCCGTACGCCGGAATCCGCGGAGGCAGGAAAAGAATCGAGCGTGCCCAAAGACGAGTCCCGCCAGACCAAGGATGAGGGCTCGAAAGAGAGCTCGAAATCCCGTAAGGTGGCGGAGGTTGTCCACCAGAATTAGGCGAAGTGGAATTGTGAGCGAAGAGAACGAACCATCCTCAGACGAAGGCGGGGAGTGTCCCATCGACATTCACATCGAGGCTCAACCTGGAGCCTTGACCCCTCGCCGTATTGAACAAGCCATCCAGATCACATTGGCCGACAGGTTCATCAACGCGCTTAGCGCCGCGTTGGTCGACGATGCCACGATGTGCCGCCTCCATCACGACTACATGAATGATCCGACCCCCACGGACGTCCTGACCTTCGATCTCCGGGAGTCGCCGGATGATCCGGCGATCGAGGGGGAAATCGTCGTATCCGTGGACACGGCGAGGAAGCAGGCGAAGCAGTACGGGTGCACGGTCGAGGATGAGATTCTCCGCTATGTCATTCACGGATCGCTGCACCTGGCCGGGATGGACGACCGCACGGAGCATGACGCCGAGGCCATGCGGCGCGAAGAGGATCGCGTGCTGTCGAAGCTACATGCCGGCGCGGCTGACGGGGAGGCAAACCACCGGTGAGTGCAATGATGTGGATCGGACTACTGCTGGTCGCTGTGGTGTTGCTGGTCTCGACCGCCAACCTGTCGATACGGTACCTGTCGCGCGTTCGACTGGCCAAGCGCCTGGAGAAAGACGGGCGTCTTGACCTGCTCGCGCGGGTGATGGAACTCCGCAACGATCTCCTGGTGTGCACGGCGTTTCTGCGGATGAGTGCGAATCTGGCACTCGTTCTGATCGTCACCGGCGAGATGCTGAAGATCATGGACAGCGATCCATTCTCGCGCGTGTTTGGGTTCAGCTTTCTGGCCTCCGTGACGGTGATCACGCTCTTCAGCGTGGTGCTGCCGACCGCCTGGGCACGCTACGGTGGGGACGTGTTCCTTCTGTTCGCATTGACGCCGCTCCTGGCCATGCGTGTGGCGCTGTACCCGTTGCTCGCCCTGCAACACCTCTTCGATGGCCTGATTCGACGATTGGCGGGCATCTCCAGCACGGACGAGGAAGCGGAAGCGGACGTCATCGAGAAGGAGATTCTCAACGCGGTCAGCGAGGGGGAACTGGCGGGAGCGGTTCACGAAGAGGACGCGGACATGATCGAGTCGGTCATCGAGTTCCGCAGCACGCAAGTGGCGGAGATCATGACGCCGCGGACGGAGATGGTCGCCTTGCCCGATTCGTCGAATTATGAAGACGTCCGCGCGATGATCATGAAGGAGGGGCATTCGCGCATCCCTGTCTTCGGCGAGAACATCGACGACATCAAGGGCGTCCTGTACGCCAAGGACCTCCTGCGCCTTGAAACGGTGGAGGGATTCGACATCCTCGAGGTGATGCGCAAAGTGCCGTTCATTCCGGAGTCAAAGCCGGTGGCGGAGTTGCTGGAGGAGCTTCGCGAGAAGAAGGTCCACCTTGCAATTGTGCTGGACGAGTATGGGGGTACCGCCGGACTGGTCACGATCGAAGACATCCTCGAGGAGATCGTCGGCGAGATTGCCGACGAGTACGAACCCTCGGAACCCGAACCGATCCGCCGCATCGCCGCCGATACAATCGAGGTGGATGCCCGCGTGCACATCGATGAACTGAACGAGGAGTTGAACGTCGCACTGCCGGAAGACGAGGACTACGACACGGTAGGGGGGTTCGTCTTCAGCGCCATGGGACGCATCCCGACACGCGGCGAGGAGTTCCGCTACAGCAATATCAAGATCCAGGTCGTCGACGCCGAGGAGCGGAAAATCAACCGACTGCGCATCCAGGTGCTCTCGGAAGAGGCGGCGTAGGAGTGCCAATGCACTGTTCTTGGGTACAGTTCATAGCCTTTCCGGTAGCCATCTTCGCTCCGAAGCTGTGACTGCATCTCGATCGATGCAGGCGCGCCGGATGACCTTGAGCACTCTATCTGGATCACAGCCATAGATTCCCGACCCCCATGCTGCATTCGCCTCAACGACTGCCCATCCGCGTTTGGCAATCAATCCCACGTCAATAACAACTGCCGGGGGCAATGCAACACGTTCGTCGGCGAGCACGTTGTGAATGAATCCCTCAGCATGGCTCAGTTCGGTTTCAGTCGCGACCCATTGACCTTTCGTGTCTTGGCACAGCTCTCCATCGCGAAGATATGGAGAAATGGTGAGAAGTTCTCGCTCAAGGATGAAGCTTCGAAACTCGAGTGTCCAATGGACAGGCTCTGAGATGAGGACGGGGGTTGCATCAGTTAGTGCATCGGAATCGGGGATCTCGGAGCCGCGTTCGTAGACTTTTGCCGTGAAGCATTTGTCATCGGCAGGCTTGATGAATGCTCGAGATTCCATGCGCGCCTCTCCCAGAGTTCCGTACCGAATCTGGCGAATCAGGAATTCATCTGGAAGCGTGATCAGCCAATCCTGCGTTGGTTCGAGAAGCGCTAAGTCGAGGGCTTCCGCTACAACTGCGGCAAAAAGCGGCTCACCATACAGCACCGGGTCAAAGTCTCGAAGCCAATCTGGGGCGCGCCATGTGAGCAGGCGTTCAACATCCCATCCGGCGTGCAAGGCTGCATGACGAACGGACTCTGTGTCGTGACAATAACGTGGCGACAATACAAGTGTTGGCATGCTTCATTCACTTTGTGGACGATTGATGCTATGGATCAGACTGCCGATGGCCATGGCGGCGGTCTCGATACGCAAAATGTTCGGACCGAGGGAGATCGGTGTGGCATGGGCCTGCATGAACGCTTCGAGCTCGCTGGGACTCCAACCGCCTTCCGGACCGATGAACACGATGACCTGGCGCGCGCCATGGAGCCGCGTCACGAGTTCTTTTCCCGCAAGATAGCTTTCCGCTTCCGAATCACCCTGGCTGTTCGCGACAAGACGCAGATCGTACGTGGTCGGATCGGCCGATCGGACGGCAGTGTCGAGCGGCATCGGTTCTCGAATCTCCGGCAGATGGCACTGGCCCGACTGCTTCATCGCCTCAATCGCCCGGCGGCGCCACTTGACGAGCGAATGCTCCTTCGGGTGCACGATGGATCGCTCGGTTTTCAATGGCCAGAGCGAGGCCATGCCCAGTTCCGCACATTTCTCGATGAGGACATCCTGCCGTGGCCCCTTTGGAATGGCCGTGGCCAGGGCCCACGTCGGATACGGGCGCGGGCGGGTGACGGGGGGATCGGCATCCACCTGCATCCGCCGTCGATCCACGGCCACGATATGCCCCAGAGCTTCCCGTCCCATGCCGTCCGTCAGCATGACGGTCTCCCCGACCGCCAGCCGGCGGGAGGCCGCGGCGTGGGAACTCTCCTCCTTGGGAAGCTCCACAAGGCCTTCCGTGAGCTGCTCGACATAAAAACGTGCATGGGACATGCGAATACCGGCCTCGCTCGCAGGAGCCATCAAGAACGTCCGCTGTCTTGCCGATGCTTCCGGCAGACGATCGGAAGCATCTTCACCGTGCAGGAGATCTCATGCCCGAGGACACCGTCACCCAGGAATCTCCGGAAGCCCCTTCCTCGCCACCTCAGCCTCCCCCCGAGGAGAACGAGGGGGATGAGACGGAGGACATCACCAGGGATCTGGCCGAACTGGAAGCCTTGTTCGCCACCTCAGCCGAGTCGCCGCCGACACCCTCCCCGGAGGCTGCCGAGAATAACCGACGCAGCGGCTCGAGTCTGCTTGAAACGCCTTACGGCAGCGACACCGTCTCTGGCGAACCAGAGGACGAGGCCCTGGACTTCTCCGATGATGAGTGCGCCCACCTGCCAGGCCTCGACGACCAGGAAGATGATCCCAAGACCCCATCCCTCCCTGCTCAAACCAAGATAACCAAGAGTGATACAGTATCAGTAGGATCGATTGCGTCCAGGGTCCGACTTCCTCGATCGTGGCGATCGGCAGGTTCGCTGATGCTGCCGATCGCGGTCCGCGTCCTCACGCTCCTGGACCGTCCATTTCGCCATATGTCGATGCGAACGAAGGCCCTCATCGGTTACGTGGCGTGGGCGACGCTCGGCGTGTCGGCCATCACCTGGCTGGTGGCCCTGTTCGTCGGTCCCGCCGGCGCGAAGTAGTTTCACCCATACCTGAACCCAATGTGGTGTGGTCGATCTTGGCCGGTGATCGCCAACAAGGGTAGAATCTCTTGGAATTGAAAAACACAGCATCTGTCAGATTCAAACGTGTTCCCCATCAGGCTCGCTGAGGACACCCGAGCCCTTGTGTCTTGGGCCCCGATCCGGAGTCCACATCGTGATACACGGCACTTCGCGAAAAACCAAGAATGGACGGGCTGTCACCGGTTCCGGTGTCGTGCAAGGGCCTGTTCGCGAGGGCGCTCCGCACGCGAACCTCGCGGAAATCACGCGTGCTGCCTGTCATGACATGAATAATCTGCTGAGCGTCATTCGAGGTAATGTGGATTGGATCATGCAGGCGAAGGACGTGGATGCCTCCGCCCTTCGCCAGATGCTCGAGGATGTACTCAAGGCTTCGGCTCAGAGCGCCGAGTTGATTCGCGCGCTGGATGTCATGGCCGATCCGGAGAATGCTTCGCAACGCTCAATCGTGCTGCGTGACCTGGTCCATGATGCGTGGGGGCTCGCGCGCAAGCTGGTTCCCCGGGCGGTGACGGCGAAGGTCCATGTACCGGACGAGATCGGGAAGGTGCCATTGCCGGGATCGAGCCTCGTGGTCTTGAACGAGTGGCTGATTGCGCTCGGTTGTGTGCTGGCGGAGGGGGAAATCCAGATCAAGGTTGATCCAGTGGATTCATCAGAGGCGTTACTGCCATTTCCGCTGGATCCATCCACATGCTGGTTGAGGATACGCATCCTCTTCGTTCCGCGCGACTCCGCCTGTCGCATTCGAGACGAGCTGCTGGATGTTCTCGGCCTGGCGAACGGATGGCGGCAGGTCCACGTCCCAGGATCCCAACAGACCGTGGAATCCGAAGTCCCGATCGGCTGGGCTCCACCGGGTCCTGATGTGGAAGTCCATCTGTATGTGCCTCATTCCAGCGGTGTATCTCGGAATGAGAACGGCCGGGGAAGCGGTGAAAGCATCCTTCTTGTTGAACCTGAAGCGATGGTCAGTCGCTATCTACAATTCATTCTCGAACGGCAGGGCTATGGCGTCGAGGTGTTCGAGCAGATCGGCAATGCCATGGAGCACCTCCGCGGTGGGGAGGCGTCCTTCGACCTTGCGATCCTCGGCCACGGCCCTCACTCATCGGTCGATACCGAGCGCATCCGGGAGCTGCGAGCCTGCGCACCGAATTTGCCATGCATCCTGATGACGGCGCCCAACGAGATGCGCATGAAATCCTCTCTCGATCGGGTGGTCTGCGTGAGCAAACCGCTGACCGGAAGAGACCTCTTCCGCGAGATTGAAAGGGCGCTGGCGCCTGCTTCAGAGGAACCGAATGAAAGGTAGGACACGATGTCGACTGCCGCGATCACGCGGCGAAGTGAAGCTCTGGGATCTTACGCATGAACCGTGCCACCAAGATTACGATCGCTATGGTCGCCACGCTCGTTCTCGCAGGGATCACCCTGTTCATCGGGTACGGCGTGGGGGCAGCGCGTTCGTACGGTCCACTCGAGCGGCGGGGGTACTGGGAGCAACTCGCTCGTCTGGATTATGAGTCTCTCGCCGATCAGAAACGTGGTGAGGCTTGCCTGACCACCGGCACGTATGTATTCGAGCAGGAGTTTCCCGGACGGACGAAGCAGTCCCTCCTGATCGAGCTCAAGGTGGATGAAGGGCAACTGACGAATCCTCCCAATCCGGACCTCCAACGATATGTGGTGCACGGGCTCAAAATGCAAGGTCCGGCCGTATTCTGGACACGCTCGGATCCGGATGAGAAGCCTCCCGCTTACTACGTGGGTGCCATTGACAGACAGGGGTGGGTCGGTCGGGTGTACGTGGATCGCGGTTCCGGATGGCACGATAACCTGCCTTCCGAAGTTGGTGTGTGGAGGATACGCAGGGCGGAAGATGAATCGGCATCCTCCGCAAAGGTCCGGCACGACGGCAAAGTCTCGGCAAGGCGATAACTGTTCAATCGCCGGGCAGCCTCTGCCGATGGAGTGAGGAGAGGGAGGCCTGTCATGCTGCATTTTCGAACCCACCGGGTGGACGATGTCGTGCTAATCGAGTTTATCGTCCCCGGGATCTGCGATGGCCCTGAAATCGAGGAGATGTCCGACGAGTTGCACGAGATTCTCGGACGTTGTGAGAGTAAGCGGATGGTGATCGATCTCGCCCGCGTACGGTTCATTGCCTCCCGTGCGCTCTCCCTCCTGCTGAGCCTCAAGCAGCTGGTGGATATTCACCACGGGGAACTCGTGATCTGCGGTCTGCAGGATCAACTGCGGCAGGTTTTCCGGATGACGGGCCAGGATCGTTTCCTGACGTTGATGCCGGATCGGGAGCAGGCCCTTGAATCGCTCGGCGTGGCGACGACTGGCTGAGAGGCAACGCGCCCTTACTTGAACCGGACCCTTCTACCCTGTAGCACGCCTGTCGACCGCACGGTCTCATCACAATGTCAGGCGTTGGTTGTTCGCGCCGTCGGCTCCGGCTAAAGTGCCTCCATGGCCAAGAAACGGAAGATCTCCTACAAGGATGCCGGCGTCGATATCTCCGCCAATGACGCACTGGTGGAGTTGATCAAGCCGGTCGTGCGCAACACCTACGGGCCGCGGGTGATCGGGGCGCATGGCGGCTTCGCCGGCATGTTCCGCCTTGACTACCGCGAGGATCTCTTCAAACGGAACTACAAGGACCCCGTCCTCGTCGCCTGTACCGATGGCGTCGGCAGCAAGGTGCTGCTGGCTCAGAAATCGGGCTACTACGACTCCGTCGGTATCGACCTCGTCGCCATGAGCGTCAACGACATGCTCACCGTCGGGGCCGAGCCGCTCTTCTTCCTCGACTATGTTGCCGTTCATAAACTTGATCCGCCGACCGTGGCGTCGATCATCGAAGGGGTCGCAGCCGGGTGTACCGAGGCGGGCTGCGCCCTGCTTGGAGGGGAGACGGCGGAGATGCCGGATCTGTACAAGGCCGGCGACTTCGACCTGGCCGGTTTTGCCGTGGGGGCGGTCGAGCGTGATCGCGTCATCGACGGATCCGAGATCGAGCCCGGGGACATCCTGATCGGCCTGCCCTCCAGTGGCATCCATTCCAATGGATATTCGCTCGCCCGAAGGCTTGTCTTTAAAGAAGCCAGGCTGAAGTACGACAGCGTCGTGCCCGAGATCGGCTGCTCCATCGGCGACGAACTGCTCAAGCCCACACGCATTTACGTCCGCCATGTGATCTCCGTGCTGCGGCGCTATCGTGTCAAGCGCGTCATCCGCGGCATGTCCCACATTACCGGCGGGGGGCTGCCCGGCAATGTCGTACGCATGCTGCCCGAGAACTGCGCCGCACAGATCGACACGAAGTCCTGGCAGATTCCACCGATCTTCAAGTACCTGCAATCCATCGGTGTCAGCCGTTCGGAGATGTTCAAGACGTTCAACATGGGCATCGGTTACGTGCTGGCGGTCCGGCCCACCTTCGCCCAGCCGGTGATCGGCCACTTCCGCCGCCGGCGCATCGACGCTCTGCCCATCGGTAAGGTCCGCAAGGGAAAACAAAACGTCGAATTGAAGTAGCTCTACGGGCGGCCCAGTCTCATTGAACCTGGGTGCTCGAATCATTTTGGAGAACCGGAAGATGCCCTGCTCAATCCGCCTCATCGCGGTGATCATCGTTTCACTGTGCGCAGCCGCGAGCCTCTCCGCCCAGGTCGCCATCAGCGGGCGCGTGTGGGGCCCCATCGTTCCCGGTTCCGATCAGCTTTATCCGTACATGACCGTTCTGACGTTCGCCACACCGTATGGGAGCGAGGGCGAATCCATGGCGGCGCGCACCTGGGAGACGTACCCATCTGGATGGCATATCCTCAGCGGAAACGCAGGGGCCTACACATTCGGAGTCGTCGGTCCCGGCCACTTCATGCGTCCGCTTATCATCACGAACCAGTTCATGGCCCACGGCGACACGTTCGACCGTCACGTCGCGCCCAATGTCTGGTACGGCGTCATGAAGGAGCAGGCATGGGATCCGGAGCCGACCGAAGGCTATCTTCAGACGTTCGTGGCTCGGGGCTCATCCGTCACAAACGTCGGGTTCAAGCTCGCTCACGATGGCGTCGATGGCGGCGGCCCGCTCGAGCAGGAGTTCCTGGTCAGCATCCATAAGGTCTCGGATGCCGAGCCCACAGCCTGGAAGCAGATCGGGCCGGCGGTGCCCGTGCTGAATGTCAATGCCGGAGGGGTCCTGAACATCCGCTACGCCGCGTGCTGGAATTCCGGCGAGGTGCCCACCGACTACGGTCAGCTCTACGCGGTCTACATCCGCCCAGCCGAGGGCGGCGGGTTTCAGGGCTACTGGCATGACGATGTGTATGTCGGCGGGGCGTGCTATCGGATCGTCGACGGGAAAGCCACCTCGACCGACAAGGACCTGTGGTGCTTCGTCTCCGGGGACGGCGACGGCCTGTACATCCCCTACAACAAGCGCGTCCAGCAAGAGTTCGCCGGTCTGACGAAGTGGGGTCCGAAATGGGTGCAGACGTACAAGGCGATGGGTCAGGGGCTGGCGTCGGTGACGCTCTATGCCGCCGTGTCGACGGAGCAGCGGCCGTTGCGCCTGCAGCGCGTCTGGATACGCGTGCGAAAAGGTGGACCGGAAGGGCCCGTGATCGGCACGTCGAAGATTGCCGTCGGCTGTAACACCGCCACCGCCGAGTCCGGCAATATCGGCGCCGTCTTTGCTCCCGGGGAGGTCAATCTCGAACCGGACGCGACCTACGCCATCGAGTTCGAAGCCTTCGGCACGCATCGCGGATTCAATCCCTGGATGAAGCAGCCGCGCGATCCCTACGCGTCGGGGACCGCCTGGTTCGAGGGGACGCGGAAGATGGATTACAATCTCGACATGATCGTTGTTGAATACACCCACCGCGCGGCAGAGGATTGGACGACGAAAGTGCTCGAGCAGAGTCTGCTGCACAACGGCGATATGCAAGAAGGCAACCTCGATTCCGAGGACCGCGATGCGGGAACCCCCGATGATTGGGAGCGATTCGTCATCGATCCAGACACCACGCACTGGTATGTCACCGACACATCCCGGCCGGACAATCGATTGGCGAGCATCGTGGGCGGGTCACTGAACGGCAAGACGGTGGACGGCGGATATGTGCAGCGCGTTGATGATCTGAAGCGGACGGAAACCTATCGCCTGTCAGGCAGGGTTCGTTCGACGTGGCCGGTGGACGAGAAGCACCAGGTCATGGTGGGCCTGGACCCGACCGGGCAGACGGAGGATCCCGAGGCGGCGACCATCCGGTACACGATTCTGCCGAAAGCCCATGGCATCTTCGAGACATATGTCAGCGACCCGCGTCGGCCGGTGGAGGATGCGATCAGTGTCTGGCTGCGTGCCCGGACAACGTCGACACACCATCAGCCATTCGCAGTGGACTTCGACGACTTCGCGATGAAGCAGGTGGAGACGGGCGTGCCGCGATAACGGATCGAATCAACTCGCTTCGATCGCGCCCTGGAGTTCACGGATCAGCCCCTCGGTGTTCCCGCCACAGTGCTTGGCGGCGAAATGCTGAAGCGGGACCGGCGGCGGATTGTGCTTGCAGTCCTCGCACATGCCGTGCCCGGCGAGGATGCCGAAGGCCTCGGGGTGGTTCGTCAGTAAATCACGTACGGTCGTCTGGCTGTTGAGCGTCATGGCAAGGCAACTCCTGTTCCTGAGGAAACGTCCCCCATGCAGGCGACACTAATATACTTATAGATCATAATATCGTGTACTTCAAGCCCGGATTCCAAGTTTTCTGATGTTCCGCGTGGCCGAGAAAGAAAAGCCCGGCAGGCGGCACATTCCTGGGACGGCTTTGTCATGGCAACGCTACACGATCCTTGCTAAAGTTTGTCCATTCCGGCCATCCGTCATCGTCTGTCACGATGGACAGGTCCTGGAGCGCAACTGACTGCCAGCTTCACTCGGAGACTCGATCATGGACGTGAACAACGCGCAATCCCGTCGCGACTTCCTCGTGCGAAGCGGTGCGATGGCCGGGGCGGCATCGGTGCTGGCGTCTGCCTATGGAGACAGGCAAGAGGGCGAACCGGGAGCCAATCGTGGCAAGCGACTGCTGAAGGCGGTGAAGTACGCGATGTTCTCCGAGAAGATTCCGATGGTCGATAAGTTCAAGATCTTGCGGGACTTGGGGTTCGACGGCGTGGAGTTCAGCGCCCCCAATGATCACCCACTCGAGGAGGTGCTCGCCGCCAGGGAGAAATCGGGCCTGCCGATTCACGGGGTCGTCCATTCCAAAAACTGGCCCGACACGCACCTGCTGTCCAGCCCCGATCCGGAATCGCGAAAACGGGGTATCGGTACTCTTAAGCAGGCGGTGAAGGATGCCAAGGCCTATGGGGCCAGCAGCGTGCTGCTCGTGGCGGGGAAGGTGACGGCAGAGATGCCCTACGATGACTGCTATCGACGGACGCAGGAATGCATCCGCGAGGTGATCCCGGTCGCCGCCGAGCATGGGATCCGGCTGCTGGTCGAGAACGTCTGGAACAATTTCCTGCTGAGCCCCCTGGAGGCGGCGCGGTACCTCGACGAGTTCCAATCGCCGGTCATGGGCTGGTACTTCGACGTGGGCAACATCGTCCGGATGGGCTGGCCGGAACAGTGGATCCGGATCCTCGGCAAACGGATCGTGAAGCTCGACATCAAGGAGTATAGCCGGGACAAGCAGAACAACGAGGGACTCTGGAAAGGGTTCCAGGTCGAGATCACGGACGGGGACTGCAACTGGCCGGCGGTCATGAAAGCCCTGAAGGATATCGACTATTCCGGCTGGGCGACCGCCGAGGTTCCTGGTGGAGACCGCAAGCGGATGGAAGAGATCTCGAAACGGATGGACAAGGCGTTCGCCCCCCTGAATGGTTAGGGCTCGAATTGTTGGGAGAAGTCAGCGCCGCGCGTGCTCGTGAGCTGACGTGCTCGGGAAAGGCGGGTTGAGTTCTGGTCGCGTGGTTGATGTCTGTTTTCGCGGGCTTGATCGTACTGGGCGTCTCCGTTCGCTTCATACGTGATGAGCCGAGACCCAAGCGTGGAGAGAAGCTGTCGGAACTGGTAGTCCAACTGCGCCGGGCTACGTTGAGGAGACGTCTGGCCTGGGTGGCGGTGCACTACTGGTTCGTGGTCTACGATCCTGCCAGGGACCGCTGGCGGCGCTGGGAGGTGTGGCAGTATCCCGGCTCGAGCGGCGACAGTTGGGCGCACGTCCACCGCGACATGATGCATCCCGACGCCGGCGTGGGGGGAGGTCGCTGCATCGTGATCCGCGAATGGCGCGGGAAGACCGCCGAGCGGATTCGCGACACCCTGGAATGCTCGCCGGAGTATCCTCATCGCGAGAACTACCGCGCCTGGCCCGGGCCGAACAGCAACACGTATGCAGCATGGATTATCCGCCAGGCCAAGATCTCGGTGGACCTGGGGCCGAAAGCGATCGGGCGGGATTACCTCGGCCGGTTCGGCGTCGCCCTGACGACGACGCGTACCGGCGTTCAGATGGAAAGTGTACCGATCGGGTTCAAGATCGGCCTGCTGGACGGTGTGGAGATTCACATTCTGGCGATCTCCCTGGGGATCGACTTTCTTCGTCCGGCGATCAAGACGCCTTTCGGTCGTCTCGGCTGGCCCGACGTGTAGCAGTCAAGTCGCGACTGAAAGTCAGCGCGACGATCGATCATGCAGTCCAATGAGGTGTGTATGGATTCTCTCGTCAAGCGACATCCCGACGGCCCGGTGATCACCATCGAGGACCTTCCCGAGCGGGCCAACTGTGTGTTCAACAGCGGCGCCACGCTGCACAACGGCGAAATCGTCATGCTGCTGAGCACCTGGACCAGCGACTGGACGCCGAAATTCCTGGTCGGCCGCAGTACCGACGGCATCCGATTCACCGTCGAGCCGCGGAACATGGTCCTTCCGCCGAAGGAGTATCCCTACGTTCCCCACGAAGGCATTTTCGACACCCGGATCACGTCGATGGAAGGGTGGCATTATGTCACCTACAACGTGGCGTCACGTCTCGGCGGACGGATCATGCTGGCGCGAACGAAGGACTTCAGTGCAATCGAGACCTTGGGTTTCATCACGTCCCCTGATCATCGCAATTGTGTCATCTTCCCGGAGAAATTCGATGGGGACTATGTCCGCCTGGAACGCCCGAATATCAACGACGCCGGGGATATTTATGTTTCGTACTCGCCGGATCTGATGCATTGGGGCCGGTGCAAACTTGTTCTGGAACGGAACACGCGCTACTGGGAGTCCGCCAAGATCGGACCCGGCGCTCCGCCGGTAAAGACCGACAAGGGCTGGCTGTGCATCTATCACGGCTGCCGCGAGAGCATGAACGGTTTTTCGTACCAGGCGGGAGCTTTCGTGCTGGACCTGAACGACCCGGGCAAGATCATCGGTAAACTGCGCGATTCGCTGATGGACCCGCTGACGGACTACGAACGGGTGGGCAACGTGAATAATGTCGTCTTTCCGACTGCGGCACTGCTTCACGGTGAACCCGGGGAGTTGAAGATCTATTACGGCGCCGCCGACACCTGCATCGGGCTGGCGACCGCGAACATCGACGAGCTGGTGGATGCCTGCCTGCAGGACGGGCCGTTGTGATGCCATGTCCCTCGATGTGGAGATACGGATCATGAAGGCATACCTGCAAGTCGCGGTCAGTCGACTTGGTGTCGCCGGCATGGTGATGGTTCTGCTGGGCGGAATCGGTTGCGGGCCGTCGCGGAGGCCGATACCGGCGGAACTGGTCGGGGTCGCGCAGATCCCCGGGATGCCCGAGGTGCGGGACTGGGGCGATGCCCGCAGCGACATCTTCCAACGCAGCATCGTTCGGGCGATCCGCCAGGTGCGTGAACAGACGCCTGATGAGGAGAGAAACCAGCCGCGCAGAGTCTACGCGCTGGCCCTGTCCGGCGGGGGGTCGTACGGTGCTTTCGGCGCGGGCTTGCTCTATGGCTGGTCGCAGCGCGGCGATCGGCCGGAGTTTCAGCTCGTCACGGGCATCAGCACGGGAGCGTTGATCGCGCCGTTCGCGTACCTGGGGGCGGAGTACGACGAAGCGCTGAAGACGTTCTACACCACCATCTCCTCCGAGGACGTCTACCGTCCGCAGCCGTTGCTCGACGCCCTGCTCAGCGAGGACGCACTTGTGGATACCGCACCGCTTCAGCAGTTGATCGCCGATGCCGTCGATGCCGAATTCCTCGAGAAAGTCGCGAACGCTCATGGTGAGGGACGTCGTCTCTGGGTCGGTACGACCAACCTGGACGCGCGCCGGCTGGTGGTGTGGGACATGGGCGCGATCGCCAAGCGGGGAGGACCGGAAGCACTGCACCTCTTTCGGAATGTGCTCCGGGCATCCTCGGCGATTCCCGTGGCCTTTCCTCCGGTGTACTTCGACGTGGAAGCGAACGGGGTCCTGTATGACGAGATGCACGTCGACGGAGCGGTGACCGCCGAAGTCTTTTTCTACGGATCGATGATCGATTTCGATGAAGCGCTCCGTGAGGCGGAATCGATGCGCAAGCCTGAGGTGGAACTGTACGTGATCCGAAACTCGCAGGTGAGTTTCCCCTTCCAGCCGGTGGACCGGAAACTGATGTCCATCGCCACGCATGCGATGAGCAGCCTGTTGGCGTCGCACGGGGTGGGGGATCTGTATCGCATCTATACCTACACACAGAAAGATGGAATCGGATTCCATTACGCCGCTGTGCCCCAGGAGTACGAGTCCGACGCCCAGGAGACGTTCGATCGCGAAGAAATGAACCGTCTGTTTGAGATGGCCCGAGAGAAGGCTCAGGCGGGTTACTCCTGGAAAAGGCAGCCTCCGGGACTGGGCGACTAATCCGGTATGCGGTCGATAAGCTGACGAGAGGGGAGAGCCGCCTCGTCTTGCCAGTCCTCCATTGCCTGCACTACACTGGCTGGATTCGGGCCGCTGGGAGGCGGCGAGATTCCCATTGAGACGAATCCACACACGGGAGACATCCTATGTCTGAAAAGCCAATGAGCGGTCTGGGAACGCGCTGCCTTCACGCAGGTCAGGAGCCCGACCCGACGACGAACGCGCGGGCGGTCCCGATTTATACCTCGACGAGCTTCGTGTTCAACGATACGGATCATGCGGCCAACCTGTTTGCCCTCAAAGAGTTCGGCAACATCTACAGCCGGATCATGAACCCGACGAACGACGTCTTCGAGCAGCGGATGGCGGCACTGGACGAGGGCGCGGCGGCGCTGGCGCTGTCCAGCGGGCAGTCGGCGATTTACGTGGCATTGCTGAACATCTGCCGGGCCGGTCAGAACTTCGTCTCCGCCACAAGTCTCTATGGTGGAACGTGGACGCTCTTCACCCAGACCCTGCCCAAGCTGGGTATCGAAGCGCGGTTCTTCGATTCGGCCAAGCCGGAGGAGATTCCCCAGCTCATCGATGAGAACACGCGGTGCGTGTACATCGAGACGATGGGCAACCCCAAGAACGATGTGCCGGACTACGAAGAAATCGCCCGCATTGCCCACGATCATGGCGTCCCGGTGATCTGTGACAATACGGTCATGACCCCGGTACTCTTTCAACCGTTCAAGTACGGGATTGATATCGCGGTCTACAGTTGCACGAAGTTCATCGGCGGCCATGGCACGCATATCGGTGGATGCATCGTGGATTCGGGGAACTTCAAGTGGATGGATGAGCCGAAGAAATGGCCTGAGTTCACCAAGCCCGACCCGTCGTACCATGGCATCGTCTTTGCCGAAGCGCTCGCCCCGATGGGCAACATCGCGTACATCATCAAGTGCCGGACGCACTACCTGCGCGACATGGGAAGCTGCATGAGCCCGTTTGCGGCATTCCTCTTTCTGCAGGGATTGGAAACGCTGCATCTGCGGATGGAGCGGCACTGCAGCAATGCACAGAAGGTGGCCCAGCACCTGACGGAGCATCCGGCGGTCGAATGGGTCAACTACCCGGGGCTGCCCGATCACCCGTTCCACGTCAACGCGAAGAAGTACCTGCCCAAGGGATGCGGCGCGATTCTGGGCTTCGGGATCAAGGGCGGCGCGGAAGCGGGCAAGAAGTTCATCAACAGCGCGAAGCTGATGTCCCACCTGGCGAACATCGGCGACGCCAAAACACTGTGCATACACCCCGCCAGCACGACGCATCAGCAACTGACGCCCGAGGAGCAAGCGCAGACCGGTGTCACGCCGGAATACGTCCGTCTGTCCGTCGGGATCGAGGACGCGGAGGATCTGATCGCCGACATCGACCAGGCGTTGGCGGTTTCGCAGAAGTAGGCCTGCCCGAGAACATCTGTAGTGATCGCATGATTGGCCCGGAAGCCCGGGGGCTAAAAAGCTCCCGGGCTTTCTTGTATGATGCCGGGTTTGCCGGTCGGCAGGTGAAGCGCGATCGGTTGGTACGGTGGTCAGGAACATGCCCCATGACGGACGAGGTCGTCACGACAACGCACACCTATCCTGAGGATTCCGTCGGCCTCGTGGATACGCAGTACGTCACACTCTTTGAATCCCCGGAAGAACTGACCCTCGAGTGCGGCGAGACACTGGGGCCGATTGAAGTCGCCTACGAGACTTACGGGCAACTCAACGAGGCGAAGACCAATGCGGTGCTGATCTGCCATGCGCTGTCCGGGGACGCGCATGTCGCGGGCTATCATGGCCCGCAGGATCGCAAGCCGGGCTGGTGGGACATGATGGTCGGCCCGGGCAAGGGGATCGATACCGATCGCTATTTCGTGATCTGCTCGAACATGCTGGGCGGTTGCAAGGGAACGACGGGGCCGTCGAGCATCAATCCGGAGACGGGACAGCCCTGGGGGCTCGATTTTCCTGTCATCACCATCGAGGACATGGTCAAGGTCCAGAAGCGACTGATCGATCACCTCGGGATCGACAAACTGCTGTCGGTGGTCGGCGGATCGATGGGGGGAATGCAGGTGCTCGAATGGGCAGTGCGTTATCCGGATCACCTCGTCTCGGCCATCCCCATCGCCACGACGCCGCGGCTCAACGCCCAGTCGATCGCCTTCGATGCGGTAGGGCGGAACGCGATCCTGGCGGACCCCCATTTCCGGCAGGGGCATTATCACGAAGGCCCGAGCCCGGATCGCGGCCTGGCCATCGCGCGCATGGTCGGGCACATCACGTATCTGTCCGAGGAGGGCATGCACCGCAAATTCGGCCGCCAGTTGCGCCACGCGACCAAGTACAGCTACGACGTCGGCAGCGAGTTTTCCGTGGAGACGTACCTGGATCACCAGGGGCAGACCTTCGTCGATCGCTTCGACGCCAACAGTTACCTGTACATCACCAAGGCGATGGATTACTACGACCTGTGGGCCCGGGCCGAGACGCTGGCGGAAGTGTTTCGCGATGTCCAGGCCAGGTTCCTGGTCATCAGTTTCTCCAGCGACTGGCTGTTCACGCCCAAACAATCGCGACAGATCGTGGATGCGCTGCTGCACAACGGCAAGGACGTTTCCTACTCCGAAGTGAATTCGCCGCACGGGCACGATGCCTTCCTTCTGGAGCCGCAATTGCTTTCGAAGTTGATACGCGGATTCCTGGATGCGTCGACGGAAACACCGGTGACGAAGGAATCGATCTCTTACGGGCCTTACCTTCGTTCACTCGACACGGTGTCCGCGTGGTCGTTGTTGCGCGTGGACTACGAGCGGATCGAGGAATTGATCGAGCCGGAGAGCCACGTACTCGACCTCGGCTGCGGAAGCGGCGAACTCCTGCAGCGGTTACGGCAGAAGAAAAATACAGAAGGGCTTGGCGTCGAGGTACAGCAGGACAACATCTGCGCGTGCATCGAGCGCGGCATCTCCGTGGTGGATCTCGATATTGAAGCCGAGCTCGGCAGCTTTGCCGACAAGTCGTACGACTACGTGCTGCTTTCCCATACGCTGCAGACCCTGGATCAGCCCGACGGCGTGCTCAAGCATATGATCCGCATCGGTCGTCGCTGCATCGTGAGTTTCCCCAATTTCGTCCACTGGAAGGTCATGCTGCAGATGATGCTGACCGGTCGCACACCGCTGACGGAGAATCTGCCTTTCCGGTGGTACAACTCGCCGAATCGGCATTACCTGACCATTCGCGACTTCAAGGATTACTGCCGCGAGAACGGCGTCACGATCGAGAAGTGCCTCCCGCTGCAGATCGGCCGCCATCGCCCGCTGGGTATCCTGCCGAGCCTTCGGGCCGAGGAAGTCATCTTCGTGATCTCCCGTCACGACTGAGATACATCATCTCCACGAACGCCGTATCGATGACGCGATTCCGTACGCGCGCGGCATCTGCCGGGATCAACGGGGTGTCGGATATCTCGTGAAGCGGCCTTCCGTTAGGATGCGGAAATGGCGATCGTCGAGTTGAGTAATGTGCATCTGTGGCGCGGTTCCCGACAGATTCTGAACGGACTGGACTGGCGGATCGAGTCGGGGCAGCACTGGGCGCTGATCGGCGCGAACGGGGCGGGCAAGACGTCTTTGCTGCGCATTCTGACGGGCTATCTCTGGCCAAGCGAGGGGTGCGTGAAGGTGCTGGGAAACGTGTTCGGGGAAGCCCACATTCCGGACCTCCGCAAGACGATCGGCTGGGTCAGTTCGTCGATCCAAACGCATTTGGACGGCCAGCTGACAGCGCTGGAAGTTGTCCTGGCGGGGCTCGATGCCGCCATGGGCGTCTACCGGGAATTCACGCCGGCGGAGAAACGCACCGCACAGGAAGCACTGGATCGCACAGGGATCCCTGACCTCGCCGGGCAGGCTTACCGGACCCTTTCGCAGGGGGAGCAGCAGCGGGTGCTGCTCGCGCGGGGGCTGGTGCACCGACCGCGCCTGTTGATCCTGGATGAACCCTGTGCCGGGCTGGACCCTGCCGCACGAATGAGACTCCTGGCCGATGTGGGTTGGATGATCCGCCAGAAGAACTGCCTTACACTTCTTCTGGTAACGCACCACATTGAGGAAATCGGACCGTGGATCTCGCATGTGGCGGTGATGAAGTCGGGCGCGTTCGTCGCCCTCGACACGCCGGAGAACGCGCTGACGGACGAGTTGCTCAGCGAGGCTTTCGGCCACGCCTGCCGCGTGGAGAGATCGAGCGATGGATTCGCGATGCGATTCGTCCGATCTCCCTCGTGAGCCGAAGTTTCTCGTCGGGTGAACCGTGCTTGTCGGCTGAGGAGCGTTCAATTACCTTGGAATTCGAGCGAGGAACGCGACGTTGCCCCTTCTTCGCTGCATCCTGTCGTCGAGCGGAAAGTTGAGGCATTTCGTGTCCACATCTCCCAAATCATCGTCCGAAGGCACCACTGGTTATGGGCGAACTCTGCTTATTGCCGCCATGCTGTTGATTGCGATACCTTCCCTCGCGTTCGTGTACACGTCCATGCGCGGCGCGGGATCTTCCGATACGGTGGGGCCGACCGTTCCACTGGTGGATGACCTGGATCAGACATCGGCGGGTGCTACAGAGGCAGAGATCTTCACGCCGGAGCCTGTCGGTTTTCCGGTCTCGGGCTACCCGCGCATCGGCTCGGTATCGCCGGTGGATCTCGACCAGGATGGACGCATGGATGTCCTGGTCAGCGACATGCTCGAGCACCGGCTGGGCTGGATTCGCCAGAAAGCAGACGGCTCTTTCCAGGAACAGTGGATCGGCCCGGAAATCAAGGCACCGGCCCGGACGCATCCCCTCGACATCGACGAAGACGGGGACATCGACATTCTCGTGGCGAGCATGGGCCAGCTCCTGCCGACGAACGACAAGATCGGGTCCGTGGTGATCCTGGAGA
>CAZUAQ010000045.1:0-43135 GCA_964618455.1 uncultured Planctomycetales bacterium | reverse complement strand
TGATGGTCGCCGCTTCATCAGTCACTGCCTCCTTGCGGATACGCAAGAAATCGGTCGGGTGTGCGCATACACCTGCTCGCGGAATTCGCCCGCGAGCAGGGAGTACCAGTCCGTACTTCGACCGAGGGGGTAGAGGTGGTCGGTGTGCTGAGTTTTTCTTTGCAATACAGTTCAAATCCGCGATGAACTGGTTCGTCCGCGAATCGGCGAATCGCGTGTTACATCTTTGTGACACTTCAGGAATCCGCCCCTCTGGTAGTGCCACTCCTGCCTCTCATGATCAACATCCGCGACGTGTCTGCAACATCATGCCAGGGTGAACATTAGAAACAAACGTTCCGATTGTAATGTGCGGTCCCACTGGAATGCGTTAAAAAAGAATAGACGTTCGTGAAGAAAAACCGGCCTGATGCCGAAACCATAGGCCTATCCCGAGCGTCTATACGATAGCAGGGGTGATAACGAAGCAACGGGAAGAGCCGCTCTTCACGCCACGGACAGGGGTACGCCATGACGCACAAATGGGAAATGGATGTGACTCGCACGCGGATGGACATCAGCATCCTCGTTTGGAAATGCAAGCATTGCGGGTGCCTGCAGATCAAAAACGGGGGTGTCGACGCCTCCAGTCTGTACAAGCCGAACGACCCGACCTGGAGCCCGTTCAAGACGCTCGTCGATCCGCCGCCATGCGTAACCACGCCGGCACATGAAAAGGAACCTGCCGGCCACACCTGAGATTGATCTCCGACAACGAGAGGCCGATAGCATTCGCGCGTATCTGATTCTCCGTATTCGATCTCGACGCGACAGGCGCTCCCGGCTCCGCCGGCCCGGCGGTTGACATCCCCGCCACGCCCTCTACCCTTACCGCTTCGGATCATCCCCTTCGGACGACTCGGAGGGTTAACGGAAAGGTTGTCAGCATGAGCGATCCCTATTTTCAGACCATGTTCGCCGATCGGATCGGCGGGGCGCAGTACGGCAAGGGCACGGACATCTACAAGTTCGAGAAGATCAAACGCGCCAAGCGCGCCGCCCTGGCCGAGTTCCCCGATCGCCCGCTGATCGATTTCGGCATTGGCGAGAACGACGACATGGCCGCCGAGGCAGTCCGTCGCACCATGAAGACCGAGGTCGATGACCTCGCGAACCGCGGCTACGCCGATAACGGGATTCAGGAATACAAGGATGCCGCCGCGGAATTCATGCAGCGCGAATTCGGCGTGGCTTTGGATCCCGCCCGGGAGATCAATCACTGCATCGGTTCGAAGACCGCGCTGGCGATGCTGCCGGCGGCGTTCATCAACCCGGGAGATATCACGCTCATGACCGTGCCCGGCTATCCCGTGGCGGGCACGCACACGCGCTACTATGGCGGGCAGGTGTGGAAGCTTCCGTTGCTGGCGGAGAACAACTTCCTGCCGGACTTCGACGCTATCCCGGACGACATCCGCGGCAAAGCCAAACTGCTGGTGCTCAACTATCCGAACAGCCCCACCGGGGCCCTGGCCGATGAAGCGTTCTTCGCCAGGGTCGTCGAGTTCGCCCGGCAGAACGCCATCGTGGTCATCCAGGATGCCGCGCACATCATGCTGACGTACGGTCGCAAGCCGCTGAGTTTCCTGCAGGTCGACGGAGCCAGGGACGTGGGCGTCGAGGTCCACTCCATGAGTAAGGGCTTCGACATGATCGGCTGGCGGATCGGCTTCGTGGCCGGGCATCCGCTGATCGTGCAGGCCTTTGCCGACGTGAAGGACAACGGCGACAGCGGCCAGTTCATCGCTATCCAGAAGGCGGCCGCCGCCGGGTTGCGCGCCCCCGAGATCCCCGCCGCTATACGCATGAAATACGAACGCCGGCTTCGCAAGCTCGTCGAGACGTTGACGTCCATCGGCTTCCAGGCGGAGATGCCCGGCGGAACGTACTTCCTCTATTCGCCCTCACCCAAGGGCATCGAGGGCGGGCCGAGCTTCGCCAATGCCGAGGAGGCCTCGCAGTACCTCATCACGCAGCGGTCGATCTGCACGGTGCCGTGGGACGATGCCGGTCCGTACCTGCGCTTTTCGGTGACGTACCAGGCCCCCACCGAAGCCGATGAGGATGCCCTGATGCGCGAGCTGAAGCAGCGCTTGTCCGGTCTCACTTTCCAGTGGTGAACGCTGCACGGTAATCCCCGGTCAATGGCCGCCTCGCGGTCGTGACGCGCTTTTGACAATTCCCTGTCACCCACGTGTACTATGGCCATGCCGCTCGAAGCCCAAGGTCTGCAGATCACGCGAGGCGATCGCACCATCCTGCGCGATGTCACGTTGAGCATCGGTGCCGGAGAGTGCATTTCCATCGTCGGACCGAACGGGGCGGGCAAGTCCACGTTGATGGAAGCGCTCCTCGGGCTGATCCCCATTTCCAACGGAAACATCACGCTCGACGGCGAACCGATCCACCGCCTGCCGCGGCGTCAGATCGCGCTTCGCATCGCGTACGTCCCGCAGCAGCACGACGGTTATCTCGGTTATACCGTGCGCGACGTCGTCGAGGGCGGGCGCTACGCCCACCATCAGCCGCTGGACGCATTCAATCCTGAGGATGACGACGTCATCACCACCGCCGTCACCGCCGTCCGCATCGGTGACCTTCTCGAACGCCGCATGGACACGCTCTCCGGAGGCGAGCGGCAGAAGGCGTGGATTGCCGCCGCTCTCGCGCAACAAACGTCCATGCTCTTTCTTGATGAGCCCACTACCGCCCTCGACCCGGCGCACCAGGCCGACCTCATTCGTATCATGCGCGACTACGCGCGTAGCGGAAAAACACTGCTGGTGATCTGCCACGATCTGAATCTTCCGCTTGCGCTCGGCGGACGCGTGATCGGATTAGCCGGGCAGCGGATCGTATTCGACGATAGAACGGAGTGCCTTCTGGACTTGCCACGGATCAACGATCTCTTCGGTACGCGGTTCGCCTTGCACCAGGCGCCCACCGGAAGCGCTCACTCGATTCAACTGGATGTGTAACCCATGGCCGCCGCGCGTACATCTCGAATCCCGTCCAAGCGTGCGGTACATGTGGCGCTGGTGCTGCTGGTATTGGCAGGAGCGGGTTTCTCGCTGATCGTCGGTACGACCGGAACGGACATCCGCACCTTTTCGCAGGATGTCGGCCGTGAGATCTATGGAAGCCTCATCGTGCCCCGCCTGCTGATGGGCATGCTGGCAGGGGCGGCCCTGTCGGTCACCGGAGCCATGTTTCAGGCGCTTTTTCGCAATCCGCTGGCGTCGCCATACACCCTTGGCGTCTCCAGTGGTGCGACACTGGGCGCGATTATCTCGCTGACCATCACGGGCACGGCGCGGCTCTACGGCTTCCCTCTGACCACGCTGGCAGCCTTCCTCGGCGCGCTGGCGGTGATCCTGCTCGTCTATCTCGTCGCGCATCTACGCCGGGGCCAGTCGATCGGCGTCCTGCTGCTGGCGGGCATCACCATCAACTTCGTCTGCTCGGCGCTGCTCGTGCTGAGCATGTACTTCCTCGGCCAGCACGATCTCTCGCAGGCCGTGCGCTGGATGATGGGCCGCGTGCAGGCGGACGACGGCATGCGCTCCGTGATCGACGCCGCCATCGTCACCATGATCGCCATGGGCGTCGCCGTCTATCTTCATCGCGATCTCGATTTGCTCATGATGGGCGAGACCATCGCCGCCGGCCGAGGCGTCAACGTCCCCCGGGCACGCCGCTGGATCTACTTCTCCGCGTCACTGCTGACCGCCGGGATCATCGCCCAGTGTGGGCCGATCGGTTTCGTCGGGTTGATGATGCCCCACATCGTGCGTCACTTCGTCGGTTCGAGCCATCGCCACGTAATCCCCGCCTGCGCCTTGGCGGGGGCGGCCTTCCTGCCGATCAGCGATGCCGTCGCGCGCAACATCCTCTTCTGGATCGACGGGCAATCCCGCCAACTCCCCGTCGGCGTGCTGACCAGCCTGATCGGCGGTGCGTTCTTCCTGGGCCTGCTTCTCCGGCGCCGGACCGGAAATCTGCTCGCCTGAGCCGTCGACTAATTCCGGCTTCGCCCGGCGTATCGCTTCGGCACGTCGATTCCGTTCATCGTCTCGAGCACCGTCATCAGTCCGGAGTGATCGATCTCGTCCCGTCCCATCGCGCACGCCATTTTGAGAATCTCGCGCGCCTTCGATGTGAACGGCAGCGACAGCCCGTAGGCGTCGGCGGTCTCCAGCGCCAGGTTCAGGTCCTTGAGGTGATACTTGAGGAACGCCCCCGGCTCGAATCGCTCGCGAATCATGTCCGGCCCCTTGATCCGCATGACCTCCGTCCCTGCCAGACCGCCCCCCACCGCCTTCAGCATGGCATCCAGATCGATCCCCGCTGCGCGGCCCAGGATGATCCCCTCGCCGATCGCTGCCATCACCAGCGCCACGATGATCTGGTTGATGCTCTTGGTGATCTGTCCGCTGCCCGGGCCGCCCATGTGCGTCGGCGTGCCCAGATGCTTCAGCAGCGGCTCGACCTTGCGAAAGATGTTCCGCCGTCCGCCGACCATGAGCGACAGCGTGCCCGACTCCGCCCGAACCGGCGATCCGCTGACCGGCGCATCCACACCACCCCCGCCGATCTCTGCGAGCCGCTCGTCGAGTTCCCGGGCCAGTTCCGCCGACGATGTCGTCGCGTCGACGATGATGCTCCCCTTCTCGAGCCCCGGCCAGAGCCCCGTCTCTTCATCCAGCACGACACGCCGCACATCCTCCGGCATGGGCAGCATCGTGAAACAGACCCGGCACGCGTCCGCCAGTTCGCCCAGCGTGGCGTGCTTGACGATGCGCGACACCGGCTTGAGCTTCGCAAGCTGTGACCGCGCGCCCCGCCCCTTCAACAGGTGCAGACGGATACTGCCATCGCCCTTGAGCAGTTGCCGCGCCATCGGTCCCCCCATGTTACCGATGCCCACGAAGCCAATGTTAAGGCTCTTTCCCATCGCGCGAGCAGCAGCTCCCGATGCCTTCCGCCGAGGCGCATTATTCTTCGCCATCGCCTACACTCCGTCCTTGACCCAGCATGTCCATGGATATCCTGACCAGTGAGGATCTTACCGATGGCCGACGCCCCTGAACATCACCGGCTTTCTCCATGTGAGCTTCACCGTGCGCGATCTCGACCGATCTGTTGCGTTCTACCGGGAGATCATGGGCATGGAAGTGTTGATGTTGAAGGCGTCGGGCCGACCGACCTTCGTGCGCGAGGAGAAGCAGACCTACGTCGCCGGCGTCACGGGCTATGCGGACGCGCATCTCAAGATCGCGATGCTCCGCCGCGATGGAGTCGTTCTGGAACTGATTGAGTACGTGCAGCCGCGGGGCGAGCCCTATGAACCCGGCACCCACCGCCCCGGCAGTCCGCACATCGCCTTCACCGTCGACGACGTCGACGAGGCCTGGAATCTTCTGCAGCGCGTCCGGGAGACGTGGTCCCTGTCGTTCACCGGCCCCGCCCCGACCCTCGTGGACAAGGGTCAGAACACCGGCGGCCGCGCCTTCTACTTCCGCGACCCTGACGGCATCACCATCGAACTCGTCGAGCTCAATCACGCCTGGCGCCCACCGGGCTGACCGATGAGCCACCCTACTGTTGAATCCTAATCAACTTGAATTCCTCCCGCTGGAACTGCGTCGCGAGAAATCTATACTGGTGCGATGGCCAAGGATCAGAAATCTACGCCGCAGGACGTCATCCGCGAGTGGCTCGACCGCGATCTCTCGGCCGAGGCGGCGGAGGGGAAGCTGCCGCGCGCCTTCGAGGCGGATGAACAGATTGACGAAGTCCTGGATCTGCTGGCAGTGCGACGCTTTCCGATCCTGATCGGACAGCCCGGCGTCGGCAAGACGGCGGTCATCCACGAACTGGTTCGCCGCGCCCATGCCGGAACACTGCCTGATTACCTTACGGGGCACCGTTTCATTCAGTTTTCGCTCCGCCGGCGCGCCGCGACGCTTCTCCGCCCCGAACATCTGCCCCGCGAATTCCAACGGCTTGTGGAAGCCCTCTGCACGATCGACGAACCGATCATCCCCTTCTTCTGTGACATGCACGCCGGTTATCAGTTCGACCTCGAGCAGCTTTTTGCCTCGCTCGCCATTCGCCTGCCGACGCTGATCTTGGCGGAGGGGTATCACGCCACGATCCAGGCGATGTTCGAGCATGCTCCCGAGTTGGACCCTTACTACTTTATCCTGGATATCGATGAACCGTCGCTGGAACGCACGACGCGCATCGTCCGCGCCTGGAGCGATGAGCAGCAACACAGCACCGGGCAGACCTACAACCCGCAGGCAATCGACCAGGCGATTCGGCTGACCAATCGCTTTCAGGCCCGGTCGCATCAACCGCGAAAGACACTCTCCCTGCTCACGCAGTTGGGCAGCCTCGCCGCAACCGGTCGGGAGATCACCCAGGCGGACGTCATCGAGCGATTCTGCTCGACACACAAGACGCCCCGGGACCTGATCGACCCCGAGGTGTCCCTGGATCTCGACGAGCTGCGCCGGCGTTTTTCTCTCCGCGTCCTCGGTCAGCCCGACGCCGTGCAGTGCATGATCAACATGATCGCCCAGATCAAGGCGGGGCTGTCCGACGTGCGTCGCCCGTTCGGCGTCTTCTTGTTCACCGGGCCCACCGGCGTCGGCAAGACGCACGCCGCCCAACTGCTGGCCGAATACCTCTTCGGCAGCCGTGAACGCATGATCCGCCTGAACATGGCGGACTACGGCGACGAAGCGGGCGCGGCACTGATCTTCGGCAACAGTGAAGCTTTCGGTCTGCCCGCCAAGCGCGGCCTGCTCACGCAGCGGCTGATGGGCCACCCGTTCGCGGTGATCCTGCTGGACGAGTTCGAGAAGGCGCACCCGCGCATCCACGACCGCTTCCTCCAGCTCATGGACGAGGGCAGTTTCGTCAACGCCATCGGCGAAAAGATCTCCTGCCGATCCAATATCATCATCGCCACGACCAACGCCGGGGCGGAAGTTTATCGCGGCCACACACTGGGATTCAGTTCACCGTCAGGGCAGGATCAGACGGATCGCGAAATGCAGCGACGCCTGGAAGAAACCTTTCGGTTTGAATTCCTCAACCGCTTCGACCACGTCGTCCACTTTCGCCCCCTTCAGCGGGATGACATCCGTCAGGTCGCTCTTTACGAGTTGGAGGAGCTTCGCCACCGCTCCGGGCTCCGACAACGCGAACTGAGGCTGGAAATCGATGAGTCCGTCCTCGACTGGCTGGCGGTCCAAGGGTACGACCGGGATCATGGGGCGCGCTTCCTGCGCCGGACCATCGAACGGCACGTCACCACCGCGCTCTCGGTCACCATGGTCCGTCACCCTCTGCCCGCCGGATCCGCGATCGAGCTGACCGTCCGCGGCAATCGTATCGTGGCGCGACCTGAGCCGGTCCGTACGCCTTCCGCGGAAAAGCAGGTGGTTGAGATTCCACATGGCTCCAGTCCGCAGATTGTCACCCTCAACGAGAAGGAACTGATCGCCAAGGCTCAAGACCTCGTCAATCGGATCCGTGTGAAGCGGGACCTGCTCAACGGGCATCGGGATGAACGCAGCACCCTCATCGATCGGATGAACGAACCGGCCTTCTGGGATTCCTCCGACAGGCCCGCCGTCCTGGATCGTTTCCGCGAGTTGGACGTCACCATTCGCGTCGAGGAGCGTTTGGCACGGCCCTGCATTAAATTGGAGCAGGCCCTGGCGGAATCGGGCGACGACATGACTGCCGAACGCCTGGCCAGAGCCTATGAAAGTGCATGGCACGCCCTGGAAGAGTGGGAAGACCGCCTTCAGGAATCTCGTATCAGTGCACTCTGGATGGTCATCTCGAACATGGATCCGCTTCGCAGTGCTGCCGCCTGGGTAAGCGACCTGGTGGAGATGGAGCGTTCCTGGTCCCGCCACGCCGCACTGAGTAACGCCGTCGTCGCCTACGAATTGGCGCAGGATGCCTTGTCACGTGTGGCCTTGTTGCTTGAGGGCCCCGGGCTCTGGAAGCATCTCGCGATGGAAGAAGGCGTACATCGGCTGACGATGAGCCAGGATCTCGACGCTCGCGCCCGCATTGAACTGGTGCCGATGAGTGCCGGTGGTCCCAAGTCATGGGAGGCGTGTGTCGACCTGCCCGCCAGGACGGGACGATTCGACCTCAAGGTGAATGCGCGCGGACGAATAGATCTCCCCGAACGCGGCGCGAAATGCGATTGGTTGGGCACCGCCAGCCCGCTCTTCTTCCACTTCCTGCATGATGTGCGAGATTACTGGATGAAGCGGCCCGATCCGCCGGAGGTCGCCCGCATTTACGCCCGTACCGGCCAAGGCGCTACCGATCCGCGCACCGGAGCAGTGATCCCCCGCTTCAAAGACGTCATGCGTGGCCGTTTGGATCCTCTTCTCGAAGCGTGGAAACAACTGACCAACGCACAGGAATCACCGCTTGCCCCCGGACAATGATCGCGCTGGTGATTGGGGGAACGCCGGTTGCTCAGGTACGCCAGGAGCCATACGATAACGAGATCCCGGCATGATGCGTTGCGTGAAGCGCTCCTGTCGGCCACAACGCATCCGCCCGCGGGCCCGTAGCTCAGCGGTTAGAGCAGGCGGCTCATAACCGCTTGGTCGGGGGTTCGAATCCCTCCGGGCCCATTTTCACAGTTAGCGACACACGAGATTCCATCAGTGCAACCTGTCGGGCGCCTCTCGCTGCCGCCCATACACACTCGCACCCGCACGTCACGCTATCCAGACCATCTCGATCTCCGAACCGACGATACAGCAGAAGAAGACGAGCGCACGAAAAAACGCCGCAGTGAGCAACTCACTGCGGCGTCATGGTCAGGTTATCTTGAGGCGTGCGGCATCCAATTCCGCATGCTGGATCGGGCGGCAACTTTTACGGACAGAGGACCGTGTTGCCGACACCGGTCTTGATGACGCTGAGGTCCGTGATGGTGAATCCGCCGCTGCAGTTCACGTCCATCATGAAGTTCGAACCATTCACCGCGCCACCGTTCACCACGAGCACCTTGGCTTCACTGAGGTCAATGACCGTCACGCCGAGGCTGCCGTTCACATCACCCGTCAGGACGTTGATGTCGACATCATCGTCACCGCTCAGTGGTGCGCCGGTCAGCGCCGACTCGAGACCCGCGACCTGAACGTTAAGGCAGTAATGCCCGGCGGAAAGTCCCGACATGGCGATCACCATCTCAGGCCCATTCACCGTGATGCTGTCGATCGTACCATCGGAGACGATGACTTCCTGGCCGGCATTGAGGGTACCATCAGTCGCGGCGACATCTTCGTTGAAGGTCAGCACAATTTCCTGCGGTCCCTCGCGAGGCTCGATGTTCGGGCCACCGGAAAGACTCAGGGGAATGTCCCAATCCGTCGCACCGTGCGTGCATCGCGACGCGGCAGTGACCAACTCGAACGTATCGGGAATGTCGATCAGCTCGAACGTGATCGTGTCGCCGATCTTGGTGTCGGCCGGCACTGCAAACGAGGGCTGATCCTGCGTGAGGGTGATGTCATCGCGGAGAACGTTGATGCCCTCGCCCGGGGTCACGACAAGCGTGTAGGTCCCCGCCGAGAGGTTCGTCAGGTCGATCTGACCTTCGATCAGAGGCACCGAGCTCTGCGGCATGGTGTAGCCGATCGAGCCGTCCGCGGGATTCGGGTACACGCCGATGTATGGACGAACCAGCGTCGTCACACCCGTGGCCTTGTAGTGCGGGAAACCACCACCGACACCAAACAGCTTACCGGGCTCGCAGGTGGGGTAGAGGAAAACACCCATGTTCGGGCCGCCGCTGGGATTGCTCGTCGTCCCGCAGAAGTCGCCGAAGTTCTGGTCAATCATGCGAGCCGGGCCGAGGCCATTCGTATTGTACGCGTAGGCGAAGGCCGCCGAGGCGAAGCAGGGATCGCAGACGCTTTCGTCACTGTCGGCCTGGCCGGAGGCATCACGACCGCAGTGGCCGGCCAGCGAGCCGCCGGAGAAATCCGCACAGGACGATCCCGCGAGATCGTGAACCGTGCTGATGAAGTCGGCGTTGGCGGTCGGGCCGTTTTCATCGCCCACCTTCAATTCGACATCACACACCAGGTTCGCAATGCCGGGCGAGGTGCCTGTGAGCGTGGCGTGGATCGCCCAGGTCAGCACACCGCTGCCGATGTCGAACTGCTGGCCGTCGGCCGTGGTGCCGGGCGTGAAGAGCGTAAAGACGTTGTTCTTCAGATCAGCGGCGTGATTATCGCCACCGACCTCCGCCGTCAGTGTTACCGTGTTCGCAACGGCTGTCCCCGCCGTGAGAAGCACAACGATTCCGAGTGTCCTGACCATTCCCATGATTACCTCCTGGGGCTACGTACGATTGTCTCGAGCTAAGCGTCAGCGAATCCCGCGATCCGGCATCCCTCCGGCCCCGATCCCGCTCCGTCAAGCGACGCATCGTTCGCGCGGGTCGTGCCGATATCGGCCCAATGTTCTCGCTTGCTCTTGAAACCTCCGAGTTGACGCTAGAGATTTAGCTTTGAGGATTACAGTTTTCCTGCGCTCTCGGCTACCCCAAAGTTTCATCTCCGCTACTCAAGAGATTCTAACCGGACGCCATTTTCATGGCAAGCATCAAGTTCAAAGCATTTCCTCCGATTTTCACACCCCTTCCTAAGTCGCGTGTTATCGGCAATTTACGTCCGCAATCTCCTCGTCGCAATTCACCTGAAAATCGATAAATACGTAATCAAATCGGCATTGATGCTCCCCTCGACCGCCTGCGGGAAAGGGTCTAATCGATCAACCCAAGATGTTTCAGTTCTTCCCGAGCCCATGGCATGCACCGTAAACCATTACCAATGCAATAGATATGGAATCTGATCGATATTCCGAGGCTGGTTCTCCTTGGATCTTCGATTCGCGAACCGGGGTCCAGCCGAACGCTGTATTGACTTGTCTCCCTGCGCGTTTAATCTTGGGGAGTTGTTGAGAGTTTTCTGATGTTTGATCTACGTGGGATTCCGATCCTCCGGATCGCCTTTCGGACTGCATTTCTTGAATCACGCGAATGACCCGTCGGCCTGTTATGTGGACTCTCGCAAGTCGCTGGATGACCTCTGCCGTGTCATCGCGGACGCGAACGTCGTCGCTCTCGACACGGAGGCGGACAGCCTCCACCGCTACTCGGCCAAGGTGTGCCTGATTCAATTGTCCGCCCGGGATACACACTACATTGTGGACCCCCTGGCCGAGCTCGATCTGCACTCCTTCCTGGAAATGCTTCGCTCCGCTTCGCTGATTCTCCATGGCGGAGACTATGACCTGCGCATGCTACGCGCCTCCTTCGGATTCGAAGCCCAGGGCCCGGTGTTCGATACCCTGGTAGCAGCTCAACTGCTCGGATTTGAAGAGTTGGGACTCGCCGCCGTCGTCGATCGTTACCTCAACATCCAGCTCTCCAAAAAAGGTCAGAAGTCGGACTGGTCCCGACGCCCGCTTTCCGATGAGCAGCTCGACTATGCCTGCGACGATACACGTTACCTGGAGTCCGTGGCGGAAAGCATGCGTGAGGAGCTGGCGCGACTGGGCCGGCTGGAATGGCATCGGGAGAGCTGCCAGGCGATGGTCGCCTCCTCCGCGATCTCCAAACCCGCGCCGGAAGCAGACCACGAGTGGCGCGTCAAGGGGCTGAGCTACCTCACCCGTCAGGAACTCGCCTACGTCCGCGCCCTCTGGTACTGGCGGGATGACGAAGCCCGGCGGGCGGATCGCCCTCCGTTCAAGATCATGCCCAACCAGTTAATCATCGATCTTGCCATCCGCGCCTCGGCCAACCCGGACACTTTTGACTTGGACAAGGTCCGCCTGCCCCGTCATGTCAAGGGCCGACGGCATCGGGCCCTGGAAAGCGTCTTCAGCAAAGTCCAGACGCTGCCGGAATCCGAGTGGCCCCAACCCCGAAAACCGCGGGCATGGCCTTTCCCGAAGCCGAAGATCGGTGAATTGAAGACCCACTGCGCCGAAATCGCTGCGGAACTCGGTATCGATCCCGCCGTCATCGCGCCGCGGGCTTCCCTCGAGGCAATCGTGCGCCATCGGTCAGATTCCGTCGATGAGATCCGTGAGACAGGGTCATTGCTGAAATGGCAGGCGGAACTGATCGTCCCGGCAGTCAAGGCTTTCCTCGAGCAGCATCCACCCTCGGATCAGGCTCCCGCGCAGGACTGAACTTGAATCTGCACGGGTTCCCTCTGCCTTCGGCTATCGCGTAACATGGGGATACAAGTCCCCATGAAATCCTCTTTTCCGTACGAGGCCTGTCGTGAAATCGCTCAACGTTCGACTATGCGTTCCTCTTGCTGCGCTTGCCATCTGCTCTGCGAGGGCCGAATCTCGCCCGAATGTCCTCTTTCTCTTCGCCGACGACCAGAGCTTCACCGCCTGGGGCGGCGCGGGCAATCCGCACATTCGCACCCCTCACCTCGATCGACTTGCCGAGTCGGGCATGGTCTTCACGCACGCGCACCTCATGGGCTCGACACGCCCGGCGGTGTGCATGCCCAGTCGCGCCATGCTGTTGTCCGGGCGAACGCTCTTTCACCTCGAACGTGACGGGCGCACGATCCCCGCTGCGCATCCCACGCTTCCGGAAACCCTGCGTCAGGCCGGTTACGCTACCTTCGGCACAGGCAAGTGGCACAACGATAGAGCGTCTTACGCGCGCAGCTTCTCGCACGGCGCGAAGATCTTCTTCGGCGGCATGTGGAAGCACGAGGCGTTCCCCGTCTACGACTTCGATCCGAAGGGCATGTATGACAACAAGGACAAGTCCATCGCCGATCGCCACTCCAGCGTCCTGTTCACCGATGCCGCCATCAACTTTCTGGAAGATTATGACGATTCCGCCCCCTTTTTCATGTACGTGTCGTACATGGCGCCCCACGATCCACGAACTTCTCCCGCGCCGTACGCCACGATGCATGACCCCGAAAAGCTGCCCCGCTGGCCGAACTTCATGCCGGTGCATCCTTTCGATAATGGCGAACTCCGTATCCGCGATGAGCTGCTCGCCCCATTTCCGCGTACACCTGAGATCGTGGCCCGCCATCGCGCCGATTACTACGGCATCATCTCCCATCTCGATGCCCAGGTCGGCCGCCTCCTCGACGCTCTCGCCAGGACTCCCCACGGTGGGAATACGATCGTCGTTTACACTGCCGACAACGGCCTCGCGGTCGGACGACACGGACTGATGGGCAAACAGAATCTCTACGAACACAGCGTGCGCGTCCCGTTGATCCTGAGGGGTCCGGGAATCCACCGCGGAAAGCGTACTGAAGCGTTGTGTTACCTGCTGGATCTGTATCCGACACTCGCCGACTTCCTCGGCGTCAAGGTTCCCGACAGCGTCGAAGGCCGGAGTCTCCGCCAGGCAATCACCGGGGACGAGCCCACCCGCCCACATCTCTTCTATGCCTACGAGCGGGAGCAGCGAGGCCTCCGCAGGGACCGGTTCAAACTCCTCACTTACCTCGTGGATGGCGAGCGCACGACGCAGCTCTTCGACCTGGATTCCGATCCACATGAATTGAAGAATTTGGCAGACATTCCCGAGCACGCCGAACTCCGCAGCGAACTTGAGAACGAACTGGCTCGCTCCATGAAGTCACTTGATGATCCCTGTGATCTCGCCCTGCCCGATTGGGGCTGCCAGGCCGATTCCGATCAGTAGCCCGGCATTCAGGACGCCCTTGTTTTCGTCCGCTTGACAATGCCGCGCCGAACACTAGAATTAGGCGAGCCTAATTTGCGATGTTTGTTCTTACGGAGCCTGGACGAATGGATGGAAACTCTAATATATGCAATTCGATGGCATGCCTGCGGCGAGCCGGCTGGACCGCGGCAGGAGCCCTGCTCTTCGGGACTTGCCTGCTGGTCACCGGCTGCAGTCGAAGCGCATCCGAGAGCCCCACTTCCAACCCCAGCAGTTACCCCTATGCCGTCACCACGTCGGTGGGCATGGTCACGGACATTGTGCGTCAAGTGGCGGGCGAGCACGCCGAGGTAACCGGCATGATCGGCGAGGGCGTCGATCCGCACACGTACCAGCCTACCCGCCGCGATCTTGGACTGCTTCACCAGGCCGACATCGTCTTCTACGCGGGGCTGCGGCTCGAAGGGAAGATGCAGGATACGCTGGAGAAAATCAGCAAGAGCGGAAAGTCACCGGTCCACCCGGTGACCCGCCTCATCGATGAATCCTATCTTCTCCCGCTCGCGGACTACCCGGGCCACTACGATCCTCACGTGTGGATGGATGCCAGCGCCTGGGCACAGTGTGTTCAGGCCGTCGCGCAGGCCCTGGCGGAATTCGACCCGGCCCACGCGCAATCGTACCAATCCCGGGCCGAAGCCTTCATGGCCCAGTGTGAGGCGTTGCATGCATACGGCAAGAAAAGTATCGCCACGATTCCCGAGGGACGCCGCGTACTGATTACGTCACACGATGCGTTCAGTTATTTCGGCCGCGCCTATGGCATGGAGGTCCGTGGAATTCAGGGCATCTCCACGGAATCCGAAGCGGGTCTGCACGACATCAACACGCTCGTGGACTTCCTCGTCGATCGGAAGATCTCCGCCGTGTTCGTGGAGACCAGTGTCTCGCGGAAGAATATCGAAGCCCTGATCGAAGGCGCCGCCGCCAAAGGTCACGAGGTGCGCGTCGGCGGCGAACTCTTCTCCGACGCCATGGGCGAACCGGGCACGTACGAAGGCACGTACATCGGTATGCTCGACCACAACATCACGCTGGTCACCCGCGCGCTCGGCGGGGAAGCACCGCCGCAGGGCCTTCACGGCAAGCTGACAAGGATCGCCGAACAATCCGAGTAAAGGCTACACGATGACAGATCGCGACACTCCACTCTCCGGAAACGACACACTCGTGCAGACCCTCCCCCCGGTGCAACCGTATACCGCCGAGGTCGCCACGGGAGCCGAACACCCGACCGAGGCCCCGCTCTCCATTCACGACATGACGGTCGCCTATCATCGCAGGCCGGTCTTGTGGGACATCGACCTCGACGTCCCCGAAGGCAAGCTCGTGGGCATCATCGGACCGAACGGCGCGGGCAAGAGCACGCTCATCAAGGCGGTGCTCGACCTTGTCCCGAAAGCTTCAGGGCGGATCACGATCTATGGCAAGCCCTACCGCCGCCAGCGTCAGTTGGTCGGGTACGTGCCCCAGCGCGAGAGCGTGGACTGGGACTTTCCGGTCAATGCCCTCGACGTCGTCTGCATGGGGAGGTACGGCAAAATCGGCTGGTGCCTGCCCGTCTCGCGCAAGCATAAGGAGGCGGGGCTCAGCGCGCTCGATCACGTGGGCATCGCCCACCTGGCCAAGCGCCAGATCAGCCAGCTCTCGGGCGGCCAGCAGCAACGCGTCTTCCTGGCCCGCGCGCTCGCCCAGGACGCCCGGATCTATTTCATGGACGAGCCTTTCGCCGCCGTCGACGCCGCCACGGAAAAAGCAATCGTCAATACCCTGCGCGAACTCCGCTCCGCCGGTAAGACCGTGCTCGTCGTGCATCACGACCTGCAAACCGTCGCACAATATTTCGATCACGTGATCCTGCTGAACATGCGCATTGTTGCCCAGGGGCCGACCGAAGACATCTTCACTCAGGAGAATCTCCGCAAGACCTACGGCGGACGGTTGACCCTGCTCGACCAGGCCGCCGAAGCGATCAAGCAACGAGCTTACTGATGGATGCGAAGGGACACTTTTTTGCACTCACCGCACGCAGGTGGTCAGCACCGCTGCGGCTCGGCATGATGGCGATCATGCTTGGCGTGGCAGGCATGCCGTGTGATGCGCGTGCGGAAGATGGAGGCAGTTCTCAGATGGACGCGCGGGACTCGGGTTTCGCGAGCCAGGCCGTGCGTATTCTCAAGCTGGAGGATCACAACACGCGCGTGGTGCTGGGGGGATCGATGCTGCTGGGCATGGCGGCGGGCATCGTGGGTTGTTTCATGCTGCTCCGTAGGCAGGCGTTGCTCGGCGACGCCCTCAGCCATGCCACGTTGCCCGGCATCGGGCTGGCTTACATGATCGCGGTTCTGGCCGGCGCGGACGGCAAATCACTTCCGGTCCTGCTCGTCGGGGCGACGGTCACGGGCGTGCTCGGCGTGCTCGCCATCATGGGCATCGATCGATTCACACGCCTCAAGCAGGATACGGCGCTGGGCATCGTGCTCAGCGTGTTTTTCGGTGGCGGCATCGCCGTACTTGGCGTCGTCCAGAAAATGGAAACCGGTTCCGCCGCCGGGCTGGAAATCTTCATCTACGGGAAGACCGCCTCGATGCTCAGCGGTGAGGCCTGGATGATCGCCGGGGTGGCCTCCATCGTCCTGATCGCATCGATCCTGTTGTTCAAGGAATTCACGCTGCTGAGCTTCGACCCCGCCTACACGGTCTGCCAGGGGTTCTCCGCACTCTTACTTGACGTCCTGATGATGGCGCTGGTCGTGACCGTCACCGTCATCGGGCTGCAGGTCGTGGGATTGATCCTGATCATCGCGCTGCTGATCATTCCATCGGCGGCGGCGCGCTTCTGGACGCACCGGCTGTCCAGCATGTTGATCATTGCCGGAGCATTCGGCGCTTTGAGCACGTGCATCGGCGCGGCGTTGAGCGGCATGCAACCGCGCCTCCCCGCCGGGGCAATGATCGTCCTCGTGGCGGCGGGATTGTTCGTCATCAGTCTGCTCTTCGCCCCTTCGCGCGGCGCCGTCGCCCGGATCTTCGCCCACGTGCGCTTGAGGGGCAGAATTGCTCGCCAGCATCTGCTCCGCGCCATGTACGAATCCCTCGAAGCCGACGCCCGCCGAGACGGTCGACTCCCATCGAAATCGCACGTGCAACCCGAGGTGACGGTGAAGGCCCTGCTCGGACGCCGTTCGTGGTCGCCCCGACAGTTGAAGTCGGCACTCCGCTCCACGCTCAACGACGGGCTCATCGTCACCGATCGCGAAGGGATCTATCGCCTGACCGCCGAAGGATTCGATCATGCCGCGCGGCTCACGCGTAATCACCGCCTCTGGGAGATGTACCTCGTCACGCACGCGGACATCGCCCCCAGCCACGTGGATCGCGACGCCGAAGAAGTCGAACACGTGCTCGGCGCGGACATGGTCAAACGGCTGGAAGAACTGCTCAAACAGCGGGACGCCATGCCGCCCAGCCCGCATACGCTCGACGAGAGGAATGTGGCGGCCGGAGGCGGACGACCGGCGACCGCGTTTCATCCCACACCGGGAGGGTCGTCATGATGCTGCCGGCGGATTTCATCTGGATGCCGTTCGACACGTGGATCGTCGTGATCGGGGCGCTGTGTGCCGGGGCGTGCGCCCTGCTGGGAAACTTCCTGGTCCTTCGCAAGATGAGCATGATGGGTGACGCGATCAGTCACGCCGTACTGCCGGGCCTGGTGGTCGCCTTCCTGCTGACCGGCAGTCACGCCAGCCTCCCCATGTTCATCGGCGCTGCCATTGTCGGCGTGCTGACCGCCCTCTTCACGGAGTGGATCCGCAAGCTCGGTCAAGTGGAGGAAAGCGCCGCCATGGGCGTCGTCTTCACCGGGCTCTTCGCTCTCGGACTGCTGCTCATCCGGCAATGGGCCGATCACATCGATCTCGATCCGGGCTGCGTGCTTTACGGTGCCATCGAATTGACTCCGCTCGATACCGTGCAATGGGGTTCATTCGAGATCCCACGGGCCGCCCTGGTCCTGGCCGCCGTGTTCGTGATGAACCTCGTGTTTGTGCTGCTGTTCTTCAAGGAACTGAAGATCACGTCCTTCGACCCCAGTCTCGCCACGACACAGGGCATCCCCGCGCGGGTGATGCACTACGTGCTCATGACGTTGGTAGCGATCACGACGGTGGCGTCGTTCGAAAGCGTCGGCAGCATCCTCGTCGTGGCAATGCTGATTGTGCCCGCCGCGGCCGCGCATCTGCTCACCGATCGTCTCTCGATGATGATTCTTGTGAGCCTCGTGTTCGCGGTTTTCACGGCAGCGCTCGGGCATGTCGCTGCGATCATCGTACCCTCGTGGTTCGGATATGAGGACACTCGCAGTTCCGGGGGAATGGCCGTCGTGGCGGGCTTGCTCTTCGTCGGTGCGTTATGCGTGGCGCCGCGACACGGCGTGTTCGTCCGCATTTTCCGCCGGCTTCAACTCTCGCTGCAGATCGCGCGCGAAGACGTGCTCAGTCTTCTGTGGCGGCTCGAGGACGTGGGTTATCAACGGTGGGACCGCTCGCTGAGCCGGCTCCTGCACGACGTCTTCGGCATCGGGCCACTCGTCAGCCGGTTGGCCATCGCCTCACTCCGCCACCAGGGCATGATCCGACGTGAGGGACCGGGCTACCATCTGACCGAGCAGAGCCGCGAGGAAGCGCGCCGCCTTGTGCGCGGCCACCGCCTCTGGGAAACCTTCCTCGCCACACGCCTGAACATACCGCCGGATCACGTTCACGCCCCGGCCGACCGCGTCGAGCATTACATCTCCAAGCCGATGGCCGACGCGTTGATGCGCGATCTTCGCGACTACGACGAAGATCCGCACGGCGAGCGCATCCCTCTCGACGATGATCCACACCGTGGAGCATGAATGAATCTCACTCAGACGCGGATGAACGATCGCTCGTCACGCGGATGCGCTGAGCGGCGTCGCGCCCGATGGCGATGGTTCGGGTATCGAGTTGGAGCGTGATGGGCCCCTGATACGGCGCGCGTTCCAGGATGCGCAACCGACTTCCGATTTCGATGTCCAGGCTCGTCAGGTAACGCAGGAACTCGGGATCCCGATCCGAGACTTCCGTCACCAGCGCCTCCTGCCCTTCGTCGAGATCGCAGAGCGTCACACCCCGCGACGGAGGCAGCACGCCGTCTTTTCGGGGGATCGGCGCGCCGTGAGGATCAAACCGCGGGTGACCGAGATGGGCGTCGATTTTCTCGATGAGCTTTTCGCTGACGACGTGTTCGAGAACTTCGGCATCCTCATCGACCTCATCCCATGAGAACCCCAGCGTTTCCACGAGAAAGAGTTCGATCAGCCGATGCCTCCGGATGAGTTCGATGGCGGTGCCGCGCCCCTTTTCCGTGAGTACCGCTCCCCGATACGGCTGATGATCGACGTAGCCTTCGGCCGCCAGATGCTTGACCATCCCCGTGACCGAGGCCATCCGCACGCCCAGTTGATCGGCGATCTGCTGCGTAGTGGCGCGCTCGTGCTGCGCCTCCAGCCGGTGGATCGTTTTGATGTAGTCCTCGATGGAACGGCTCGGCATGCGAAGGAGTCTCCCGCGAAGAATACGCTCATTCTCGCGAAATCCCGAGGCCGGGGCAACTGCCATGCAAGCACGTGCGTCACTCGTCGACGACATTGACGCCCACCGTCGCCTGGCGATCACGGCCCATCGGTGTGTTGACCCGGTCCGGATGCTTTTCGGCGAAGGCCTTGGCCGCCCAGGCCATCTCCTCCAGCGTGACCACCTTGTACTCCTCGCCGAGCAGTTCCTTCACCTTGACGTAGTCCGAGGGAGAAAACCCGCCCTGGGCCGACTCATTGTCATTGGCGTCGGGGACGGCGAACACGGTGATGAACGCGGGCTTGTGGAGGTTCGTGGCGGCGGCGTCTCGGATCGCCTCGGCCATGTCCTCCGGCGTCTTCTCGTTCGGGAAGTAATTCAGTCCGCTGTATCGCAGAAGCACCGGCGTCCCTGCCTCAGTCATCTTCACCTGTCCCGGTCCCGCCGGCATGACGAATGCCTCCACCGCCTCCGCCTTCTTCGCGTAATACTCGTACGTCGGCCGCGCGAAGTGTACCCAGCAATCCAGGACCTGGAGATCCGCCTTCTTCATCGCTTCGTTCGTCGTCCGAAAGAACTCGTCCGGCTCGGGCATCAGGTTCGGATAGGTGTACCCCGCCCCGCTGCACCCGCAGAAGAAGTAGTCGTTGTCGGTCATGGTGGTGTAATAGAACTCCGCCATCGCCGGTGCAAGATCGAGCAATCGCGGCTGGAACCCCCAGTTGACCGGCACCTTTCCGCGGTTCTCGTCGTGCCACGCGCCGCCCTGGAACGCCATGTGAATCTTCGTCGCATCGCCTTCGGTCGTCAGGAATGATACGTAGTACCTGTCTTCCTCCAGGCTCAGCGCGCTCTTGTCGACATGCGACTTCTGCGTGAAACGGACGGATGGATCCGCCTTGACCTGCGCGTGGAAGCTCAGGTTCGGCGCTTCGGTGCACATGATGTAGTTACTGTTCAGCGACGCCATCTCGCAGTATTTGTCCTCCGGCTCGCCCCAGCCGAAGATCCCACAGTTCGGTCCGACCGCGCTGTGGATCCGCCAGATGCGTTTGCGGGGTTCCTCATACTCCGGGTGCGTGCTGCAGCGAAAGACGTACGCCTTCCGCGCCACCGCCAGGTCCACAGTGTGATGGCACATTCCCGTCCAGAGATTGTCCATGCTGAGCACCATGCCGGGCCGGCAGCGCGGGATCAACTCCTCGATGCTCCAGTCCAGCGGCGTGAACTCATCGTTCCACCGGCCGACGAGATCGTGCGCGACCTTCAGATCGGGATAGCGCGACGTCAAACGCTCCGCCACGTCCGGCTTGACCGGAAGCAGGTTTTCCAGCCCTGCCAGGGTCAACGCGACGTAAAGCGATTGCTCGACGTCGGGATCGTGAATCACCAATCCCTTGAAGACATCGCGAAACCGGTCGATCACTGTTTCCATGTCGTCCAGCGTCTCGAAGGCGATCTCTTTGTGCTCGGCGTAGTAATCGCGCCAGGTGACATCGGCCGGCTTCCAGTTCCAGAATTGCGTATCGTACATCAGGCGCGGCGCTTCCCGGTTGGCCAGGCCCTGCAGTGCGAACATCATGCACTGGTTCTTCCAGCCGTTGTCCTCCATCGCCAGGTGCCCTTGCGACTCGCGCGGCTGACCTTCCTTGTACGACTTCACGCGTCCGCCCGTGATCGAAGGATCGATCAGCGCATCCAGGTTGAACCACACCGCCTGCTGCTTTTCGCTCACGTCAATACCTTCCCACTCGGAGTGTCATCGATGTCGCGCACGCTGCGCAGCGTGTCGTGGCTCGCCAGTATCGGCGGCGGTCGAACGATGTCAAATGAGGTCGATGGTTGCCGGTTTGCGTTGCCGCTCAGTCCCCGGAGACAGGCACGAAACGCTCGTGGGCATATATGGCGATGTGGTCGACGATGATCGACGCTCCCGCACGCACACCGATCACCAGCCGGTACGTCTCGGTCTCCATTGGCGGGATGCGGACGATCCGCGAGCCGCGATGATCGCGCGGGGCCTGCCAGGCCGGGTGTTCCGCGTGGATCTCGGCCGGCTCCAGACGTGAGGATGTTCTGCGCCGCGGGCTCTCGCGAAGCCCGACCATGATGGAAGGCTCATCGCCCGCGGCAGGCTCCACCACGCGATAGATGATCGAGACCTGAAACGAACGGCCCGCGCCGAGCGGACAGTGCTCCGGCACCGTCTCCCAGGCCACGTGCCACCCTTCGCTCAAATCGCCGGCATCGGCGAGAAGAGATGCCTCTTCCACGATGGACAGGTCCGGATCACGTGTGAGACCGCCCACGGCCCCCAGCATATAGCGATCATCACCGGGCTCTTCGAATCCGAAAGTCTGCATCACCCTCAATTCGTCAAAAGCGACTGCATCCACCGCATCCCAGAGCGGCAATGACCCCGGCGTACGCGACATGGCCTGCACGAGATCGAGTTCACGCTCGAAGCGTCTCAACTGGTCGCGCCAGTGACCGCTGACCGACGTGTAGCTTTGGTCGATCTGATCGGGGGTCCAGGGCGGGACGTTGACGTTTCGTATCTGCTCGAACGCCACCTCTGCGGGCGCGAACTTCTCAGCGAGAGGAACGGCATCCTCCCACGCCTCCAGTGATTCGCGCAACCCACGAATGCAATTCAGCAGGTTCTCCCGGCCGCTCACCGCCCGCTCCCACCCGATGGCAGCGCGGAGCTTGTGGTGATAATGCCGCCCCAGCGACGCCGTGAATTCGATGCGGTCCAGCAGGCGTTCGAGCCGGGCCGCCTGATCCGAGTTGGCGGGAGGATGATTCCGCAGATTCCGCATCAGGACCCGGATGGCATCGACATGTCGGCCGATGTCGTTCGTCAGATTGCCCGGGCGTTCGGCCGAGCGATGCCCCGCGCGATTCACGTCCTCCCAAATGCTGGCGATCGGCGAGCCGTAGCCCGGACGAGGCCAATGCCAGGGCGAGCCCGTGGATTCGATGCGTCGACGGTCCAGAAACTCCGACACCGTCGGCAGACTGACATAATCCGCCAGAAGCAATCCCATCTGCGGCGCGAAGCGATCCGCGTCACCGCTGACCAGGTGCAGCAACGTCGGCATGATCGACGAGGCATGCTCCCACGCTTCCAGAAGCTGCCCCGAGTACGCCCCGGTCCCATACACTTCCTCCAATCGCCGTACCCACCGCTGCGGATTGTACGTCTTGCCGGTATGGACGGCGTAAGCTCCGAAGACCTCCTCCAGCAGCCAGGACGTTTCCCCTTCCTTCACGCGGAGATACATCCCCGCCAGACCGTACCGGCGGACCTGCCCGGTCATCGTCCACATCCATTCCGGGTGACACCATGTCAGATGCGCGTACGCGGCGGTCGGCCCACCGATGACGGCAGGACTCCAGGAGATGCCGTCCGTCCTCGGTCCCGCCGACATGCCGGATGCGTACTGCACGACTTCCGGATCCACGATCGGCTTGGTCCAGAGACCTTGCCCTTGCACATCCAGCAGGATCTCCAGCCCCGGAATCGTTTCACGCAGGGTTCGAATGCGATCCACCGGAACATCGCGCACCCAACCGATCAGCGGCAGCATCTCCTCGGCGCCGGTTTCCTTGGCGAAGTCCGACATGAGTTCTTCAACCAGCCATCCGCCCCGTCCGATTCGGCAGGCCGCCCCGGTCAGCGAAGGCGCCTGCCGATTCAGGTGGTCCAGATTGTCGCGCAGGGAAACGTGGGCGTCGCCGCCCGGTCGCTCAACCATGACGAACACTTCGATGTTGGATCTCGAAGCCGCTCTCGCCAGCCATTCGAGATCGCGAAGCGACTGCCGCGAGAGTTCCGACCTGTCCGGAAGGAGCAGCAGGCGGTTGAACTGATGATCCGCCATGTCCGCGAGACGCGCACTCCAACTTGCTCGATCGATCCGTTCCGAATCAGGCTCCGATCCCGGCCAATCCAGCGCCAACCCGCGCCGTCGGAACGGGGCCGACCAACTCAACCCGATGCGCTCCCACAGTTGCGCGTCCCGCATGTCGACCGGCGTCAGACCGGGCGTGGACGTCAACGGATGCGGATCCGCCACGCCACGCCGAGGCGGCGAACTGGCCACGAAGTTCACGCCAAGATGCTTTATGGGAAGGATGGGCGGCGTCCACGGCAATTCATCCCAGGGAATGGCCGCCTCGATGATGTATCCCTCGTCCTCGTCGCCGGAGGCGTTCGGCGTCGTCCCCGGCTTGAAGCCGAACGCGCTGCGGAGGCCGGACTTCGGCGTAATCGCCGACACGCGCGTCGGATCGAACGGCTCGCCGTTGACTTCAACCGTGTGCGTCCAGTTCACGCCGCCACCGGCCCCGAAGGCGTACTCGCGCGTCAGCGACGGATCCTTCTCGGCGGGATCCGTGCTGAAGTCCAGCAGCACCGTGACGGCGTCATCGAAGTCGAGCGCTTCGCCCCGGCCGCTCCGCACCGCCAGAACGTTGCGATCGGTCACGTCGGCGGCAATATACAGGAATTCCTGGTCAAATCCCAGATAGAAGAGGGCATGGTGGTCCGGATGCGATTCGGAGGTCACGTGCCACATGCGTGCCGAATCGTGCCAGAACTCGTCATCCAAGAAACCGTCCAGGGAAGGCGCCCCGGTGCCGTGACTGCTCCCCATCCCCACGAGGAGACACGCTACGACCCAGATGCCCCCCCTGCGGTATCTCAAATCACTCATGGGCAACTCTCACAGATCCACCGATGGACATGGACTGTTCACAGGTGGCGTCGGACACCCCTGCATCCCTGACTGTCAGCGTACGGTCGCCCCTCGGCCTCACCTCATACCCGAGCGAACCGCACGCGCCTCATCCCCTCGATGTGACTTGCGGGATGATTCTATGAAATCGCGTTTTCGATCCGCTCGACCCGGTACTCCCTCTCGACCCCGTCGAGGTCGAGCGTGACCGTCTCTCCGACCTTGAGGCCGCGAATCCGGCTGCACAGCGGCGCCCGGTAGTTATAGATGCCTTCTTCCATGCTCGATTCGAAGGGCCCAAGCACCGCCAATGCCTTGCTGTTCGATCCATCCGACGCCACCAGATGCGCCCGCGTCCCGAAATCCACTTTGTCGGTATCCACCTCTTCGGGACCGACGATACGTGCAATGCTGATCTCGCTTTGAATCTTGGATGCCCGCGCTTGAAGAAGATCGCGCTCTTCCAGGGCGAACTTGTATTCGGAGTTCTCGCTCAGGTCGCCGTGGGAGGCCGCTTCGCCGATGGCTTCGGCGTTCTCCTTCATCTTGACGTTGACCAGGTGATTCAGTTCTTCCTGCCGCTTGTCGAGACCCTGGCTCGTGGCGTAGATCACCGAGTCGTCCTGCCAGGGGTCCACCTGCTTGCGGATGATCCGCTGGGGATGAATCTCGTGGATGATGGCGAGCAGACGCATCTGGACCGTCTGCCCCATGCCGTCGAGACGATCCACCGTGCGTTGAATCGTCCATGCCATGCCCGGCTCCATCTCTTCGATGACCTGACGGAAGGGCTTGTACGACTCCGCGCTCAACGTGTTGCGGATCAACTGGCGGGCGTGCCGCACCTTGTCCGCCGGCTGCCGGTCGTCAAGATTCAACTCACCCAGGTAGTCCAGGATCCGGGGCAGCATCTCGCGGCGCGTCAGCGGACAGAGATCCTCCACGCTCGAACCTTTCCACAGCCAGCAGAACGCGTCGAGACTGCGATCGATGTCTTCCACGATGGCGTTGACGCATGTCCGCAGATCCGACTCCCGGTCCGCCTGGACCAGGGCCTTCGCGATCCGCTCGCACGCGTTGGCCGGGGCAACGGGCAAAATCTCCAGGTACAGCGCCGACCAGTCGTCGGGCCGGGCCGTCTTGATGCCGTCCAACGCCCGCAGATAGAGCGCGTTCTCCGAGATCGAGGCAATCAGCTTCAGCAGATCCGGATCCGATGCAAGGATGTTCCGGGCGTAGTCCTCGGGCGCGAGTTTACCTTCCTTGACGAGATCCTCGGCGTGCTCGGCAAGCCGATCAATGATGAGCGCTTCGGTCAGCGCCTCGGCACGCGAACCTTCCATCGTGGCTTTCACGCGCTGCGTCAGGTCGTGCAGCAACCGCTGGAGCATCTTCAGATCCGGCTGAACCTGGCGCGCCTTGGCCTCACGGAAATAGGTATCGATGAACGACAGACGCTGACCGGGCGTATCGGCCTTCGGCCACTGAGGAAGCAACTCGTCTTCGAGTGTTTTCTCCTCTTCATGGTGTGTCAGGATGACCGGATTGCGCCCTTCAATCACGACGTTCGGGCATCGTTTGAGCTGCGTTCTCGCTTTGGTCCACCACTTGGCCCACTGGCCGTCGGAGAGAAACTTCGGAACGAGCACGTTCTCGAGTTCGTCGAGATCCAACCGGCCTTGATGACTCTTCAGCACACCGATCACGATCGACACCGGGTCCGATTCCAGCAGTCCGCCGATCTCGCCGGGACGAAACTGCGACAGGATCCGGAAGTCGTTCTCGTCCACCGGGTCGTAGGCCAGCGCGAGCGCGTCGGCATCCAGGATGTCCGTGCCGCGCTTGGTCTGGATCGTGAATTCACAGATGTCCTTGTCGATCTCCGTCACCTTCGCCGCGTGCTCATCCGAGCGCGCGATCAGGTGATCCCCCTCCTTCAGATTGAGACAGATGTCCAGCGTCCGCGTCGCTCTCCGGGCGGTCTTGCCCCCCTTCAGGCCCGAGTCCTCCATCAGCCGTGCCAGTTCGGGACGGTCCGCGTATGCCTGCTCGTAGAGTTGAATCAGTTCCTGGCGAAGTTCTTCATTGTCGCCCAGAATCAGGATCATTTCGCGCGTCAGGATCAGCGCTTCGGTCACGTTGCCGCGCTCTTTCTCCGACTCCAGCCACGTCCACCCCAGGTCACGGGCGCGATCATCCTTGCCCGACTGCTTCAACGCCTTCAGCGTCGACAACATGTCGCGGCGCGGGCGATCGTCGTCCTCCATGGCCTCGAGCCAGCGATCCTCCAGTGTCTTGAGTTCACCCTTCTCCACCAGTTCTGCTAATGAGGTATGCATATGTATCGAACTCGACCTGCTCACGGGGCAACCGACCGGGCGAGTGCTCACCGCTGCGTAAGGATTCTCTTGTCATAACGTCATGGCCTGACGTCCAGCACCGAAACCTTGTATCTTCTCAGAATTCCTCCCGCCTGTCCAGATACCCCCTCGAACGGACCGCCATCGCCGTTTCTCAGGTCGGCAGCTTCTCAATGTCCTCGAACTTGCCGATCACCACCATGCTGGACCCGGGATGAACCACCGTCTCCGCCGAGGGGAGAAAGTCCACCTCGCCCCCTTTCGCCCGCTTCAACGCGATCGCCAGCACGTTGTACTTCCGGCGCAGGTGAAGGTCCGCCAGCGTCTTTCCATGGAAGCGCTCCGGGGCCTCGATTTCCACCACGTTGTAGTCCGACGACAGCGGCACGTAATCCAGCAGGTCCGGGTGCATGATCTTCTGCGCCATACGCAGCGCCATCTCGCCCTCCGGCGAGATCACGTGCTTGACGCCCAGCGCCTTCAGGATCGAGGCGTGATCTTCGTTCGCCGCCTTCGCCCGAATCGACTGCGCCCCGAGCTTGGTCAGATGCAGCGTACACAGGATGCTCGTCTCCAATGACTCGCTCGTCGTAATAATGACCTCGTCCGTCTTCTTGCCGATGAATTCCGCCAGCGCGTCGTACTGGCGGACGTCGGCGATCACCGCGTGATGCACGTGGTCCCGGATCTGGCCGATCAGCGATTCGCTCCGGTCGATGGCCAGCACCTCACAGTCGAGTTTCGCCAACTCCCGCGCCAACCGCATGCCGAACTGACCCAGTCCAATGACACAAATCTGCTTCATGATCGCACCTGTCCTTTCATCCGATCATGATCTCCTCTTCGGGTAACCGATGCGTGGCGGACTTCGGCTCCATCATCGCCAGCGCGACGGTGAGCGGCCCCACGCGACCGACGAACATGCTGAACGTGATCCACAGCTTTCCGACCAGACTGAGCTCCGGCGTCAATCCGGTCGAAAGCCCGACCGTCGCAAACGCGGACACCTGCTCGAAGATCAGATCCTCAAGACCCCACCCCTGCGAAGCCTCCGTGATGGCAAGCAGCATGACCCCCGCCGCGTTGAAGGACGCCGTCACGCCGATCAGCAGCGCCGCACGGCGAGCCAAACGCGTGGGGATGCGCCGCCCCAGGAGCGTCACGTCCTCCCGGAAGGTCAACCGCGACCACATCCGTGCCAGCCAGATCGCCAGCGAAGTCGTCTTTACACCGCCCGCACAGCTTCCCGGCGAGCCCCCGACGAACATCAGGAGAATCACGCAAAGCAAAGCCGGCAGGGGCAGCAGTCCCACCTCCAGTGTATTGAATCCCGCCGTCCGGGCCGTGATCGACATGAACAGCGCCTGTCCGATGCGGGCCGGCTCGTTCCCGGGTTCGCCGATCCCCAGCGCCCACAGCGCCAAGACTCCGGCGAGGATCAATCCTCCCGTCATGATCAAGACGACGCGCGTGTGCAACGACCAGTGCTTGGTCAGCACGCCGCGCTGACGCAGGAGAGACCGGCGAATCAACTCCTGCCAGACCGCATAGCCGAGCCCGCCCGCCACGATCAGAAAAGCGATCGTCACCATGACACCGAGATGATCGCTCCACCGGATCAGGCTGGTGTCGTAGGTGGAGAAGCCGGCATTGCAGAATGCGGAGACGGCGTGAAACACGGCGTCGAATCCGGGACGGGAAATACCTTCCGCGCCGCGCATCATGGCATAGAGAAGCATCGCTCCCAGGGTCTCGAACACCAGCGTCGAGGCCACGATGATTCGCAAGCGCCGCCCGTAGGCGTTGGCCGCCGTCTTGGCGAAAAACCCGTCCTGCACCGCCGCCTGCATGCGCAGCGAACTGCGATGACCGACGATCTGGAGAATCAGGTCGGCGTAGGTCATGATGCCCAGCCCACCCAGTTGAATCAGCACCAGGATGACGACCTGCCCGGCCAGAGTGAAATCCTGTCCGGTATCCTTGACGATGAGGCCCGTCACACAGACCGCCGAGGTCGACGTGAACAATGCGTCGACCAGGCTCACGGGATCCTCGCGGTGCGCGAAGGGCAGACTCAGCAGAACCGCGCCCACGCCGATCAAGACCAGGAAGGTGCCGAGAAGAAAACGTTGAGGATTGCGCCAGAGCAGAAACAGCAGACGGGAAAGAGGAGTCATCGGGAGCACTCCCGAACACGACATGGGTGCTGACGGACCGTAATGAACCCGGGCTCGATCCCATCGCTACCGCTGTCGAGCATGCGGTTACCGATCAAGCTCAATTCACGATCTCAACGATGCTGATCTGGAACCACAGCGTGGCGTTCGGAGGAATCGCACCCGATCCCTCATCGCCGTACGCTAGGTCCGGCGGAATGATCAATTGTCGCGTACCGCCTTCCCGCATCTCAATTTCACCCAGGCCGATCTGCCAGCCCTCGATCAATTCCGAGAGGGGAAACTCCGGCGCGCTCGCCTCGTCCAGGCTCGTATCGAACACGTCGCCGTTCTCGTCGTCGAAACGCCCCTCGTAAATCACCCGGATCGTCGACTCCGGCTGGACCACCGCTCCATCGCCGAGGGCCACGTCGCGGTACTGCAGGCCTTCCTCCGTCACCGTGAACTCCGCATCCACCGGGACCACTTCGTCCGTGTCTTCGTCCGTGCCCTCGTCCTCACCCTCGCCCGGATCCGCATCGTCCTCATCGGCCGAATCGTCCGCCGGGTCCGGTGCGTCCTCGATGACGACGTCGAGCACCACCACGTCTTCGACCGGCACATCCTGGAAAGTCTGCTCCTCGGTTGAGACGGTTTCCGTCTCGACCGCCTGGATGGCATCCATGACGTCCAGTCCGTCCTCGATGTTCCCGAACACCGTGAATCCACCGCTGTTGGAGGTATTGTCCAGGTCGGGATTGTCCTTCGTGTTGAAGAAAAACTGCGAGGTGGCCGAGTCCGGGTCGCTTGTCTTCGCCATGGCGATCGTGCCGCGCAGGTTCGGGCGATCCTCACTGAACTCGTTGACGATCGGATCGCGCAAAGGCTCCTGTCTCACCAGTCCCGGCAGGAATCCTCCGCCCTGGATCACGAAGTTCTCCGGCACGCGATGGAAGATCGTACCGTCATAGTAATCGTCCACGATGTACTGCAGGAAATTCGTCGCCGTGATCGGCGTCTCTTCCTCGAACACGTCGAACAGAATGTCGCCTTCGCTCGTCTGCATGCGCACATGCGGATCCTGGGCGACCGGGAATACGACCTCATCCGTGGCGGTCGTGCCGAGATCATTCGTCACCGTCAGACGGAACGACAGGCTTTCGGCGCCATCCGGAACGGTGAACGACGGTTGCTCTGACGAAGGGTCGCTCAGTTCGACCGTCGGCCCGGCGATCTGCTCCCAGGCGAAGCTCAGCGCCCCGCCGGCCTCCCCCGCGCTGCTGCCTCCCCCATCCAACGTGATGTCCAATCCGGCCGCCACCACGCGATCATCCCCCGCGTCGGCTTCGAACCCTTCCACCGGAGGCTCCGCCGGAGGAAGATCCTCCTCGCCCGCAACGATCTGACCGATGAGCACCGGCGGTGTCGGATACCGGCTCAAAGTCTGCCCCTCCGCGCTCTCGACACTCTCGGTCTCAAAGGAGCCGATGGTGTCCACCACGTCCATCCCTGCGACGACCTTCCCGAACACGGTGCGCCCCGGGGTGTCCGACTCGAGATCGAAATCGTTGGACGGCTGATCCGCCAGAAGAATCCGGAAGCCCGACGTTCCGCTGCCCGGGCCCTCGGGCTCGATCATGACCAGTCGGCCGCGCAGGTTGGAGAGGCCGTTGTTCGATTCGTTCTCGACCGAATCCGCCTCCGGCAGGCGCGCCGGCGGCGAGGCGCTGCTGAACAGCCCGCCGGAAATGTGTGAGCCGTCCTGGACCTCGTGAATTGCCGATTGGCTGTAGAAGCCGTCTTCGACCAGTTGGAGAAAATGTGCGACCGTGAGAGGCGCCTGCCGGTCGAACAACTCCACCACGATGACCCCTTCGCTGGTCTGGAGGGTCGCCCGAGACTGACCGGTCCCCGGCATCGGCTCGACGTCCGGAGGGGGAACGCATTGCTGTCCGAGCACCATCACACAGACGAACGCCGACAGAACGTAAACCCACAGGCGATGATCGCGTCGAAACATGAAACCTCCCGCATGCCATCCGGACTCACACTTGTGACCCAGGCTCTCCACTATACGATGCGTAGGGTGACGAATGAAGCCCCGCTCCCCGCTTCTGGTCGAACGGAAGATCGGCTCGACGGGTAAGCAGACGCGTCTCATGGGAGAACGGCACGAGATGAATCCGCTTTCGCATACCGCCTTTATCGCTCTCGGCTCCAATCTGGGTGACCGCCGGGAGCTGCTGCGGTCGGCACTCAGGGCCCTCGGTCGCATCGACGGAACGCACGTCGTCGCCTGTTCCAATTTCCATGAAACGGATCCCGTCGGCGGTCCCCCGGGTCAGGGGCGATACCTCAACGCGGTCGCCCGGGTGGAGACGGCGATCGATCCCGAGGCATTGCTCCACCACTTGCAGCAGATCGAACTCGAGCACGGCCGCGAACGGCACGAACCTGACGCGCCGCGCACGCTGGATCTCGATCTGCTGACCTACGAGAACAGGGAATGCCGGACGCCCGATCTCACGCTGCCTCACCCGCGTATGCATCAGCGGCTCTTTGTCCTCGAACCGCTTTGCGAGATTGCACCCGATCATATCCACCCGCAACTGCGGCGCACGTTCAGCGCGTTGCGCGATGACCTGAAAAACTCACAGGCGATCTGATCTTTCCCCGCTTGCGCGGAAGCGTCTGGCATGCTTGCCTTGAGTCCATGCAATAATGCCGCGGGACCAATAATCCCTGAAAATTAAGTGAAAAAACAAAACTCACTCGTTGCTTTTGTCCGATAGCTAGAGTACAAAACGTTCTCTTGAATGCGCTCCGTTACGCCCCCTTTTTGAAGTTGTACTATGGCCATGGATCGGCAAAGAAGGCTGCACAGAACCTTTGGGACCCTGGTGGCATCCATGACCCTTGGGGCGCTCGTTCTCTACTACGCTCAAGGGTTGCCCACGACCCAGGGCAACCAGCGCGTGCTCATCGCCCAGCCGAACCAATCGCCGCATGCCTGGCAGGCCATCCACCTGGACCTCGAGCATCTCACGACCGATCACAAAACGCATCCCGCCCATGTTTTCGTGGACCATCGCGGCGATGTGCACTGGACGCATCTCTGGCAACGCCAGAGCCCCTTCACCAAGGAATCCACACTGCAGGACGTGGTACGCATCGGACTGGTCGCCGGTGAACACTCCAATCGGATCACCCCCGCGCAGCACCAGCAAGCCCGCATGATTGTGGACAAGCTCGTCCGCGAATTCGGCATTGATCACCGGAATGTAGTGTGGAATGACGTGCCGCCGCCCGAGCCCACCCATGCGGAAAACCGCCCCCGGCTCCACTCCAGCGAATAGTCGTTTTCAGCAATCTATATGCCCTAATGGAATCCCGTCTGATTCGCGGCCCCGTCCCTGCGATGACGGATCATGCTCCATTCAAGGCCGCCCCACACATCCGGTCGTTGCCCGCTCCGCGCCCAGCTGCTCGCCCGGTGGACTTAAACCTATTCCGTGCAATTCCTTAGGTAAGATCGCCCATACGGAACGCGGGCATTCCGTGGTATTCCCGACAGGCGATGATCCAGCGGGGCATCCTTCAGGTCGAAAAAGAGAGCATTAGGCAAGGCCGGCCTGCACGCCGGGGCATTGTCACGCTAGACAATACGTAAGTCACGCTGCATAATGCACTTGTCCGGCTTCACGCCGTGTCGCGCAGGGGGCCAGGGAGTGCAGTGCGCCAACGTTCTGAAGGATAAGGGTTTAGGAAGGCTCACGTGAGTTTTACCGTCCCGGGATATACGGTTTACGAGCGGTTGGGTACCGGCGCCCGCTCCACCATCTGGCTGGTGGCCGAGCAGCGGACGGGTGAGAAATTCGCCCTGAAGCGCGTGGTGCGCCGGGCCACCGACGATAACCGCTATCTCCTGCAGGCCATTAACGACTTCAACGTCTCCTCCAAGCTCGACCATCCCTATCTGCGGCGCAGCTTTCACATGAAGAAGGTTCGCAAACTTCTCTATGTCAAAGAGTTGCATCTCATCATGGAGTTCTTCGAAGGCCGAAGTCTCGAGGAAATCGGTCCCCTGGGAACGCATGGGCTGATCAACGTCTTCATCCGAGTCGCCCATGCGCTGGACGCCCTGCACCAGGCGGGCTACGTTCATGCCGACATGAAGCCGAACAACATCCTGATAGGAAAGGACGGCGATGTTCGCGTCATCGACTTCGGCCAGAGCTGCCCGATCGGCCATGTCAAAGGACGTATTCAGGGCACTCCGGACTACATCGCGCCGGAGCAGGTTGAGAAAGGCGTGCCCCTGGACCGCCCGACGGACGTGTTCAATTTCGGGGCGACGCTTTATTGGACCATCACGGGACGCGCGTACCCGACGGTTCTGCCCGGCAAAGGGCGCCGAGCCGGCATCGACCTGGCCGCACCGCGCGACGCGGTGCCTCCGCATGAGATCAATGCCAACGTGCCTGCGGCTCTGAGTCGGCTGGTCATGGACTGCTGCAAGACCAATCCCAAAGACCGCCCTTCCGACATGCGCGAAGTGCTTCATCGCCTGGAGGTCACCAAGCACATCCTCGATAAGAACGAAGCTTCCCTGACCGGTCCCGTCGTGGAGGGTGAAGATGATTCCGACACAAACCCCGAAGTACCGGCTTCACCGCCGGGTGATGCCACCGCATGAGCAACGCTGAATCCGCCATCGAAACGCTTCACCAGGCAGCCGAAATGAACCTCTCCGATCCGCTTCGGAAGGGGTGTCTTCTCTGCTTCAACAATTACGGGCAAGTGGTGATGACCGGCGATATGCACGGGCACCGCCGCAACTTCGACAAGCTGGTCCGCTACTGCGCCCTGGAGATGACGCCGATCCGCCATGTCATCCTGCATGAACTCATCCACGAGACACCCGAAGAGTATGGCCAGCCCGATCTCTCGTTCGAACTCATGCTCGATGCGGCACAGTGGAAAACATTCTTCCCCGAGCAGGTTCACTTTCTCCAGAGCAACCACGAGTTGGCCCAGATGCGCAAGCACGAAATTACCAAGGGCGGACGCGTGGTCACGGACGATTTCGAACGTGGCGTCGCGTCCATTCTGGGAACCGACAAGATCGACGACGTCCTGGAGGCGGTCGATCGCTTCATCGGCTCTTTCCCCCTGGCGGGTCGTACCCCGAACCGCATATTCTTTGCGCATTCGCTGCCGGATGCTCGCTACATGCACGAGTTCGAGACGTCCTGTGTGAACGCCGATCCCAACCAACTCGATCTCGGCGAGAACAGCGCCGCTTATCGCATGGTATGGGGTCGCAACCACACCGGTCCCCTGCTCGAAAAACTCGCCAAGGCTTACGACGTCGATTACTTCGTGATCGGCCACCAGCCCCAGGAGTCCGGATACACCGTGCAACTCGAACGGTTGATTATTCTGGCGAGCGACCACAATCACGGCGTCTTTCTGCCCGTCGATCTCAGCAAGAGCTACGACATCGACGCCCTGGTCGATCGTATCCGGCCGTATGCCGGTGTGATGTGATCGTCGAAAGGAACACCGCGACGCGGCGTACTCGGCCCCGGGGGAATGACAGGACCCCAGTGCTTCGGAAGAAAATCCTCCGAAATCAAGATGGTAGTTACTTTCCCCGACCGGGTCGCCTGGGCCGCATACGCCGCCGCCCGTCAATCTTCCCTTATCCGGAGAAAGAGACCTCTTCATATTAATTTCGTTTTTTCTTGATTTCTCTTGGATTCACTCTTGACGGAGCATCATTCAGACGATACATTCTTCATGGCAGTCGAGACTGAGTCTCAATTAGATTTGGGCGGTTGAGACAGCCATCCGCCGGTCCGGACGGATTAAGCTTGTTCAGGAGTTCAGGCATGGTTCGTGCAGTTTTTCCGATGAGTACGGTGAGAGCCGGAGATGAAGTGCGTATCTGCGCCGTCCGGAGTCCCGATGAGAGTCAGACGCAGCGGCTTCGTGAGTTGGGCGTTCTGGAAGGTCGGACGCTGCGTGTGGTTACGAACAACGATCCTCTGATCTGCCAGGTGGGCGAGTGCCGGTTCGGCGTGTGCCGTCGCCTGGCCCGATCGGTGATGGTCGAAACCGTCGGTGGAGCCGCCTGAGCACGGGTCACACCAGATCAGAGTGCCGTCTGAAGTTTCCATCGGGCCGCTCTTGACGTAGCCGCCCGAGCGACGAAACATTGATCCACCACAACCATCCCCGGCTGCCTGACCGAATCCAACTTACTTCGCATTCTGAATTCACCTGGATTTCGTTCGGGAATCTCCGGCTCCGGTCCGTATCACTGTTCCGACCCACAGCACAGGCGTGATCCGATGGACGTTGCACTCAATCAATTGAAAATCGGTGAGACGGGAAACATCGCCTCCATCGATGGCCCTCCGGACGTTCGGCGGCGTTTGCTGGAAATGGGCCTCACGCCGGGGGCGCGCGTTCGCGTGGTACGATTCGCGCCGCTGGGCGATCCGATCGACATCGAAGTCCGCGGTTATCACCTGAGTCTTCGTAAGCACGAGGCCAGCCGGATCGCTCTCAAGACGGACTGATGGCCTCGGGACGGACCAGCATGAAATCGTGATCCACCTCCTCCATCAGGCTTGCCCCGGGCCGAGCGTCGAAAGCCTGAAAGCAGGGGGGATTGAAATCTCCAAGGTACAGGAACCGACCAGATCCTCATGACGAGTACAGCCCCTGCCAGCGCTCCTCTCGACTCCGCCCGGCGCACGGCGCTTGTTGCCGTGGCCGGCAATCCCAATTGCGGCAAAACCACGGTCTTCAACGCCCTGACCGGCTTGCGCCACAAGGTCGGGAACTACGCCGGCGTGACCGTCGAGAAGAAGCTGGGCGCGTTGACCGGCATGCCGGAGATCGGCCTGCTCGATCTTCCCGGGACGTACAGCCTGTCGGCCCAGAGTCCCGATGAGCAGATCGCCCGGGACGTGCTGCTTGGTCGCGTCTCGGACACGCCGCGGCCCGATGCGGTGCTGGTGGTGATTGATGCCAACAATCTGGAGCGCAATCTCTTCCTCGCGACTCAGATCCTCGAGCTGGGCCTGCCTGCGGTCATCGCCTGCAACATGATGGACGTGGTACGCCAGGCGGGACATGAACTCGACGTTGCGGCCTTGAGCGAAGCGCTTGGAGTTCCGGTGATCCCCATGGTGGCCAACCGGGGCGAGGGGATGGCCGAACTGAAACAGGCACTGATTGATGCCTCCCGACAGAATCAACGTATCCAGCGACAGCGCGACTGGCGATTGCCGGAAGCGATGGAGGAGGACGTCCGCCTGTTATCGGCCACGTTGATCTCCTCGAACTTCGCGACGGAGTCGGCGGCGGACGGCGCGGCCCTGCTGCTTCTGAACGAGGGCGAAGTGCCTTCCTCGAATCATCTTCCCGAGCCGGTGCGGGCGCATTTGCGCGAGACGTTCGGGCGCTACGCCGAGTCCAAGGCATATGACATCTCCCTCGAGATCACATCCGCCCGTTACGCGTGGCTCGGAGAGCTCGTGGACGAATGCCTCCGACGTGGAGACGACACGAAGGGTACGATCTCGGATCGCCTGGACCGTATTCTGACGCACAAGATCCTGGGCTTGCTGCTCTTCACGGCGATGATGGCGGTCGTCTTCCTCGGCATCTTCGTACTCGCCGACCCTTTGATGGGGCTGATCGAAACCGGTGTGGAATGGACCCAGGGACTCGTGGTGGATGCCATGGGCGAGGGCGCCCTCCGCAGCCTGATCACCGACGGCATCATCGCCGGAGTCGGCAACGTCATCGTCTTCTTCCCGCAGATCTGCATCCTGTTCCTGGCTATCGCCCTGCTCGAAGACACGGGCTACATGGCCCGGGCGGCGTTCCTGATGGACCGGTTGATGAGCCGCGTCGGCCTGCACGGCAAGAGCTTCATCCCCCTGCTCTCGTCCCATGCCTGCGCGATTCCCGGCATCATGGCGACGCGGACGATCGAGAACCCGAAGGATCGCCTGGCGACGATCCTGGTCGCACCGCTCATGAGCTGCAGCGCGCGTTTGCCGGTGTACATCGTCTTGATCACGGCCTGCCTGCCGGGCTCGTCGCTCATCAAGATGGTCACGTTGCTGAGCATGTATACGCTCGGCATCGTCTCTGCGCTGGCGATGGCGACGCTCTTCAAGAAGACGCTGCTCAAGGGTCCGACGCCTGCATTCATCATGGAACTGCCCCCCTACCGCCTGCCGCGGGTGGGTGCCGTGCTCCGGGTGATGTGGGATCGCAGCAAGATCTTCCTGACACGTGCGGGCACCGTGATTCTGGCGCTGACGATCGTGATCTGGGCGATGATGAGCTACCCGAAGGACCCGGCCATCGCGCAGAAATTCGAGTCGCAGCGCGCCGAGGTCAACGCCTCCTTCGAGGCGGACGAGATGGACGAAGCGACACGGGCCGAACGCCTGGAGCAGATCGACAATCAACAGGCCTCGGAGGAACTCGGGCACAGCGTGGCGGGACGACTCGGCCAGATGCTCGAACCGGCGATCAAGCCATTGGGCTACGACTGGAAGATCGGAATCGGCATCGTCGGCAGTTTCGCCGCTCGGGAAGTTTTCGTCAGTACGATGGGCATCGTCTATAGCGTGGGCGAGGCGGACGAGGCATCCGTCCCGTTGCGCGAGCAGATTCGTGCATCGACCTGGGAGGACGGCTCGCCGGTGTTCACCCCGCTGGCGGCGGTCAGCCTGATGGTCTTCTACGTGCTGGCGTGTCAGTGCGCGAGTACGATCGCCGTGGTCCGCCGTGAAACCAATTCCTGGCGATGGCCGATCTTCATGTTCGTGTACATGACCGTGCTCGCCTACGTGGCGGCGTTGGTCGTGTACCAGGGCGGTTCGGCGCTGGGCATCGGCGTCTGACTGACTGCGCTATCCTTTTTTCTCTTCCAATACGATGTTGGCTCGCCGCGCTATAATGCTCGAGGCGATGGGGCGACGCGCGCGTGGTTCGTGCGTGGATGTGATGTGAAGTGGTATCGATCCATGGGCACTCAGGTGAACAACTCGGATGTGATCGTGGTCGGTGGTGGTGTCATCGGTCTGTCATGCGCTTACCACCTCGCGCGCGAGGGACTGCGGGTTACGCTGCTGGAGAGAGGGCGCTGCGGCGGCGAAGCCTCGTGGGCCGGCGCGGGAATGCTCGAGTGCCCGAGCTGGCATCGGGATGACACCTATCTCGAACTGATTCGCAGAAGTCTGGGGATGTACCCGGAGTTCGTGGAGGACCTGAGGGAGCGGACCCGCATTGATCCGGAGTTTGTGCGTTGCGGCAGCCTGACGCCGCTGTACACCGAACAGCGCATGGAGACCGCCCGGCGCCAGGTGGAACTGACGATGGAGCACTGCGGCTCCGCCGGCCGTGGACTGCTTCAGTTGCTGACCGCCGACGAGGCCCGGGAACGTGAACCGGCACTTCAACTCGGTGATGACGTTCGTGGCGTGCTGCATGCCCCGGTGGCGGGTCAGGTTCGCAATCCGCGGCTGCTCAAAGCCCTGCTGTCGGCCTGCGTCCAGCAGAACGTCACCATTCGCGAGTCTCAACATGTGAGGGAACTGCGTCGCGAAGGAGACCGGGTGACGGGCGTGCGCTGTGAATCGCACGACTACACTGCTGATCACGTCGTGCTTGCCGCCGGCGCGTGGACACCCCTGATCGAAAATCGGCTTCGCCCGCAGACGCCGGTCTATCCCGTGCGCGGCCAGATGCTGCTGCTTGCGACGAAGCCGCGACTGTTCACCCACCTGATCTCGCGCGGACACTGTTATCTTGTGCCCCGCCTGGACGGCCACGTGTTGCTCGGCGCGACCGAAGAACACGAATCCGGCTACGAGAAACGGACGACCGTCGGCGGGTTGGAAGCGTTGATGGAACGCGGACGGGCGCTGGTCCCGGCGTTGGGAGAAGCGACGCTGGTCAGGAGCTGGGCAGGGTTGCGACCGGGATCCCCGGATCGTCGTCCGTTCCTCGGCCCCGTGCCCGGGATGCCGGGATTGTGGACCGCGACCGGCCATTTTCGCAGCGGACTGATTCTGGCACCGGTGACCGGTCGCGTCATCGCCGATCTCATGGTGCGCGGGAGCACGGAGATCGACCTGGAGCGCCTGACTCCCGGTCGGGAAATCCGGGCCGGTAAGCCGCCGAAATCGTTTCCTGCCGCGGAACCGCATTGCAAAGTGAATCAACCGGGAACAGAATAGTGCCACGAACCTGAACGGCAGCGTAGCGTTCGCTGAATATCTACGGAAGGACGATCGACATGGGCTGGGCGACAGGGGCACTTGTAGTGGCGGCGATGCATGGGGCAAGTCTCGCGGCGGAAAAACCGGAAGCCTGGACCTTCGACCCGAACAGCTGGAAGCTGACGTGTCCGAGCATCCACGCGGGTCTGCGTCCGCTCGGTGACATGCACGGCCTCTTCATCGAGAAACTCGGGGATGCGGGCTCGCCGGTCAGTCCGGGCCGGGCTTTTCTGAACCTCGAGCACTATCTCGAGAAGGGACGCGCGGGCGAGTATTTCCCCCGCAAGCTCGATCAGACCGCCCTGCTCACGCGGAAGTCGTTGAGCGTGCGGTTTCCGGAGCAGAAGCCCTGGCCGGTGGTCTCTGAACTGGTCTATCGTTTCCCCGAGTGCGGTACGATCGACGCCACGCTGCACTTCACCTTCACGGAAGCGATGACGCAGTTTGAAGTGTATTTCACGTCCTATTTCGATGGTTCGTATGAGCGGAGCATTCGCGTGGACAAGGCGTGGATGCAACCTGAAATCAGCGATCGCGAACAACTTCTCATCCCGCGAGACGACCGCATCGCCTCACGCTTCGAGGACGGGCGCTGGTCGTTCCTGGGAGATCGGACGCGACTGGCGGAGTACCGGTTCGATCTGCCGATCATGGTCAGCACGAGTGAAGAGACAGGCTGGACCGTGGTGCAGATGATTGAACCGGGTACGTGCACGCACATTGCCCCGAATCGTTTCGCCGTCGGTCATAACTTCATCATCGGCGGGTGGGACGTGAAGAAGGGCGAGAAACGATCCGCGCGGATCCGCATGATCTTCGGGCAGAAGCTCTCGGCGAAAGCGATCGAGAAAGCCTACCAGGCGTTTGCCGACGAGTGCCGGCAGGCCCACGCGCTGGATACCGCGCGGCCCGTGGAAATCGCCCCGGGAAACAACACGGCTGCCGATACGAAAGACGAACCCGCCTCGAACAGTGAGTGACCGGTTTCCCGGCACAACTCTCCATGCCATGGGATCTACTCAAAGCCGAGCAGTTCGGTCAGCAGCAGCCAGGCATCCTGGAAACCGATGGGAAAAATCGACTCTTCCAGGGGGGAATTCAGGAATTCCTGATCGACCGCGAACGTGAGGGGCGAACCGGTGCTGTCCATCAGATCGGTCGTGTCCGACACGTGATTGAGCCCGAGAAGGTGGCCGATCTCGTGCGAAGCCACGTTTCCGATGGCCGTGCCGAGTTCCTCTGAGGTCAACACGCGGCCGAAGTTTGACGGCCGGAAGGTCTCGATGAAGATGATGGCGTCGTCGCATCGATCCAGATTCATGGTGTCCACAGACTCCGCCAGACCGAAAGCCGTGCGGCTGAATCCGCCGAACAGGACCCGTGAAAAGTCGCTTCCGGCGGGGACGCCATCGCCCGGCTCGATCAGCAGATCGAGCTGCAGGCCGTCGTAATTCTCACGCACGGTGGCGACGATGCCCGCGATGACGTCCTCGGTGAATCCGACGTAGGCGGGGCTGATGTCGTCGGTTGTGAAGGCGTCCACGGTGTAGGTCCGGTCGCCGGGGATGGTCACGGAGCCCCCGGAAAAGTCGAGCAGGACTGTCTGGCGTTGCCCTTCGACGGGATCGCCGCTCTGAATGGTAATGTTGGCGTGATAGTCGCCCGTGCTCGGCCCGAGGGGCGAACTGGTAATCGCCAGGTACGTGGCGGTGGTCTCGCGGCGAACATCGGAATTGAAATAGGGATCGAGCTGCTGAAGATCCAGATTTCGATCATCGTTCTCGAAAAGAATCCGGCCCTCATCATCGAAGACGGCGAACGCGGCATCGAGCCCCGGCGTCTCGGCCACCACATCGACGCGGATGCGGTCACCGATCCGGGCCGGGCCGAGGTTGTAGACGTCTACGTCCTGTTCCGTCGGCAGGCTGCCCTCGATTCTCGTGGTTCCGTCAGCTCCCAGAACCACGAAGAGTGCCTGCTCGAAGGAATCATTGGGTTCGCCCTGGACGGGGGTATCGGGAAAATCGTCAGGATTGACACCCGTGGTGCCGTCGACCTTGTCGGTCCCGGTGGGAGTCGGAGGTTGACAGCCGGCGGAAACCAAAACGCCCCAGAGTATCATGCCCCCTGCCAGTCGCATCTTCCAAGACGGGGCATAACGACAACGCATGATCACACCGGCGGTCTTCATGACACCTATTGTAGCCTTGGGGGATGTCCCGCCAAGTGGCCACCGGGGATGTCGCCTGTCGGCAGGCGTGTTAAAAAAATGGTGATGGAGAGCCCGGAGGCTCGCTTGGTGACCTCCGAACCTAGCTCCATCACCAGGACTCGATTTGAATTAAACCGGAGATCACTTCGTCAGAGGGCAGTCTTGCCGTTCTCTTCTTCGACCCTCGATTCCGGTTGGGGTGCCACCATCTTCATTCCGACCGACTTCATAAAAACCTCATGATCAGGAACGCTGGTGGAACGTTCGGACAGCCCTCAGAAAGTGTGTGAGAAGCGCTTCCAGAGAAAGAGACGGTCCCTGAGCTTCTCAGACCGACGGCTCATCTACAACGTGCCGCCGCATACACTGCCGTGAAACTATGTAGGGCTCCATGGTGACTGCTGCGAAACGCGGCATTTCCACAAGAGAGATCCGCCTGAATTCGGGATGGCACAAGCTTCAACTCCCTTTGACACCGGCCCGGCCGCCTGGCGTCCCCACCATGTTCGACTTTGGCAAGGAAAGTGCCAATCCCATAAACCTGTGATATACACCAATTGGCTCCTCGGCGGCTTCACCGGCAAGATCGACATCCAAGCCCGAGTTCGAGATCGGGTGGATCTCGGGCGTCGAACATTTCGCTGGAAACGCCAGAATCGGCTCCAGTTCTGGCCGGGATCGACTTTTTCGGGCTTCGGAATCACATGTCGCCTGCGTGGACACCTCTGCCTATCCATGAGGCAAGAAGGTCCATGAGTGCCGGATCAGCAGGCACCACGCCCGCTTGAAAAGCGATCCCTTCGCAATTACAACCCCGTAATCAGCCGTCCGACATGGCCTTCATTGGTATGGTGTTTGCTTAGTTCACAGTTACTACCGCTTGGGCGCCGCTCACAAACTGAGCATCGCTCTTGGGTATCGCTTGGGACTGACAGCCCATTTTGAAGTCTTGATGCCGTAATCCGTTGAGGTTGGCATCGGGCTGAAGCTGGACTGAGAGTCGCTCAATGGTCAGGGTCATCCTCGACTCGGCGGTTAGCAACCCTCAGAGCCCTCGGCAGGACTCGAACCCTCAGCCGAGGCTCTCAGCACACGATTTATCAGGTGTGTACGTAGCCAACCGGTGACGGCTGAGCGTCTCGGCAAGTCTGTGCCTTGAGTTTTCGAGTTTTCACAAGATGTGACAGGATTCGTCTCTGTGACGAATCGCGACGGTAGGTATCGGTTTGGACCTCTAAGCTGAAAGGGTTGCTCCATGGCAGGCATTCACAACGAGTATGTACCATCCAAATGCACCAGCCCGAAGGATTTCTTTGATTATTGCAAGAAGATCGGGGCGGAGATGGTGGACCTGAAATTCTGCGATCTCCTGGGCACGTGGCAGCACTGCTCCTATCCGGTCGACGAGCTGGACGAGAGCGTGTTCAAGGACGGCCTCGGATTTGACGGTTCGAGCATTCGCGGCTGGCAGGACATCGATCAGTCGGACATGCTGGCCATTCCGCAGGTCGAGACGGCACGGCAGGATCCGTTCTTCGCGGAGCCGACGGTGAGCGTTCTGGCGGATATCTTCGACCCGGTAACGCGTGAAGAATACGGCAAGGATCCGCGGCGCGTGCCGAAGGCGCTGAGCAAGTACATCAAGGATTCGGGCATTGCCGATACGGTGTATATCGGTCCGGAACCGGAGTTCTTCGTGTTTGACGAGGTTCGGTACGAGCAGACGCAGCACCGCGGCATGTACGAGATCGACTCGGTTGAGGCGGCGTGGAACACGGCCCGTTTCGAAGAGCCGAACCTGGGCTACAAGCCCTCGTACAAGGGTGGCTACTTCCCGGTCAGCCCGACGGACACGTACCACGATCTTCGCGGAGAGATGGTCCGCGTGATGAAGAAGATCGGCATC
>CAZUAQ010000044.1:0-44179 GCA_964618455.1 uncultured Planctomycetales bacterium | reverse complement strand
TGTGTATTAGGCGCGTCGCCTGACTCTCCAATTCAGGCTGAACCATTACAAAACCTCATTATGGGCACAAGTATGGTCGTGAACATCGTCGTCTGGTGAAGGAAGCCGAGGCAAAGGGCATGACTCAGAAAGAGTTCAATGACTGGGTGAATGACCATCCCGAATGGTTCCAGATGGAAGACCCGGCACCGAACATGGGACATCAGTTTGAGAAACCGGGGATTGACTAATGGAGAGCATTGAGAATGCCATTGATGCTGTATATCGTAAAGAATACAGCTCGCTATGTGAGATTCTGGAGCGGGTCGGGATTGATGCGACAGATGGTGATGGAAGAACTGCCCTTATGCATGCTGTTCTTGATGATGATGCAGACAAAGAGACGGTCGCTCTTCTTCTGAAACAGGGTGCGAATGTTAATCTACAGGATTCTGGTCAAAAGTGGTCTGCACTCCATTTTGCCGCACGAGACCAAAAGACCGAGATAGTAAAGGTTCTTCTAGAGTCAGGAGCAGAAGTGGATTTGGCTGATAGCTTTGGTAACACTCCTCTATGGCGTTGTGTGATGAGTTGTCAAGGCAAGACTGAGACTATAGGTGCTCTTCTGGAGTACGGTGCTGACCCCAACAAGAAGAACGCACATGGTTTTTCTGCTCTCGATACTGCCACTATCATGGGGAATACCGAGCTACAGGCTATCCTCTCAGCAAGATAGCTCTAATCCGCCCCTCCCGTGCCCTCATCACGGAGGTACCACCACAAAACACTACAGTTTATTGGAGGGTCCGGAGTCTTTTCTGGTTCGGCCTAATTGATGGTCTGGACGGACACGGCACGGGCCATCAGTGCTTGACAGACATGGAGCCGAGGGGCGATTCGCTTCCCTTGACCCAGCTATGAGCGTTCATCTTGCAGAGCATGCGAAGCACGTCTGATGATGTCCCATTCGAGGGAACGCTCCAGGGGAGTCCCTGCTTCCTCCAGATCCGCTTGACCGTCGCGAGGCTCGGGCCGGATTCGTCGGTCTCGTTACGGAAGACCTCCCGCCGCCAACTCGCACCCTCTTCGAAGTAGAACCGACCGATGCCGTTGACTTCGTCAATCACTGCTGGCCGGAGCGCCTCCATCCGGGCGAGATCTGCCATCGCGCAGAACGCGTCCCATGGTCTCGCCTTGTCACTGATAATCTGGGGGGTTTCCTGCGTCATCATCGTGCGTCCTCCAAGCTTGTTCGGACAGTATGTCTGAATAAGAGCTTTCAAGGCCGCGCTTTCCAACGCTGGAAAGATACGCTAAGTCAAGCGTTCGGCGTGATTTACGAATCTGGGCGATGACGGACTCGAACCGCCGACATCCTCCTTGTAAGGGAGGCGCTCTAGCCAACTGAGCTAATCGCCCTCAGGGTCCGCCGCGAACGAACCCGGCCAACCAAGAATACGGGAGTGCGTTCGGCAATGCAATCCGGTGGACTGTCAATCGCGTGGCATCTCGTGTTAAGAATAAATCATCCGCAGATGTCGCAGATATACGCCGATCGAGATCGGGGTGCAGGGCTGAAAAGGAATCAAGTCAGAGCATTTGAATGCAGTTCTTTTATTGCACGTCGTCGAGGGCTGAGGGCCCGTTTACGAGGCTTGGGGTTGGAAGGGCGGCGTTTGCATGCTGCCTGTGGTGAGGACTTCGACGATGCGTCGCGTGGCTTTGCCGTCACCGTAGACCGCGACAGGGCGAGCCATGGCGGCGTAGGCCTGGGGATCGGTCAGGAGGGTTGCCGCTTCACTCACGATGCGTTCGTGATCCGTGCCGACCAGGTGGACGACACCGGCGGCGACGGCTTCGGGGCGTTCGGTCACGTCGCGCAGGACCAGCACCGGCTTGCCGAGGGCGGGGGCTTCCTCCTGGATACCGCCGGAGTCCGTAATGATGAAATGCGCCCGGTCCATCAACGCGACGAAGCGGTCGGGCGGCTGCGGGGCGACGAGGCGGATCCGTGGGTGATCGCCCAGGAGAGTATGTACGGGTTCACGCACGTTCGGATTCAAATGTACGGGGTAGATGAGTTCAACTTCGCTAAAGCGGTCCGCCACGTCGCGCAGGGCATGGCAGATCCGCCGGAAGGGTTCACCGAAGCTCTCACGGCGGTGGGCGGTCACGAGGATCATCCGCGGCGCTCGCGGCGCGAGTTCCTCGGGAAGCGGGCGCCCGGCCACATGGTCGCGCATCCAGTAGAGCGCGTCGACGACGGTGTTGCCGGTCAGGTGGACGCGGCCTTCAGAAATGCCCTCGGCTTGAAGGTTCCGAACAGCCTGTGGCGTGGGAGCAAAGTGATGATCCGCTACGACGCTCGTGACGCGACGGTTGATTTCTTCGGGAAAGGGGGCGTGCTTGTCACCGGTACGCAGGCCCGCTTCCACGTGGGCGACACACGATTGCGCCGCATACCCCGCCAGCGCCGCCGCCATCACCGTCGTGGTATCGCCCTGCACGACAATCACGTCCGGTCGGTGCTTCTCCAGGACAGGGCGAAGTTCGAGCAGCAGCCGCCCGAGCAGATCGGTGACGTGCTGACCGCCAGTCATGACGCCCAGATCGATATCGGCCTGGATGGCGTAAGCCTTCAACGTAGTATCGAGCATGTCACGATGCTGTCCGGTAGAGCAGACCGTCAGCTCGACGCGATCCGGCATGGCGCGAAAAGCATGAATGACCGGGGCGAGCTTGATCGCCTCCGGGCGCGTTCCCAGGATGACCATGATGCGTTTCGCAGGCACGTGTTGCAGATTTCCTCTCGTCTCCGTCGGCCACGCCGTTGCGGACGGACCGACGGCCGGCCTGAGCCGCCACTACTGAGACGGTTTCACCTCGTCCATGAGCGACCATGTGCCGTCATCTTTCTTCGACACGGACAAGGTATGCGTTTCTCCGTCCTGATACCAGACGAAGCGGGCCTTGTTTCCAGCATCGACCATTGTGGCGGTGCGATCGGGTTCTGCATCGTGGGCGAAGGTGAAAAGGGTGGCGAAGGTCGCGTCCGCGGCAGCATGTTGTTCCCAGCAGGCCGACCAGACCGGCTCGAATATACCGCTGCTTGGGGCCCAAAAACCCTGAAGTTCCGGCTCAGTTTGACCTCGAATCGGATTCGCGAGCCGCGCGGAAGGCACGATCGAAAAGGCGTGCAAGTGCCATTCGGATGAATTGTTCGTGATGGATAAACGCTCGGTGTCGGCAACCCGAACGTCGAGATCCGGCGCGAACTGGAACCACTGGCGGTAGTCGTGTCGTGTGTCTTGCTCATCGTGAAGATCATCCCACACCAGCAACCATCGGCCGGGCGAAAGGATCAGCATTCGGCGATGGCGGACCTTGGTTTGGTGCAGAACGTCAGACTCCGCGAAGAGCAGGTCGCCGGACTCGCCCCATTGAACAAGGGCGGATCCGTACGGGGGCGTGGTTGCACGGTTGTAGCTCTGACCGTCGATCTCGACGGTGTTGTGCGCCCGTGTGGACTCGACATAGATGCGCCTGGGGTCGGCGTACCAGAAGCCTTGACGGCGAAGTGACGAGTCCTTCGGCGTGCGTCCGAGGTAGCCGTACCGGCCGGGATCGATCAGGATCTGCAAGCCGCGATCGAACCAGACGAACGAGAGATCATCGGCGTGTTTATGGGTCCGTGAGTGAAATGCGCATTGCTGGGCGAGGTAGCTGGCGTCTGCGAATCCGGTCGAATTCTTTCCAAGGTGCGAGCGCATGACCACAAGTCCGGATTCGGGAAACGCCTTCAGTCGCGTGTCCGGCACATGGCCGAGACGTTCGCCGCTCAATATCGCGAGCAGATGCGGTGACGTGGGGCGAAGTGAAGGGGCCACCGGCATCTCCACCTTTTCGTGATCGGTATCGCCGAACATGGTCAGCGTACCATTCGGCTGAATCATCCAGGCGAGGGCGTCCTCGATGGCGGTAACCCGCGCGCGGTGCGCATCGTCATCGTCGAAGATGCCAGCGTGCACGATGCCGACAAAGGATTGGTAGACCATTCGATGATAGGCGGGGGAGTGTTCGGTGTGGACGCCTTCCGACGTGAATTGCCGGTCCAGCAGGTCGGCGATTCGGTCGTGTGCTTGTCTCGTGGCTTTGTGCATAGGTTGCCAATTCGCGAAACGTCGTGCCGCCGCCCACTGCCCCGCCGCCTGGAAGAATCCGTGGTTGTTGTGCGACGCGAAGTGGCGGTCGTTCTCCAGGTGAATCTGATGCTCGATGAGGGAATGCCAAAGAATTTGGATTATTTCGTCAGAGTATGAGTCATCGCGACACAGCACGTCGAGCAGGTAGGCCAACCTGTGGCAGCGGAGTCCTACTGCCATGTCGTACCACGCAAACGAGGGCTGATCGGGCACGGGCGACTCCGCCACCCCCTGGGTCGGGTACGTTTCGATCCAGTCGCGGGCGATGCGGATGCAGGGTTGGAGATAGTCGCGGTTTTGAGTTTCCTGGTATGCCTGCAGAAGAATGTTGAGCGGGTCCCAGGTATGGAGTTCGAAATTCCAGGAGCGATCCTCCGCCAGTCGCAAGTTCCAGTCGATGGGCGTGGTCAGCGGAAACGGAGTATGGCCGTGCATCTCCCAGCCCCGTTGCAGTAGAAGGTCCGCGGTAGATAAGAGGTCCGAGTCCGCGGGGACGATCAGCACGTAGTCGAGGAGCGGGCGTTGCTCTTGCTCGGTACGAAGTTCGGTGATGGTGACCTGGCGAAGATCGTCCCAGGTCAAGCCGGTTTGTGCGGGAGCGACCGGTGCAGTGACGGCGGAGGGCTGAGTCGTGGGCGGTGATGGATTCGGTTCCTGGTTGCACCCCGCCAGCATCGTCGCAACGACGATCTGGCAAAAAGCTCGCCCGATTGGCGTAGCGAGGACCATTCGAAGCCCATGAGTGCAATCAAACATCGATCATCAACTGGGATGACGGGATGGAACGGACCATCGATTCCGCACGTGCCGATTCGAACGGGCACGAAACGTAGTTGAAGCGGTCGGCGGCGTACATCCGGATGCCCTGCTCGGCGCAGTTTTTGAAGAAGCCTTCGCCGGACCGCCAGTCGATCTCAGTGGGAGACAGCCGATCGAACACGGCCTTGCGCGCGACATAGCCGTTCCACGCCAGCGATGAGACGAATGTACGTTCGCGTCTGGGGTCTTCCAGCGAGATGTGCTGCGTCTCCGGCTGCCAGGCGTAGTGTGTCGCCTTGCCGATGAGTTCCGCGTCGGCGTACTGGTACGCGTGCATCAGGTCGGTGAGGTAAGCATCACCGTAGTGACTCTGCGGGCTGAGGCAGGCGATGAAGCTGCGCCGAGCCTGCCGGATCGCCTCCGCCATGCAATCACCGAGTGGCTTGGAATCCGACATGGGGATCACGCGGGCATGAGGTACCGCGTTGCAGCGAGTTTCAAGTGCGTTGCCATCCACGTCTCCGCGCAGCACGAGCAGCAGTTCCCGTTCGGACCAAGTCTGCCGCTCATAATGCTCTAGGAGCCGTTCGGCCTCTGCGACGTTCTCCGCCACGCCGATGACGCTCACACCTTGATCGGGAGTCGTGATCTCCAGGCCGACATGGCGGGCGATCTCCTGGAATCGTTTTTCGTACGTATGCTCACCGAAGACTTTGCGTTGCCCAATCATCGACCGACGTTCGCGCAGATCGGCGTCGTTCAGCAGGCGGTCCATCCAATCCGCCGCCTCAGTCTCGTTCGCGACCAGGGCGACGCATTCCGGGCCGAGGATCCGTTCGATGCCGTCGGACCAGGTGCTGATCACCGGCGTACCGCAGGCGAGCAGTTCAAAGACACGACGCGAGAACATTGTCGGCGAACGCGAGACTGAATTGACGTTCAAGAAGATCTGGTAATTCCGGTAGGCATCCAGCATCAGATCGTAGGGCAGCCCACCCTGGATCGCCGGCTGATAGACATCCGGGTAGCGGTAGGCATCGTCCACGTTGTAGTGGTACATCCGATCGAAGATGTGAAGCCCGCGCGAGATCGCCGGGCGGAGCAGCATCTCCATGTCGTCGACACGGCCGCGATGTTTACGATTGTAATAGGTGCCGGCGAAGCAGATCTTGCCGGGACGATCGACGACGGTGTTGATCGGATTGTGGATCAACGGCTGGGCGGCGAAGGGCAGCGGCCGGACGCGGTCATGGCCGGCATCCGCCCGGTAGCGTGCCACGCAGTCCTCATCCGTGGTGAAGATGTAGTCGAAGCGCGACGCAGCAGTGATGAAATGCTCGTAGTTCGGCGGATCCTCCTTGTTCCAGAACACCGTCGGAATGTTCCGTCGCTTGCACCAGTCCACGAGCGGAAAGAGGTGTTCGCCCTCGCGCTGCCGGGCCTGGCTGATAAGGTGTTGCCACGCCAGGCCGTTGCCTTTCCACGCCGATTCCACGAAGAGGAAGTCGGGAGGCGAGGCACGGAGCACGTCCTGCCAGTCATCCGGGCGGATCGAAGTCATGTGGAACTCGGGATGGAAGCACTCCATCGTGAAGGTATCGAGAATGATGGCGGCGCGTAGCGGGTGACGCGGTTCCGTGGCCGGCTGGATGATCGGCTTCAGCTGTACTCCGTCGGCGGCATGAAAGATACCCTCGGTAAGGATATCGTCCGGGATCGCACCGGTGGAGTTGGCCGGCGTGGATGATGCCGGCGATTCGGGTCGCTCTTCTTGCGGAGCGGAAGATGTGCGACGCGCGTCCTGTCTCTGCTCGAGGGCCTCGAATCGCGCGCGTTCACTTCGACGTGTGGCGCCGATCTTCCAGAGCTGGATCAGTCGGAACGGGAGCAACACGAAGTCCTTCGGGCTGGACAGCACGTTGATGAGCGTGTCGCCGAGTTGGTAGCGCACCTCCTCGAATTTGCGTTCGCATTCGGCACGATAGAAGGCCGACTGCTCTTCCTGATTGTCGAGCCGCGCCTTGAGCCGCCGCGCGTTCTGGCGGATACGCTCGATCTCAGAGTCACGCTCAGTCATCTCATTCCGATACTGTGACTCGAGTTGACGCACGTAAGCTTCATGGAGTCGCTGAACGGCCTGCAGAAAGGCGCCGGCAGGCCATCCGTGTGATTGCGAATCCGCGTGCGCTCTCAATCGCCCCAGCAATTCGCGCACGTGCGCCAATTCTCCGGCCGGCGACGGAACGGACGCGGCATCATCTTGAGCGAAGGTCGTACTCAACCACCGGTCCAGGTGATGGGCAAAAGTCACGAACTCCTTGTGCAGACGCTGGAGTTCCTGCCGGTCGCGATTCCGCTCTTCAGCGCGCTGAGCTTTCAGATCGGTGAGCGCGTCGCGCGTCTGCCCGTAACGCTCCCAGTAGTGCTGTTCCGCCGCCCGAAAGGCCACTTCGGAGATGGTCAGCAGGCGGGCAGTCTGGGTCAATGCGTCGGCACCAGTCATGGGAGCGTCGCTCTTGTTCGCTGTGCCATGAATATACTTGTGAGCGACGAACAACTCGCTGAGGGTGTAGTCGCCCTCCAGCAGATGAACGAAGTCGCTCAGGTAGAAGGTCCGCACGTGCTCCGGGTGCGGGTGCAGACCGAAGGGGGTCGTGATGACCAGCCGGCCGCCCGGTGAGAGGACGCGTCCGGCTTCGGCGATGAGCGTTTCCGGGCGGGTCTGGTGCTCGAGAATCTCGCCGAGAAGCACGGTATCGAAGGACGCGTCCTCAAATGGCAATGGCCCGGGATCGATCAGTTGGAAGGTCACGCAGCGGCGACTGCCTTCCGGGAGGTCGGCGATACATCTCTGGGCATACGCGATCGCCTCGGGATCGATATCGACGCCGACGACCTCGTGTCCCTCCCGCGCCAGGAGTAACGACGCGATCCCCTGCGAACAGCCGAGATCGAGGGTGCGTCGACCGGTGGCCTGCGAACACATCCAGTGGATGCGCTCGCGGCAGATCTCCTGCGTGGCGGTCTGCATGATCTCGCCGTGGTACAGTTCGTTGACGCGATCACCGGCCATGGATGCACTTCGCCTCCGGAAGGGACATGATATTCGAGGGGGCCTTCATACGTTCGTCATCCGATTCATTCCGTGATTTCGACTTCCGCGTGACTTTGATCAGGTGCGCCTCGATGGAGCCTCAAGGTACGCATCTATGACTTCATCCGGCTCGCCTTCCATCCGGATCTCGCCCTTCTCGATCCAGATGGCCCGCGTACACGACCTGCGGATCAGCTCCATGTTGTGGCTGGCGATGACGACCAGCTTGTCGCTGTGGCAGTAACGATCCAGGATTGTACCCGCTTTCTTGCGGAACGCCGCGTCGCCCGTGCTCAGCGCTTCGTCCAGCAGCAGAATGTCCGGATCGAGATGGGCGGCGATCGAAAAGCCCAGGCGCGAGCGCATGCCGGCGGAGTAGGTCTTCACCGGGGCGTCGATGAAGTCCTCCAGTTCCGCGAAGGCGACAATTTCATCACAGCGTTCGGCGATGGTTCTCTTGGGGATACCGAGAAATGTGCCGTTGAGATAGATGTTCTCCCGCCCGGTCAATTGATTGTTGAATCCGACGCCGAAACTGAGCAGGCAGCCGACCGATCCCGCAATGCGCACGCAGCCGCGATCCGGTGTGCAGATACCGCCGAGCGTCTTGAGCAACGTCGTCTTGCCCGAACCGTTCTTGCCGATCACGCCGATGACGTCGCCGGCGGTCGCTTGCAGGCTGACACCGCGCAGGGCGTAGAACTCTTTTGCCCCTTTCCCATTGCGCGACCGGAAGCGATCGAGGCTGTTCACCAGCGTGGCGCGAAGGGTCACGTCCGGTCGCGTGTGCCGGACGAGGAAGCGCACCCAGACGTCCTCGGCGTCGATCGCAGGCCCGGTAGCAGCGTTCGTTTCAGACATACTTGGAGAACTCCCCCTCGCCGCGCGTGAATACCATGAAGCCGATGAGGAACATCAGCAGCGAGACGACCACCAGATACGCCAGGCCATTGAAGTCGGGTGCCACACCGTAGAGAAGGCTGTGGCGGTAGGCATCGAAGAAGCTCGCCATGGGGTTCAGCATATAGATCTTTTGATAGAACGGGTCGCCGATCATCGGCTCGATACCGCCGGGTTGCGGCGTGGCGTAATAAAAGATCGGGGACGCGTAGAACCAGATACGCATGCCCGCCTGCATGACGTTACTGGTATCGGTGTAATACGCGCCGAGATAAGCGACGCCAAGTGCCATGCCGGCAACGAAGAGCCATTGCAGCGTGATGAGCAGGGGCAGCCAGAACAGGTGGATGGAGAATCCCACACCCATGATCAGCAGGATGGCCCCCATGGCCACCAGGCCCCAGAGGAAGTCGTACAGGCGCGAGATGCAGATCGCGATGGGAATGACCGCCTTGGGGAAGCTGATGGCGTGAATGAGACCGCGATGGCTGCGGATGCAGAGCGTGGACTGTTGAACCACCGTATCCAGGAACCGCCAGCTCAGTACGCCGATCACGAGATAGAGCAGGAAGGCACTGGGACGTGATCGGCTGGTCTGCCCGAAAAGAATGCCGAAAACCAGAAAATAGACGCCGATGTAGAGCAGCGGGTCGAGCAGCGACCACAGGTGCCCCAGGACCTTGTCGCGATGCCCGGCCTTGAGATTGCTTTGGTAGAGATAATGGATCGTCTCGCGCCGCCGCCAGACCCGCCGAAAATGTTCCATGAGGCCGGGACGCGAGTTTCGAATGGCGGGGGCATCGATGGTCATGGAGTTCCAGGCTTCCGGAGAGGCAAGGCTCGGCCGAATCACGACACGGCGAGCGACTCGCGGCGGATCGCACCGCACACTCCGGTGCGCATTGCGACAAGCTAGCTTCGTGGTTCGATGGCGTCAAGAAGCCGGGAATGCTGCCGATAAGCGTGGCTTGACGCGTACACAGGGAGGCGTTCTGCTTGTTTCGCGTGCTTCAAGGACGATCCTCATAAGGAGCTCGGTGGCGGATCGTGTCACCACGAATGCGGATGAACCCACCCTCTTCCGAACTGACGATCACGTTCCTGGCGGCGGTGCCGTACCGTTTTCACCTACAGGGCCGGACGCAGCGCCTTGCCTGGCACATGGCCGAGGGGATTCCGGGTCTGGACGTGCGTTACGTCGCACCGCCCACGCCGCGCGCGATGGTGCGCCACTGGCTATGGCCACGCAGGGAGCACACGGCGGGGCGGGTGAAGCTGGTCTGGCCGTTGCCGTTCCGACCAGGTTCGCGTCGTGGCGGGAAACGGGAATCGCGGCAGGCCCGACGTCTGAATCGCCTCCTGGCCACGCCAGGCCGGCACATCCTCTGTGTCAGCACGCCGCTCTGGTGGCCGATCCTCGATGATCTCCGTGCCGACCGGATCGTGTACGACTGCATCGATGCGCCCGAAGTCCACGCCCGGCGGGGAAGCGGGGAGACGTTTCGACAGTGGCACGAGGCGTTGTGCCGCCGCGCCGATCGGGTGGTGGCGGTGTCGGAGCACCTCGCCGAGAGGCTGCGTGAGATCTGCACGTGCCCGGTAACGGTGTGTTTCAACGGGGTCGATGCGATGGAGTTCGAATCGCGTAGCCGACTTGAGGTGCACGAAGACGCGCGCGAAACGCCGGGTCTGATGAACTGGCTCGAGTGGCGTCGGCATCACCGCCAGGCGAAGGTGGCGGGGTTCATCGGGTCCATCGATGCATGGGTGGATGTCGAGTTGATCGCACGGACGGCGCGGTCATTACGAGGCACACGCTTTCTGGTGGCGGGGCCGGTTCGGAAGCGGTCCATGATCACGACGCTGCACGCCGAGCCCAATATCACGCTGCTGGATCGGTTGCCTTACGCGTGCGTACCCGCCGTCATGAAGACCCTGGATGTCGGACTCATCCCGTTTCGCGCCGGTGAGATCACCGCCTGTGCCGATCCGCTTAAGCTCTACGAACACTTCGCCCTCGGTCAGCCGGTCGTGGCGACGTATCCATTCAGGCCGGAGGCGGTGAGCGGTGGGTTGATGGTCGTCAGCGAGGGGGATTCTTATGCGGAACGTGTCACCGAAGCATTGAACGCTCCGGTCGATCCGCAACTCGCGGAACGTCGCCGCGATTTCGCACGCCGGCACGATTGGCGCCTGCTGGCGGAGCGCTTCGCAGAACTGCTGACATTTGATCAACTCGATCCCGACAGCGCGCGTTGATAGCCTTCCCATGTCCGTTCCGCTGCATTGGCCCACGTGAACTCCGCGCGGATGCGTTGGTCCAACGCCGAGGACGGCCCTCGCGCCATCGCCGCCTGGACGGCCTCGCGAATCGAATCCGGTACGCCTGGATCGGCGTAGACCGCCTCATCGCCGAGATACTCCCGCGTACTTCCACCCGGAGTGGCCACGATCGCGCAGCCGAAGCACGCCGCCTCGAGGTTCACCAGCCCGGGTGTCTCGTACCAGCTCACGCAGGCGTGGACGGCATTCCGGGCGTAGAGTGTACCCAGGACGGAGGGCGATTGATGGCCCACGAAATGTGTCGTCGGGCCGGCTTCGCGTTGGCAACGCCGACCATAGGCCCCGCTGAATCGACCCGCCTGCCCGGCGAGCGTCAGCGGGATGTCGCTGGCACGCATGGCGCGAATGAGATTCAGTTGATTCTTGCGCGGTTCGATCCTTCCGACGCAGAGCACGCCGCGTCGTTCACGGCCGGTTGAGTTCTCAGGAGAGCCGAGCGCCGCAAGGTCCACGGCATTGGGCACGACCACGCAGGGACGCTCGACGCCGAACAGCGAGGCGATGGCCCGGCGCTCGGCATCGCTGTTGGGGAGAATGACGCGGGCATGACGGAGCAGGGCGGCGGATTCATGTCGGAACCGCCACAATGGGCGACGGAAATGGGCCATCGAGGGCTCGCGCAGGGCGTGCATGCCCCAGCGCTGGGCCAGCCAGAGGTCGCGGTATCCGCGTGTTCCGGTGACGCGTGCAAGCCGCCCCTGCCAGCCGGTCCGGCCATGACGGTCGAATTCCTCGGTGGGCCAGTATATGGTGCTCAATACCATCGGCAGGCCTGCCCTGGACAGCGCGTCGGCGTGGGGGCGGTTCTCCCAGAGTCGGTCGAGGTGGAACAGATGGGCGAGGTCGTACCCGCTGAGGTTATCCGGCATCGAATAGTGCATCTCGATGGCGATGCCCCGATCACGCAGGGCCTGGGCGGTCTGAAGGATCTGGACGGTGTCGCCGCCGGGGTGATCGGTGAGATTGCGACGAACCAGCCAGAGCACACGCATGAGAGCCTTCCTCCTCAGGGCACAGGGAGCGGCGTTATCGTAGCGGCCCGGTGATTCCTCGCCAAAGACGCTGACGTCATGTGCCGATAATATCCGGATGCCCGAGACGCGTGGCGGCTGGTCAGGAGTCCGGCGCTAAGGGTATGATGGCCGCAGGTGAACATCGGCGGATGGAACCGGTCAACAGGGGATTCGATGTGACGCACGAGGGAGACGGATCGTGATGATGATGCGACAGGCAAGTGGATCGGTGCGGGTGTCGGCCCGAGTGAAGTGGCTCGTGGCGGGGACGCTCTGTGTCCTGGCGGGGGCGTGCAGTCCCGCGTTCTTCAACAACACGACGACGCTGGGCGGCTCCGCCGTGGGCGGACGCAGCGACATCCAGGTGTTGTTCATCAACGATACGCCGTTCCGTGCGTTGTTCACCTTCGGTACGTATGATCCGCAGAACCTCGACCCGGATTCGGACGTCGGATTCACGCCGGAGGTTGATCAGTTCACCGTCTCCGCTGACAGCGCCGAGCGCCTGGAGGGCAATTCATCGAGTGGCGTCTTCACGTTCACCTGCGGGCGGGCCATGAGCGTCGGCGGCAGGCAACTCGTGCAACTGCTGATCGACGAGGATCTCGATGACGATCTCGAGCAAAGTGTGCTGACCGAGGGCGTGGGCTTCTCCGCCGAACCCGTCGACGCCAATAACGCCGACGAAGCCACTGCCGGGCGCGGAGCGTCAACCCTCACGCTCCAGGGCGCCGAGTACCAGTGCGATTCGCTGCTGGTCTACACCTTCAGCCTCGACACCTCGCGCGAAGAATGCCTCGGCGACACGCCACTCCCCGAGGATTGCTTCCTGACCGACCTCGAGGTGCTCCTGCCCTAAGCGTCGGATCAATCGATCTGCCTTCACCCTTCTCGAATTCAACCGGAGCCCTGCTGCCGGCGGTACTCGGTCGTGAGCATACCGGCGAAGCCCCAGTTCTCCGGGGCGATCTCGTCGATGACGATGTGGATGTGCTCGGGCCGCTTGCCGAGCACGCGCTGCAGCGTCTGCGTGATCTCTTCCACGACCTGCTTCTTCTGTGCGGCGGTGACGCCTTCACGCGTGATCTTCACGTTCACTTAGGGCATGACAGCTCCCTGGCCGGCTTGGTCGACTTCTCTCAAGACAAGGAACGCCCCGTGCTACCCAGCGGTAACACGGGGCGAAGAGATTGTGGGCGTTCAGCGAGTCTTAGATGTACTCGTTCAACATGTTCTCGAGCATTTCCTGACGTCCGGACTGGACCTTCGGCTCACCCTTATCGAGGGCGTGCTTCTCCATCTGGGCGAGGGTCGCCCGGCCGGAGAGAATTTTCTTTCCGAACGGCGTCGTCCAGCCCTTATAGCGCTGGGCCACGTGCTTCTCGAATTTCTTCTCCTTCATGATCCTTGCGGCGATCTTCAGGCCGCGAGCGAAGGCGTCCATGCCGCCGATGTGAGCGTGGAACAGATCGTACGGATCAATGGACTGGCGGCGGATCTTGGCATCGAAGTTCAGGCCACCCGTCTTGAAGCCGCCGCCCTTGAGCACGGACAGCATGGCGAACGTCGTGTCGTAGAGGTCCGTCGGGAACTGATCAGTATCCCAGCCGAGCAGCAGGTCGCCCCGGTTGGCGTCGATCGAGCCGAGAATGCCGTTGCCCACGCAGAACTCGAGTTCATGCTGGAAGGTATGCCCCGCCAGCGTGGCGTGGTTGGCTTCGATGTTCAGCTTGAAGTCATCGACGAGGTCGTAATGCTGGAGGAAGGCATAGCATGCACCGGCGTCCGAGTCGTACTGGTGCTTGGTCGGCTCCTTGGGTTTGGGCTCGATGTAGAACTGGCCGCGGAAGCCGATCTTCTTCTTGTAGTCGACCGCCATGTGCAGGAAAGCGCCGAGCTGATCGAACTCGCGTTTCATATCCGTGTTGAGCAGCGTGTCATAGCCCTCGCGCCCGCCCCAGAAGACGTAGCCGACACCGCCGAGTTCCTTGGTGACTTCCATGGCCTTCTTGACCTGGGCGGCGGCGTAGGCAAAAACGTCGGGATCGGGATTGGTGGCGGCGCCGGCCATGTAACGCCGGTTCGAGAAGAGGTTAGCCGTCCCCCACAGCGGCTTGATGCCCGTGTCCTTCTGCAGTTTCTTGGCCAATGCGACAATCTGGTCGAGGTTCTTGTTCGATTCGCTGAGGTTCCTGCCCTCGGGCGCAATATCGCGATCGTGGAAGCACCAGAACTCCACGCCGAGTTTCTCAAAGAACTCGAACGCCGCCTGCAGCGTCTCCTCCGCCACCGTCATCGGGTCGCTGGACTTGTTGTAATCCCGCAGAATCGTCGGGCCACCGAAGGGATCGAGGCCGAGCCCCTTGAACGTATGCCAGTAGCAGACGGCGAAACGCATATGCTCCCGCATCGTCTTGCCGAGGATCTTCTGCTTGGGGTTATAGTGCTTGAAGGCGAAGGCATTCTTCGAGTCGGGGCCTTCGTACTTGATCGCTTTCACCTTCGGAAAGAATTCGGCCATCGTGTCCACCTCATCAATGTTGGAAGGGTTATCGCTGTCGCGTGACTCCCGCGAACGAGTCACTCCATGGCATCAGGCGGGGATTATACGGAATGAGGCGTTGAGGATCGAGAGGTACGTTGCAACAGAGAGCGGTGAAGGGCGGATCAAACCTCCGCCGGCTCGGCGTCCAGGGGATCGGGGATGCCGCACTGCAGGAGGGATTCCGCGCGAGAAAGACAGGGCAGGCACTTGTGGCAGGGCTTGGCATTGCCGGCGTAGCAACTCCACGTCTTACCGAAGGGCACCTTCAACTGCCGTCCGAGCCGCACGATCTCCTCACGCGTGAGGTCGTTCAGCGGGGCGACGACTTCGAGATCCGTGGACGCGTGCATGGCATAATGCAGCATGAGGTTGTAACTCTGGACGAACTCGATCCGGTGATCGGGGTACAACTGGCTGAGGCGCGACCCTCGGAGGCCGTGATCCTCGTTGGTGCCGATCAGAATGTAGCGGGCATTGATCGTCATTGCCCATTCGGTGGCCAGTCCCAGCAACGTCGGAATGAGCCCGGGAGCGAAGGTCGGCGGAGCTTCGTCCGGAGGATACGCGGCATGCTCGATCGCCTGGCGACGGCTGACGCGCGCATTACCGCCATACGCGGCCAGGCCGGACAGGTCGATCGTGTCGGTCTGCTTGATCTTGTAGTAGAGGGTGATCTGCTCGAAGGCGGCCCGTTCCCGCTCGGACGCACGATGCCCCCAGTCCACGTGCATCAACGCCACCTGGTACTGTTCGCGCGCGGCCGCCAGCATCACGGTGCTGTTGATTCCTCCACTGGCCAACACGATCGCTTTATCCATGGTCACCTCAAAATGCAGAATCCATACGGATTATCGACCGTCGCCGGAAGCGGGATGAGAACTCCTGCGGGGAGGCGGAGAGAACCGGGTGTGATGACCTCGTTTATCGGACAGAGGAGGGCCGGGACATGGTCCTCGACGGTGAAACCCACCCGCCGCGAGGCTATCATGTCCCCATGTCCACTCCCGCGAGTATCCGCGCGCTCGTTGTTTACCCCCTGCGGATTCCCCTGCGCAAGGCATTCGAGCACGCCGCCCACGCCCGCCGGGAGGCCGATCCGGTCGTGATCGGCGTCGAGTTTTCGGACGGGACAGTCGGTTACGGCGAGACGCTGCCACGTCCCTACGTGTCCGGTGAGACGGTGGAGAGCGTGATCGAGAATCTGGGGATGACCTTCGTCAACGCGCTGCTGTCGTTTCGGTCGACGTCTTTCGGTGAGTCGCTGGAGCAGATCGAGGCGCTGCCGATGCATGATCGTCGGAATCGTCTCATACCGGCGGCGCGGGCGGGTCTGGAACTGGCGCTGCTCGATGCCACGTGCCGGATCCACCGGAAAGCGATCGTCGACATATTCGGCTGGCTGGGGTGGCCGGAGTTTGGCCTCGACCGCCGCGATCATGTCCCGTACAGCGGCGTCCTTTCCGGCGGATCCGTCGATCGGATCCCTTCGACGATCACGAAAATGCGATGCTTCGGCCTGAGGGATTTCAAGCTGAAGGTGGGCTACGACGACGATCTCCCCCGGATCTGGGCCGCCGTCCATGCCCTGGGGCCTTCGCTGGGAAAGTCGACCACCTTGCGGCTGGATGCCAATGCCGGTTGGACGCTCGATCGCGCGATCGAGATTCTGCGCGAAATCGAAGCCACGACGAATCTCAGTGCCGTGGAGCAGCCCCTGCCCACGACACAGGACGACGAACTGTTGACGCTGACGCAAACCGTCCGCACCCCGGTGATGCACGATGAGTCGCTGGTCACCCTGCATGATGCGGAGCGGTTGAACCGCATGGGTGTGGCGGACGGATTCAATATTCGCATCAGCAAGAATGGGGGATTTCTGCCTGCTGTCCGTCTCGCCCATTTTGCACGGAAGCATGGCATTCGCTTCCAATTGGGCTGCATGGTCGGTGAAACGAGCATCCTCTCCGCCGCCGGAAGGCACTTTCTCGCACAGGTGCCCGATGTGCTCTTTGCCGAGGGGTGCTACGGGAAATTTCTGCTGCGCGGGGACATCACCCGATCCTCGCTCCGGTTCGGCTACCGAGGGAAGGTGAAGCCGCTCTCCGGACCGGGGTGGGGCGTACGCGTCGAGCAGGAAATGCTGGACGCGTGGGCGGGAGATCGTGCCATCCGCCTTCACCTGTAGTCTGTCATGGCGCGCGTGCTGCGAGAGGGAGGACCACGCGCTTGCATCACCCGCCGTCCGCATGGATCATGAATGCAGTTCGGCTACTCCCGTGAATTCGATTGACCTTGCCAGATGGCTAAGGAGGCACCCCATGAAGACGGCATGGAGATTTGGAATCGTGATACTGGCACTCGGCGTCTTCTCGCTGACCGGTTGCAAACGAAGCAACTCGAACGAGACCCCGAGTGTGCCGGAGACGAAAAACACCCCGGAGTCGACGACGGAGGGCGCCGATGAGGCATCCGCGTCGACCGGAAGCGAGAGCGGGGACGGCGGTGGCGAGGCCTCGACGCCGATGCCCGAACTCCCACCGGGTCATCCGCCGATCGGCGACGTGAGCGACACCACTTCCGAGTCGGCGTCCGAGACGCAGGAGGAGGTCGAAGCCCCGACCGATGGCCCCGTGTTCACCGCCCCTGAAGCATGGAAACCGTTGAAGCCGCGCAACGCCATGATCCGCGAGGCTTACGCCTTACCCGGTCAGGAGGAAGACGCGGAAGACGCGGAAGACGCCACCCTGGAGATCACTCTCTTCCCAGGCATGAAAGACATTCCGTTTGCCGAGCAGATTCCGCGATGGGAAGGCGCGTTCACCATTCTCGAAGGTCAGCCGGGATCGATCTCGAAGAAGCAGACGGCGGTGCAGGGCGGAAATTTCAAGATCCAGCTCTTCGACATCAGCGGCACCTATCAGCAGGCTTCCATGTTCGGTGGCAACCAGGGCGCGCCCAAGGAGAATTACCGGATGCTCGTCGCCCAGGTGGATACGGATCATGGCCCCGCGTTCGTCAAACTGCTCGGTTCGAACGAGACTGTGACGCATTGGGAAAGTGATTACCTGACCTTCCTCAAGACGGCCCGGTAAGCCGCCTCCGCGTTGAAGAGTTCAACCGTCGCCGTCGCCCGCGTCATCGAAGCCGTCGGCAACGATGTCGACCGGCGGCGGCATCGTCCCTTCCAGGCCGGTCTCGCGCACCACGGAACGCGCCTCGCTTCGCCCGAAGTCGGTCGCATTCTCCGGCGCGGGGATGCGCGATCCCGGCGGGGGCTCATTCTCCTGGTAGAGATGGATCGTCTGCGTCGGAAAGGCAAACTCGATCCCCAGCCGCTTGGCCAGCCGAAGAATATCGTTGAACAAGCGGTGCCGCTCGCGCAACTCCGTGCCCCAGTCCGGCACCTCGTGAAAGCAATACAGCAGGACGTTCAGGGCCGTATCGGCAAACTCGTTGAAATAAACGTGATAGTAATCCTTCCGCGTGTACGGATGCTTGCGAATCAGTTCGCGGATCCCCTCGCAGAAGGCGTCGATCTTCTCCGGCGGCGTATCGTAGGTGATGGCGAGCTTGGCATAGATGCGCCGGTACCGCCGCGCCCCCATGTTGTCGATCTTGGCGGTCAGCAGCGTGAGGTTCGGCACAGTGATCAGCGAGTTGTAGAACGTGCGGATCTTCATGGTGCGAAAGCCGACCGCCTCGACCGTGCCCTCCACACCATCGAGCTTGACCCAATCCCCGATGTGAAACGGCCGGTCCATGAGCACCGTCAGCGACCCGAAGATGTTCTGCAGGGACTCGCGGGCGGCGAACCCGATCGCCAGCCCGCCGATGCCCAGCCCGGCCAGCAGCGTCTGGAGATTCCAACCGAAGGCGTCGGAGAGGAAGATCAAGCCCGCGACCGTCACGCCGATCTGCAGCGACCTCCGCACCATCGGAACGAGCAGATCGTCGAATTTCGACGCGGTCTTCGTTGCCGCCGCCGCCAGGTAGTCGCATACCAGGTCGATCACGCGATAGATCGACCAGACCGACGTCACGCCCAGAAGGATTTTTACCGCGCCGAGCAGAATGGCGTCGACGTGATCCGGGAGCACCAGGGGATCCAGCCCCCGGTACCACACCAGCGTCATGACCAGCAGGCCGATGGGGCGTAAGGCTGACCGGCGGCTCCGCTCGTTGAGTTCAAGGTGACGCCGGGCCAGTACCTTCACGATGAGCAGGTTCAGCAGCCGGCGCGCCAGGAGATCCGCCGCAAGCCCCAGGAAAATGAGCAGCAGCAACGCCGCCCACTGCCAGAGTTCCAGGCCCATCCACGCATTGCTCTTCAGGCGATCCGGCATCAGGTCGCGCAGCCAGAATCCCGGCAGCCCCGACTCGCCCGCCACCTGCGGCTTGGCACTGAGTTTCTTGCTCAGCTCCACGATGCCCTCGATGGTCTTGGCGCTGAATTTCCACGTTCCCTCCGGCGTGCGATGGACGACGAGACTGCCTTCGAGCCCTTCGCGCAGGTTGACCGGCTTGCTCTGAGGATCTTCCGGCAGCCAGGCATAGATGACGAAGACCGAGCGGTCGATCACATCCTTGAGGGCGTCGGCGCGGAGCTTGAGCCGGGACTGGTCCTGCTGAATGATCGTATCCAGTGTCGAGACGTCGAGGCACTCGATGGCATCGGCATAGTGGGGGCCATGCTCCTCGGTGGTCTGCATCGCTTCGAGAAATGTGCGGATAACGGCACGGGCCGATCGGAACTCCGTCGGGACCTCCATGGCATCCGCGGGTTGAGACGCCGCAGGCTGCGTCTGCACGACCTGTAGAATCGCCGGGACGGCTTCGACCGTTTCCGTGCTGAAAAGCCACCGGCCGTCGTACTGCCGTACGAGTTCGATCCGCGGCTGATCCTCACGCAGGGTGATGGCGTACGGTTCGTAGCGGCGCGGATCGTTGGGCACGCTGGTTTCAGGAATGTCCGGCAGCACGTCCATCAGGATCTTGTAGAGCCCGGCCGCCACCTCCTGACCCTGTGCTTCACGCATGTCGTACGACAGGTGCGTCAGGTCGAGGCATTTGATGGCTTCGTCCGCCTTCTGCTCCTGCATGGCCACGAGGAAGGCATTCAGCGTCGAACGTGGCGACTGCAGGTGATCCGAGCGGATTTGGATATTCCCCTCGACCAGCGGGAGGTGCTCGCGGCCGCCGGGGGTTGAGCTGTCGGCCAGGGCCATCGGAAGCGATGCCTGAACTGCCATGATCAGCAGGAATGCGGCCTTCATTCGGTTTTTCACTCCGATTCTCACTCGCTGTGACCTCCGGTTGTGTCCGGGGCCCGATGGCGTCGATGCAGATCTCATGATGTCGGCTCCTTCCTCGTGAATTCGGACCCATAACTTAACAAACTCGTCCTCGATCATCACCCATACCACCGATCGAGGGTCCTGGTTGTTTCGCGGACGCCGATTCGGATACACTACGAACAGTTCCGTTCAGGCCGAGGAATCCGACACCGACCCGTGAGGAATGGCCACCCCTTGACTGATTCACCCCAACAGGACGATCGCAAAGCGAACGCTTCCGGTGCCGACCCGTCGAGCACGTCGGCGGCCATCGATGCCGGTTCCGGATCCGTGCTCCAGCAATTGCAGGAGCGGCTCGTCTATCTTGAACGCCGTATCGCTCAGCACGAGTCGGAGGTCAATGAGCATTCCGGCGAGGACTCCAATGCCCCCAAGGGCCCCTCGCTCGGCGATCTTCATCGGCAGGCCCAGGCGCTGCATTCCGCGGTAGCCGAACGCGAGCGCAAGCTTCAGGAACAGACGCAACTGATCACGAAGCTCAAGGAGGAGCGCGAACAGGTCGTCAAAGCGTTCAAGCAATTCCGCACGCAGGCGGAAACGCTCAAGCGCGTCCATCTTCAGAAGCAGGAAACCCTCCAGGAAGTGACGGAGGAGCGCGACAAGCTCACGCAGGAGCGCGTCCACGCCCAGCAACAACTGGATCAGATGCGCCATCGGCTCGGCAGCCTGGAGCAGCAATTGCAGGAAGCCGGGGTGCAAGCAGGCGTCGGCGGTGAAGGGGGGACACTTCCCGAATCCATGTTCGATTCCTCGTCGCAATGGGCAGGTGTCGATGCGGATGAACGCAGTGCGTTGCACGATCCCGAACTCATGGGAAGCAAACCGCTTCCCGCCTTCCTGACGCGCCGACGGCCGCGTCTGCCGATCGTCTTCGCGGCGTTGATCGGGATCGTGGTGGCGGTCGCAAACGTGAAGACCTGGACCACGCCGACACCCACGTACGTCATCGGCGGGCTGACCGGCGACGATCCGGAACAGCTTGAACAGTGGGCATCGACAGCGCCCGAACTCTGGCAGGTGAATCTGCACAGTCAGCAACTCGAACTCGTCCAGGCGACCCTGGAGCCCGAACTCGCTCGCGCCGAACTGGAGAACTGGCTGGCGTCCTTGATGCCCGAGCCCGAGCCGACCACCGCCCCGGCCGAGCAGGAAGTCGCGCGGGCCCGGTTGCGAGAGATGGTCGCGGAGCACGAGGGGCAGTTGCAGAGCGAGATGCAGACACTCGAACGCCAGATCCACTCGCTGGATGAACTGCGGCGCCGGCGGCGGGAGACGCGTGACACGCTGAGGCAGGTCCGTACGGAGCTGGACCAGCTACGCGAGCCTGCGGATGTGAATCCGAACACGCTGACCGTCCCGGAGTCCGCGATTCGTGAGGCGGAGCAACGCGACCGGCGGCTGCAGGCCGACCTGCTCGCCTGGAATCGCCAGGCGGAACGGGCGCGGGGGCACGTGGTGACCGGCATGAAGGCCGAGACCTCGGCGTTGGAAACACTGGCGGAAGCCGCGTCACAATCCCTGGCCGCCCTGGGGGCGACGCTGGAATCCGAGGTCGCGGAAGTGGCCCGTGAGGATGTCGAAGCCGTGCATCGGCACGTCGAGTCCTGGGCGATGCGCTCCAACGACTTCCTGGCAAGCTGGATCGAGAAAGTCGAGGTGCTCGGGTCGGCAGCGCCGGGTGAGATTCCCGAACTTCTCGGCAAACCATGGTTTGAGCGCCTGAGGCAGTTCGAGCGCGAGGGCGCGGACCTGGCGTCGAAGATCGAAGCCCGCATCGAGGTGATCGGCCGGTCGGGGGAAAATCCCACGCAGCGTCTCGTGCTGCGGAATCGACTCGTGGAGGAAGCACGTCCGCTGCAGGCGGCGTGGAAGTCTGCCGCTCGGGCGATCCGCCAATCCACGCCGGACGGTGATCGTGTAATGGCCGGCCTGCTCGATACCGTTCACGGCCTGTTGCCGCGAATTGAGCAGCGGCGTGAAGCGATGATGGAAGAACTGCGCGAACGTGAGTTGGATCGCCAGATCATGCTCGTACACCGTGAACGAATGGAAGTCCGAGCAAAGCGCGAGGAATTGCTCGCCGAGCAGGGCCGCCTTCTCGACGAACTGACCGAACTCGGAGACCAACTGGCCGAAGCGGACCTTGCATTGAGCCACCTGTCGAGCGCTCTGGGCAGTAAGGGCAAGCGTCTCGTGGATACGCTTCGCGATCACCCCGCGCTGAACGAACCGGCCGAAGAACCGGAAGAAGATGCGCCGTTCGATGACGTCCGCATCCAGCCGATTCAGATCAGCAGCCACGCCCCGAACCAGCCGCCCGATGCCTGGCCGCAGATCCTGCTGGGCATCAATGTCGGAGGCAGCGTACTCATCATCCTGCTGATGATCGGCTACGGCGCGTCGCGCCCCTCTTGAGTTACCTGCTCCTCATGGCCGAGCCATTTCCCCTCGGCATGTTCGCGTGACAGCCGCTGGTACGTCTCGATGACGTACCGGACGTAAGTGCGCTCTTCTTCGCGGATATTGCGGACGACCTTGCCGGGAACGCCCATGACGACCTTCCCGCTCGGAACGATCGTGCCCGGGGGGAGCAGCGACCCGGCGGCGATAAGACAGTCTTCGCCGATCTCGCAGTCGTCGAGCACGGTGGCGCGCGTGCCGATCAGCGTCCGCGTGCCGACGCGCGTGCAATGCACGATGGCGTGGTGCCCCATGGCGACGTCGTCGGCGATCTCCAGTGTCACGCCCCCCTTGCAGTGCAGCAGCGAGCCGTCCTGGATGTTCACGCGGTCGCCGATGCGCACCGGGGCCACGTCGCCGCGGATCACGCAATGATGCCATACATTGCAGTCCCGGCCGAACGTCACGTCACCCGCGATGACGGCCGAGTCCGCCACGTAAATCGCGCCGATCCGGCGGATCCGGTGGGAAGGCCTTGAGTCAAGCTCATCCATACGTTAATTCTCGAGCACGAGGCTGTTGTTCAGTTCATACAGTTCGTCGATCACGTCATCCGGATCGAGACGGATCCGCCATCGGGAGGCGTTCGTGGGCTTCTTCAGCGCGATGTCCTGTCGTACCGGATCAAGGTTCGTGATCTGAGGCAGGCCATCGACGCGCTGTCGATCGACAACTTTCCACGTACGCCCATCGGGGGACGATTCGAGCACCACGTCGAAACCGGCACTGGCATCGCTGCCGATGTTGTGGACCGTCACCGTACAGGACTGACCACTTATCACCATGTCGTCCACGCCAATGGCGAGATCCGGCAGCTTGGCCGGCCGCGCGATGGGCTTGCGTAAACGCACGTCAACGACCCACTCCTTGCCTGCCGGCACATCAATCCAGATCGGCGTAGCGCGGTGGAGATGCGTGACTTCGCGCGGTTCACCCCAGGAGTACCGCGTCATTTTGTCCTTCGTGTCCGTCAATCGCTCACCCGCCTGGACGACATACACACCCGGCTGCAACCGCCAGGGACAAAGCCCCATCCGTGTCGTTTCTTCGTTGAAGCTGTAGAGCATCGCTCGGACCCGGCTCGGCGTCGCTTCGGTGACCAGGGCGGCGAAGTTCAAGTCCGGCGTGTCCCAGGTGACCGCGAACGTCGGCGTGTCCGTATCGCGCGTCCCGCTGACACTCCCGGTGTACGCCCCCATGACATGCTTCGCCCCGGCCAGCCCCGCCCGATCCGTCTGCAGGACCTCGCTGGTGAACTGCGTCCAGTTGTTCCGCATACCCTTGGCCGAGCCCTCGAAGGAGCGGGCATACTGCTCCAGATCATGCGTGGAGCGGTAGCGCTGCGTGGCGTTCCCTCGACGAATGGCGTACTCGTCGTACACGCGATCACCGGTCAGGAGGCGGTACGTCGCGGCCAGCTTCGGCGTCGCCCAGTGCGGAATATCCGCCAGCAGGTTCTTGAGATTATCGCGCGGCTTCGACGCATCGAATTCGCTATGTAGCGGGCCCAGCGTGGCCATCTGCATCACCGTGCGAATCGGATCGAGATACTTCGGATCGGCACTGAGGGCATAGGCACTCATGAAGCTGTCCAGGATCATCGTGGACAGCCCCGGGAAGCCCCAGTAGTTCATCTGCTCGTCGTACCACGGGCTGCCGTCCGGCGGGGCGATGCTGCCCGACGGGAACCAGACGCTGGCGGGCACGTACCCCGGCGGCTTATTGCCGATCTGTCGCATCGTCACGTCATGCCAGCCGTCACACCATGCGAGGAACACATCCCGCGCGTCCTCGATGCCGTACCAGGCCAGCCAGAGGAAGTGCTTCATCGCCCGGGCGTGATAACCCGTGTCGCCGCCGGCGCGAGGATGGTGCCGCACGCCTTCAGTGCCGAACTCGTTCGAGATGAAGTGCAGGAAGCCGCGATCATTGACGTCCATGGCGGCGCGGATCGTCTTTGCGGAGCGCAGGTTGTATTCGACCCACTTCGGATCCCCGTAGCGCAGCAGCATCATCGTCGGCAGGCTGTCCGCCGAGGGCTCCGACGCATGCTCCACGTCGCCGATCTCACCGGTATACCCCTTGTCCAGCACCTTGTTCCACACGCCCTGGGCCAGCCGCGCAATGCCCGTGCGTGCCGGTTCGCACGCCGTCGTCACGCAGCAGGCGGGGACCCATGTGCGCAGGATTTCCACGTCGTCGCCCCAGCCGCCACCAAGTTGGCCGTCCGGATACTGCCGTACCGTCACCCACCACGTCAAAATCGCCTGCTGCCGGGCGAGTGTTTCCTGGAGATACCGTGCCCAGGCCGGCCCCGCCGACTCGGGATGAATCAGTTCCTTACCCCACGGAATCCGCTCACCGGTCATCTCGCGCAGGGCCTGGACTTCCGGCCATTGCGACTTGAGTTCCTTGAACATCGCCATGGCTTCGGCGATCTTGCCGCGGTCACCGCCTTCCTGGCCCGACGCCCGCTGCGACCGCGCAAGATAAAGCTTCACCATGGGGTAAAAGGGGTTGTTCTCCTCGCCGAGGCTGTACAGACGCATGCAGGCGATGCGGTCTCGGCGGGTAATCGTGATGCGCGAGAACCATTCCGCCGCGCGAGCGAAGTCCGCCACACCGCGATCATTGGGCTGCTTTTCGGCCAGTTCAAACGCGCGCTTGACCAGCAATTGCTTGTCACCGGATCGCGACTCGTAGCCCAGGTCGCCCAGCACATAGGCCATCGCGACCACACTCGTCATGGAAAGCTCGGCATCCGCGAGCCGCTCGAATGCCTCCCGGTACTTGCGTGAATTGTAGAGTTTCAGAGCTTCGGCCACCTTTGGTTCGACCGCGTCCCGGCCGAGATAACTCAACGCGCGATCGGACCACTCCAGCCCACCCGTGGGCAGGCTCCGCACCACGTAGGGGCCCTCGGGATGCGGTTCTGATCGTTCGTACACCACCACGTCATCGACGATCATGCCATTCCACGTCACCAGTGCCACGTGATCGAAGCCGGGGCCGCCGAGTACGTCGTGCGCCATCGCCTCGACGAGGAGCTTGCCATCGGCGTAGTACGCCAGCCGCGGTCCTTCCTTAATCGCTTCCATCTTGTACGTGCGACCATGCTCGATGAGCATGTCCGGCTCGAAGTGGCGTTTGTGCGCGCTGAGTCCCAGGATCTGGTTCGCCTGGTTGTTCGTGCCTCCGAAGGCGAGCAGATGCCCGTACCCGAGGAAGGGGCTGCACGCCATCCCGGCGGAAAGGTCGCACGGTGGATCGTCGGGGTCCGCCATGGCAGTGAACGTCAGCTTCACGTCGGGAGCGAATGGCCGATTTACTAGAAGCGTCGCACCGCCGCCATCGAGATGCAGTTGGCCGTCGACGATCTTCGCCGAGCAATGCCCGCCGCCGCGCAACACCCAGTTGTCGCCAAGCGTTTCCCGGTTGAAGTCGTCCTGCCAGACCTTTTCCCAGGTCGCGCCGTCCACGCCGGCAGTCATCACAAAGCCAAACCACACCATCCCGGCACACAACCAACTGCGTTTCATCACACAACCTCGATTTCTGGTAAGGGTCATCCGTTCCATTGATTTTCCAATGCCTGAAGCCTTTGTGAAAGGTCCTCGACCCGGTCCATCAGCGTCTCGAGCCGCTGCTCGAGCTGCGCCATGCGCGCCGCCGGTCCGCCTTCATTCTCAGGCATCGATGTGGTGGATCCTCCGCCAACCTGCGAAGGCGACGTCGCGGCGGTAACCGGCGCGGGCGGCGCTGCATCTTCGGCGGGCAACTCATCCTCAGGCGTCAGCAGGTGGCGGTAGCGCACCGCCGAACGCCCCGGCTCGCGCGGCATCTGCATCACCACAGGCACGTCGTCTTCGATCAGCGATTCGAGCGCCGTCATCACGGCATCGAGACTTTCAAACGGCGTCATCCGGCCGCAGCGGCTGCGTAACTCACCGGGCGTCTGCGGTCCGCGAAGTAGGAGTTCCGTCATGATCGCCTTCTGTCGCGGCGACCACGTCCACACTTTGCCCGCCTCATGCTTGTACCTTTGCGAGCGCGCCCCTGGCGCGGGCAGAACCAGCGACACCAGGTCGCGCTTGCGCATCTGTTCCAGCGTCGTGTACACCGCCGACTCGTCCAATTCCAACACCGGATCACGATTCGATTTCTGATTGCACGCCGCCACGACCGCGTTCAGCGTCATCGGGTAGTGATCCGCCTGCGTCATCTCCTTTTCGAGAAGGCAACCCAGGATGCGGCGCTCAATTTCCGAGAGTGTGATCGTCATGCGAGACCTCGCGGGACCGTCAGATTCCGTGGAACGGCCACGGCAGATGCGTCAGAGAGACAACTATAACCGGGCAAAGTGAGCGATTCCAAACGGCAGGGACGGTCAGCGGGTGACGATCTGGCGGTTGTAGGCGGCGATGATGTCGCCCCGATTGAGCGTACCGACGACCTGGTCAGGTTCCTCGGGGGAGACCACGACAAGTTCCTCGCGATTGGATTCCGCCAACCGGTTCACCGCCGCCAGGAGGGAATCATCGGGCATGACCGAGCGCAGAGGCAGTTCGATGTCCCGCGCGATGATCAACTCTTCCATGGCCGACTCGGTGACGATGCGGCGGATGTCGCGTTCATCGATCACGCCCGCCAGGTGCTTCTCGTCGTCCACGACCGGGAAACAGGCCTGGCTCGTCTGGGCGAACAATTCCCGCAATTCCCGGAAGCTCGTGCTGCGATTGACCGTGATCGTCGGGCCGTGGGGGACGATATTCATGGCCTGTTGCACGGTCAGCCTCTTGAGGATCGAACTGGCCATCTTGCCGACCTTGGTCGGCGCATCCAGGCGGGAAGTCAGCTGTTTTTCGTATAGGGTGTACTTGCGACACAGGCCGTAGGAAATAATGCACACCAGCATCGAGGGCACGAGCAGCCTGTAGTTTCCGGTCATCTCGCTGACCATGATGATCGTGGAGACGGGCGAATTGGCCGCACCCGCGAAGAAGCCGGCCATCCCGACCAGGGCGAACATGCCCGGGTGGACGTTCGGAAACACCCATTGGCACACGACGCCGACCGCGCCGCCGAAGACTCCACCGACCACGATCGCCGGTCCGAACACGCCACCGCTGCCTCCCGTGCCGACGGTCAATGACGTCGTTGCTATCTTGGCCAATCCGATCAACGCCAGCAGCAGAGCCGCAATGCCGACAGGGGGCACGATGTTCGGTAAGAGATCCGTCAGGTAGTCGAATGTCGGGAGCCTCTGAATTTGTGAGGTAAAAGCATCGATCGACGTCAGATCTTGCGTGAAGCACATCTGTACCGCACCGTATCCGGCGCCGAGCGCTTCGGGCAGGAAGAAGCCGATCACGCCCACGAGAAGTCCGCCCAGCGCGGGTTTCAGGTAGTTCGGGATCTTGACGCGGTTGAAGGTGAAGTCCCGGACACCGTAAAAGACCTTGATGAACAGGATGGCTCCTCCGGCCGAGACCACCGCCAACAACAGGCAGGGCACCAACACTTCCACGTGATTGAACGCATAAGCCGAGGTATTCGTGAACAGGGGGTGAAACCCGAAGATCGAACCGAAGACGCTGTATGCAACGATCGAGGAGATGAAGCCCGTGACGAATACCTCGTGCTCGAAATCCGGATCGCGGTAGAGCACCTCCATGGCGAAGAGCGCCGCCGCGAAGGGGGCCTGGAAGATCGCCCCGATGCCCGCCGCCATGCCCGCTGACATCAAGACGCGGCGCTCGTGAGGGGCGAGCTTGATCCACTGTCCGAGCATCGATCCGAAGCCGGAACCAATCTGGGCGATCGGTCCCTCACGACCGGCCGATCCCCCCGTGCCGATCGTGATCATGGATGCCACCGCCTTCACGAACGGAACGCGTTTGCGTACGGCACCATCTTTGAAGTGATAAGCCTCGATGGCGGCGTCCGTTCCGTGACCTTCCGCCTCAGGTGCCAGGTTGAACACGATCAAACCGCTGACCAAGCCGCCTACCGCGGGAAGTATCAGGAGCAGCCACCGCCGCACCGGGAGACTCTCGGCGTGTGTGAAGAACTGCTCCGCGATGGAGTGCTCATTGCCCGGGCTGATGGGCTTGTACCCGACCAGCCCTCCCATGAAGAAGGACTTGCTGAAGTCCAGCATCACGTGGAAGGCCACCGCCCCGAGCCCCGCCACGACGCCGACCAGGATACAGAGGAAGATCAGCCGGAGCTGGCTTCGCAGTTCGGGATCTTGAAAAGCATGGCTGAAGTCGGAGACTTTCATGACTGACCCGATGAATGACGTTAGGAAGACTCAGGAATGTCGTCATCTCTGCCGGGAGAGCTATCCGCGAACAGAGCTACCCGCAAACACGGCCAATCGACGCCTGGAGCGACCGATCGTCACTACCATTCAAAACGCGCCGCCACCTCGCCGAGATCATCCTCATCGCGATCCTGGTCTTGACGCAGTTCGCGAAGTGCACCCTCGTGAGAACGTCGATGCTCGACGGCTTCTTCCGCCGCGGACATCAACTTGTGGATGGACTCGGCATCCGGGGCGCGCTTCAGCTTGCTTCGCACCGCCGCGCTGTCCAGCAGGCGGCTGCAGTTGGCCAGGATGCGGAGATGGTCGGACACGTTTTCTGAAGGTCCCACGATCAGAATGACCGTGTCCACCGCGTGCCCCTCGTTATCCCAGCGGAGGGGTTGGCCGAGAATCATCACCCCGATGCAGAACCGCTTCAGCCCGGGCAGGCGACCGTGCGGCACGGCGGACCCGTTCGAAAAGGCGGTCGTTCGCGCCCGCTCGCGTTCCAGGACGACGCGCTCGACCTTGTCGGCATCTTCGCCCAGCGCCTTGGCAACTTCCGCGGAGAGGGTGGAGATCACCTCGTGGGGATTTTCCGCCTGATCCACGATGAAGATGGCTTCGGGTGGGAGGCATTCCTGTACTAGCACGTCACATCCACTCCTCCCGTCGGCTGAGGACTCTTCCGGTGGCAGTCCTCAGATGGACTCAAAACGACTTACTATAAACGGCCGACCCACGAATACAAGTTGTCGGTCCATTTGCGAGCGCGGGCAGGCTCGATTAGGGTAAATATGTTCCATCCGTCCATCTGAAAAGCTGGCTCATCATCGCGAGTGTCCGGTATGCGAATTCTCAGCATCCTTCTGGCGCTTCTGGTTCCTATCTCGTCGGCTTCGGCACGTTCCGTGTTGGGTCGTAATGATCGCATCAATCTCGCCGACTTCGGTCGCGTGGTGAAGGTATCCGGGCAAGCTCCGGACACGCTCGAGGTTCAGACACTCGTTCGCGGCAAGGACGGGTGGCCGGCCTGGAAGATTGAGGCAGGTCCCCACGCCGGCGAGTACGCCATCGCCGTCGAATGGGACGAGCCACGCGACATCGCCGCCGTGAATATTGAGTTTCGTCACGCCATTGCCAATCGCCACGAGATTCGCCCACAGTATTTTCATCGCCACTGGCCGCACAACGGGGCCGGCGGATGGGCGCGGCTGGATGACCCGTTTCACGGCGAATGGGTGGATGTGCGCGGCGAATGGTGGGCGGGTGACCGCGATGTCAGTTTCGAATTCGGGCCCTACGCCGCCGAGCATCCCGACGATCCGAATGCGCCCGATTTCAACTACCGCCGCACGTATCGGTTCCGCTTTCTCCTGGGCAAGCGCGAGCCGCCACCGGTCCGCTACATCCGGGCCTACGCGCCCTCGAAACATTGCGACGCCACGTTCACTCTTGATTGGGATGACGAAAGTCCGGTCGAGCTTCCCGTCGACGCCTCGGTCATCAACGGCTACCTCCTCGATCCCACGACGGGTGAGACCAGCCAACTGCAACGTCTCGACAGGGGTGACGAAGCACTTCGCGTCCGCTTTTACCGTGAGGATGATGCCACTGCCACGCGAACAATCGTCACGCTTCGGAGGGCCGACGATCGGTGGACGGGATTCTCATTTCTGCCTGCCGAGGCGATGCGCAACGGGCGATTAAACATACCTGCCATGGGTGTCACCGTTCGTCATGCCGACCACGAGGCGGATCGGGCATCCGGGTTGTCCGACGTCAGGCAGGTCTACGATCGCATTCCCGAGGAGCCGCAGCAGACTTGGACGAGGGCGCGCGCCGAGATTCCGGCCATGGAAAAGGCGGTCCAAACGCCGGAGCCGATGTATCTGCCGCTCGCGCCGCCACTCTCCCGGCAGGAAGTCGCCGTTCGATACGACGGGACCGTACTGCTTTCAAGAGAAGCCTTGAAGTCCCCCGCCGAGGATAACACGCTTCTTCGATGGCCCGAGCATCGGTGGCGGTTGCATCTCAAAGTCGGACATCCCCCGGCCGATCTCGAAGAGGAGGGCTTCGTCCGGCAACAACTCCTCGAGAATACGTTACCGATCCTGATCAACACATGGGAGCACAGGGGCATCCGCTACGAGCAGACCTGTGTCGCGACCTATCTCGAGGAACCCGCCGATGCCCGGGGCGACGAAACGGTCGTGCTGCTGGTCCGCTTGACGGTCACGAATTCCACGAACCAGGCGAAGACCACGGAAATCACTCTCTACGAGGACGCGAGGGAGTTCTTCACGCTCCGTGACGGACACGTGTATGCCAACGCCCGCCAGAGCGACGGTGTCCGAAGTGAATACGACGAGCCGCTCTACCGATTCTTCCTGAAGGCTGACGAGAGTATCGTGATCAAGCCGGATGTGCTGGGCATGAAAGGTATGCCACCCTGCCTGAGGGCAGACGTGAAACTATCTCCCGGTCAGAAGTCCGAGATGCAATACCGCGTCCCCTACGTGACATTGACGATGCCTCAACAGCGGGAAAGGATCGCGGCGCTTGACTTTGAGGAGGTGCTCGCCCGGGAAACGCATCGCTGGCGGGAGATATTGGACCGCTCGGCACGTATCGAAGTGCCCGATCCGCTGCTGAACGATTTCTACCGTGCCCAACTTGCCCACGTCTTCATCACCGCCGATCGCGATCCACACAACGGCACGTGGCTGCTCCCCGCCGCCACGCTGCTCTACAACGTCTGCCTGAACGAGACGTGTCATCAGGTTCGCTCGCTCGAGATGCGTGGCCTTCATAACGAGGCGGCGAAATTCCTCGACGCCGCCGTTCGCGGGCAATCCACCCGTCCACTCCAGGGACGTTTCAAGAGTTCACGAGGTGTCTTCCATGGTCTGCCGTCGAAAGACGGCGATTACCAGCGGTTCAACTACAACCTCGATCACGGCTTCGTGCTCTGGATGCTCAATGAGCACTACCGCTTCACGCGGGACGAAGAATGGCTTCGCGACGTCGCGGATGCACTCGTGGAGGGCTGCGACTTCATCATCCGTGAGCGCGACGTTCCGGACGAGGCCAACACGCTTGCGAAGACGGACGAATACTGGGGCCGCGGTCTGCTGCCCCCGGGGCACCTGGAAGATCCACCGGAGTGGCTGTGGTGGTTTGCCGTCAACGCCTACGCCTACCGCGGGCTTCGGGATTCCGCCGCGTCGCTGGAGCAGATCGGCCATCCCGAGGCTCATCGACTCACCACCGAAGCGATGGCATTCGGGAAGCACCTCCGCCTATCCTGCAAGGAGGCGATGATCCGCGCGCCGGTCGTTCGCATGCGCGACGGGACGTACCTTCCGTTTCAGCCGACACGGAGCCGTCTGCGTGGACGTGACCTCGGCTGGATTCGCGACGCCCTGTACGGGCCGATTCACCTGATCGATTGCGGCGTCATCGACAGGGACTCCCCTGAAGCCGAGTGGATGCTGCGCGATGCCGAAGACAATGTGTTCGTGACATCCGAACGTGGGAGGCGTCTTGACGACTTCGAGAAGCAATGGTTCAGTTGGGGTGGCATCACGCTGCAATCCAACCTGCTGCCCAATCCGCTGGTCTACATGAAGCGGCGCCAACCCGATTACGCCGTCCGCGCGTTCACCAACAGCCTGGCCGCCAATGTCTTCGAGGACGTCCGGACCTTCACCGAGCACCCGATCGAAGCGTACGGTATCGGCCAGGGTCCGTTCTTCAAGTCGCCCGACGAGTCGGCGTTCATCGTCTGGTTCCGGTCACTTTTGATGTTTGAGGATGGTGGGGATCTGCTGCTGCTGGCGGGAGCACCGGATGAATGGCTGGAACCCGGGAAGACCATTCGTGTGGAAGACGCGCCGACCTGGTTCGGACCGATGAGCCTGGACGTCCAGTCACAACAGGAACGCATCCGGCTGATCCTCGATCCGCCGACCCGCAACCCGCCGCGCGCCATCCATCTCCGTGTCCCCCTGAATTCATTGGTCCGCTCAGTTCGTGTGAATGAAGAGCCGTACGAGTTTGAAGGGCAGAAGTGGATCGCGCTTAAGCAACGTGTTTCGAGAACGCAGGTCGATATAGAATACTGACTCCGGTGGTCCTCTACCGCCGTCTGAATTACGGCCGAGTTCCGGCGTGTGTCTGGTAACTTCGCGCGGCGCGATCGGAATGAGGCTTGATGCCTTTCAGCCAGGCATTACCGTCCGTGTTGAATTGTTTGGCCAGCATCGGTTCATGGCAGGGCAGCAGAATCGCGCCTTCCAGCGCCAGGTCGACAAGTCGGTGTGTCGCCGCCTTGAGCTTTTCCGGCGTGGTGCTGATGCGGGCCATGATGGCGCGCTCGAGGAGATCGTACCGGTAGATCTCATCGCTGGTGACGATGGCGGGAGCCACCGAGGTCTGCACGATCACGCCCTGGCTGCAGGGGGCATGGCCTCCAAGCTGGATGATGTCGAGGCCCGGCATAACTTCGTCGTCATCGTGGAACCGCACGCGACCTTCCTGCTCAGCTTCAAGCAGAAAGTCCGAGAGGCCGAAGTCCACGTAGCTGGCCCATTGACCATCCTCCGTTCGCTTGGCGAGATTGTCCTCCCAGCCGACACGCGACACATGAATCGTCGCTTTCGGGAAGCCCATCAACGCGCCGCCATCCTTGCCGGTGGTCAGGCCGTGATGGTCCGCATGAAAGTGCGTGAGGATGAGATGATTGATGTCCTCCGGTTGAAGTTCGAGACGATCGAGCCAGTCGAAGACGTTTCCATCCGGTTGGCGGATATCATCGGGAGTGCCTTCAATATCCCTGAAAAGACTGTACCTGCGAAACATGCTGTTCAGGTAGTCCAGTCCGACGGGCCCGAGATCGATCAGGGCACGCCGACCGGGCCCCCCATCCACGAGGAAGGCATAGAGGGCGAACTCGATGCGATTCTCGTCACTGAACTCATCCCCGAGGACGTGGTTTTCACCCAGGCGACACGTACCCGTCCGAAGCGGAAAGATCTGGAAGGGGAGTCGGTCGGGCATGGGCAATCCTCTAAAGTGCTACCGGAAATTCGTAAAGTGAAAGTGTATGTTCAGGTCATCCTAACAGATCGGGGATAGGAGTAAACCTGTAAATACTATTCCGTATTCGTTTTTTTATTGTCCGCAATTGTGGCCGGTGAGGCAGACCTCATTGACTTGCTTTGGGCCTTCTGGTTATAGTACGCCATTCGTCGCATTGTCAGAGCGACCGCCACGCCCCCTGGGGCAACTCGGTGACGAGTGGTGGGCTTCCGACACGCAGCAGGAAGCTCAAGCCTCGTGCGTGGTCCAGCATAAGCGCTGCGTCCGTTCCCCAAGATCGGATCCAGTACGAAGATAACGTTGTCAGAAACGCCGCCGGTGCCCGTGACGGCGGAGCGATTACCCGGTGGTGTAATTGGTAACACACCAGGTTTTGGTCCTGGCATTCCTGGTTCGAGTCCAGGCCGGGTAGATGAATTGTCTGTCTGACGGCCGCCGGGAGCGACTCGCCTCCAGAGGCTGGGACGGAATCTTGCCGTGATGATCGAAAGGTCTGGAGAAGTGTAAGGAGTGAGCATGGCCAAGGAGCGAGCCGCCATCATCCTGGCTGCGGGGAAATCCACCCGCATGGTGACCGACATGCCCAAGGTGCTGCACCAGGTGTGCGGGCGGCCCATGCTGGCATACGTTCTCGATGCTTGTCGTGCGGCGAACATCCATCGGATGTGCGTCGTGGTGGGCTATCGGAAGGATGACGTCATCGAGACGTTCAAGGATGAGCCGGGCATCACCTGGGTCGAGCAGGCCGAACAGAAGGGCACCGGTCACGCCGCCATGGTGTGCCGCGAGGCCCTTGAGGATTTCGACGGCAACGTGGTGGTGATCGCCGGGGATATGCCTCTTCTGCGGGCCGAAACTCTGGAACTTCTCCTGGAGCGTCATGAAAAGGAGCATTCCGCGGTGACGCTGGCGACGGCGGTACTCGAGAATCCTGCGGGATACGGACGAATCATCCGCGACGAGTTCGGCAACCTTCAGGGGATCATCGAGGAGAGCGACTGCACCGACGAGCAGCGAAAGATTCGGGAAATCAATCCGAGCTACTACTGCTTCGAGAAGCAACGGCTCTTTGAAGCCATGGACCAGGTCCGCCCGGACAACGTCAAGGGCGAGTACTATATCACGGACGCACTCAAGATCCTCGTGCAGGCGGGACGCCGGGCCATGGCGATTACCGCCGTCGCCGCCGAGGATGCCATGGGCATCAACAGCCGGCAGCATCTCGCCGAGGTGAGCCGCGTCATGCAGAATCGCATCCAGCGCGAACTGATGGCGTCGGGGGTGACGATCGTTGATCCACCCAACACGTGGATCGATGCCCGCGCCAGGATCGGCCAGGATTCGATCATCCACCCGTTTACGTACATTCACGGCCGGGTGGGCATCGGTCGGAACTGCAGCGTCGGCCCCTTTGCCTACCTGCGCGAAGGCACGGTCCTGGGCGACGATGTCGTCGTGGGGGTCTTCACGGAATTGAAGAATTCGACGCTGGGCGACGGGACCCGTGCCCGGCACCTCAGTTATATCGGTGACGCCCGGATCGGCGAGGGCGTGAACGTCGGCGCCGGGACCCTGTTCGCCAATTTCGACGGCGAGCAGATTCACGAGGCCGTGGTGGGTAAGGGCACGTACATCGGCAACGGCTCCATCCTCGTGGCGCCGCTGGAGGTCAAGGACGACGCTCAGATCGCGCACGGAAGCGTTGTTCGCAACGGAAGCGACGCCAGTCGGGACGGTGGTTCATGAATGATCCCCAGCCGGATTTCGTCAACTCCCTCGGGAACGCGGGGCTGAAAGTCTTCGGCGGCACGAGTTGCCCTGACCTCGTGAACGAGATCGCGCGGGTGCTCGACATTCGCGCCGGCCTTGCCAATGTCGGCAGCTTTCCGGATGGCGAGACGATCATCAAGCTCGATGACGATGTCCGCGGGCGGGATTGCTACGTCGTGCAGTCCACCTGTCCGCCGGTAAACGAAAACCTGATGGAGTTGCTGATCTTCATCGACTGCCTGCGTCGGGCCTCGGCGAGGCGGATCACGGCAGTGATTCCCTACTTCGGCTACGCCCGACAGGATCGCAAGGCGGAAGGCCGTACGCCAATTACCGCCAAGCTGGTGGCCAACCTGATCAGCCAGGCGGGGGCGCACCGCGTGCTGGCCATGGACCTGCACGCGGAACAGATTCAGGGCTTCTTCGACCTGCCGGTGGATCATCTTTCGGCGACGCCGGTCATCTCGGAGTACATCGCGGATCTGAAGCTCAGCGACTGCGTCGTGGTGTCCCCGGACGTGGGCAACGTCAAGACGGCCAACGCCTACGCCTCGCTCCTGGGGAAGGATCTGGCGGTGATTGACAAGCGCCGCCAGAGCGGATCGAAGACGGTGGCGACGCGCGTGATCGGCAGTGTCGAGGGCAAGCAGGTGCTGGTGTTCGACGACATGATCACCACGGCGGGGACCGCCACGGAAGCGATCCGTATCCTGCGCGATCACGGGGCGAAGAGTTTCATTCTGGCGGCCACGCATCCGGTCTTCGCCGGTCAGGCCCTCGAGCGGCTCGCCAAGGCCGACATCGATCAGATCATCGTGACCAATACCATCCCCATGCGGGATGAGGTCACGCGCACACTCGGTAACGTGAAAGTACTGTCGGTGGCACGGCTGCTCGGAGAAGCCATCCGCCGGATTCACCTGAATCAATCGGTCAGCGCACTGTTTGCTCCCCGCGAGGCTTCCGAGGGCGGCAAGTCGCGCAGTACGGGAGGCCAGGGCTGACCTCGCGGTCATTCAGAGGAGTATACCCACGATGGATATTCAGAAACTTGCAGCAGAGAAGCGGGAGTCCGGGGGCACGCGCGCAGCACGCCGTCTGCGGCGCGAAGGCAAGCTGCCCGGCATTATCTACGGCCATGGCGAACAACCCGAAGCGATCGCCGTTTCCCAGCGCGAACTGAGCTTCATGGTCGACCAGGGCGCCCACGTGCTGGAGCTTTCGGTCAGCGGGGCGGACAAGCAGGTGCTGATCAAGGACGTGCAGTTGGACCCCATCAGTGCCGAGCCGGTTCATGTGGACTTCACCCTGGTGGATCTCAGTGAGCGTGTCGAAATCAGTGTTCCCCTCGAATACAAGGGGACGCCGATCGGTATCAATGAAGGCGGCATGCTCGATCAGCATCTCGTGGATGTCGAGATCGAATGCAAAGTCAGCGATATTCCCGAGAGCATTCGCGTCGTGATCGACGGATTGAACATCGGCGATTCGCTGTATGTGAGCGATCTCAAGCTGCCGCCCGACGTGACCGCGGTGACATCGGAAGACACCCTCGTCTGCTCCGTCCAGGCCAAGGCCGCCGAGGTCGAGGAAGAGGTTGAAGGCGAAGAAGGCGAAGAGGCCGGTCCCGAGATCATCGGACGCAAGACCAAGGAAGAGGAGGAGGGGGACTCCTAGTGAGTCCTCTTGTGCGGAGCGCGCGGCCCGGAGCGTGAGTCAAGACGATGAAGCTGGTGGTTGGACTCGGTAATCCGGGCAAGGAATACGAAAAGACCCGCCACAACGTGGGCTTCCGGGTCATTGAGCTGCTCGCACGTCGGTGGAGTATCGAGATCCGTCGAAGGAAGTTCGCCAGCCTGTCGGGTGACGGACGGATTCGGGACGAGAAGACCCTGCTCCTCGAGCCGCAGACCTACATGAATCGAAGCGGCCGAGCGATCCAGGAGGCAATGGCGTTCCACAAGCTGCCGCTCGAGGAATTGCTGGTTGTGACGGACGACATGGCGTTGCCACTGGGCAGGCTTCGGATACGCATGAAGGGCTCGGCGGGAGGGCACAACGGCCTGTCGGACATCATCCGCCTGCTGGGCACGGTCGAGTTTGCCCGCCTGCGCATCGGGATCGGTGAGCAGCGCGGCGCCAGGATGGTCGGGCACGTGCTCGGCGCGTTCGCCCCGGAAGAAGAAGAGGTGGTCGACCGGGTGGTTGCGTTGGCGGCGGATGCTGTGGAACGTTGGATCACCGACGGTGTGGAACAGGCCATGAACGAATTCAATCGAACGGACGTGAGTGAGGAAACCTGAAAAACACGGGCGATCTGCTCATCGCGAACCTAATGGAGGTACGCAGCCTTGAGAAAATACGAAGCAATGTTTCTATTCGATCCCATGGCGACGACGGAGTGGGATGCGATCCAGGGCGAGGTCAACCGCCTGCTGGAGCGCGCCAACGCCAAGCTGATTCTCATCCACAAGTGGGACGAGCGTCGCCTGGCATACGAGATCAAGGGACGCAAGCGTGGCATCTACGTGCTCTGCTACTTCGAAGCCGACCCCGAGGTCATCACGAAGCTGGAAGGCGATTGCCGTCTGTCGGAGATGATTCTGCGGGCGATGGTGCTGAAGGTGGATCATCTCTCGGAAGAGGAGATGAAGGAGATCGCGGCGCGGCCGGCGGCCCAGGACGAAGGTCCGCCGAGGCGGGACCATGACCGTGGCCCCCGCGATCGTGATCGCGACCGTGGTGATCGTGACCGGGGCGACCGTGACCGGGGCGATCGTGACCGGGGCGACCGTGACCGGGGCGACCGTGACCGGGGCGACCGTGACCGGGGCGACCGTGACCGGGGCGATCGCGACCGATCCGAACGCGGGCCGCGGGGCGAAGAGGGTCGGAAGGACAGCGAGCCCGCCCAGGAAAGCTCCGAAGCCACGGCCTGATCCATATTCGGCGAGCAGGATAGGAGTCTCGGAACCGCGTTGAACAGGAGGCTTGCATGGCTGCCAGTTTCAATCGAGTGATCATTGCCGGCAATCTGACACGGGATCCCCAGTTGTCGTACACGCCGAGCAACACCGCCGTGGTCGAGTTCGGGTTGGCGATGAACCGCAAATGGCGTGATCGCGAGGGCAACATGAAAGAGGACGTCTGCTTCGTGGACGTCAACGCGTTCGGCCGCCAGGCGGAAACCATCAACCAGTACATGAGCAAGGGGCAGTCGATCCTCGTCGAAGGGCGGCTGCGGCTCCGGCAGTGGACGAACAAGGAAGGGCAGAATCGCAATAAGCTGGACGTGGTCGTGGAGAATTTCACCTTCCTCGGTGGCGGCGCAGGCGGCCGCGACGGAGGAGGCGCCCGTGGTGGTGCTCGCGGGGGGAGTGAATCCAACGTCGGTTCCGATGGATACGACGACGGACCTCCGGCGCCGTCCGATGACGATATTCCGTTTTGAGTTTGAAGGGAGTCGGGTTCCCGGCTGCGGCCGTCAGGGCGAGGCGCGTGGACCGGAATGTGGATCAAGTGGACGAGGGATGCGATGAACGGTCCGGACGGTCCCTAGCATCCGTGAATCATGACGTTGTGAACGCTTGCCCGTGCGAAGCGGTTCTGGACAAGTGCGGTATTCACAGACGAACGAAGAAAACCTTGAATTCGAGGCTGTATCGAAAGGCCGCGAAGATTAGACTACGAAAGTATGAGGTGCCTGGATGAAACTCTTGTTGAGGCGCGATATTCCGAAGGTCGGCCTGGCCGGCGACGTGGTGGAGGTGCGGGAGGGCTACGCCCGGAACTATCTGATTCCGCAGCACCTGGGTGTGCTTCCGACGCAGGCCAACATGAAGGCCATCGAAGAGGACAAGCGGATCGCCGAGGAGCAGCGCAGGCAGCGCCGCGAGGAATTGGAGACGCTGGCGACGAAGCTTCGCGATGTCGAGGTGACCATCGCCGCCGCCTGCAATCCGGAAGGGCATCTGTACGGTTCCGTGGGGGCACGCGAGATCTCGGCGGCCCTGCGCGACGAAGGACATACCGTCGAAGCCAAGCAGGTGCAGCTTCGCGAGCCCATCAAGCAACTCGACACCATCACCGTTCCGGTCGTCTTTGCCGATGATCTGACGGTCGAGGTCAAGGTGTGGGTCGTGCGCGAAGCCGGAAGCGAGATCGAGGAAGAGGAAACGGCCGAAGCCATGCAGGATGAACGCATGGAAGAAGAAGAACGCAGGGAGGCAAGACGATATGGCACAGGAGCCGGTGGGATCGACGCCCTCGACCCGGACCTCTGATCTTCCGCGAATCGCCCCGGATCGCGTTCCACCTCAGGATATCGAAGCCGAGATGAGTCTGCTCGGCTCGATGCTCCTCGAGCGGGACGTCATCGGCGATGTGCTGCCCATCATCCACCGCGACGAAACGGAGCGCTTCTATCGCCCGAACCACCGGCGGCTCTTCGAAGTGCTGGTCGACATGTACGATCGGGATGAACCCGTCGACATGGTGACCGTGCGAAACGAGTTGTCCCGCCGCTCGATGCTCGACGAGGTCGGCGGCGTCGACTATCTCGTTCATCTCGCCGAGTCCGTTCCCAGTTATCACAACGCCACACGCTACGCGGAACTCGTCCGCGACAAAGCCCTGCTTCGCGAACTCATCGGTGCCGCCCACAAGATCAGTGACGAGGCACACCAGCACCACGAGGATGCCACGGAAATCCTCGACCGCGCCGAGCACCTGCTCTTTAACGTGACCGATCAGCGCATCAGCGAACAGATCGAGCCGATCAAGGCCTACCTCGAAGAGATCTACCGCCAGCTCGAGTCGCGCGACGGCTCATTCATCACGGGTGTGCCGACCGGCTTTCTCGAACTCGACGGGTATCTCAGCGGACTGCAGAAGGGCGAGATGATCATCGTGGCGGCCCGCCCGAGCATGGGAAAGACCGCCTTCGGGCTCACCGTCGCCGAGCACGTGGCGGTCAACCAGATCCCATGTGCCTTCTTTTCCATGGAAATGAGCAAGCAGGCCGTCGTGCAGCGACTCCTCTGCTCCCGGGCCCGGGTGGATTCCCATCGAGTCCGCCGCGGCATGGTCAACGATCAGGATATGGTCAAGCTCAACATGGTCGTGGATGAACTGCATCATTCCCCCATGTTCGTCGACGATACCCCGGGCATGAGCGTTCTCGAGCTGCGCGCCAAGGCCCGGCGGATGGTGATGCGTCACGATGCCAAGGTCATCTTCATCGATTACCTCCAGCTCATGCACAGCCCGGGCCGCAGCGAAAGCCGCCAGCAGGAAGTCTCGGAAATCAGCCGCGGCCTGAAGGCCCTGGCGAGGGAACTGGATATCCCCGTCGTCGTCCTTGCCCAGTTGAACCGCAATCCCGAGGGACGCACCGACAACCGGCCGCGTATGAGCGATTTGCGCGAGTCCGGGGCCATCGAGCAGGACGCCGATGTCATCATGCTGCTGCACCGGGAGGAGTACTACAAGAAGCACGATGCCCCGGATGACATCCGAGGCATAGCCGAAGTCATCATCGATAAACAGCGTAACGGGCCGACCGGCATCGTGAAACTTCACTTCAGCCAGCAGTACACGCGTTTCGACAACCTTCACGCCGGCGGCAATGACGACTATGGCCCGCCTGCGGACTACGACCAGATCCCGATCGATCCCCCGAAAAAGGATCCACCCCCGGACGCGTCCAGTTCACCGGACGAGGACGCCCCGTTCTGATGATCAGGAACGCCGCCCGTCGCGAGCGCTTGCCGGGAGGTCAGGCGGGAATGAGAAACGGAAAGTGTCCCGTCCGCCTCTGGAAATAGCGTTGCGTTCCGTGCAGGAAGCCCGCCAGGGCGACGCCCATGATGACCGTCTCCGGCTCGAGTTGGGCCAACGCGTTTTCCAGATGCGCCCGGGAGCGGATGATCAACCGCGCCACGCCATCCACCCGACCGACGTGCTGCTGAAGATGCGCGGCGGACACCTGGATCAGCCCCTGAAGGTACTGGCCGATCATGTCGGCTTTGTCGGTGAGCTGCCAGAGCGCTTCCCACGCTTCATGGGCCTCCCACCAGTAGCCGTAGTTGTAGAGATCGATCCCGTAGAGATACTCCTCGTTGTTCCGCCAGTCCTCCAGGGTGGGCGGCGCGACCCCGTGCGTCTCCGCGTGCTCGCCTTCGTATGAGTGGCCGTCCGGATGCGCGGTCGGGTGCGGATGCAGCCCGGGCACGTGGCGGTAGGGCGGGAACGCGCGGTCACACAGCCGCGCGGGCGGTAGTGGCGGCGGAATGATCTCGCGTCGGACAATGTCCATGGAACAATTCTCCCGATACGGCTCATCGACTGGTTTACCGCATCCGGCCGGCGGTGTCGATGATTTGTGTTCTCCATTGTTCGGATGATGGGCTTGAAAGAACAACGTTTGCTTGGCATATCTCGCCCGCATCGGCATAATGCATGTTCGGTCAGGGGTATTCACGGGTATTCAGGTCTTCGCGGGGCGGCGCAGTCGAAAGGATGGCACACATGGGCAAGGTCATGATCGGTCTGAACCTGGAATACAGTCGGCATGACGACAAGCCGTTTGTCTGGGCGGTCGAACAGGCGGCGAAAATGGGCTATGCATACATCGAACCGATGGTCCATTACGGCCATGAGCTGATGAGCATGGCCGGGTACTTCCACACGGTCTCCATGTTCGACGATCCGATGGACGTGGCGGCGCTCTGCCGGAAGCACAACGTCACCTGCTCGGCGATCAGCGCCCATTGCCCGGTCGTCCAGCCCGACATCGGCGTGCGTTACCTCACGCAGGCACTGCGATGGACGCATGAACTCGGTGTCGGCATCATCGTCACCGACGAGGGCGTCAAGGCCGACTTTACCGACGAGGAGACGGATTTCCTGCTTGCAAAGTACACGTTGACCAAGGTCGCGCGCGAGGCGGAGCATCGGAACATGCGCGTCGGCCTGGAGCAGCATCAGATCTACAGCAAGACGCCCGAGGGCATGGCACGGCTGCTCAAGCTGGTCGACTCCCCGGCGATCGGTGTGAACTTCGATACCGGCAACGCCTACCTCGCCGGCGCCGATCCGCACAAGTGGTTCGCGGAGGTCGCTGACAAGCTGGTCCACGTCCACGCCAAGGATATTTCCGTCGAGCACAGCGATGCCGAACGCGGCAAGGTAACCGGCACGCCGGTCGGCTGCGCGTGCGGCGATGGCGTCATCGACTGGAAGGACATCATCGCCACCTGCAAGAAAGCCCCGCGCGACCTGTGTCTCAGCGTCGAGTGCGGCACCAGCGAGCAGGCCGCCGCCAGTCTCGATTATCTCAAGGGATTGCTGTAGCTCAGCCTGCCTTCACCATGCGGCGCAGCTTGGCCAGCATCAGCTTGTCGTGGTCCCGCCCGCGATCGTCCTCGCCCTTCGGCGTTTCCAGGATCATGGGGATGCCGTGAAATCGGGCGTCGTTGATCAGGTGCTGAAACGGCTTGCGCCCCAGTTCCCCCTGACCGATGTGCTCGTGGCGGTCCTTGCGTGATCCGCGCGGGTGCTTCGAGTCGTTCACGTGGAAGCATGCAATCCGCCCGCAGCCGAATGCCGCGTCGAGTTCATCCATGGTAGCGGCGTAACCTTCTTCGGACTGCAGGTCATACCCGGCGGCGAAAACGTGGCACGTGTCAAAGCAGACACCCAGCCGCTCCGGGGCTTTCACGAGATCGAGGATCCGCCCGAGATGTTCGAACCGATGGCCCAGGTTCGTGCCCTGGCCCGCCGTCGTCTCCAGCAGCACCTTGACGGTGTACCCGCGCGTCTGCCTGTGGATGTCGTCCAGCGCCTTGGCGATCTTGCGGAGTCCCGCCTCTTCACCTTCGCCGAGATGCGATCCCGGATGGGCGACCAGCCCACCGATACCCAACTGCTCGCAGCGCTCCAGCTCGTCGAGCATGGCGTTCATGGACTTGTCAAACGTCTCCGCCTTCGGCGAGGCCAGGTTCACCAGGTAACTGTTATGCGCGACGACCGCCCCGATCGGCGATTCGGCCCACGCCCGCTTCCACTCCGCCACGTCCTCCTCCGACAGCGGGGCAGCCGTCCACTGACGCTGATTCTTGACGAAGACCTGCAATACATCGCACCCGGCCTCCACCGCGCGAGACACCGCCAGGTGCAGCCCACCCGCGATCGACATATGCGCGCCGAAGCGACGCTGCTGACTTGGTAGCTGTTTTGCCATGCTGTGGGACGCTCACTCCCCGATGATCTTGATCAGCGCCCGCTTGCGCCGCCGGCCGTCGAATTCCGCGTAGTGGATCTGCTCCCACGGGCCGAAGTCGAGCTTGCC
>CAZUAQ010000043.1:0-49292 GCA_964618455.1 uncultured Planctomycetales bacterium | reverse complement strand
TCTCTTCGCCGTAGGGGACGCGGCTGGAAAGGCAGGGGCTGGCGGGCTTGTCGTACGTGGGCAGGCCCATGCGCTCGCTGAGGACGCGGATGTCGTCCTTGGTCATGCCGGCCTGGGCGCAGGGGGCGATGACCTCGTGCTCGTTGGCGGCCTGGATGCCCGGTCGCCAGTCGCTGTAGTCTTCGACGTTGATGCCGTTGATGACGGCGCGGAAGTCGCGCTCCTTCAGAAAGCCGTCGAGCTTGGTGTAGAGCTCGGACTTGCAGAAGTAGCATCGGTTCTCGGGGTTGGCGAGGTAGTTGGGGTCGTTCATCTCGTGGGTTTCGAGGACGACGTGCTCGGCGCCGAACTGGTCGGCGAGGACGGTGGCCTGCTCGTATTCCTGGCGGGCGAGGCTGTCGCTCTTGGCAGTGACCGCCACGACGTTCTCCGGGCCGAGGGTGTCGATGGCGACCTTCAGGGCAAAGGTCGAATCCACACCGGCCGAGAAGGCGACAACCACCCGTTCGAGGCCGCGCAGGATCTCCTGCATCTTTTCCAGTTTCTCATCGACGGTGGCTTGGGTCGGGTTGAGAGTGTCACTCACGTCGAAACCTCACGATCCGCGTGTTCAGGGAAGGCTCTTGCAACTCACAGCCTCATTATAAACACACGAACATCGATCACCAACGTGGGATGCTGCGATGGGAGCGCGGTGTCCCTCAATCGCGACAACGGGTGGGATGAATTCGCAGGGAATGCCTATTGCGTGGTTTCGGAATCGACGTCCGAATCGTCAGGAGACGGCTCGGGATCCGAGGGGGATCCGATTTCGAATGAGGTATCGTTTCCGTCGAAAGGCTCGTCGCCCTCGGGGGATTCCTGGGGGGCCTCGCCGAGATCATTGATATTGATGTCGCCGACGTCGAGATCGCTGATATCGATGTCGACGGAGGAAGTATCGGGAATTTCGTCTTCGTCGGGCGGGATCGGATTCTTGGCGGGCTGCGTCTCGGGCGAGCCGGGCTCGACGAATTTCAGTTCGATCAGCCGCTCATCCAGCGAGGCCAGGGCTTCCTCGGCGATCGGCTTGAAGACCGTGGAATTCTCTTCGGAAAGCTTCGCGTAGAGGTCGCGGACCGCCTCCTTGTCGCCCTCGCCCATGATGAGGAGCGACTCTTTCACCTTCGCGAGCATCAGGCGCGCCTGGCCGAGATGGACCGGCTCATCCGCCAGTTCGGCGGTGGCGTCGGTATAGACGGATTCCGCCTCTTTCAGCAGCTTGACCACCTCCTCGCTGTCGTCCAGCGGGTTGAGCAGGGTCGCCGTCTGATAGGCCATACGCCCGTAGAGGTCGCGGGCATTAAACCCGACGCCCGGGAGATCGCCGTACTTGGCCGCCGCGCTTCGAGCGCGAGCCAGGGCGTCATCCTCTTCGGACTGCGGATCGAGCTGGCGGATGGCGGCAAGTTCGCGCGAGGCCTCCTCGAGTTCGGACTGGCGGCTCGTGCGCATGTAGTTGGTGGCAACCACGACGACGAGCAGGGCGAGTACCGCCACGAGGATATGCGTCGAGTAGCGGTTGGCCTTCTCGTAGAGTTCCTTCAGCTTGAGGCTGAGTTCGTTGGTCTTCAGTTCATGGCGTCGGGATTGTTTCATGGCATTTTGCGCGGTGGAGGTTCCGTGGGCGTCCGGTGGAAGGGCTTGACGATGATCTGAATCTTGGTTCTGCCCAGTCCGCCCTCCTCGATCTCGACCGTACACACCTCTTTTTGCTTTTCAAAGCGAATCGTGATGCGTTCCTTAACCTGCTGATCGCTGACACGGTTCCAGCCGAGCAGGGGCATCTGTTCGCGGTAAAACGTTCGGATGGCGTGGATGTCCGCCGACCCGGTGTAGTTGTGCCGGGCATAGCGGACGCCGCCCGTCTCGTAGTCCTCGCTCATCTGGTCGTCGAGGCGGAAGCCTTCGGGCACCGCCACACCGGTCAGATAGGGCATGTCTCGCGGACCCAGCCGGGAGACTTTTTCCTTCTTGCGATCTCCGCATCCGGTCACCGCCAAGGCGGAAAGCGCCACGATCAGCAGCACCGCGGCGAAGCAGCTCGCCGACGGAAACGCGGGTCGTGTTCGGCTGACAGGTCGATCGATCATCAGCATGGATGCCACCCCTTCACCGACAGGGATCCCTCTGTGAATCCGATTCCACGTCGAACGACCTCTTTCCGCCCTCCTGGCTGACCGGAACGCCGAAGATTAATGCAAATCGGCTGCTCGAACAAGCCCTGTCGGAAATCGGCGGCGGGGAGGCTGGTCGAGCAGTTCAGACCGGTAGCGACCGGGCAGGTCAGCGGGTAGCATAGGAGCCCCTTTGTGGCATCCAGGGCGAATCGCCGCCCTGTACAGCCTCCCAGAGACGGAAAGGCCTCCATGCGACCGGATCGACGTTTGGTCATGTCAGGAACGCTGTGCGAGCAGCTCGACCACCTGTGGAAGAGTGACAGCAAGCGCTGGCCGCGGCTGGCGGAGAACATCGCGCAGCTTCAGGAGGCGCAGTACAAGACGTTCGAGGTGGATCATCTGCGGGTCGAGGTGCAGATGAATCCGTCGCGAACGAAGAACGTGGCGACACCGGTGGACAACGGCCGGGTGATGGCACGGCCCTGCCCGTTGTGTCACGCGCAGCTCCCCGACGAACAGAATGCGATCGCGTACGGCCGGGACTGGCTGGTGTTGTGCAACATCGCCCCGCTCTTCGAGCCGCACTACACGATCATTGCCTCGGCGCATCAGCCGCAGCGTGTTCAGTCGGCGCTGTACCCGATGCTGACGCTGGTGCGCGATCTCGAGGGGGCGTTCACGGTGTTGTACAACGGTCCGAGCTGCGGGGCGTCGATCCCCGAGCACATGCACCTTCAGGCGACCCCGGCGGGGGCGTTGCCCTTCGAGCGCGAACTGGCCAACGGATTGTGCGGAGGGCGCGGGGCACATGGGGAAAGCTGGATCGAGAGCGTGACGCGGTCGCCGGTGACGGTGGGTGTGACGCGGGCCGGGCGGCGGCCGGCGTTCATCCTGATGGGGGAGGATCTTGATCTCGTGGCGTCGGCCCTGCGGCGCGTGTTGGCGCTACTGGGCGAGTGCGAACCGGCGGAGCCCGAGCCGATGCTGAACCTGTTCGCCTCTTACGCCGAGGACCAGTGGCTGGTGTGGGGCTTTCCCCGGGCGCGGCATCGTCCGATGTTCTTCGGGACCGGCGAGGAGGATTATCTCATCAGCCCGGGGGCGGCGGACCTCTGCGGCCGATTGATCGTACCTCGTCCGCGGGATTTTGAACGGCTCGACCAGAAGGCGGTGGATCAGGTTTATCACGACGTGCTGCTGCCTCCAGCGCGTTTTGCCGCCTTCCGCGATTCGCTCCGCGCGAACATGGGCGCCTCCGTCACGCACTGACACGCACTGAGCGGCGTTCTCCCTCTTCCATCGATTGTCCATCAGGCTCTTCGTCTGCCCCGGCCATGGGGTTATCGGGGTTGTGTGGTGTTGGGCGGCTGGATGGCTTGTGAGGCGGTCGTATCGTCCGCCGGCGCATGACCGGGGTCATGGGTCTTCTGTGAAGGCAAGGCGGTGACATAAAGCCACAGTCGATAGGCTGCCGGCTGGGTCTCGGCGAAGTGCTTGGCGCGGGTGGCCGGCGACGTGGGGCGGGTCGTGAGTGAACTGTGCGCGTCGTCCCCGATCTGGACAGGTTGATTGGGGGGCGGCTGCTCAACCTGTGGCCGGAGATGCTGGGCTTCCTGCTGCGGATCGTCTGGGCCGGTTTGCACGCGCGCGATTTCATGCGCCGGCGCGGCGGAGGGTGCGTCCGGGTCTTCGATGGATGGAGCGGCCTCCTGCCGAATCTCACTATACAAGGTCTCTGAAGTATCTGTCCGGCCTTGTTGCCCGCCGCCAAATCCACCATATCCGCCGCCTCCAGCGTCAAGCCTGTTCGCCACTCCCGGTTCGGTGGGCGGGGCCTGACGGATCCCGGTGGAACTGCTGAATTGAGGCGTCTCCGTTTGGACCTGGCCTACCGATACGCCGGGGGCCGCGTGATGAGGGACAAACACGGTGACCTTGCCGGCCGGCAGCGCACCGAGCCAATGTCGGAGTTCCTCGCGTCCGATCGTGGCGGCATCGGATCCCGGTGCGGCGTGGCTGAGGGCCAGGTCCGCACCGGAAAGGGTCAACGTTCCGGTGGTCTGCGTGGTGGTCGTGTCGAGTGAGAAGCTTCCGTTGGTGATGCTGTGGCCTTCGGACTCGCGTGACGTTTGGTGGGGTTTGTCCCCTTCGACTTCCCGCTGTTTGTGAGAATCGTCATCACCCATGTCCAGGCGTATCGACATGGCATCACTGTCAGGTGATTCGCCATCGTCCGCATAAGCCCGGACGCGGTAGGTTTCGGTGAGCGTCCGGGCCTGTCTCGATCGCAGTACGATGTTCTGTTCCTGCACGGCCGGCTCGGGTTGCGAGCCGCTTCGAAGTGCTGATTCATCACCGGTGATAGTGTCGGAAACCTCTGAACCGCAGGCGTCTCCCACCCAATCGTGCCGATCTGCATCGCGATAACGCGAATGAAGCGACTTTTGAGCAGCGGTGCGATCGTCTTCGCTGGCGAAGGAGAGGGCGATCCAGGCGGAGGTTCCGGCGTCGACGCGCGCCAGGGCATCCATGACGCGATCGGGCGATGAAGCGGGAACGTCATGAACGATGCCGAACAACGGGGAAGCCCCCTTCCCGTTGAATGAGGCGATGCCGTCCGAATGACCTTTGCCGAAGTGTCGCCCGGCGTGCGAATCCGACGCTGGGCCTGCCGGCTCTGATTGTTCAAGCTCTTCCGAGATCGATTCCAGCTCCGACTGAACAGTTTCCAAAGACTGCGCGAGGTCCTCGCCTTTCCCGGCGACGCGCAGGGTGCCCTCCGCGCTCTTCGACCCCCGTAGCGAAGGGGCGCGTTGCGCCGATCGGCGCTCGCCGGCTTCTTTGAAGAACGTATCGAGGCCTTCGGTGTTCTTCCGGAGTCTGGAGGGAGGAGAAGACGCAGGATCGCCCATGCCTTCGTACCTCTCGACATGGGTATCGGCCAGGCCATCCCCATCCGCTTCCGTGGCAGACTTACCCATCTTGGAGAACCTGGTCGCGTGCTCTGTTTGCTCCACCGCCGCGCCGTCGAATTGGCGTCCTCTGTTTCTTCCCTCCTCTTCATGCCGCGCGTACGTATCGGAATCCGAAGGAGAGGCGGAGGTTCCGACGGTGGTGAGTTCGTCCGGGCCTACCCCTTGCCACATGACGTACAGCGCTGTCGTGGTCAGGGCGAGAATGGCGGCGGCGGCCCAGGGTTTTGCGGACCAGCGCGTGCGCGAGCCGTCGCCTTCGGCGCGCTCGGGCTCGCCCAGCAGCGCCTGTTTTTCCATGTGGACGCGCATCTGATCGATGAGTTCATCCGACGCGCGGGCCCGGGGCAGGGACTGCATGACGGTGATGGTGGCGCGCAGCTCTTCGAGGAGTTGCCGCGCCTCGGCATTGCCGGCGAGGAAGGCGTCCATCTCGGCGCGCTGTTCCGCGGTCAGCTCATCATCGAGATAGGCCGACAACCGGGATTCGAGTTCTTCGCGTCGCTGAGAGTCCATCATTTCCTCAATCGTCAAGCCGTCGCGCGATCATGACGGCGTGTTTCGTTTCGCACCCGTCGCTCGGGAGAGACGCTCCGCCGAGACGATCGGTCGAAGCTGATCCCTTAGAGCGAGTCGTGCCCGATGCAGCCGCGACTTCACCGTGCCCGTAGGCACTTCGAGCACGGCGGCGATTTCCTCGTAGTTCATCGCTTCCAGGTCGCGCAACACCACGACCGCGCGATGATCATCATCCAGGCTGTCGAGCGCTTCGACCGCTCGTTGCTCGATCTCGCGGCTGCTCACGTGCGTGGGCGGATCGGGTAGCGTCGAGGGAATGTCACGCATCGTGGATTCTCCCGACGCCTCCTGGTTCATCGTGCCATCCTGCTGGTGCAGCGAGAGCACCACGGCCCGTTTGCGCTTCCGCATGTGCGTGATCGACAGGTTGATCGCGATGCGGTAGAGCCACGTGTAAAAATTCGCCTGCCGGCGGAAACCGCCAAGGGATTCGAGCGCCTTGAGAAACGCTTCCTGCGTGAGATCCTGAGCATCTTCGAGGTTCCCGCACATCCGCCAACAGGTATTCAGGATGCGGTCCTGATAGCGGGTCACCAGCCGGCTGAACGCCGCCATATCTCCACCCCGCGCCTGCTCGACGAGCAGGGCTTCGTCGATGGCGTGGCCGGTGGACCCGGATCTGACCGTCCTGTGTTCCGTCATGTTGGACGTCCGGAGGGAGTGCGAGTTCCGAAGAATTCTTCCGACTTATCGGGTTATCATCGGGGCCGCCCACGTGCGGGTCAATGGCGACATGTGCGCGATGAAACCCTCTGGGGGCATATACCCTTCATTCGGCGAAAAGTGGCAGCTGGTGGGATACCGGGATTATCGAGTCCTTCGAGGTCATGGGGGAATCGGGCTCGTCATCACATTCAACGCGCTTCGGAGGGTCCGGATCCACCGCCACCGGGGGTGGTGATGCGCAGGCGTTCGCCGGGCTGGAGATGCAGCGCGGACTTGGCGGGGATCGCTCGCGCGTGGCCCTGTGCATCGATGATCTCGGCGCTGCCGCATCGGCCGGGGGCGCCTCCCGCGAGCCCCCAGGGTTGCGAGCGGTGGCGCTCGGCGAGCAGCGCGCCGTCCATCTCTGCGAGCGCTTCGATTTCGCGTGTGAGGCCGTTTCCGCCGGGGTGCGTGCCATCTCCACCGCTACCGGTGGCAACGGCGTAACGGATGACGCGCAAAGGGAAGGTCATCTCCAGCGCTTCGATCGGCGTGTTCATCGTGTTGGTCATGTGCGTCTGCACGGCGGACTCACCCGCGCCATGGGCATGCGCGCCCATGCCGCCGGCCATGGTTTCGTAATAGGTGAATGGCTCGCCGGTTTTCGGGTTCACGCCGCCGAGCGAGAGGGAACTCATGGTGCCGGCGCCGGCGGCGCAGACGCGCTCGGGAATGGCCTGGGCCAAAGCGCCGAGCACGACGTCGACCACACGCTGCGACGTTTCGACATTGCCTGCCACGACGGCGGCGGGGAAACGCGCGTTCAACACGCAGTCGTCGGGCAGGCGGACACCGATGGGACGATACGCGCCGGCCGATAGCGGCAAGCGCTCGCCCGCCAGGGCGGAGAAGACGTAATACACGGCGGAGTGGGTCACCGCCGCCGGGCAGTTGATGCAGCCGCCCGTCTGGGGCGCGCTGCCGGCGAAGTCGACCGTGGCGCGCTTGCCATCGATGGTGATGGTGACGCGAACAGGTACGGGTTCGTCGTTCACACCATCACTGTCCATGACATCTTCGAAGTGGCAGGTGCCGTCGGGGATGGCGGCGATGCTGTTCGCCATGATGCGTTCGGCGTAGTCGTTCAGGGCGGTGCACATGGCGTGGAATTTCGTGTGGCCGTGCGTCGCGAGGATCTCTCGAACGCTCCGCGCGCCGACGGCGTTGGCGGACTGCTGGGCGCGGAGGTCACCGAGGCGCTCGGCCGGCGTACGTACATTGGCCAGCAGCATGGCGGTGACACCGCGGTTCTCGACGCCGGCTTCCATCCAGCGGACCGGGGGAATGCGCAGGCCTTCGTGGAAGATGGAGGTCGAGGTGGGCATCGAGCCGGGGGACATGCCGCCGACGTCGGCGTGATGGGCCCGGTTGCAGGCGAGGGCGACGATGCGGTTGTCCTCGCAGACCGGGGTGACCATGGTGATGTCGGGCAGGTGCGTACCACCGGCGAAAGGGTCATTGAGCAGGGCGACGTCGCCCGGCTGCAGTTCGAGTGTCTCCAGGACGGCGGCCACGGAGGCGGGCATGGAGCCGAGGTGGACCGGCACGTGTGCCGCCTGGCAGAGCAGTTCCCCCTCTGGCGTGAACAGGGCACAGGAGAAGTCCCGCCGCTCCTTGATGTTGGCGGAGTAGCCGGTTCGGGCGAGCGTGTGGCCCATCTGCTCGGTGGCGGCGACGAGCAGCAGACGGGCGATCTCGAGTTCAACCTGATCAATGGCGGAGGAGGTCATGGGACAACGAGATTAGCACGATTCCGTTTGGAGGGCGACTCGAACACGTCGCGACGAGACCGCAGCCATCGGGGTTGATGGCTATTCCTTCGGATACAGCCAATCCCTGGTGATCGACACGACCTTCAGCCGGTTCAGTCCACCGATTTCAGAGTCTCCCGCGCAGTAGGCCAGGATGACACGGTCCTTGAGAAAGGTCATCGACGTGTAGCAATACCACCCGTCGGGATCGCCCTCGATGACGCGGCTCCTGCTCCAGGTGCGGCCATCATCCTTGCTGAGCGCGAGGCAGAACGGTGTTCGTTTGCCTTCGGGAAAGGCGTGCCAGCCGGAGTGGTCGTTCCAGACGCAGAGGAGGTCGCCGGTCCAGGGAACGCGCTCGATGGTGGCGGGGCTGCGCGGCGATGCGAGCGGACTGGGCTTCGGGGAGGACCAATGCTCACCGCCATCGTCGGAGAAGCACTCGTACTGAAAGCCGGTGTCGGTGCGCATCCACATCCACAGGCGCCCGTCATTAAGCTCGACCACGCCCGGTTCCTGAAGCATCACATCCTGTTTTAACGAAGCGGGCACCGGCGTCTTGTCATGACGCCATGTCTTTCCGCCATCGTCGGACAGGTAGGCCCGAGGCAGCCCGTATTTCGTGAAGCTTTTCTCTCTGGCCTGAAGCGAAGAGTGTGACGAAGTGGGCACGACGAGCCGCCCCGTGGAGAGCTGGACGACTCGATCGTTGTTCACGATGTGGTAGCCGTCGTCGAGTACGACGCGGACGGGTTCACTCAGCGTCTCGATTTCATCGTTGGAGCGCCGGACGTAGGAAACACAATCATCCAGTCCGTTCTTCCGCAGGTAGAACAGGAGCAGTTCACCGCTGGGGAGGCGAACGATGCTTGCACTCATGACATTCTTCTCGCCCTCGTTGGGAACGAGGATTCGATCCGGGCTCCAGGTCTTGCCGTCATCGGCGGAGGTGCGCGTGACGATATCCGCCGCCGCGTGATCGGAGCCGCCCCCGGTGAACCGCGTGTAGACCAGGCAGAGCCGACCATCCTTCAGCCGGACGATATCGCCCTCGGAGTTCCTCGGGTACTGTTTGGTGGGCTCGATAACGAGCAGCGTGTCGATCCCGTCGGCGTGGGCCGGCGACCCTCCAAGAAGGACGGCGAAGAGCAGCGTTCGGATTCGTGAGGGCATGTTGTGTTCTCCTGTGCATCTTCGGGCATGTGAGTGAATCGGAGTTGTCGTGCCATGATGGCAGGATCGGCAGGGTGGAGCAATGTTCACGGGTGCTGGCCGATGCCGTCGGGGAAGGTTCGCGGCGCGACCGGGATGGCATTGGCAGCGCCAACGGTTAGAATGAGACCGGTACGGTGATCAGCCTGCTGCTCCGATTGACTTCGCCTGTCTGATGATTTCATGAATTCACCATCCACCGAGCTTCTCTTTGTTTACGGTACGCTTCAGCCGGGTGGCGCGTTCCATGACGCCATCGCACGGCACGTGCACCATCACCGACCGGGGTACATCGAGGGCGTGCTGGTCGACGTGGGGCGGTATCCGGCGTTGCTGGAGGGCGCGGGCTGGGTGCGCGGGACGTTGCTGGAGGTGGCGCCGGCGGCGCTGAAGATTACGGACCGGATCGAGCACACAGTGGCGGAGAAGGAGGAGTGCGAGTACTTCCGGATCCGCGCGCGGGTGGTCGAGGATCCGGCAGGAGGAGGCGAGGGGACGTCCAACGATCTCGGGGAAGCGTGGACCTATCTGTATGCCCACCCGACGCGGCTGGCGGGGCGGCCGCTGCTGAAGGTCGGCGTGCAGGCCGGCCGGGACGTCTACGTATGGACGGTCGGATCATCCAACATGAAGGCGGGCTCGTGGCAGGAGCGGCTGCGGTCGTTGTCGTGATGGATTGAGTGGGGCGGTTCTTTCTCACCATCGTGAAGAACGGCTTGCTGAGCGGATCGCGCGGCGTGCCTGCCTCGCGGTTATGATGTCGGGCATGAACCGGTGGCTGGTCGATGGTGTCTATGCGGTGGCGGGGGCGGCGGCGAGTCCGTTCGTGCTGGTCAAGTCGTGGAGGACGGGCAAGTACCGTCGCGACTGGGATCAGCGGCGCGGGTACGTGCCGGAGCAGCCGCACGGGCGGAAGCGCGTCTGGTTTCATGCGGTGTCGATGGGGGAAGTCAATGCCGTCAAGGGGCTGGTGGAGCTGTGGCGCGAGCGGTATCCGGGGTGGGAGATCGTCGTGTCGTCGACGACGGATACCGGCATCGATCGCGCGAAGGCGGTCTTTCCGGATGACGTGGTCATCCGTTATCCCCTGGACTTCAGTTGCTGGGTCGGCCGGGCGCTGGATCGGATCGCTCCGGATCTCGTGGTGCTGGTCGAGCTCGAGGTGTGGTACCAGTTCACGGCGGAGGCGGCGCGGCGGAGCATTCCCGTGGCGGTGGTGAACGGGCGCATCACCGCCGGTAAGAGCGTGAAGTGGTTCAAGCTGCTGGGGTCGCTGGTGAAACCGATGTTTGCGCGCCTGGCGTGGGTCGGGGCACAGGACGAGGAGTATGCCCGGCGGTTTCGCGCGGTGGGCGTGCCGGATAACCGCGTCGTGGTGACGGGCTCGATGAAATGGGATTCGGCGCCGCAGAGTGATGCCATCGCCGGGGCGGAGGAGTTGGCCCGGGCGATGGGGTGGTCGCGCGAGCGGCGAACGTGGGTGTGCGGCAGCACCGCCCCGGGCGAGGAGCGCGTGATTCTCGAGGCGTACAAGCGCCTGCTTGTGGATCATCCGGGGCTGCAATTGATTCTCGTGCCGCGGAAGCCGGAGCGTTTCGACGAGGTGGCGGCGATCGTCGGGAGTGAGGGGTTCACGTGCGTGCGGCGCAGCCAGCGATCTGACGGGAAGGATGGGGCGTCGTTGAAATCAAGCGTTCTGTTGATCGATACGATGGGTGAGTTGCGCAAGGCGTACACGCTGGCGGACGTGGTGTTCGTCGGGCGGACGTTGGCGGAGATGGGGGGATCGGACATGATGGAGGTGGCGGCGCTGGGCAAGCCGATGATTCTCGGGCCGCATACGGAGAACTTCGCCGACCCGGTGCGCCAGTTGAAGCGGGCCGAGGCGGTGGCGCTGCTGGCGGAGGATCTGCACCACCCGGACGTGGTGACGAAGCTCGCGGACGAGGTGCACACGTTGCTGATGAACGGGCATCGGGCTCAGGAGATGGTGACGCGCGGTCGCGAGGTGGTTCGGGCGAACCAGGGCGCGACGGAACGGACGTTAAACGCCTTGATGGAGATTGTGGATCGTGCCAAGCACGGCGCTGCGTAAACGATGGATGGGCAAGGTCCGCCGGGTGGTCGTGAAGGTCGGCACGGCGGTGCTGACCGGTGACGACGGGCGGCTGGACAGCCGGTTGATCGGCCGGCTCGTGCGGCAGATGGTGGCGCTGCACGAGCGGGGCATTCGCGTGACGCTCGTGAGCAGCGGCGCGGTGGGGGCGGGCATGGGCCGGACGGGGTTGAAAGCGCGTCCGCGTTCGTTGCCGATGCTGCAGGCGGCGGCGGCGGTGGGCCAGCCGGCGTTGATGGCGATCTACGAGCGGATGTTCGCCAAGTACGGACTGCATGCCGGGCAGGTGCTCGTGACACGGACCGACTTCGAGCAGCGGGCGCGTTACGTAAACATCTGCAATACGATTGACGCGCTGCATCGGTTGAAGACGATCCCGGTCATCAACGAGAACGATACGATCGCCGTGGATGAACTGGACAAGTTCGCGGACAACGACACCATCGCCGCCATGGTGACCAACCTGCTGCAAGCGGACTTGATGGTGCTGCTGACGGTGGTGGACGGCCTGTTGGATCGGGACGGGGCGCGGGTGGATCTCGTCGAGAATTATGAACAGGCGCGGGACCTGGTGCACGACGAGCGGTCGAAACTGGGCAGCGGCGGCATGGAGGCAAAGTTGCGCGCCGCGCGAAGGGTGACCGAGGCGGGCGAGGCGGTGGTGATCGCCAACGGGCGCGAGCCGAACGTGCTGCTCAAGCTGCTGGACGGCAAGCGTGTGGGGACGATCTTCGCGCCGGCGTCACGCAAGCGGAAGGCGAAGCATCGCTGGATCGCCGGGGCGGTTCGGCCGGTCGGGGCGATCACGGTGGACGCCGGGGCGGTGGACGCCATTCACGCCCGGGGCAAGAGCCTGCTGCCGCGCGGGATCGTCAAGGTGGACGGCGCGTTTGAGCGCGGGCAGGTCGTTCGCGTGATGACGCCCGAGGGGAACACGATCGCGCACGGGGTGTCGAACTATTCGAGCGACGAGATGGCCCGCATCAAGGGGTTGAAGTCCGACGCCATCCACGCCACGCTGGGCAACAGTTCGCCGGACGAGGCGATCCACCGCGACAACCTCGTCCTCACGCCGGAGAAGGACTGAGCGGGTGTGCGGCTTGAATGACATCCCACAATGAACAGAGAAATGGTTCGTCTATGCAAATACACGGGTCACGATGACATGTCGGTGCAGTAGGCACAATCGAAGTCGGCACAGGGAATGAGCGGTCCTTGAAGAACCATGAGCAACTCTTCCATTTGCGTCGGGTCCTGTAAGTCCGCCTTGAGCTCGTGGCTGTTGGTCGCGGCAAAGAGGCAGGCGCGGGGCGTGCGGATGGTGATCGCACAGTCGCAGACCTCGACATGGCATGCCACCCGCTCCGCCGCCTCGGTAATCCTGTTCAAGGCACCCATTATGGCATGGTAGAGAAATATGGAGGCAATGCGATGGGGATAAATACCCATTTCGACTAACTTGTATGGAAATTCTTATCAAGCCTCCCCTCCCGCTTCAAGATCAGAAAGCATCCGAGCGTTGTCTCGCATCAGAGATATCCCGCATGCTCGTGTCACCCAGGCGATTTCGGCGTCAGGCATTTGCCCTGTCATCGGAGGTCTTCGGCTGGGGCATGAAAAGCGTGTACATCACCGGGAGCACGAAGAGCGTCAGCAATGTGGAGGTGATGACGCAGCCGATGACGACGGTGGCGAGGGGGCGCTGGACCTCGGCGCCGACGGTGGTGTTGAGGGCCATGGGGACGAAGCCGAGGCTCGCGACCAGGCCGGTCATCAGCACCGGGCGAAGCCGGGTGAGAGCGGCATCGCGGACGGCTTCGCGCAGGGGCATCCCGGCTTCCAGACGCGATCGCAAGTAAGACACAAAGACCATGTCCCCCAGCACCGAGACGCCGGACATGGCCACGAAGCCGACACCGGCGGAAACGCTGAACGGCATGTCGCGCAAGTGCAGGGCGAGGATACCGCCGACGGCGGACAGCGGCAGCGTGAGGAAGATGCGGATGCAGTCCGCGAGCCGTCCGTACGTTGTGTAGAGCAACAGAAAGATCAGCGCAAGGGCCATGGGCACGACGATCATCAGCCGCTGACCGGCGCGTTCGAGGTGTTCGAACTGTCCGCCGTAGCGGATAAAGTAGCCTGGCGGCAGTTCGACCTCCTCGGCGATGCGCCGCTGTACCTCGTTGACGAACGAACCAACGTCCCGATCGCGGACGTTGCTCTGCACGATGATGCGCCGCTTGCTCCACTCGCGATTGATGGTGGAGGGCCCTTCGGTAATCTCGACGTCGGCGAGGCGCGCGAGCGGCAGGCGGGCCCCGGAGGAAGTCGGAATGCGGAGGTAGGCGACGGCTTCGGGGTCGAGGCGGTAACGATCGGGCAGGCGCACTGTCAGGGGGAAGCGGACCTGTCCCTGGCGGACTTCGCCCACGGGCACGTTGCCGATGGCGGCGACGAAGTCGAGCACTTCGTCGGCGGGGATGCCGTAGCGCGCGAGCTGATCCTGTTTGAGCTTCGCACGCAGGACCGGCTGGCCGGTGAGTTGCTCGGTGAAGAGGTCGGCGTTGCCGGGCACGGTGCTCAGGACGCGCTCCACCTCCGCGGCGATCTCCTTCAGCGTGTCGAAGTCATCGCCGAAGATCTTGACGCCTACGTCGCTGCGGATGCCGGCGATCATCTCGTTGACGCGCAGTTCGATCGGCTGGGCGAAGATGGTGCGCATGCCGGGCATGCCGGAAAGCGCGTTCTGCATCTGCTCGGTCAGGTCGGCCTGCGTTTTCGCCCGGGTCCATTGATCGCGCGGGTGCAGGGTCATGAAAACGTCGGTGAGTTCGATGCTCATCGGGTCGGTGGCGACCTCGGCGGTGCCGGTGCGCGACCAGACGTGTTTGATCTCATCGGGAAACTCATCCAGCAGGAGGCGCTCGAGCTGCGTGCCATAGCGGATGGATTCGTCGATCGAAACGCCCGCCAGTCGGACGGTGTTGATGACGATGGCTTCCTCGGAGAGACGTGGGATGAACTCAGTCCCGAGCCGCGCGGCGCCGATCACACCGCCGATCAGCCCGGCCAAAGCCAGACCGATCATCACGAAGCGCAGACGTAAGACGCCGTCAAGGACAGGCGTGTAGACGCGCTTGATGAGCCGGATGACTCGCGGTTCGCGCTCCTTCGGTTCTTTCGGCAGGATGAGGCTTGCCAGGGCGGGAACGAGGGTCAGCGAGAGAATCAGCGAGCCGGTGAGGGCGAAGATGACCGTCAACGCCATGGGCGTGAACAGTTTGCCTTCGATGTCTTCGAGGGCAAGGATCGGCAGGTAAACGATCATGATGATGAGTTCACCGAACATCGTCGGTCGGCGCACTTCGATCGCGGCGTCGCGGACGACCTCGGTGCGCGATCGACCCTCGTGATTGCCCGCCAGCCGCCGCATGCTGTTTTCGACCATGATGACGGAGCTGTCGACGATGAGTCCGAAGTCGATGGCGCCGAGGCTCATGAGCGACCCGGCGATGCCGGCCTGGAGCATCATGTTGCCGGCGAAAAGCATGGAGAGCGGGATGGCGGAGGCGACGATCAGGCCGGCCCGCAGATTTCCGAGAAAGATGAAGAGCACGGCGATGACCAGGAGTGCGCCTTCGAAGAGGTTTTTTCGGACGGTCTTGAGTACGTGGTCGACCAGTTCCGTCCGGTCGTAGACGATGACGACGTCGACGTCTTCGGGCAGGGTCGGCCGAATCTCCTCCATGCGCTCCTTCAGACGGTGGGTGACCTCGTGCGTGTTTTCGCCCATGAGCATGAAGCCGAGACCGAGCACGGCTTCGCCCTCGCCCGCGTGCGTGACGGCACCTCGGCGGATCTCGAAGCCGACTTCCACCTCCGCCACATCGTGAATGTAAGTCGGCACACCGTCCTCGGCGCGGATGACGACATTCATGATTTCTTCGCGCGACGTGAGCAGGCCGACGCCGTGGACGAGGAGCGATTCGCCCGCGCGGGTCACCACGCCGCCACCCACGTTGCGATTGTTGCGTTCGAGGGCCTCCATGACTTCCGACATGTTGAGATCGTGCTTGAGCAGCTTGTCCGGCGAGACCACCACCTGGTACTGCTTTTCGCGGCCTCCCCAACTGTTCACCTCCGCCACGCCTGGTACGCTGCGCAGCTGCGGCTTGATGATCCAGTCCTGAATGGTGCGCAGCTCGGTCAGGCTGCGGGTGTCGCTGGTGACGACGTAGTGGAAGACCTCACCGAGCCCGGTGGCGATCGGCCCCATGGCGGGGGAGGCGATGCCCTCCGGCAGATCCACCGTGGTCAGTCGTTCGGACACGAGTTGCCGGGAGGTCAGGAGGTCGCTGGATTCGTCGAAGATCACCGTCACGTGCGACAGCCCGAAGCGCGAGAGCGACCGCACTTCGATCAGTCCGGGGAGTCCACTGATGGCCTGCTCGACGGGGAAGGTGATCTGCTGCTCGATCTCCTCCGGGGAGAGCGAGGGGGCAACGGTATTGATCTGCACCTGGACGGGCGTCGTGTCGGGAAAGGCATCGACGGGCAGATGGCGCAGTGCTATCCCGCCCGTCAGAATGAGGCCGAGGCTCCCGAGGATGACGAGGAAGCGGTATTGAATCGACCAGTGGATGATGGCGTTGAGCATGGATGCTCCGTACGTTGAGAAAGCCTTTTGATTCAGCTCCGTTCCGATGAGGAGGGAGTTTCATGGATACTTCGCAAGTCGCGATGAACAGGGTCAGCGCCCCGGATCGACTTCACAGCAACCGGCGCCGATGCTTCCCTTGAGAATCTCCGTCTTCAACAGGAAACTGCCCGTCGTGACGACCGGTTCGTTCTCGGTCAGGCCGTCCAGCACTTCGATGAAGCCTCGGCGCGTCAGTCCGAGTTCGACTTTTCTCGGTCGATACAGGGTGTCGGTGTGTTTGACGAAGACGAGGGAACAACAGCCATCGGTCTGTATTGCCTGTTCGGGGACGGTGAGCATGGCTTCGTTCTGGCGTACGAGGACGCGCGCCGTCCCGAACATGTTGGCGCGGAGGCGCCGCTCGGAGTTGGGGAGTGTGACGCGCGCTTCAACGGTTCGGGTTCGATCGTCGACTTCGCTGCTGAGCCAGTCGATCGTGCCCTGGAATTGTCTGCCGGACCAGCCATCGGCGGCGAATTGCACCGGCTGCCCCAGGGCGACGGTGGCCAGATCGCGCTCATCGAGGCTGAGCATCAGCCACATGGAGGACAGGTCGGCCACGGAGAACAAGGCGGATTCGGCCGGAGCCATTTCGCCGACGACCGCGTGCAGACGGACCACCTGGCCCGCGATCGGGCTGCGGAGTTCGTAGCGGGCCAGTTGATCATGCTCGCCATTGTCCAGTGCCTGAATCTGAGCCGAGCCCACGCCGACGATCTGAAGCTGCCGCCGCGCTGCATCGCGCGCCGCCTGGGCGACGCGAAGAGCGCGCTCGAGATCGAGGTGCTCTTCCTCCATGGCGATGTCAATCGCTTCATGCGTGGCGGCGAACTCCGCCTCTGCTTCGGCAAGACGACTTGCAGCGTTCTGCAGGGCTTCCTGCGTGCTGATGCCTTTGGCAGAAAGTGACTTCTCCCGCTCGTGACTTTGCCGCGCTAGTTCCAGGCGGGCGTGGGTGGTGAGCAGGCGACTCTTGGCTTCGCCGATGCGGACGTCGTCGAATTTCGCGCGAAGTTCCTCGCTGGGCGTGCGGGCATCGCACGCCTCGAGCATCTCCGCGATGGCTTCGTGAATCACGTTGTGACGCTCCACGTCCGCCTGGGCGATGAGAAGCGATTCGCGGGCCTCGATGTATTCGCTCTTGGTCTTGCCGAGCGTGGTGCTGTCGATGACCGCCAGGACCTGTCCAGGCTCGATGGCGTCGCCGAGATCGACCCGGACGTCGACGATGACGCCCGGAGTGCGGGGAGTGATGTGGGCGAGTTGTGTTTCGTCGTAGCTCACTTCGGCCGGACAGGTGATCTCGGCGGTGATCCGTCGCGACGTGGCGGGCTCGACACGAATGCCCGTCTTTGTGGCGATCGAGGGATCGAGGAAGCGGATCTGGTTGTCCTCGACTCGGCAAAGCGGATCGTTCTCGGGGCGCATCGCATTCTCGCGGCGCTCCACGATGATGCCCGCCTCACGTTCCGACAGGGAGGGCTCGGGCACTTCCGGACGCATTGCCGCCCATTTCACCTCGAATTCGGGGTTGCACAGCAGGCATTGGGATTCCGGGATGCCGTGACCGCCGCACCAGTCGTTGGCTTCCTTGAAGCGGTCCACAAGTTCCGGGTGGCAACGCGTGCATTCGGCTTCGGGCACGTCATGCGCAAAGCACCACTCGTCCGTTGAATACCGGCGCGAGGCATCATCGCCGGCAGTACTATTGCGCGGATCGGCTTTGTCTCCATGTTCCCCGGGCGCGTGATCATGACCGGCGTGGGGGTCTTCATTGGCCGTATCGCGACCGCATCCGCAAAGCAGCACCGCCGCAAGGCCGGTCATCATGATCCATGAGTAACGTGTCATGGTTGATCTCCATGTTCATTGGGTTGGGATTCATGGGTATTCGAATCGTATTGCGCTGCCGACGTGGCGAATCTGTCGGCGGGCAGGCCGACGACGCGTTCGACCTCCGCCATGGCGATGGCGGCGTCGACCGATGCCAGGATGTGGCGTTTTCGCGCGTCGAGAAGAAAGCGTTGCGCTTGCAGCACGGCGAGCAAGGACGTTTTGCCCGCACGGTAGGACTCCTGAGAGAGGTCGTGGTTCTCACGCGCCAGGGGGACGAACCGTTCATCGGCCAATGTGGCCATCTGCGTCGCCGTCCGCGCGCGGTCGGCGGCGCTGCGCACGTCCTGGATGACCTGGCGTTCCAGCGCGTCAAGCAGATGCTGCGCCTGCCGGTGAGCAAATTCGGCCTTGGCGATCCGGGCCTGGTTCTGATCGAAGATCGGGAGTTCCAGCCTGAGGTTGGGACCGGTGATGGCATTCGTCGAATTGGCGACGACCCCGTCGCGCCGTTCGTCGCGTTCAGAGCCGATTCCCAGTTCCAGGATGCTAAATTTCCTGGACTTCTCGACTTCCACGGCTTGTGCGGTGCGCGACACGTTTTCCCGCGCGGCGTCGATATCAAGTCGGTGGTTACTCGCGAGTTGGACGAGTCGTTCGGTGTCCCAGGCATCGGCAGGGAGGGCGGGTAGCGAGTCGTTCAGCGAATACTCGTTGATCGGGTCGGTCAGCCCGAGCAGGCGGGCCAACTGACGTGCGTCTTCATCACGATCGAGACGGGCGGATTGCACCACCAGTTCGGCTTCAAGATCCGCCGTGCGGGCCAGGTTCACGTCGAGTTCGCTGCCTGCTCCGGCGTCGCGCCGCGCTTGGGCCATCTCGAGCAGTCGCCGGGCAACCTGCCGGTTTTCCCTGGCGATGTCGTACGTGTTCGCCGTTCCGACGGCGCGGTAGAAGCCCTCGCGTGCGTCGGCAGCCAGTACCGTCGCGCGGTGGGCGAGACTGAGGATTGCCTGGTTCAGTTCGTGTTTCGCGGCGGATCGGCGCGCGGGGATCTGCCACAGGTCGGCGATGTTCTGGGCGATGGCGGCCTCGAGATTCGGCAGGCCGCCGGACGTCGGAAACTGGATGGACAAAGAGACCGTTGGATTCGAAAGAAGCTCCGCTTGGACGAGATCGGCGCGGGCCATGCCGATTTCCTCCCACTGGGCCAGAAACTCGGGGTTGTTCAGGAGGCAGATCTCGGCTGCCTCGTCGGCGGTGAGGCCTGACTGGAGCAACTCTGAGATGCGTGTCTCGATGATCGCGCCGTCTTGTGGCTGGATGTTAACTTGACCGGTGCTCTGGCGAATGTGGTCGCGTGCTCGCGCGTAGTCCTCCTGGGGGTCGACGGTCGTGCATCCTCCCAGAAGGATCATGCACGTAATGAGCCCTGTGCTCGATAACCGGTAGTCCATGATGGCGAATCCTTCCCTGAAGAATTCATGATCCCACGCGATGTTTTTCCAGGGGCCGGCTCACGGGTCGCGTGACACCCATGGGCCGCCTCGTGGTTGATCTCATGAGGGCCGATTCGCGCAGGAATCAAGGGAAGATCACGTTCCGCGCATCAGAATCGGTGAACAGGTTGATGGGAAGAATCAGATCAGCAGGGGGATGGCGCGATCCGCGTAAGGACGGCCACGGGTGTGATGCGCATTGGGGGGCGGGGTGCCGAAATGCAGGTGATCCATCACAGGCGTTCGGGAAGCGCTGTCCTCCACGCTTGCGATACGGAGGTCGGGGAGTAACTCGGCTGTGAGAAGCGTCGTTTCTTTCGAGCCGGACCAGACAAGCTGTGCACAGGGATCGGCGAAGCAATTCTCTTCGTGATTGCACTCGCCCGTCCCACGCTCGGAATGATCACAGGGTTCCGAATGGTCATGGGACTCGTCGTCGGTGTGCTCGTCATGGGGCGGACAGCCCTGTTCCGCGCCGGAGTGTCCCGTGCAGGCGGTCAAACGCTTGCAGGGATGGTCCAACCATCCGCCGATGCACAGCGACGGCGCAAGCAGGACGGCCCAGAGGCCGATGGCGGTAGCAGGATAGCAGAATCTCATTAATTCAAGCATAGACTGACCCGGCGGGTTCGGCCACTCGGAAGGTGGTTCGGGCGCTGATTTCCATCGGCTCCACCCGATAATGCGTTATGGGCGGAGCGCAGGGCGGCGGTTCATCGCAGTCGAAGCAGGCAGAGCGATCGGGCGACAAGGGAGTAGGTCTCCCGGCTGCGCAGGAGGCGTTGACGAACCTCCCCCCGTGGGGCGCGGGTATCCAGGAGGAGTTCCCAACGCTGAGACGCTTTTTCCTGGGGGAGCGTGAAGGGCGTGGGCTGATCGCCGGCGCTGAGCAGCAGCAGCATGGTGTCGTCGACGATCCGGTTGCCCTTGGGGTCGACCTCGTCGATGCCGTCCCCGGCGAGCCGCAGACCGAATGCTTTCATTTCAGGATCACCCCAGTCGTCATCCGTCATCTCGTGGCCGTCCGGTCGGAGCCAGAGGAGATCCTTGACATCCGAGCCGCTGATGTGCCGGCCCTGGAAGAACTTTCTTCGTCGGAGCACGGGGCGGGCGTGGAAGATGCGCGTGGCCTTTCGGGCGAAGGCGAGCAGGTCCTGGGCATCGCGATCCAGGTCCCAGTTGAGCCAGGAAAGCTCATTGTCCTGGCAGTAGGTGTTGTTGTTGCCCTGTTGTGTGTGGTGCAGTTCGTCGCCGCTGCTCAGCAGGGGGACGCCTTGGGAGAGAATCAGCGTGGCGAGGAAGTTGCGTTGCTGGCGGAGGCGAAGTTCGCGAATCCCGGGATCATCCGTCGGGCCTTCGGCGCCGCAATTCCAGCTGATGTTGTGATCTTCACCGTCGCGGTTGCCTTCCTGGTTGGCTTCGTTGTGTTTCTCGTTGTAGCTGACCAGGTCGCGCAGCGTGAAGCCGTCGTGAGAGGTGACGAAATTGATGCTGGCATAGGGGCGGCGGCTGGTCTGCTCGTAGAGATCACTGCTGCCGGTGAGGCGATAGGCCATGTCCGCCAACTGGCCCTGCTCGCCCTTCCAGTAGCTGCGCACGGTGTCGCGGTACTTGCCGTTCCATTCGGCCCAGAGCACGGGGAAGTTGCCGACCTGGTAGCCCCCTTCGCCGAGATCCCACGGTTCGGCGATGAGTTTGACCTGCGACAGCACCGGATCCTGGTGGATGATATCGAAGAAGGCGCCCAGCTTGTTCACGTCGTGCAGTTCGCGCGCCAGGGCGGAGGCCAGATCGAAGCGGAATCCATCCACGTGCATTTCGAGCACCCAGTACCGCAGACTGTCCATGATGAGCTGCAGGACGCGGGGGTGCATCATGTTCAGCGAGTTGCCGCAGCCGGTGTAGTCGACGTAGTAGCGGCGGTCTTCGGGACTGGTGCGGTAGTAGGCGGCGTTGTCGATACCGCGGAAGCAGAGTGTGGGGCCGAGGTGGTTGCCCTCGGCGGTGTGGTTGTACACGACGTCGAGGATGACCTCGATGCCCTCGCGATGGAGGGTGCGGACCATGCTCTTGAATTCCTCGACCTGCTGACCGTGCGTGCCGGAACTGGAATAGCGGACGTCCGGGGCGAAGTAACCGATGGAGTTGTATCCCCAATAGTTCGTCAGGCCGGATTCGACGAGGTGGCGGTCGTTGGTGAATTGATGTACCGGCATCAGTTCCACGGCGGTGACGCCGAGTCGGTGGAAGTAATCCAGCGCACTCTGGCAGGTCAGTCCGCTGTAAGTACCGCGCAGCTCCGGGGGCACCTCGGGGTGGCGGGCGGTGAAGCCCTTGACATGCAGTTCGTAGATCAGGGTCTTGTGCCAGTCGGTGCGCGGGTGGGTGTCGTCGCCCCAACTGAAGGCCGAATCGATGACGACGGACTTGGGCATGTTCGGAGCACTGTCGCGCGTGTCGCGCGTGAGGTCTTCGTCTTCGTGCCCGATGATGTAGCCGAAGGCGGCGTCGCTCCAGTCGATGCTGCCGGAGATCGCTTTGGCGTAGGGGTCGAGCACCAGCTTGGCGGGGTTGAAGCGGTGCCCGTGCGACGGTTCGTAAGGTCCGTGAACACGGTAGCCGTAAAGCAGTCCGGGCCGTGCTTCGGGGAGATAGACGTGCCACACCTGGTCGGTGTGCTCGGTCATCCAGATCTGGGCGACCTGTTGGTCTTCCTTCGATTCATCGAACAGGCAGAGTTCCACGCCGGTCGCGTTCTCGGAAAAGATCGCGAAGTTCACGCCGCCGCCGTCCCATGTGGCTCCCAGAGGGTAAGGTCGCCCGGGCCATACGTTCATGGATGAGAGTCTCCCGCGGTTGGATAGACGGCGCGATTCGGCGTTACGAGCCACTTGATTGAAAGATCACCACGCCGTGGGGCGTCAGGTCCGTGTGCTGATCCGTGACGGCGATGGTGGGATCCGACTTCAGGATCGGTTCCCCGGCTCCGGCCACACTTCGGGAAATCGATTGGGGGGCATTGGCCAGGTTGCAGAGAACCGTGACGCCGCCGCGGATCACGGCCATCCAGCCCGCCTGCTCGTCATACTTTACGTCGAGCCGGTCCAGCCGTCCATCGGACAGGTCGGGGCACGACCTGCGCAACGCAATGAGTTGCCGATACCAGTCGAGCATCTCGGCGTGCGCGCCGTCGCGGCGCTCGTCCCAGTTCAGCTTGGAGCGCTGAAAGGTCTGTTCACTCTGGGGGTCGGGGATGTCCTTCGGGTTCCAGCCGAAGGCGGCGAACTCACTCCTGCGTCCTTCGCGTACCGCCTTGGCAAGTTGCGGATCGTGATGATCGGTGAAGTACTGGAACGGGGAACTCGCGGCCCACTCTTCGCCTTGAAAGAGCATGGGGACGAAGGGCGCGGTCAGTACCAGCGTTGCGCCGATCTTCGCCTGAGCCAGGCTGATCTGGTGGCCGATACGGTCGCCTCGCGCGCGGTTGCCGATCTGGTCGTGATTCTGCAGATACCCGAGGAAACAGTGGCCCGACAGATCGCCGATCGGCCGACCGTGCGTTCGGCGGCGGTGGTCGGAGTAACGACCATCGAAGACATAGGCGTGCTTCAACGCCTTGGCGATATGGGCGATGGCGCCGAAGTCGGCGTAGTACCCTTCGCGCTCACCCGTGAGCAGGGCGTGCAGGGCGTGGTGAAAGTCGTCGCTCCACTGGGCGTCCATGCCGCATCCCCCGCTGTTGCGCGGCCAGAGCAGGCGCGGGTTGTTGAGATCACTCTCGGCGATGAGGTTCAGCGGGCGCTTCAGTTCCGTCGCGAGCTGGTCGACGCGTTCGCTGAGCTGCTCGAGGAAGTGGACGGCGGAGGTGTCCAGGATGGCGTGCACGGCGTCGAGGCGCAGGCCGTCGAAGTGATAATCGCGCAGCCACATGAGGGCGTTGTCGATCATGAACGCGCGGACTTCGTCGCTGTCGGGGCCGTCGAAGTTCAGTGCCTCGCCCCAGGGCGTTCCATATCGGTTGGTGAAATAGGGACCGAAGCGGCTGAGGTAGTTGCCGACCGGCCCGAGGTGGTTGTAGACCACGTCGAGCAGCACGGCCAAGCCGCGCTCGTGGCAGGCGTTGACCCACCGCTTGAGCCCTTCCGGGCCGCCGTAGGCGTGGTGCGGCGCGTAGAGATCCACACCGTCGTAGCCCCAGCCGCGGCTGCCGGAGAATTCGTTGACCGGCAGCAGTTCCACATGCGTGACGCCGAGATCGATCAGGTGATCGAGTTGGGCGATGGCGGCGTCGAACGTACCAGCGGACGTAAAGGTGCCGACGTGGAGTTCGTAGATGATCGCTTCGCCGAGGGATGGCGGCGCCCACTCTGCGTCGGTCCATGCAAAGGTTTCGTGGTCGACGACGCGCGATCGACCGTGGATGCCGTCCGGCTGCCAGGGCGAGCGCGGGTCCGGCAGGAGTTCCGAGTGATCGACGGAGAAAGCGTAGTACGTCCCGGGGCCGGCGTCGGGAATCTCCACCGACCACCAGCCGCGCTCCTCCTTTCGCATCGGCGTACGATGATCGGCGATATCCACTTCGACAGTTCGCGCGTACGGGGCCCAGACACGAAACAGACTCATCCGATCTTCTCCTCCCTGATCAAGAGTGCGACGGGAAATTCCTCAAGGAAAGTGTCCATGGTGACGCGGTCTCGGCAGGTCTTGTGTTCATCGAGCATGTTGACCCAGCCGCCGGGGGGCAGCGTGAGGGCCGTGTCGCCCCAGGCGCCCCTTCGCTTCATCGTGAAACGGGGGACCACGGTCAGCAGGTGTTCGCCACGCTGGAAGGCAAGTATGCCATCGCGGTAGTCGCCTTCGGCTTCAAGCGGCGTGTAGTTGTCCAGCCTATATCGTAGCGTTCGTCGAGCCGACAATGCCTGGCGGATGACGTGGAGCTTGGGAAGCCCTTCGTCCATGCGCTCGCGGATCTGTCGCGTAGTCAGGCCATCCAGCTCGGCGAGCAGGCGGCGGCGCAGATCGTAATCGACGGGTCGGCGATTGTCGGGATCGACGAGGCTGAGATCCCAGAGTTCCGTGCCCTGGTAGATGTCCGGGACACCGGGCGCGGTCAGCTTGATCAATGTCTGGGCGAGCGCGTTGATCCGGCCTGGTTCGAGGATCAAGTCGACGAAACGCTTCAGATCGTCGACGAATTCTTTGTCGTCCAGGATCGCGCGGATGAAGGCGTGGAGCGCGTCTTCGTACACTTGGTTCGTATCGACCCAGCTCGTGTGCTGCTTGGCTTCGCGAACCGCCTTTTCCATGTAAGCGCTGAGCCGATCGATATCGATGGGCCAGGCGCCGACCAGCGTTTGGTAGAGCAGATACTCCACGTTGGCATCGGGCAGGTCCCTGTGCTTGTGGCGCGCGTTGGAGGCCGCCCAGCGCGTGACCGCCGCCTCCCACCGATCGGGGATCTCGGACAGGACGGCAAGGCGGGCGCGGACATCCTCGCTGCGCTTGGTATCGTGCGTCGAAGTAGTCAGCAGCGTCTCCGGCCAGTGGGCTTGTGTCTCGAAGCAGGCTTCATGAAACGCCCGTGGTGACGTGCCGAAGTGGGCGGGATCGCCGCCGACCTCGTTCAACGCCGCCATGCGATGGTAGAGGTAGAACGTGGTATCCTCGACACCCTTGGCCATCGCCGGTCCGGAAAGCTGCTGAAAGCGGCGGATGAATTCGACCAGCGGCTCGCCGTCTTCTGGCGACGCCATGAGTTCGCGGCCGATGTGATCGACAAGTTCACTTCGTTCCGTGTCCAGTGACTCCTTCGCGTCGTTGAGGGCACGCTCGATGCATCGTCGGTCTTCCGGCGTGAGAGTGTCCCGAATCGGCTGCAGATATGTGCGGTAGACGGGAAACCGTGTCAGGATCTCAATGAGTGCCGCCTCGATCGATTTCGTTTCACAAGATTCGAAGCGTCCCCGTGATCGCCTGAGCAGATGGGCCAGGTAGCGGACATCCGCGCGAAGGATGTCCCGGAGCACCATTCGCTTACTGTCAGTGACGATGTCGGGGAACGACCGTTGCTCGCCGGTGAACTGCTGGTACAGGCGTGTCATAACGGGCTTGCCGTCGGGGTCGATGAACAGCCCGCCGACCCGGTTGAGAAATTCGTAGCCGGTGGTGCCCTGGATCGGCCAGGTGTCACGCATCGTCTCACCGGGCTCGAGGATCTTCTCCGCCCAGATGGGCAGGTCGCCGGCGATGCCGCGCAAGCGCGTGAAGTAATCCTGCGGATCAGCCAGGCCGTCGGGGTGATCGACACGCAGGCCGCTGAGTGCGCCCTCGCGGATCCAGTCGAGCACGCGGGCATGCGTGGTACGAAATACCTCCTCATCCTCGACACGCACGCCGATCAGCGTGTTGATGTCGAAGAAGCGCCGGTAGTTCAATTCCCGGGCGGCGCGACGCCAGTAGACGAGGCGGTAGTGCTGCTTCTCGAGGAGGGCTTCCAGCAACGTGCGGTCGCTGTTCAGGGCGTCGGCGAAGTCGTCGCGTTGATCGAGTTGTGGAGTGATGGAATCCGGGGCGATCGGGAATCGATGGTCGTAGTAGCAGACGACCCATTCGGAAGACTCACGGGCGACCTTGAGATCACCGGCAGCGAGGACCTTCTCGCGCTCATCGCCGAGAACGGGAAGGATGATCGGCTCGAACGAGCCCGGCGTTTCGTGCCACCCGTAGATATCGAAGAACCGGGCGTAACGACTCGTGGAGCCTTGCTTGAGCACGTCCCACCACCAGCGGTTGGCGGGGTGACCGATGGCCATGTGATTCGGCACGATGTCCAGCACCCAGCCGAGTCCCTGGGTCTGGAGCATGTCGAGCAACTGCCGGTGTCCCTCCTCGCCGCCCAACTCTTCATTGACGCGGGTCGGGTCGGCGACGTCGTAACCGTGTGTACTGCCGGGCATCGCTTGCAGGCAGGGCGAGGTATAGAGATGGCTGACGCCCAGCGCGCGGAGATAGGGAACGATGTCGGTTGCGGCGGCGAAGTCCCATCCGCCGTGCAGCTGGACGCGGTATGTGGCGGTCATGCCTGCATCCATTGAAACCTGCTTTCTTCAGGGCGACCTCGCGCAAGAGATCCGACGTCAACCTTCACGGCTTATGCCGACTCATCGGGCTGATGCTTGAAGACGACCATGCCCAGCGGCGGCAACGTGATGTTAATCGATGTCGGCTGGAAATGGCTGGATACGGGGGTGGCTTCGAGTGTGCCCATGTTCCCCTGCCCGCTTCCACCGTATTCCTTGGCGTCGCTGTTGAGGATTTCCCGCCACGTGCCGTCCTCGGGTACGCCGATGCGGTAGTTGTGCCGCGGGACGGGCGTGAAATTGAACCCGAAGATGAGCAGGTCCTGTTCCGATTCGCCCCGGCGTTGATAGGCCAATATGCAGTTCTGCGCGTCGTTGCAATCGATCCAGTCGAAGCCGGAGGGATCGCAATCCTTCTGATGCATCGCCGGTTCGGAGCGGTACAGGTGATTCAGGTGCGAGACCCACGTGCGTAACTGTTCATGCCACTGGCCTTCGAGCAGGTGCCAGTCGAGGCTCGTGTCGTGGTTCCATTCGCGGCGCTGGCCGAACTCGTCGCCCATGAACATCAGCTTCTTGCCCGGTTGGGAGAACATGTAGCCGTAGAGCAGGCGGAGGTTCGCGAACTTCTGCCAGTCATCTCCCGGCATCTTCTCGAGCATCGAGCGTTTGCCGTGAACGACCTCGTCATGCGAGAGCGGCAGGGCGAAGTTCTCGCTGAACGCGTACATGTGGCGGAAGGTCAGCTTGTTGTGATGATACTGGCGGTAGACCGGATCCAGCGACATGTAGTCCAGCGTGTCGTTCATCCAGCCCATGTCCCACTTGTAGCCGAAGCCCAGGCCGCCCAGGTACGTCGGCCGGGAGACCATCGGCCAGGAGGTCGATTCCTCGGCGATGGTCTGAATGTCGGCATGCTCCGTGTAAGCCTGCTCGTTGAGCTTGCGGAGAAAGTCGATGGCGTCGAGATTCTCGCGGCCGCCGAACTTGTTGGGGATCCACTCTCCCTCCTTGCGGGAATAATCGAGATAGAGCATCGATGCCACCGCATCCACGCGCAGGCCGTCGATGTGATACTTGCGCAGCCAGAACATGGCGCTGCTGATCAGGAAGGCGCGCACTTCGTGGCGGCTGTAGTTGAAGATGTAGGAATCCCAATCCGGATGACGCCCGAGTCGCGGGTCGGAATGCTCGTACAGGTAAGTACCGTCGAAGAAGCCGAGCCCATGTTCGTCGGTGGCGAAGTGCGACGGGGCCCAGTCGAGGATGACGCCCACACCGGCCTGGTGCAGACGGTCGACGAGGACCATGAAGTCCTGCGGAGGGCCGAAGCGGCTGGTCGGCGCGAAGTAACCCGTCGTCTGGTAGCCCCACGAACCGTAATACGGGTGCTCCATGACGGGAAGGAACTCGACGTGCGTGTAGCCCATGTTCACGACATATTCGGTCAACTCATCCGCAAGTTCGCGGTAGCTGAGCGAGCGATTGAGATCTTCCGGCATGCGCCGCCACGAGGGAAGATGCACTTCATAGACGCTCATCGGGGCGTCGAGCTTGCCCTTCTGCCCGCGTGCCGCCATCCAGTTGGCGTCGGACCATTCGTAATCGAGATCCCACACCACGGACGCGCCGCGCTGCGCGGACTCGTACAGGAATCCGTAAGGATCCGGCTTGTCCACGCGGTAATTGTCCACGCGCGAGTGGATGTGATACTTGTACTGCGTGCCCTGCTTGACACCGGGGACGAAGCCTTCCCAGATGCCGGATCCGCCGCGCGGGGCCAGCGGATGACTCGATTTATCCCAGCCGTTGAAGTCGCCGATGAGCGTTACCTGCTCGGCGTTGGGCGCCCACACGGCGAATCGGGTGCCTTCGCGGCCCTCGTGCGTGAGCGGGTGCGCCCCAAGCTTCTCGTAAAGCGAATAGTGCGTTCCTTCGTTGAAAAAGTGAAGGTCGTCGTCGGTGATGTAGCCATGGGCGGGCTCGACGCCGCCGACGGCCGGTGAGCTTTCGGCTCCGGTGGCACGCGTCGGTGTTTGTGTCTGGCTCCGTGTCATGGTTGATCATTCCTTCCTGCTCGCGGAAGGCGAACTCAGTCGTCGCCTTCGAGGAGCTGCAGCATTCCCTTGAGGGGAATCGAGACCCAGCCGGGTCGATTGTTCAATTCGTAAGTCAATTCGTAGCCTGCCTTATCGAGCAGATAGGCGTCCAGCAGTGTCTGGAATTCGCGGTCGGCTTTCGGAAGCAGATCCGACTTGTCCACGACCTCGCGGTACCCGGACAGGAACATGGCGCCGACCCAGCGGTACCAGAACTCCGCCGCCGTCTCGAGCATGGTTCGATCCGCGTCGCGTACCACGGGGTCTGCCACATGCCCGACCAGCGGAGATTGCGCGGCGTAATGGAACGACCGCAGCATGCCGGCGACATCCTTCATGGGCGATCGCTTGATCAGCCGTTCGCTCAGTGGAATGGCGGGCTCGCCCTCAAAATCGATAATGACAAAATCTTTCCCCGTGAACAGCACCTGGCCGAGATGATAGTCGCCGTGAATACGCGTGCGCTTCGTGCTGAAGCGCGATTGCTTGAACTCGTTCAAACGCGTACGAAGCTCACTGCTCTTGCTGCCCAGTTTCTCCGCCAGAGGCTGGACTTCCTTGGCGAGCGAGGCCTTGCGGCGCTGCACGAGTCGCGTCGCTCCGCGCACGCGACTGAGCACCTCATGATGCAGTGCGTCGCGATGGAAGTGCATGAATCGTTCAGGCGCCATCTGCTTGTCTTTCGTGTCTCCGGCCAGGGCGACGTGCATCTCACCAGTGCGCTGGCCGAGCAGCTTCGCCATGTACAGGTAGTCGCCGATCAGTTCCTGCGCGAGCGAGGGCGTCTCCGTTTCAGCGTCGTCGTCTGACGGGGCCGACGGATCGGGTTCGGCGGTGGGAAAGGACTCGGGCGTGAACTCCGGGTTCTTGACCGACACCTGCTCGAAATACGCGCCGATTTCCTGAAGCGTATAGGCCCAGGCGTCGCCCTCGTTGGGTTGGAATGATTGCAGCATGGCCACCGTCATCAGGTCGTCGCGCTCGGGCTCAAATTCCAACGCACCGCTGTAAGCGGGGACGTGCTCGAACCGGGCCTTGTTGGTCAAGAACCGGATCAGCTCGACGTCCGGATTCACGCCAGGATCCAGCCGGCGGTAGAACTTGAGGATGAACACGCCGTAGCCCTGTTCGTCGCGATAGAGAATCGAGCTGTTGCTCTGCTCCGCCTTCGGCAAGACCGGGACAAGCGGCGTCTCCTGGTGGTCGTCGAGCACCTGGCGCACCTTCTGCGTGGAGCGACTGACCAGTCGTCCCTGCTGACCCTTGAAGCGGCGGCGCCCGCCGATGAATTCCAGCACCGCCAGCGCAAAATCGGGATCACCGATCGCGTCGTACAGCACACCGGGATCTTCGTCCTCGCCGTAATCCAGTTGTGCGAAGATGGGTACTTCGGATTCATGCTGGAGGATGGTAGCCTCTTCACCATGCGCGGCGGTGAACGCGAGCACGTACGTTTCCGGGTCACCCTCCTTGTAGTCCATCTCGATCAGTGTCATGAGGGCGAGCTTGTCGCCATAAGGAATCTCAATCACTTCGGCCAGGCGAATGTGACGCACGTCGCGTCCCTTGCCGCCAAACCAGCGCTGACGAGGGAGATAGTCCGCCAGGAGGGTCTCGATTTTCTCCTTCTCCCCATCCTCGAAAAGCTCCGTCCAGGTTTCCTCTAATTTCAGGACAGGGGCGCCATCCGCGTCGACCTCGGCGGACTCGGTGGACACTTTCGGCGGGCGAAGCTTGAACCAGTAGATCGAGTGCGGCCCGAGCGTCATGAGGTAGTCATCTTCCCCGATCGGCGGCAGCGACACCTGGCCGAAGAGTTCGACCGGCGTGTGATCTTCGAAGGCACCGAGGCTCAGTTCGACCGGCTGCATGAAGCGGGAGAGGTTGGCGACCACGAGAATGGTTTCGTCGTCATCCCGGCGGAGAAAGGCGAGCACCTTGGAGTTCTGCGGGTGGAGGAACTGCAGCGAGCCGCGGCCAAGGACCTTGTGCTGCTTCCGCAGGGCGATCAATCGCTTGTACCACCAGAGCAGCGACTGCGGGTTGCCCTGCTGCGTTTCGACGTTGATGGTCTCGTAGTGATACTCCGGTGTGGTGATGACCGGGAAGTAGAGACTCTGCGGATCGGCCTGGGAGAATCCGGCGTTGCGATCGCAGCTCCACTGCATGGGCGTGCGGACGCCGTTGCGATCACCGAGATACACGTTGTCGCCCATGCCGATCTCGTCGCCGTAGTAAATGATCGGCGAACCGGGCAGGGCGAAGAGCAGACTGGTCATCAACTCGATGCGACGACGGCTGTTCTCGAGCAGCGGCGCCAGTCGTCGGCGGATGCCGAGGTTGATGCGCCAGCGCGGATCGCGTCCGTACGTGCGGTACATGTAATCGCGTTCCGCGTCGGTCACCATTTCCAGCGTGAGTTCGTCGTGATTGCGAAGGAAGAGTGCCCACTGGCAGTTCTCGGGAATCTCCGGGGTCTGCTCGAGGATGTCCACGATCGGGAAGCGATCTTCGCGCCGCAGCGCCATGAACAAGCGCGGCATGAGCGGAAAGTGAAACGCCATGTGACACTCGTTGCCCTCGCCGAAGTAGGCGGCGGTGTCCTCCGGCCACTGGTTGGCTTCAGCCAGAAAGACGCGGTCTTTATGATTCTGATCCGTGTGGGACCGGAGGTCTTTGAGGAACTGGTGCGTCTCCGGCAGATTCTCGCAACTCGTTCCTTCGCGCTCGAAGAGATACGGAATGGCATCGAGACGCAGGCCGTCCACGCCCATGTCGAACCAGGTGTCCATGACTTTCGTGACCGCGCGTCGGACCGCCGGGCTCTCGAAATTCAGGTCCGGCTGATGGGAGTAGAAGCGGTGCCAGAAGTACGCGCCGGCTTCGGCGTCCCATGTCCAGTTGGAGGGCTCGAAATCGCGAAAGATGATCCGCGCGTCGGTGTACTTTTCGGGGGTATCGCTCCAGACGTACCAGTCCCGGTAGCGGCTTCCCGGCTTGGCCTGGCGGGCGCGCTGGAACCACTTGTGCTGATCGGACGTGTGGTTGAGCACCAGCTCGGTGATGACCCGGATACCGCGCTTGTGAGCTTCGTCGAGGAAGATTTTGAAGTCCCGGAGCGTGCCGTAGGACGGGTGCACGGAAACATAGTCGGCGATGTCGTAGCCGTCGTCGCGCAGGGGCGAAACGTAGAAGGGCAGCAGCCACAGGGCGTTAACGCCGAGGTCTTCCAGGTAGTCCATCTTTCGCGACAGCCCGCGAAAGTCTCCGATGCCGTCACCATTACTGTCGTGGAAGGCGCGGACATGGAGCTGGTAGATGATGGCATCCTTGTGCCAGTTGGCTTGCTTGATCGGGCGTCGTGTCTTCTTTTTTTTAGCCATGGTTCTCGTCTGTCTGGAGTCGATTCCTTTTCACGCTTGGACAGGGCCCGGGCGATCGGTTTTACAGGTAGTAGTCGAAGTCGTGTTCGGTGTGGACCTTGCGTCGGACGCGCAGGATATGACCCGGCACGGCGTGGGGATCCAGTTGAATAAAATTCCGCCCCCCGCTCCAGAAGTACCGCGCGTCGGAGACCAGGTCGTGCACCTGGTAGGGCTGATCGTACGGCAGGCCGAGTTCATCGAGCCGCAGGTCGACCCACGCCGAATGGGTGTGGTGCGGGTCGAGATTGACCATGCAGATGATCACGTTGTCCGGGTCGGGATGCGTCTTGCTGTAGCACAGAATGTACTCGTTGTCCGTCGGATGGAAGACGAGCGTGTCATTCCGCTGAAGCGCCGGATTCTCCCGGCGAATGCGATTGACGCGCGTGATCAGCGGGCGAAGCGTGTGGCGCGATTTCAGATCCCACTGGCGGATCTGGTACTTCTCGGAATCCAGGTATTCCTCGCTCCCGAATTCCCGGGCCTGCGCTTCGCAGAGCTCGAAGGCCGGGCCGTAGATGCCGTAGTTGGCGGTCAGCGTTCCCGCCAGAATGAGCCGCGCGGCGAAGTTGGAGCGACCGCCGGTCTGAAGATGCTCGGTCAGGATGTCCGGCGTGTTGGGCCAGAAGTTCGGACGCATGCAGTCGTGCACGTCCTCCTTGAGCAGGTCGTCCATGTACTGCATCAGTTCGTAGCGCGAGTTCCGCCACGCGAAATACGTGTACGACTGCGTGAATCCCAACTTCGCCAGGCGCAGCATCACCTTCGGGCGGGTGAACGCTTCGGCAAGAAAAATCGTGTCCGGATGCTGATCCTGCACGGTGCGGATGGCCCATTCCCAGAACGGAAAGGCCTTGGTGTGCGGGTTGTCCACGCGGAAGATGCGGACGCCCTGCTCGATCCAGTACAGCAGCACGCTTCGCAATTCGATCCAGAGTTCACGCCATGCCTCGGTCTCGAAATCGAAGGGATAGATGTCTTCGTACTTCTTGGGAGGGTTCTCGGCATATTGGATGGTGCCGTCGGGCCGGCTGCGGAACCACTCGGGATGCTCCTTGACGTAAGGATGGTCAGGCGAGCATTGATACGCGATGTCCAGGGCGATCTCGATCCCGGCTTCCCTGGCCTGGCTGACAAGTGCGTGAAAATCCTCCAGCGTGCCCAGGTCGGGATGAATTGCCTTGTGGCCACCTACTTCGCCGCCGATCGCCCAGGGGCTGCCGACATCGTCGGGTTCGGCGCGGAGAGCGTTGTTCTTTCCCTTGCGATTGGTCTGGCCGATCGGATGAATCGGCGGCAGATAGAGCACGTCGAAGCCCATGGCCTGAATGTAGGGCAAGCGCTCGATGCAATCCTTGAACGTGCCGTGCCGGCCTTCAGGTCCCGCCGATCGCGGGAACATCTCGTACCACGAACTGAACCGGGCGCGTTCACGATCCACCCAGATCCGGAGAACGCGATCGTATGTCGTCACGTAACGCCGCGGACCGAGCCGCTCCATCAGCTGCGGGAGCTGCTCATCCGTCGTCAGCATTTTGGTAACGGTGGCGAACTGACTCTTGCGGAGTTTCTGGGCGAACTTGGCGAGCAGTTGCCCTTCCTCGTCCGGCGCATCGGGCACCGTCTTCTCGATCAATTCAGCGCCGATCAGTAGATCCGTTCGTTCGACCCTGTTCGCTTCGATGCGCTTGTGCATGTCGCGCAGCCATGTCAGGAACGGATCCACCCACGCCTTGACGGTGAATTCTATCCAACCCTGCTTTTCCGCAGGAAACGAACCGCGCCATCGATCGTTGACCAGCGGAGCCATCGGGACTTCCGTCCACGGTTGCCCGGGATCTGATCGCATGAGTGCGACGGCGCGTAACGCGTCGTGACCGTCCACGAAGGCATCCGCCTCGATACGGATGTCGTCACCGACAGTCCGCTTCGCCGGGAAGCGACCGTGGTCGATCTCCGGTTTGACGCCACTGATAATGACGCGCTGCCGTCCCTCTTCGGGAAGCTGCTGTTCTTGATGAATTGATTCTCGTGTGCTGGTCGCTATCGAAGATTCATGCATGTTAACGTCAATGCCGTCCCTTCATGCTGAAGCTCGTGTCAGTACCTGAATAATGAACAGGGGGGCTGGAGAGTTTATTGCTCCAACAGGAAATCCTAGTCGCGTGCTCTGGATTGACAAGTTGGCCGGCGGTGGTCCGTCACTCATGGCAGGAGATAATAAAAATTCTATTGTCGTCAATTATGGGTTTTGGTGTTCCGATTAACGCAGCGCAGAAGTTGCGAGAGCGCCGCATCCCCTTGAATGGATTCGAGTGACTGGCATGCTTTGGGGCGCCAGTTGGGATGCTCCTGGAAAGTGCCGGGCACGTTCTGGGACCTGCGTTCCTGCCAGAGATCTTCGAGATTCACCAGGACGAGTTCCGAATCCGTCCCCGCCATGAACCGCAGGCAGGCGGCGAACACGCTTCGCACGTCATCCTCAGCCGGATCCAGGAAGTGATGTTCGCGCAGGAATCGCAATACCGTCTTTCGCCACATGTCACGCTCTTTGCGTCGCGCCGGCGCCTCGTTTTCCTCGATGAAACCCAGGCGCACCTGCAGGTCGATGTCGGCGCCCTCCCAGAACGCGGCGAACGTCGGCATGTCGTGCGTGTTCAACGCCGCCAGTTCCAGCTTTCCGGGGATACGGACGTGTGGTGGTTTCTCGGTGTCCGTCTCAAAGGGAAGGATGTACATACTCTGGATGCCGTGTTTTCGCAGGCCGCGCGTGATGTAGTTCGGGACGGTGCCGAGATCCTCGCCGACGATTCCCGCCTTCGCGCGATGCGTCTCCAGCGCGAGGATGGCGTACCATTCCTCCGCCGGGTAGCGGACATACGTGCCGTCCTTCGCGTCCATGCCCTCGGGGATCCAGAACATGCGATGGAGACAGGCGGCATGGTCGATACGCAGCAGTCGGGCGTACTTGAGCTGCTCGCGGAGAACAGAGATCAGGTATCGATATCCCTGCCGGCGCAGCCCCTCCGGATGCAGCGGCGGAAAGCACCAGTTCTGGCCGAGCGCGTTCATCGCATCGGGAGGCGCGCCGCCGTTCATCTCCAGGGCGAAAGCATCGCGCTGCCGCCATGGGTCGTAGCCCGCCCGGTTCACGCCCAGGGGCAGATCCAGGTACCACAAGGCATCCTGCTGCGCCGTTTTCGCGCGGATGCCTTCCAACTGCTTGCTCATCTGCCACTGTACGTAAAGGTGCCGACGATGGATATGTCTATCGAGCGCGTCATCCGGTAGCTCCCCGTCACGCATCTCTGCCGGCCAGTTCATCCAGGGCATTCCCTGCCTGGCACACGCCGCGCGGAAGCGGGCGTAGTCGTCGGATTCGGGATGGTGGCGCCGGTAGTCGTCCCAGGACTTGCGCTGCGAAGGCATCGCTTCGTGAACATGATCGGCGAGGAGTTGCAGCAACCGGCGCTTCCATGTCACCAGCGCCGGGTAATCGACTTGCGTCGAAACGCGTGCCGCTTCCAAAAAGGCCTGTGATTCAGGGGAGCGGCAGTACGCCTGGGCCTTTGGGCATTCGGCGAACCCGTCAAGGCGCTCGACGTCGAGATAGTACTCGTTCCAGAACAGGCGACTGGCCGGGGAATAGGGGCTGAAGTCCTCCGATTCCTCCCAGAACGATGCCAGCAGCGGCAGCGTGGCGGTGACGTGCCCACCCTGCGATTCGGTCCAGGCGGCCAGCAGTTCCAGGTCCGTCAGATCACCGATGCCCATGCTCCGCTCGGAGTGCAGCGCGTACAGCGGGAGGAAGACGCCCCACGTTCGCTGCCGATCGCCGGTCCAGATATCGAAGACACGCGTCGGAGCGCAGATGACCAGGCTGTGATGCGGGTGATCGCCGATCTCCACATGGAGTTGATGGTAACCATGCGACAGCGAGGCCCCGAAGACGTGGCGTACCTCGATGAACTCCTGCCCGTCGATCCGGGTTGAACGAAGTGTTTCGCCATCGGCGAGGCGGCCTTCGGTAGGCAGCGTGGTGCCGTCCTCGCATTCGATCGTCATCGCGAAGCGGCGATTCATCCACGATGCCGGCACGCGCCACGTCATACGCAGTCGTCCGCGACACACGACGACCGGTGGCACGACTTCCGTCCATCGTCGGCGATCGCCTTCGCGGTGGAATTCCTTCGCGGCCTCGATGTTCTCGATCGGGATCCCCAGCGACCGCAGCACCGCCATCAGCGCTTCGGGTGAGGCGTGATAGCGTTTCTTGTCCGCATCCTCGTACGCCACCTGGATATTGTTCTGGATCGCCAGTTTCTTCAGTGCGGAAAGACTCAAATCAGACCTGCCCGTCGGTGCGGAGGTGTACGTGTCCGGTCGCCGTCAGCGCGATGGTCAGCTGCCTTCCTTGGATTTCGCGCTGGGCCTGGATGAACCTTCCGAGGCGTCGATCGATTTGATGCGCAGGTGGCGCCAGCGGATCTGACCCTTCGGTCCGCCATGAACCTGGAGGGCGATGAAGCCCTCAGGCGTGAAGGCTTTTCCGTCGGTATCGGTGAAATCGGAACACGGAACACCGTTGACCCAGGTCTGCAACCGGCGGCCCCGGGCCTGGATGGTGAAGCGGTTCCACTCGCCATACTTAAAGGCGCCCCGAGCCTTTTCATGCATGGCCCCCCACAACGGGTAAAGCCAGCCGCGGCGGGCCTCGTCGTAGATGCCGCCGGAGTAGCGCCGCTCGCTGTGATCCACTTCGCATTGATAGCCGAACACGCGACCGTCCTTCTCCCGCTGCAGCGAACGGAACTGGATCCCGCTGTTGCCCAGAACGTCGAACTTCACCTCGCAGGTGAAGATGAAATCGCGATACAGCTTCTTCGTACGCAGGAATCCATTCGGCTCCTTCACGACGCAGGTACCGACGATTGCGTGATCATCGACCGCGTACTTCATCTTGCCCGATGCCTTGCCCTCGGCGCGTTCCCAGCCCTCGAGCGTGGTGCCGTCGAAGAGCGAGACGAATCCGTCGGCGCGGAGGTCGGGCTCCTTCTCGATCTCGTGCAGAGGCTTGGCGGCGAACAGTTTCGTGGCGAAGCTGTGGTGCGCTTTCGGCGCCCAGATCTTCACGTTGTCCACCATGCCACTGTCGTCGAACGAGCCGAAGCCGATGTATCCCTTCGTGAACGTCTTGTCTTTTGCCGCCATGACCGGCTTGTCCATGTCATCGAAGTAGACCTCGATCAGGCCCGATTCCACCTCGCGCACCAGGCGGATCTTGCGCCACTGCTTCTTCCCCCAGTCGATGCCGGGCGAGGCCATGGATGAGATCTTCGTCCGGGGCTTGTCGTTGACGAGCAGTATGTTGTGGGCGGTATCGTCGGACCTCGTGGCCAGGTGGCTGTAATAGAACTTCGAGGGGTCGACGAAACCGAAGGCGATCACCATGTCACGGTGGTTGTATTCGCGGCCGGTCTGCTGGAGGTCCGCTTCGAGGATGAAGCTCTCGAACTGGTGCGTGGCGAGGATGGCGAGGTTGTAGGGCGAGCGATGTTCGGGCTTGTAGCGGCTTTCCCCATGTTGCTCCAGGGCGTGATTGCCGTCGATCGAAGCATGCCGCCACGCGACCGGGTCGGTGTAGCGGAAGTCGTTCAGGGCCCCGGGCTTCTCGAAATCCTGCTCGTAGACCAGGCGATAGCCCTCGGGCAGATTCGGAGCGCCGAGAGCGGAAAGGCCGAAGGCCGGGAGGATCAGGATGGCGGCGAGCACGGAACAAGCGCGGGTGAAGGTCATGGGATCCACTCCTGTGGCTGTGCGAGTTGGGGTATCTTCCAGGATGTTTCAGCATACCGCCGACATGCGCCAGTGCAACGGGGGCGGGGGCACGACGTCGAAAACGCGATCCAGCCTCATTCAGCAAGGGGGTGGCGGCATCTTCATCAGACGCTAACGTAGATGCGCATAATTAGACGCCGGACGACGGGCTGATGGGCAATCCCACAAAACTGCAGGAGCACGAGCATGAGGAATGTCGGACGGATCTGCACCGTGATAATGACCGCGATGGCGGGAGTGGCGACCGTAAGGGCCGAGTCGGCGACGGGCGTGGTCTTCGATGATCGCAATCGCAATGGGACCCGAGATGCCGGTGAACCGGGACTTGCCGGCGTGGGCGTCTCCAACCAGGAGGAGATCGTCACGACGGACGAGGACGGACGGTACACGCTTCCGGTTACCGAGGATACGACGCTCTTCGTCATCAAGCCGCGGAACTGGATGACGCCGGTGGATGAAGAATTTCAGTTGCCGCGCTTCTACTACACGCACAAGCCCGAGGGCTCGCCCGAGACGGAGTATGCCGGTGTCGCCCCGACGGGGCCGCTGCCGGAGTCGATCGATTTTCCGCTGCACAAGCGAGCCGAGCCGGATGTTTTCAGCGCGATCTTCTTCGGCGATACGCAGGCGCGGAACGAGACCGAGCTGGAATATATGGCCCACGATGTGATTCGCGAACTGATCGGTGTCGAGGCGGACTTCGGGGTGACGCTCGGCGATATCGTCTTCGACAACCTTGCCATCTTCGATCAGCACAACCGCACCGTGGCGCTGATCGGGATTCCCTGGTACAACGTGATCGGCAATCACGACCTCAACTTCGATGCGCCCAACGACGTCCTTTCCGACGAGACGTACGAGCGCGTCTTCGGGCCAAACTACTACTCGTTCGATCACGGGCCGGTGCATTTCGTCGTGCTGGACAACGTGTTCTGGCGGATCAAGGACGGCAACCGCGGTTACGACGGGGTTTTCGGAGAGAAGCAACTGGCCTGGTTGAAGAAAGACTTGGCGCGGGTGCCGGACGAGAAGCTGGTCGTGCTGACGATGCACATTCCGCTGATCGGGTGCAGGGATCGGGAAGAGCTGTTCCGGCTGATCGAGGATCGTCCGTACTCACTCTCCGTGTCCGCCCACACGCATACGCAGTCGCATCATTTCCTGACGAAAAAGGACGGATGGAAGGGCGCGACGCCGCATCATCATATCATTCACGTGACGGCGTGCGGAAGCTGGTGGCAGGGGGCGCCCGACGAGCGCGGCATTCCGCACACGACGATGCGGGACGGTGCTCCGAACGGGTACTCCATCGTGACCTTCGACGGCCACACGGCGAAGTTCACGTTCAAGGCGGCCAGCCAGCCGGCGGCGTTCCAGATGAACATCTACGCGCCCTACACGGTCCGCCCGTCGGAGGCTGTCGACACGGAAGTCCTGGCCAACATCTTCGGTGGATCGGAGAAATCCATCGTCCATATGCGCCTCGGCGAGAGCGAGTGGATTCCGATGGTCCGTGTGAGCCGCAAGGATCCCTACAAGGTCGCGATACAGAAGCTCGAGCAGAGTGACACGCCACCTCCCGGCCTCAAGATGAGTGCCCCCGTCAACTCCGAGCACATCTGGATGGGCACGCTGCCGCCCAACCCGCCGGAGGGGCTGACGATGGTGGAAGTCCGCACGACCGACATGTACGGGCAGAGCTACACCGACGCGCGTCCGATTCACATCAAGGCGGAGTGAAGGGAAATGATGGATTCGGCAACCCACGAATCGCTATCGAGAAAACGGCAGGCAGGCTTTAATCGTCATTCATCACTCGTCATTCGGATTTACATCGGTAGCGCGACGACCTCGCCCTCGAGATCCGGTGTTTCGGCGAGCGTTACCTTGGTGCCTGTCTCGGCCCCGGCGGTCTTGAGGTAGCCCAACGCCACCGTGGCCTGCAATCGCGGCGAAGGGGCGAAGCTGGTGATCCGCCCGGCGTCGCTGCCGCTGACCTGAAGGGTCGCACCGGCCGTCAGTTTCGCCTCTGCCGGGAAGCGAAGGCCCACGAGCTTCCGTGCCAACCCGCCATACGCCCGCATGCGTTCCACCACCTCCTGGCCGAGGTAGCAGCCCTTCTGGTAGCTGATGCCGCGTTCGATCTGCTGCGTCTCCGCCGGCAGGACCGCGTCGTCGATCTCTTCGCCGCTGGCGGGGAGGCCCGCCTCGATCCGAAGCATGTCCAGCGCCTGGTGGCCGACGGGCGTCAACCCGACCGGCTGGCCGATCTCCATCAGGCGGTTCCAGCACTCGGTGGCGTCGTCGATGTGGATGTAGAGCTCGACGCCGAAGTCTCCCGCGAAATCGTGGCGCACGAACGGCCGCTGCTTCTGACAGAGCGGCACGGTGGTGTGGCTGAGCTGCGCCATGGCGGGGGCATGCGTCGCGCCGAGGGCGTCGGTGATCTCCTTGGCCTTCGGTCCGGCCAGGCCGAAACGAACGAACTCGTCGCCGCGGTCCTGCATCTCGACGTCCTCGACGATGTGGTAGCGCTCAAAGTGCTCGAGAACGGTGGGGATGAGGCGGCGGTCGATGTCGAGCCAGAGGGCGTCGGCCATGACGAGCATGTTGAAGTCCGCGACGATCCGCCCCTTGACGTTGCAGGCGAAGGCGTAGTTGCCCTCGCCGGGAGAGAGCGTGGTGATCGCGTTCGTGACCAGGTTGTTCAGCCAGGAGGCCCGATCCTCGCCGCGCAGCTCGATCAGCCCGCGTGAGGGGCGAACGGCCAGCCCGGCGGACTCGTGGGCGGCGGTGTATTCCTTCGCCGCATCCCCGTAGTGCGTGGGGACCGGGACGTTTCCGATTTCCGTGAAGGTGGCTCCAGCTTCGGTCAGCCGGTCGTGCAAGCCATTGTCAGCCATAGTCAGGCGCTCCTCTCGCGTTGTGGAATCTATCATGCCCAGAGGTGATATAGGGGGACGATTCGTCACTGGCAAACCTGGGAAGCCCATCGTGTATTGAAGGGATCAGGGTGAACGCCTACAGTGAAACATGGTGAGCGCTCGCCGCCGGGACAGGCCTTCGCCATTGGCTCGGCTGACCACGCAAGCCGCTCGATATCCGTCATCTGACTACCCGGGTCGAGATACCCGGTTGACTTCTCAGGAGATTAGACATCGTGGAGAAACCGCATCAGAAACCCTCGACCCCGCATTTCAGTTCCGGTCCGACGAACAAGCGTCCCGGCTGGTCGGTCGACGCGCTGACGAATGCCGTCATCGGGCGCTCGCACCGGTCCAAGCTGGGCAAGTCGCGCCTGGCTGAAGCGATCGACCTGAGCCGCCAGCTCGCCCGTATCCCGGATTCGCATCTCGTGGGCATCATCCCCGCCAGCGACACCGGCGCGTACGAGTGCGCGATGTGGAGTCTGCTCGGCGCGCGGCCGGTGACGGTCATGGCGTGGGAGAGCTTCGGCGAGGGATGGGTGACCGACATCCAGAAGCAGCTCAAGCTCGACGCCAACGTCATGAAGGCGCCGTACGGCGAGATCCCCGACCTGGCGAAGGTCGACTGGTCGCACGACGTGCTGTTCACCTGGAACGGAACGACGAGCGGCGCGAAAGTGCCTGACGATTTCGCGCCCCCGGCGGATCGGGAGGGACTGTCGATCTGCGATGCGACCAGCGCCGTGTTTGCCATGCCCTTACCTTGGGAACAGTTGGACGTCGTGACGTGGTCCTGGCAGAAGTGCATGGGCAGCGAAGCGGCGCACGGCATGCTCGTGCTCTCGCCCCGCGCGGTGGAACGGCTGGAGAGCTACACCCCGTCCTGGCCGCTGCCGAAGATCTTCCGGCTGACCAAGGGCGGCAAACTCATCAAGGGTATTTTCGAAGGCGCGACGATCAACACGCCGTCGATGCTGGCGGTCGAGGACTATGTCGATGCCCTCAAATGGGGCATGAACCTCGAGTGCCACGGCAAGAAGGGACTGGATGCCTTGTTCGGCCGCAGCGCCGCCAATCTCGATGCCGTCACGGAGTTCGTGAACGCGCAGGATTGGGTCGACTTCCTCGTGGCCGACCCGAAGCTGCGCAGTTGCACGTCGATCTGTCTGAAAGTGACCGCCGACTGGTTTGGTGCCTTGAGCGAGGATGAGCGGGCGGCGTTCTGCAAGAAGGTGATGGGCACGCTGGAGAGCGAGGGCGTGGTCTACGACGCGGGGAGCTATCGCGATGCCCCGGCGGGTTTCCGCTTCTGGGGCGGGCCGACCATCGAGCCGGAGGACACGCGGCTCGCCCTGGAATGGCTGAACTGGTCCTACACGTTGAACAAGCCGCAATAGGCGAGGTGTCCTGTCGTGAGGGCATCTCGACACGCGAGAGGAGCGGGGGCATGACGCGAAGATTCATCGTTGCTGTCGGAATGGGCCTGGCAATCGGATGGGGCGGGCTCGAACTTGCCATGGGAGGGGATGACGTGCACCTGTATCACGGGATGAATGCGCAGCAATTGGCGGAGGCGATCCGTGAATGCCCGGTGGCATATTACCCCACCGGGATCAACGAGTGGCACGGTGAGCAGTCGGCGGTCGGTCTCGACGCGCTCAAGGCCGAGTCGCTGGCTCAACTGGCGAGTACGCATCTCGGGGGCGTCTGCCTGCCGGTGAACTGGGTCGGCCCGGGCGGCTCGACGCCGTTCGATCCGGAGAAGAATCCGCGCGGGACGGTCACGATCGACCGCACGCTTTACGAGCAGGGCGCACGGCACGTGCTCGATACGCTGGAGTCGATGGGCTTCCAGGTGGCGGTGTACCTGTCCGGGCACTACCCGTGTGAGATCCATGAGATCGCTGAAGAGTACAACGCCCGCGGCGGGATGCGCGTCATTTCCGTGACGGAGAACGAACTGGCCGAGGGCGTCCCCGCCGGGGATCACGCGGGTTCCTGGGAGACGACAATGCTCCACGTGCTGCGGCCGGGACTCGTGGATTTGAGCAAGCTGCCGCCCTTGCCTGCGGGCGTGAAGCACGCCGGCGAGGTGATTCCGCCGCGATGGCACTTCCGGCAGCGGTGCGAGTACTACGGCATCTATGGGAGTGATCCGCGCATCTGGGTCAACGATCACTACGGCCGTGAAGGCGTGAAAGCGTTTCTCGGCGGCCTCGGCAGGCGTGTCGCCGAAGCGCTCGGTCAGCCGGACTTCGGGAAAGGCCCGTTCGATGTTACGTGGCCGAAGCGCGACCTCGATCCGGACGAGGTGCGTTACGATCGATTACTTCCGTATCAGTGGATCGATCGATTCGCGAAAGCACCGATCGTCTACTGGCCGCTGCCCGCCATGGGGCCGGAGATGGAGGGCGTGACCGAGGCGGCGGTCGAAGCGGCGAAGCAGACCGGCGGCATGGTTTTTCCGGCGTTCCCGTACGGACCGACGGAAGAACAGCAGCCGCTGAGTTTCCAGAACGAAATGTTCATCCCGATGGTCCGTGAAGTCGTAGCGACGCTCGCGGAGATGGACTTTCGTCTCGTGGTTCTGCTGGTCGATGAAGAGCTTTCGAGTGAAGCTTTCCAGGCGATAAAAAAGCTCAAAGCCGAGAGCGATCAGTATCGGTTGCTGGTCGTCCGCACCAACGATGGAAAGATGGCACAGCATGTCGTCCGCGAAGCGAGCGTCGTCATTCCACCGAGTGACGCGATCTCGAAGATCATTGATGGCCAGTGGACGATCAATGGGCGTCGTTCGATCCGGGCGCTTTCCGAGAATCCGTACGGCCCGTCCGATGTGCGCATCTACGAAATCACGTTCCAGTTGACCGAAGACGAGGCGTCACGGAAGGCGGTGTTGGATCTTGGCGAAGTGCACAATCATGGCGAGGTGATGCTCAACGGATCCGAGGGCATGACGGACCATTGGCCGAGCTATCGCTTCGTCGTGACGGGGAAGCTGAAAACAGGCGAGAACACGCTCAAGGTCCTGGTGCATCATCGCCCGCAGCCGACGCTCGACCACTGGTTCTATCGTCCGCGGCTGCCGCAGATGACCGGCCCGGTGACGTTGCATTTGTGGTGACGGACGGGAGGCGTCGGGATCAATCGTCCGTCGTCGGCGGGGCAGAGGGTTCGCTTTCCTGTTCGGTCACCGCGATATTCGTCCTTAATTCTTCATGCAGCCGGTGGTAGAGGGTGTTGTTTCCGGCTTCCTTGAGTGCCTTGCGCACGTACTGCAGTGAGCGGTTGGGAATGGCGATCTGGCACACCGGTTCTCCGGGTTTGACGAGCGGCAGGGTGGTCATGCCGAGCACGATGCCGTCCACGGGGGAGACGAGGACGTGCTGCTGCTGGCCGAAGACGTTCACGTTCGTGGCGATGGGTTGTTGCGTGCGAACCATCTCGCCCGGGGAAACATGAAACCGCATGATGCCGCCACTCTCGGCGCGCAGCCAGATGGCCCGGTCGATGCGCGTCTGGTAGACGGGGCGATCCATCACGCCAGAAAGCATATCCAGCGATTTCAGCACGTTCCGCACGCCGCGAATTCCGATCTGCAGAACGCCTGGCTCGATTTTCAGAGGTTCGCCCGCCTCCAGGATGATCGTGGCGCAGCCGGCCTTGGTGACTTCGCGGCGGAGGGAGCCTTCGGGTCCTTTGCCGTTGATCATGAGTTCACAGCCGAAGGCCCGGGCGATGCGCCGCACATCCGGGTGAGTCATGTCGCCGCGGACGTTGGGGTAGTTCGTCCGGGAGGAGGCGGCGGTATGCAGGTCGATGCCGTAATCGCACTTGGTCAGAATCTCGTGAAACATTTTGTGGGCAAAGCGGCTGGTCAGACTCCCGCTGTCCGAGCCGGGAAAGAACCGGTTCAGGTCTCGGCGATCGGGCATGTAGCGGTCATTGGTTTCGACGCCGAAAATGTTGACGGCGGGGATCAGGACGAGCGTACCGCGGTTCAGGTTCAGTGGCTCGTTGAAGAGAAGATCATGGATGATACCCATCCCGTTGATCTCGTCGCCGTGCACCGCCCCCGTGACGAAGACCTTCGGCCCGGGCTTGCGGGCGCGGATCACGTGGACGGGCAGCGAGATGCTGTCTCCGCTGAACCGCTGGCTGACGACCATGCGGAGGTCCCGACGTTCGCCGGTGCGAATGCGCGTGTTGCCGATCGTGAATCCCTTGGAAGATCCCATACGCACTCCTGGGCATGACCACCCGCATGAATCAGCGACTCGCTTTCTTGGTCTTCTTACGGCGGCGTCGCTTCGGCGGCGGGGGCACGAGGCTTCGCAACGTGACGAGCTTACCGTAACAGAGCAGCTTGTCACCCACGAGGATCTCGCGTGAGCCGCGCGGATTCGGAATCACCACGCCGTTGCGATCGATACTGAGTACGAGGATATCGCTGTCGCGCAACCCGGATTCGCTGATGGTCTTCTCCGCCAGCGAGGAGCCCTTGATGATCGGGAATTCCGCGATGCCGTACCCGGCATTCAGGGTCAGTCGCTGGCGGATATCGAACTCCGGGAAGAGCACCTGCTGCTCGATGTGCTCGATGATCTCGCCGGCGATATCCAGACCGGTGGCTTTTTCGATTCCCTCCAGGCCGGGCGACGAGTTGACCTCCATGACCTTGGGACCTTCGTCGGACTCGAGCATGTCCACCCCCGCCACGCGCAGCCCCATAATGTGGGCGGCGCGGACGGCCGTCCGCTCGTAAACTTCATCGAGTTCCAGGGACTCGGTTCGTCCACCGCGATGTACGTTGCTGCGAAACTCCGATCCCGCCGCCTGTCGCCGCATGGCCGCCACGACGCGATTGCCGACCACGAGGGCCCGCACGTCGCGTCCCTTGCTCTCGGCCACGAATTTCTGAATCAGTACGTTCTGTTTCGTGCTTTGAAGCGTTTCGATGATGGCGGCGGCGATGCTCTCCTTGTCGGCCAGAATGACACCGATGCCCTGCGTCCCTTCGAGCAGTTTGATGATGACCGGGACGCCGCCTACCGCTTCGATCGCCGGGAGCACGTCCTCCTTATTGCGAACGAAGGTCGACATGGGGATGCCGATATCGTGGCGACTCAGAATCTGGAGCGAACGCAGCTTGTCGCGCGAGACCGAGATGGCATGCGAGGAGTTCAGCGTGAACACGCCCATCTGCTCGAACTGTCGGACCACGGCGGTACCGTAGAACGTGATCGACGTGCCGATTCGCGGGATCACCGCGTCGAAACTCGGCACGTGTTTGCCCGTATGCCAGAGGTCGGGCGTTTCTTCTTCGACGGTGACAGCGAAGCGGAGCGTGTCGAGCACGCGTACCGAATGCCCGCGCGTGGATGCCGCCTCGCGCAGTCGCTTGGTGCTGTAGCATCGGGGCTGGCGCGACAGGATCGCGATTTTCATGATGATCTCGCTTTCTTGGAGGTTGCCGACGACGGGCGTTTGTTGCCGAGGAACGACCGATGCACCGCCACGAGGAACCGCCTCGCGATGGCACGACGTCCGAGCAGCATGCGGAAGCCCATGACATCCCGATTCGTCAGCGTCACCTCGATCTCCCAGGATCGGTCCATCAACCCGACGGGGGTCAGGATGACGGGGCGTTTCATCTTGTGCCCCGACGACGAGCGGACCCAGCGTTGATCCACCAGTGGGGATTCGGTCCGGATGGTCGTCTTCGTGTCGCGTTGGAAGGGATGGATGGTGAATCGAACGTGCTCGATCCCGTCCCGCTCGAAATACTCGAGGTCATGGGCGTGGAGGGCGGAGGTCCGGGCCCCCGTATCGATCTTGGCCTTGATCGCCGAAATGCCCAATCCGGGCAGGGCAATCCATTCCCGCCAGCCGATAATGGGAAGATCCTTCAAAGGAGCCCGTGTTTTTTTTCCCATGGCTCGCATTATAGTTGGGATGCGGTTGCCGGTCATCCGGCGGGTTGCGGGTTTCTGGCGGTAGGCTCGGAGGCGGCTTGATTTGCGGTAAATGTTTAAGATAAAGGATTTTACGGCTGCGTGCCCATGTGGGGATCTTGCGAGTTCGGCACCTGTCCGCTGCGCTCCTTCTGGTTGACCCCCGCCGGCGATCGGGATAGATTCGTGAGAGATACAGCGCGACGCCCACGTATGTGATCCGCGGCCCTGACGGGGGAAGAATCCGAACGCGGCATCCTGCACACGAGACGCTACGAAGGAGTCTGGCTCGGGGGGCCTCGGTACGGGGATTCCGGGTTTGACAGAGTGTCGGGAATCCTTATACTGTCCGGGCTTCGGCAAAGTTTCCGGATCCAAGCCGGGCATCCGGCCCGTCCTGCCCCGGAGACCGCCTGAGCGACGCTTGAACAAAGCTGCCGTTGGGCCGAAGAACCCGCTGCTGTAGCTCAGTGGTAGAGCGCGTCCTTGGTAAGGACGAGGTCATGGGTTCAATCCCCATCAGCAGCTTTTCTCATTGCGGCTGTCACCGAGGACTTCATCCCCACGGGCCTAAAGGGTCCCCCTGGAAGTCGGCGTGCAGACGTGTTTCAAAACGGCTAGGGTATCGAGGCAGAGGACAAGGATCGTAGGGACGGTATCGATTCAGATCACGTAGCACCGGAGCGGAAACTCGCGAGAGAACGCGTAGCTCTGAGCGAAGACCGGTCCCACCGGTAAACGAAGAGTGGAGGAATTGGTCTCATGGCCAAGGAGACGTTTGAACGAACTAAACCGCACGTGAACGTGGGCACCATCGGTCACGTTGACCACGGGAAGACCACCTTGACGGCGGCGATCACCGCGACGCAGGCAGCCAAGGGCCTTGCCAAGTTCAAGGCCTACGACGAAGTCGCCAAGGCTTCAGAGAAGGAAGGCCGCCGCGACCCCACGAAGATTCTGACCATCGCGACGTCGCACGTCGAGTACGAGTCGGACAACCGCCACTATGCCCACGTGGACTGCCCCGGACACGCGGACTACGTCAAGAACATGATCACCGGTGCCGCCCAGATGGATGGTGCGATTCTGGTCGTCTCGGCCGCCGATGGACCGATGCCTCAGACGCGCGAGCACATCCTGCTGGCGCGCCAGGTGAACGTGCCGGCCATCGTTGTCTTCCTGAACAAGGTGGACCTGGTCGACGATCCGGAACTGCTGGAGCTGGTCGAGCTGGAAATCCGCGAGCTGCTCAGCAAGTACGACTTCCCCGGCGATGATATTCCGATCGTCAAGGGAGCGGCGGTGAATGCGCTCAACAATCCTGACGATGCCGAAGCGACCGCCTGCATTCAGGAACTGATGGAAGCGATCGACTCGTACATTCCCGAGCCGGATCGCGAGGTCGACAAGCCGTTCCAGATGCCCGTCGAAGACGTGTTCAGCATCAAGGGCCGCGGCACGGTGGGCACCGGTCGTATCGAGCGCGGCACGATCAAGGTCGGCGAGGAGATCGAAATCGTCGGTCTGGGCGACACACGCAAGACGACGGTGACCGGTGTCGAGATGTTCAACAAGACCATGGAATCGGGCCAGGCGGGTGACAATGTGGGCCTGCTTCTGCGTGGTGTGGAAAAAGAGACGCTCGAGCGCGGCCACGTGCTGGCCAAGCCCGGCTCGATCACGCCGCATACGAAGTTCCAGGGTCAGGTCTACGTCCTGAGCAAGGAGGAGGGTGGACGTCACTCGCCCTTCTTCAGTGGCTATCGTCCGCAGTTCTACTTCCGGACGACGGACGTGACCGGTGCGTTGAACCTGCTCGGAGGCGCGGAAATGTGCATGCCGGGTGACAACGTCGAGCTGGAAGTGGAGTTGGGCAAGCCCATCGCCATGGAGGAAGGCGTGCGATTCGCCGTGCGTGAGGGTGGCCGAACGGTGGGTTCGGGCGTCGTCACGAAGGTCATCGAGTAGGGATCGTCCGGTGGTGTCCGTCGCAGGGATTCCGCCCCTTCACGCCGGTCCGGGGAGACGCCCGGGGCGTGGTGACACGAGAGCAAACCGAGGAGGCCGGCGCGTTGCCGGCCTTCCTCTTCTGATATCTGGGCAGTGGCAAGGTCGATCGAGGCAGGTGAATCATGGCCAAGGCCGCCAAACGCGAATATGTCTGGCTTCAGTGCACGGAATGTGGCGACTTGAACTATCGCATCAGCGTGAACGTGCAGGGCGGCACGCCGAAGCTTGAATTGAAGAAATACTGCCCTCGACTGCGCAAGCGAACGACGCACAAGGTCAAGCGGAAGTAGGTCGTGGTCGAAGGTCGGCCGAAGGCGTTGCAGGCCCCTGGAGGGCGGATGCGGGTGTTCGGCAGATGGGAGGCGGTCCGGTGAATTCGCCAGGAGCGTAGCTCAATTGGCAGAGCACCGGTTTCCAAAACCGGCGGTTGGGGGT
>CAZUAQ010000042.1:0-50159 GCA_964618455.1 uncultured Planctomycetales bacterium | reverse complement strand
AACCTGATGCTCCATCGATTGAAAGCGGGATAACCATGCTTCTCACACGCGTTCTGAGACTGGCGAAAGATCACACACAGAAACATTTCACATATACAGTGGACTATCATTGATAGGAGGATATGCTGGTTGGGCAGCCGACGATCCGGATGTGCGGGATATCGATGTTCATCAGTCCATTTTGAGCGGTGATGTTCTCAGAGATGATACGCCTGATAACGATAACCGTGAGGACAATTGTCCGGTGGTAGTCACGCTCGACAGGGCTGGGTATCCGGTCACCATGGATGGTCTGACCATGACTGGAGCGCATTGGATATCAAATGATGGTGAACTGAAATCCACAGCGATGCTCCTCCATAGGGCAAACCTCAATCTTCTCCATTGCAGAGTAATCGATAATCACTCACAGCACTCGGGTGCAGCGATTTCAGCCAATGATAGCGAATTGGTGATGATCGGATGCGTTGTCTCCAGTAATCATTCGAAAGCCTCGGGTGGCGGTATGTATCTCGACGACTGTCGAGCCACAATCCTGGATAGCATATTCAGCGACAATCGCGGGGGCACTGGTGGTGCCATCAGTGTCAATGGTTCGGATGAGCTGATGATCTCACGATCGCATTTTACCGGGAATAGCGCATCAAATGCAGGAGCGATTCAAATCTCTTCGGGATTGGGGGTCATTACCAATACCGTATTCTCGGGCAACGCCTCAAATCAGTATGGCGGCGCGGTGTTAATGGACTATGCTACGCTCAGCTTCATGAACAGCCTCTTCAGTGCGAATAGTTCAACGTACGGCGGTGCGATCTTTCGAGATTTGGTCAACGCCGATCAATACATCAATTGCACGTTTGCGGGGAATGGATCAATCTATGGTGATGCGATCTATTCATTCGATCCAGCCCCGGCAACGGTGATCAACTCGATTTTCTGGGGGCATCGCAAGATCGTGGATCCACCGATCCCAAGTACACCTTCCGTAATCACGCACAGCATCGTCGAGGGCGGACACGCCGGCGAGGGCAATCTCGACCTCGATCCGCTCTTCGTTCGACCGCCGGGGCCCGGGCCGGACACCGAATGGGGCACCGCCGATGACGACTACGGGGATCTCCGCCTGCAAGCCGGTTCGCCCGCCATCGACGCGGGCTTCGACAGCTGGGTGCCCGCCGATCACACCGACCTCGACGACGACGGCAATACGACCGAGCCGACGCCGACCGATCTCGACGGGCAGCCGCGCTTCGTCGGCACCGTTGACATGGGCCCGTACGAGTTTGCCGAAGAGCCGTGATCGGAGGCGGTCGATGATGCGCGGCGATCCCGGAACAGCAACGTCGCGCTTCGAATGATACATCTTTCGCACGGGCGGGGCGTTCGGTTATGGCGGCCGGGCGCCCCGTCATTTTGCGCGGCGCGGACTTCTGGCCAAGAAATGATACAGACTCCAGCCTTGCGCCTTTCACCGGGCGACTGGCCCGCTTCGTCTGAGTTCGATCTCGGGCGTTCCGCACCGGCGGCCATCATGTCTTCTACCGAACCTCGACTGTGCCACCGGCACGCGCCCGGGTACGATGTTGCCATGACCCCCGAACAGTTCACCACGCACCAGGCGTCACGGCGGCGCGAGTTGTGGTCGCTTCTCGGCGATCTTCCCCCGGCGGAGACGCCTCGCGCGACGCTCCGCCGCACCGAACGGCACGACGGCTTCACGCTCGAGCACCTCACGCTCGACCTCAACGGCATTGAGCCCGTGCCCGCCATCCTGCTGCTGCCCGACGAACGACCGCGCCCGGCGCCCGGCCTGCTGTACATCCACTGGCATGGCGGCAACTACGACACCGGCAAGGAGGAACTGCTGCACGGCCGGCCGGTGCTCGAGCCGCTCGCCCCCGTGCTGGCATCACAAGGCATCGTTGCCCTGGCGATCGATTCGTGGTGCTTCGGCGAGCGTATGGCCGATCGCGAAGACGGCCGCCGCGGCGAGGAGGACACGTTCAAGGCGATGCTGTGGCGGGGGCAGGTGCTGTTCGGCATGATGATGTTCGACGAGTGGCAGGCGTTGAATGTCCTGGCGTCGCGCGAGGAGGTCGACGCGTCGCGACTCGGGGCGTTCGGCATGAGCATGGGGGCGACGAAGGCGTGGTGGCTGGCGGCGCTGGACGAACGCGTGCGCTGCTGCATCGACCTCTGCTGCCTGACCGACTTCGATGCCCTGATCGATCACCGCCACCTCAGCGGCCACGGCATCTACTACTACGTCCCGCGCCTGCTGAAGCACTTCGCCGCCCACGAGATCAACGAGCTGATCGTGCCTCGCGCCCGCCTCAGCCTCAACGGCACGCGCGATCCGCTCACGCCGCCCGAAGGCGTCGACCGCATCCGCGATCATATCGAGCCGCTCTACGCTCTCTTCGACCGTCCCGACGCCTGTCGCATCGAACGGTTTGACGCCCAGCACGAACAAACCCCCGCCATGTGCCCGATCATCCACGACTGGCTGGAGCGGTATCTGGTCCGCGGCGAATAGTGCTCGTCAATGAGAAACCCCGGCTAAGCCCGCCTTTGGCCACAAGCGGAGCTTACCCGGGGCTGATATCGTCCGTCCACGTTGGGTCGGGTGAACGGCATGCTGGATCTAAAGAGACGCGATATCGGATATAGGTCTGCCTACGATCCTGCGCGTTTGCTCCAGTACGGCGCGATGCCTTCGATGGCCTTGTGCAGCGCTTCGGCGTTGGCGGGGTCGACCGTCTGCTTCGCCTTCATGGCGGCGCGCATGACCTTGTGGTGGGCCGCCAGTTGCTTGAGGTAATCCTGGTAGCCGTCCTCGCCGGGGGCAACATCCTTGATCTTCTGCGTCAGGAAGTACTCGGAGATGGTCGTAATGATACGCGAGGCGTGGTCTTCCTTCGTGTTCACCCAGCGCGAGAACTGGTTGAGCGATTGGGCCTCATGTTGCCCCGCCAACTCGTTGATCTTCAGCATTGCTTTCTTGATCGTGGCGGTGTCCTCCATCATCTGCGTGATGCGGGCGGAGTCGTCATAAATCCCGCAGGGCACCTGGCAGTGTGCGTCGGCCCGCTGATCGGGGGCCAGCGTGATTAACAAGCCCGTCAGGGTCACCATCGTCAGTCCGGTCAGCCATTGTCGCTTCATGGTTCGTCTCCTTTGTGTTCAAGTGTGTGTCAGGTTCACGGCCCGTCGTGTCGTGAGGCGAAGCGTGATTATCCAAGAGACCCCGCACGATGGCAATGAAACCGGGGCATGATCGTGTCCCAGTCGACCACCGCGCCCGGGGGCGTCGTGCTCGGAATCCTGTCCAGTTGCGATTCGCCCACACTCATCCTAGAGGCGTGATCGAAATCGGCGAATTCTGGCTCGCCGGAATCGGTTCGACTACGATAAAAGGATTCGGATACTGGGAGGCCACAGGACCATGCGTGTACCGTTGGCGCCGGCGGGCCGGCGCGAGATGGCCATCATCACGCTACTATTTGGAGGCGTGTGCGTCTCGGCGCTGGTACTGGCGGCGCGGGGCTACCTGCCCGGCTGGCCGATCGCGGGGATTTTCGGTGTCGCCTGGCTGGCGGGAATCGCCTTTTTCCGCGATCCGCACCGCCAGCCCCCGGACGATGACGCCGCCCTGGTCGCCCCGGCCGACGGAAAAGTGGTGGAGACCGCCAAGCTGGCCGATCATGAGGATATCGCCGGACCGGCCTCGCGAATCAGCATTTTCCTGAGCGTCTTCGACGTGCACGTGAATCGCAGCCCATGCGCCGGCCGGGTCCGGGCGGTGCGGTACCAGCCGGGGCAGTACCTGGACGCGCGAAATCCCGAATCCGGCCGGCTGAACGAGGCCAACACGATCATCATCGATCCGGAACCGCCGCACACCGGCCCGATCGTTGTCCGCCAGATCGCGGGCTTGATCGCCCGGCGGATCGTCTGTGATCTCAAGCCGGGAGATCGATTGGTGGCGGGGCAGCGCATCGGGCTGATCAAGTTCGGCTCGCGCACCGAGCTGATCGTGCCGGGCCACGTGAACTATCAGACGGCGGTGGCGATCGGCGACCGCGTGCGCGGGGCGGAAACGGTCATGGCCCGGCGAACCGCCGCGCGTCGTGATGCCGTGGCCTCCAAAGAACCGGCAGCAACACAGTCATAGGCTTATCTCACATGTTCAAGGCGGTACGCGATCACGAAAATACCGAGTCGACGCGACGGCGCAGGAAGCGGCGCTTGCGGCACGTGCCGACGTTGCCGACGCTGCTGACGCTGGGAAACCTCGTACTCGGCTTCGCCGCCATCTACGCCTGCGGGCTGGAGATGTACGACTTCGGCAGGGGGATCGCGCCCGACAGCAAAGCGACGCTGATGAGCGAGTTCTTCGAAGCCAACGCCCCGACCTACCTCGCTGTCGGATTCTGGCTGCTGATCGGCGCGGCGGTCTGCGATGCCCTGGACGGGCGCGTCGCGCGCAAGACCGGGGCCATGAGCAAGTTCGGCGAGCAACTGGACACGTTGGCGGACACGGTGAGTTTCGGGCTCGCGCCGGCGCTGATGATGGTGACGTTGATTCACCGCGAGTTTCCGCCGGGGGCGTCGCCGTTCGTGTGGTTGCGATTCGGGCAGTTCTCGGTGCTGATCGGCATCATTTTCCTGTGCTGTGCGGCGTTGCGGCTGGCGCGATTCACGGTGGAAGCCACGGCGGAGGAGGCCTCGCACGAGGGCTTTCGCGGCCTTCCCTCGCCGGGCGCGGCGGCAGGGCTCGTCGCACTCATTTTCCTGCATGAATACGTGACGCACGAAGCGCAGTGGCTGGCCATTCTGGGGGCGTTCATCGCGCGTGTGCTGCCGTTTGCGGGGCTGGCACTGGCGTTGTTGATGGTGAGTCGATTACCCTACCGCCACTTCGTCAGTACGCTGCTGAAACGCCGTCCCCTGGAGCACGTGGTCGTCATGGTGTTGGCGATCCCGCTGGTGTGGATCTTCACGGAGATCGTGGCGGTGGCAGTGGCCTGGACCTTCGTCCTGAGCGGCCCTGTAAGCTACGTGAGACTGTGGCGTCGCGGCGAGCTTCCCGCTGACGAGGACACCGGCGACACGCAGGCCCATGAGCCTGCCGAGGAAGAAGACACCCTGAGGAAACAACAAGCCTGATGAGTACGACCGAACCGTTACGCGTGCGATTCGCCCCATCCCCGACGGGGCATCTGCATATCGGAAGCTGCCGGACCGCATTGTTCAACTGGCTGCTCGCGCGGAAGAGCGGCGGGGCGATGATCCTGCGCGTCGAGGACACCGACACGGCGCGCAACGTCGCCGGTGCCGAGAAAGCCATCGTCGAGGATCTCCATTGGCTCGGAATCGAGTGGGACGAAGGCATCGAGGTCGGCGGTCCGCACGAACCGTATTACCAGTCACAGCGGATGGCGCACTACGAGACCGCCATCGCCACGCTGCTCGAATCGGGCCGGGCCTATTACGCCTTCGACACCACCGAAGAACTGGACGCCCTGCGAGAAAAAGCCCAGGCCGAGAAGCGCAACTTCCGCTACATCCGCCCGCGCGCGTTTCCCGATGCCGATGCGGTGGAGAAAGCCCGGGCCGAAGGCCGCCCGGTGGTTGTGCGATTCGTCGCGCCCGCCGAGGACATCACCGTCGAAGATGAGATCATGGGCCACGTGACCCTGTCGGCCGACGAACTCGACGACTTCATCATCCGCAAAGCCGACGGCATGCCGACGTACCACCTCGCCAATGTCGTGGACGACGGCGCCATGGGCGTGAATCTAGTGATGCGCGGGCAGGAGTTCCTCGCCCAGACGCCGCGGCACATCGCCCTGCAGCGCGCCCTCGGCCTGCCGACGCCGCGCTACGCCCACATGCCCCTGACCATGGACATGCAGGGGCGCAAGCTTTCCAAGCGTGACGGGGCGGTGCACGTGAACCTCTTCCGCGAAATGGGCTACCTGCCCGAGGCGCTGCTCAACTTCATCGCCCTGCTGGGGTGGTCGCCCAAAGCCGATCGCGAGAAGTTCACGCGCGAGGAGTTGATCGAAGCGTTCGGCATCGTCGGCATGGGCCGCGCGAACGCCAAGTTCGATCGCGACAAGCTACTGGCGTTCAACACCGACTGGCTCGCCGCCATCGATGAGGACCGTCTGGTGGCGGCGTTTGACGATTACGTGAAGGCCAATCCCGAGTCCGCGTTTGCCGGGACCGAACTCGACGACGCCACCCGGCGGCACCTCCTCCGTGCCAACAAGGGCATCCGCACGCTGGCGGATCTGGAGACCAAGTCGGGCTTCATCTTTCGGCCCGATGATGCCATCGAATACGACGAAAAGGCGGTCAAGAAAGTCCTCGCCAAGAACGACGGCGAGGGCTACACCATGCTCGAGACGCTGCTGCCGCTGTTCGAGTCCGCCGAAGCCTGGACGCAGAAATCGCTCGAAGCGCTGATCCAACAGGTCTGCGAGCAGCAGTCGGTCGGCATGGGCAAGGTGGCCCAGCCGATCCGCGTGGCGGTCAGCGGCAACACCGTCAGCCCCGGCATCGGCGACACGCTCGTGCTGCTGGGGAAAGACAAGACGGTCGCGCGAATCCAACGCTGCCTGAGCCGGCGCTGAGCGGTTTCTCTTCCTTCCAATCCGGATGACCCAATGGGGTTCGCGATCTTCGCCCAGTTCTGATACTCGAAAGGAGCGAATGTGAGGACACAAGCGTTCCTGCGGGCAGGGCTGATACTCGTCCTGTCTGTGTCGCAAGTCTCTGCCGGTGATGAGCCTCTGACGCTGGAGGGCGTGAAGGCACGCTTGTCCGCCGAGATCGACGAAGCCTACCGGGCCTGCCCGTATTCCTTTCTTTCGCGCGATGTCTTTGCCCGGTACAGCCGGGATCCGGATGCCCGGCCCGGCCCTCACGAGATCATGCCGGCATCGGACTGGCGCATCGTCCTCTCCGAGGAGGCCGGCGAGCTGACGCGGACGATGGCGGCTCATCTGACGGAATTCCTCGCGCAGCGTATGGCCCTGGACCTGCCGCTCGAGACACGCCCTCCAGACCGACTGAAGCGCGGTATCGACAAGGCGATTCTGCTGAAAGATACCGGTGGCGGTGATCCCAATGTCCACGAGAGCTTCACGATCTCCGTCGAGCCGCAGCATGTTGTCATTCACGGGCGCGACCCCGCCGGTGTGCGCGATGGCGTGGTCAAGCTCGTCGACCTCATGGGCATACGGCAGGCGCCGATCCTCGAACTCGGTCGCCAGGTCTACACGCCGCGCCTGGCGGTTCGACTGGGCGTCGTGCCCTGGATGGGGACCTTTCGCGAGCTGGTCTTCATGGGCAACAACGCCGTGCTGCTCAACACGTACTACGAGGGGGAAGAGAGTCTCTACGCGGTCTCGCTGTCGGAGGCCATTCCGGAACTCGCCGCGCGGCGCAAGCCCGAGGTGCTTCAAGACCTGATCGGCAGCGCGACCGAAGCGAAGCGCTACCGCCTGAAAGTCTACGCCCAGGTCAACACGCGCAAGAAGTTCGCCAGGGACGCGCCCGTAATTCAGGCGCACCCGGAGATCCGCGGGGCGTTGACGTGGAAAGCGGACGGCGACTACGTTCTCTGCACCGAGCATCCTCTCGTCCAGCGCTATCTCGCCGAGAGCGTCGAGGAACTCTTCCGCGTCGCTCCGCTGGATGGGCTGATGTTCATCAACGGCGGAGAGAGTTTCTACCACTGTTTCATGCGCCCCCACGGCACCGCCAAGGGGCACACCAACTGCGAACGGTGTGAACCCCTCGGCGCCGAGACCGTGGTGGCCAACCTGTCCAACAGGCTCCTGGCCGCCGCGCGGAAGGTGAACCCGGACGCCGAAATCATCGCCTGGCCCTATTCGGCCGAGCACGTCTGGTCCGCCGACAGGTATCAGGAAGGCGTCATCGCGCGGCTTCACCCCGGCGCGGGGATCCTGACCGAGATCGAGAAGGACGAAGTCATCACGAAACCGGAGGGCGTTCGGAAGCATGTGTATGATTACAGCATCGATCTGATCGGCCCGGGCCAACGCGCCCTCCGGCAGATCGCGGCCTGCACCACCGCCGGCGTGCCGATCTACATCAAGAGTGAGCCGGAACTGGCCTTCGAGGCCCCGGGGCTCCCCTACATTCCCTGCCTCGACCGCTGGGCCGATCGCGCCGAAGCGATGGCGTCGTGCGGGGCGACCGGGGCGTGGGTCTTTCCCTACTTCCGGCCCTATCACGCGAGCATCGCGGGCGAGGTGATCAAGTCCTTCTGGTGGGAGCCCATACCGGACAAGGAGGACATCCTCCAGACCCTCGCCCGACGCATCGCGGGCGAGCAGGCGGGGCCGCATCTCCGCGCCGCCTGGAAGCATGCGTCCGATGCCATCGCCTGGTCGCCGGAACAGCCCGCCTACTTTCGTGGCCCGTACTACATCGGCCCCGCCCATCCGATGTGTGTTTCCCCGGCAGAAGCACTGCCGGACGTGTTCTACGGGCGGTTCCTGTTCATGGGCGAAGCCACGGACGCGGCGGGCCTGAAGATGAGGCCGATCTACGTGACCTCACCGACGGGAGATGTCCCCGTGTTCGGCCGATTCTACCGCCGGATGGAGTCCTGCCTCCGCAAGGCGGTGGAGGAACTGGACAGTGCCGTACCGTTGGTGACGGAGCGGCATCGATTGACGTTCGAGGCGGCAAGCTCACCGATTCGATGGTTCTACTTCACCGCGCGCACTCAGGCGAACTTCTACGAGTCCTGCATGATCCGGGATGCATTGACGTCGTTCGCAGCACAACAGGAACGCAGCCCGGAGGAACTGGAGGCACATCGCAAGCGCTATGAACGCTGGAGAAGCATCCTGCACGACGAGAAAGCCAACGCCGAGGCCGCCCTGCCCTGGGTGGAAAAGGACATGCGGCTGGACGTGTACTATCGCATCGACCACGCGTTCGCTCATTCGGCGGACATGATCCGCACGAAGCTACGCCTCCTGGAGACCGAGATCCACGAGACCCTGCCCGCCATCGCGCGGCGATGCGGGCTGTAGTATGTAGTATGCGGCCAGCACATTAAAGGAATATACGGAAAGGCAAAAAGTAGAACCCGCTCTATCTTCATCTGCGCAATCTGCGTCATCTGCGGATGAATAAAAAGCAGCGCGAGAACGACATACTCACCCGGCGGATGTCTGACGCCGGCGCTTGCGGGCCTGGACCTCGGGAGCTTCTCGGATACACGTGCCGAGGATGCCGAACGCTTTGCCGATGAGCTGCATGGTGGTGCGGTCGAGCTTGGCGGGGCCTTCGGGAATCTCCGGCCAGCCGCGTTCATTCGGTGTGAGCTGCTCCCAGTGCTGGAAGAGGCGGCCCCATTCGCTGTTGAGCACCTCGCGCATCTGGGACCGGGCGTTCTTGGGGTACCAGTACATGTCGTGGTAGAGCACGCTGGCGATGTACGCCCACGGCGCCGCCCACGTCTTGAGTGACCACTCCAGTGCCGTCTTGAGCTTGCCCCAGTAGATCTTGTGCTGCATCTTGCTGGCGAAGGTCATCTTCTTGAACGGGCCGTCGAAGTGCCAGTTCTGCTCGGAGGCCTCGAGGTCGCCGACGATCTCGATCTCGCGCGGGTCACCGCAGCCGAGGCCGAGGTCGTGGGCCAGTCGGATGAACTTGCAGTCGGCCAGCGGATCGAGCCCCATGAGTTTGGCCGCCACCGCGTCGATGGCCACCTGGTCCGATGACGCCAGGATCACGTTCTTCACGTACGGCACCATGCAACGCGGCCCCGGCCCGTCACCGGCGAAGGTGCCGTCCATCACCGCGAACACCCCGCGGTGGATCTTCTTCTGGATCATCAGCAGATCGACGAGCGTCTCGTGAATCACCGGGTGCGTCCAGTGGCGGTGCTCGTTCAGCAGTCCGCCGAAGGCGTTCTTCATCGCGCCGGTCGTCGTGGTGAAGACGTGCGTCTTGACCGTCGGCAGATGGATGATGTTCTCACCGATGAACCGTTTGGGGATCGAGAAGCCCTTCGGGTACACCTCGTTAAGGCAGAGGAAATCCTTTGTCAGGTCACCGACGGCGTCGCGGACGTTGATCCACTCCTCGCCTTCGTACAGGTGCAGGTTGCGCAGGCCGTGCTTCTCGACGACGTCAAGCTGCTTGTTCTCGCGCTCGCCGAGGTGGGCGTCGATGACCACCGTGCGATTGTGGCACGCGTGGACGAGATCCTTTTCGTAGCCGTCCGCCTGAAGCGCGCGGATGACGCCCTCGAGCTGCCAGGGCGTGGTGCTGCTGGCGGGGTAGAAAAAATGCCAGGAGATGTTGACCTTCAGCGCCGTGTCAGCGGTACGGTCGACCGTCTCCTGGTACCCGGCCAGGTTCATCAACTCGTGGTAGTCCGCCAGCACGGTGGCCGGGGTGGTCCGCAAAATAGCTACTTTGGACTTATTCATGGAAGCTCATTCTAGAATTCGAGCGGCGGCCGGACCAATGCCGGATATGTCGACTCGATAAGGGATTGTTGCACTCCAGGCGACCGATGGTCGATAGATCGTATTATCGGTCGGCAGGAGGATCAAGTTGAGCAACGCCACGGCCACTTCATCGTCGAATCTATCGTGTCCCGAATTCCAAACGCGGGAGATGCCCACGATCCTGCATTTCACGCACTACAAGGCGGGGTCGCAGTGGATCAAGGCGATTCTCCGGGCGTGCGTGCCGGATCGCATCGTCGAGCCACGGGCCGACTTCAGCCAGTTCCTGGCCGAGCCGGTCAAAACGGGATGGATCTACCCCACGCTCTACATCTCGCGCGAAGAATACATGAAGACGCCCGTGCCCGAGCCGCACCGCCTCTTTTTCGTGATGCGCGATCTCCGCGATACCCTGGTCTCCTACTACTTCAGCCTCAAACACAGCCACCCGGCCATCAACGATCACATTACCACCATGCGCGATCGGCTCAATGCCGTCTCAGCCGAAGAGGGGCTGCTGATGCTGATCGAGCGCTACCTGGACGGCATGCGCGACGTGCAGCTCTCGTGGATCGACGCAGGGGTTCCGGTTCTGCGGTACGAGGATCTGCTCTCGAATGACGTAGCCTTGCTCGAGGAGGTGTTGATCGGTCACTGCGGACTTCCGGTGACATCCGATCGGCTTGCGAAGATCGTCCGGAGCCAGCGCTTCGAGCAGCGCACGGGGGGGCGAAGCCGGGGGCAGGAGGATCGTCAGTCCCATCAGCGCAAGGGCATCGCCGGGGACTGGCGGAACACGTTCACACCGGCGGTGACCGATGCGTTCAAAGCGCGGCACGGCCACGTCCTGGTAAAAACGGGCTATGAAACTGATCTGAACTGGTAAGCCTGCGAATTCGTCGGCCACGCCGGTGATTCAGCAACCCCGGCGACTCAATCCTTGCCGAGAAGCGCTTCCGCCGATTCGTAAAGCTGGTCCATGCGGAAAGGCTTGTTCAGGTACTTGTCGGCACCGAGGCTCTCGGCCCAGACCTGGTGGCGCTTGCCGGGATTGGCGGTAATCATGATGACGTAAGGCTTGGCGCCGCGGGGTTTCTTGGCCTTGAGCTTCTCGAGGACGAGGAATCCACTCCGCTGCGGCAACATGGCGTCAAGGATGAGTAGGTCGGGATCTCGATCGAGCGCCTGCTCGACGGCGTCGTTACCGTCGCCCGAGGTGAACAGTTCCGCGCCGGTCTCCTTGAACGCGGCTTCGATCGCCGTTCGGATGTCGGCGTCATCATCGACAATAAGAATCTTCTTGCCATCAAAGGGCTCTGCCATCGCGCGTGTTCTCCTGAGGGGGGCGGGCGTTCAGGTATGCGTTCTCTATCAAGACATCAAGTATATGCATGCCGGTGGACCGATTCAATAACCCTGGCCGAAATTGGGGCAAGTCGACATCGCTTTGCTGCCGGGCTGGAAAGTTTACCCGCGGGGATGATGAGATAGGCAAAAAGGCATGGGCCCCGACGGCGGCCACGGGGCGGGCGCGCAGCGTTATCGGGCAGCCCGGCCGATGACGGGGGCTTGCGGGTTGCCACCCTGGGCCACGAGATAGGCCAGGAGGTCGGCCAGCTCGTCCATCGAGACGGAGTCCAGCAGGAGTTCGGGCATGGGAGAGCGGTCGACCTTTTCGCGGCGGGCCACCTCATCGGCGGGCACCTCGACGGTATCCCCTACGCCGCGACGAATGATCAGCACGTCCTCGCGGGCTTCGACCACCCCTTCAAGTCGATCACCATCGGCCAGCGTGACCGCCTCGACATCGAAACCATCCTTGATGACGCGGCTGGGAAGCAGCACCGACTCGACGAGATAGTCGGCGGTGGTCGCGCCGCCAATGCCCTTGAGTGACGGTCCATAAGTCACGCGTTGCCCGGCGACCTCGTGGCAGGAAGCGCACCCGAGTTGACCGAACGCTTTCCGCCCGAGCTCGACAGAGGCGTCAGGCAGCCGCTCGAGCAAGGTGCCGCGGATCGAAGAATACGCCTCCAACGAAAGCGGGGCGGGAATCTTCAGTTCGTCGACGAGGGCTTCCGGGGCATTGAAGGCACGCAGCGTCACCCCCAGTTCACCGGAGGAGATGGCGTCGAGACCCTGGCGATTCCTCGCCTTGGTCAGAACCAGTTCCCGCACGGCAGTGTCACCGACGAACCAGCGAACCGCACGCCAGCCCATCCGGGCGATGACGGCGTCGGAGTCATTCAGCAAAGTCGACCAAGCGTCGACGGGGGCAGTGTCCTGCATGGTCAACGCGGATATGGCGGCCAGGCGTTCGCGGTGATCGCGTAGGGGATCCAGGGCGGTGGACCAGACCCTGGTATAGAGGTCGGGATAACGCCAGCCGGCATTCTTCATGGTCTCCAGGGCGCGGATGCGGACATCGGCCTGGGCATCGCTCAGCCATCGGTCGATCAGTTCGCCGCCGATGTGGCCTACGTCGTATCGCTCGATCAGGGCGAGCGCGGCCTGTTTCTCGCCACTGTTCAATCTCAGCTGGCCGGTTGCGACGTTGTCGAGGTAGGTCGGCAGCACCGAATCGGACAGTTCGCCCATCGCCTCGGGCCCGAACCGGCCGAGGAGCTTGAAGAGCTGTTCGAGTTGCGTGGCAGTGAACGTGTCGCGCTTCGCGAACGCCTGGAGGCTCGGCAGCTGGATGGCGTCGGGCCACTGCCGGCCGAGATAGAGTAAGTCATCGATCGTACCTTCAGGAGGCTTGCGCAGCGCGAGATTGAGGGCCTCGGCGACGGCGGGATTCGTATTCTCCAGCAAGCCCACGTCCAGGGCGATCCAGCCGATACGACTGATATCGGGGTTGGGGGAATGCAGCAGGTAGAAGATCGGTTCACGAGGCTGGATGCGCGAGAGTTCGGCGGCGCATTGATAGCGGAGCCGGCGATCGGACCGGGCGCCCATGGCCAGCGCACCGAACAGCTTCGACGCGCGCTCCTCGGGCGACTTCGCACAGAGTGCCACTTCGACACGCGTCTCGGGGTCCTGATCTTTCTCCAGGAATGCGACACGCGCTTCAAGGTCGGGCGGATCCCAATCGCGCAGCAGCCGCACAACCATTGCCCGAAGCGGGGCGTGCTTCGTCTGGACAGTCGCGCTCACGGCGTCGAGGGCCGCCGGTGTCCCCATCCGCTGCAGGACCCAAAGCAGTTGCGCGCTGATGAACGGGTCACGGTCGGCACGAAGGATCTGGAGCATCGTCTCGACGAGGGCGTCGCTCTGCCGGCTTGCCAGGAACTGCGCTGCCTCCTCGCGCTGCGCGCGATTGCGGCTCTGGATGGCCAGCAATGCCCGGTTCTCCTCCGGTGTGACGTTCGGACCGACATCGAAGGGGATCTTGCGCAGTGGGGCGATGCGGTCGTCGCCGGTGTAGACGATTTTGTAGATCCGCCCGGTCAAGTCGTTTTCATCATCGAGGCCGTACCAGTCGAGCATGTACAGGTGCCCGTCGGGTGAGGGCAGCAGTTGCGTCGGCCGGAACATGGCGTCGGTGCTGTCGAGAAAAACCTCGACGTTCTCGATCTCTCCGTTTCGTTTCGGGGTGTACAGATCGATCTTGTGGTTCACGCTGGCCACGCCATGAGCGCCCCAGTTGGCGGTGAAGAGCGCGTTCCAGTACTTCTCGGGATACGCACTGTCCTGGTAGCAGACGATCTGCGTGATCGAACCGCGCTCCATCTCCGTGACCGGCGGTGACCAGGGATGCGCGCCGGAGAGCCAGTCCCACGGGCCGTGACGGGTCTGGTAGTGATAGTCGACCGTGGGAATCATGAGGATCATGCGATTCGGGTTGCTCTCGCCGTTGCTGATGAGCCACCAACGCCCGAACGGGTCGGCGTCGAAGGTGAACGGAGCCCGCATGCCCTGGGCGAGCAGTTCCAGGTCCGTGCCATCGGGGCGAAACCGGAAGAACGCGCCCGTCGAGCCGCGCGTCTTCAGCGTGGTACCGTCCGCGTCGGTGAGTTCGATCGGGTGGTTGCCGATGATCTGATAGAGGTAGCCATCCGGCCCGAAAGAGAGTTGAAACATGCCGAACGGGTTCCAGGCCTGAAAGGCGTCCTTGATGATCGGCGTGAGGTTGGAGGCAGTGCCATCCGGTTGAAGATCGCCCACGAGAACACGATCGAGCGCCGCCAGCCAGATTCGATTCTCCCGAATGGCAATGCCCATGATTGGATCGCTGAATCCCTGAGCAACGACGGCATCGCGACGCCATCGGCCGTCCGCATCGGGGGCGAGACGGATCACGGGATTGCGCGGCGGAAGCACGGGAGACTTCTCCGCCCGCCAGCGGTAGGTGTGGGCCTCGGCGACGATCATGCGCCCCTGCTCGTCCAACGCCATGACCACTGGATTAACCACGTCCGGCTCGGCGGCGAGGAGCTGCACCTCGAAGCCTTCGGGCACCATGAAACGTTGGCGGGATTCCTCGGGCGTGAGCGGGCGGCCTTCGTAGACGGTCGTGTTGCGCCAGGCGGGCTTGCCCCGATTCCCCCAGAGTCCGGTGCCCATCTTGCCCAGCACGTCAGCGCGAGGCCAGGCGGCGTCGTCGAACGGAGTGGTGTTCCAATTCGCCACCTGCTTCGTCGTGACGCGCCAGTGCCCGTCGGTCAACAGATGCCGCAGTTCGCCCTGTCGCGTCTTCAACGTGCATTCAAAGAAGAGCCCCGCCTGACCCCCGGTGTTGGTCGCCCGGATGGCGATGACGTTGCGTCCGGCGGAGAGGTGCTGGGCGATGTCGAGTTCGACCGGCGGCCACCACCCTTCCCCCCGGGCGATCTCCTCACCGTTGATGAACAGTACGAAGGCGTTGTCCGCCATGATGAGCGTGTGGCCCTGCAGCGCGTCGGCGGACAGGTCGAAGCTGTACCGGAAGAAGCGGTCGCCGGCGGGTTGAGGCTCCTTGTGGGCCTGGGGGTCATCCCAGATCCATCGGCCCCGCCACGGATCACCGGCGTACGCCGCCGTGATCGTCACGAGCACGTAAAAAACGATCCATAGCGTGTGATTCTGATTTCGTAACATGCATGCCATCCGTAGGACGCGTGACATCACGCACTGATCAGGCCCGACTGTCTTTTAATGTAGCCGAACCGGGCGTACAATTCGACAGATCGCGCGTCGGGACAGGATGCAGATACATTTCGACAAGTCCTTTATCGGGGGGCTGATTCATGTCGTTCAAGATCAAGATGATGGTCATCGGTGTTGCAGTGCTGTCGTCGGCAGGAAGTACCAGGAGCCAGGAAATTGATCGTCCAGTACTCCAGGTCACGGAAGAGAACATCGTACCACTCCGCCTTCCACTGCTATCTCCCTTGACTCAGCCGATTATCCTTGCTCGTGAGCATCGCCCGAATCAGGATTGGAATTTTCCCTGGTATCTCGGAGAGAAAATGGGTGAATCCGTGAGCGGGATGCGAATGGACCGGTCTGGACGCATCCCCAGGTACGCGGAGACTGAGCACGGAAAGCGCGATCGTCTCTATTCCAAATTCAGTTTCGATGTGTTTGACGGACGGGCGGAAAGCAGCCCTGTTCCTCTCCTGCCGCCGCGGTACATCGAGGACATGTCGGCGATCTCGCCGAAGCACTTCCCTTACCCGGAGGTGGCGTCGAAGAAGGGCTTGCAGGTGCAGATGGTCGACGATGCCATCGCGCTCGGCGTGAAGCATGCCGCACTCAACGTCACGTTCAACACGATGCTCGATTGGAACAGGTCGCCGTCGGCGATTCCCTTTGAGATGGACGGGCGCACGTTCCTCTTCCGCCGCGACCAGATCGAGGATCTCGACCGCCGCGTCAAGACGCTCTCCGATGCCGGGATGATCGTCTACCTCATCCTGCTCAATTACAAGGGCACGGGCAGCGCGGAGGGTGACCGGATCATCCGCCACCCGAAGTACAACGACGACTGCCCGAACAACCTCGGCATGTTCAACACGGTGACCGACGAAGGGGTGGAGCACTACAAGGCGGTGTGCGAGTTCCTGTTCCAGCGCTACACGCGTCCCGATCAGAAGCATGGCCGCGCGCTGAACTTCATCATCGGCAACGAGGTCAATTCGCACTGGTGGTGGTCGAACATGGGCGAGGTGTCGATGGAGGAGTTCCTCATCGATTACCAGCGGGCGGTGCGCATCGCGTCGACGGCGGCGCGGAAGTACTGCGCCGTGGCGCGGGTGTATATTTCCCTGGAGCATCACTGGAGCTACGCGTTCACGCCGAATCCGAAGCGCTGCTTTCCGGGCCGGGACTTCCTGGATCGCTTCGCGGCGCGCGCGAGAGAGCTCGGCGACTTCCCCTGGCACGTGGCATATCATCCGTACCCGGAGAATCTCGGCGACCCGGCGTTCTGGGAGGACACATCCGCCATCGATGCGTACTACTCGCCGCGGATCACGTTCAAGAACCTGCACGTGCTGACGAACTACATGCAGCGCGAGCCACTGCTCTATCGTGGCGAGCCCCGTCGGATCATCCTCTCCGAGCAGGGTTTCCACACGCCCGACGGCCCGGAGGGCGAGGCCCTGCAGGCGGCGGCGTACGCTTACGCGTGGGTGAAGGTCCACCAGCTTGATGCCATCGACGCGTTCATCCTTCACCGCCACGTGGATCACGGTCAGGAATTCGGATTGAAGCTCGGGCTGTGGGCGCGGGACGAGGAGGCGTCCTTCCCCGCCGCTCCCAAACGGAAGAAGCCCATTTACGACGTTTTCCTGAAGGCGGACACGCCGGAATGGCGTGAGGCGTTCGCATTTGCGTTGCCGATCGTCGGGCTGGAGTCGTGGCCGGAAGGGGCCTCGCCGGAACAAGAAAAGGAAGGTCACTGATGAATCGGTATGTGTGCCTCGTACTTTGCATCACTCCGGCGTGGCTGGGGGGTTGTCAGGGCGCGTTCATGAATACGAATGACGCCCCCGAATCCACCGCCACCACGTACGTGCAGGAGAACTTTCTCCTGGATACCCTCGGTGAGGCGTGGGTGCCGCGAACGCCGGAGTTGTGGAGCATTGTCCAGGACGCGCCGGATCGCCGCGTGCTCACCATGGCGCCGCCACCGGAACGCCCGATGCTGCCCGGCGTTCGCCGCCCGCAGGAGTACGTGACGTACGCGCGGCAGTCGTTCCAGTCGTTCAACTTCTCGTGCCGCGTGCGCGTCGATAACGAACCGGCGGTCAAGGGACGCGACGCCTGCATCCTCTTCGGTATCCGGGACGCGACTCACTTCTATTACATTCACCTGTCGAACGAGTCGGTCGACTGGCACAATTGCCTCGTGCGCGTGGATGGCGACACCCGCACGAAACTCGCTCAACCGACGAAGGCCCCGATGACCGATCGCAACTGGCACAAGGTCGATCTGATCCGCAATGTCGAGACGGGCGCGATCACGGTCTACGTCGATGCCTACGACGCCTCCGCCAGGCCGTGGCTGGAGGCGAACGACACCACCTACACGTCCGGACGCATCGGACTCGGGTCGTTCAACGATCACGCCAGCTTCGCGCGAATCCTCATCGAGGGGCAGGTGGAATGAAACCGCGGATAAACGCCGGCCAATTGGATGACGGCGTTTCCTATCTCATTTCTCCCAGGTACTGACCGTACAGATCGGCATGATTGACCTTGTCGGCAATGCCTATGGGGAAGAACAAGATTTCAGTCAATCTGTCGAGACTTACCCACTCGTGGCCCACTTGGCCGGGATCGGGCGTCCGGCCGCAAAGGGGCTCGCTCTCGTGAGGCAGCGAACACTCGAAGAAAACCTCAACCTGATGGAATCCGTCGGGTAGACGGGTCTCCTTGTGTCGGTTGGCGATGATTTCACGAACGTACATCAGGCCGCCGACATTCACCACGACGCCAAGCTCTTCCTCCACTTCACGAACCAGGCATTCCTGCAGCGTTTCACCCACGTGCTGCCCACCTCCCGGCATGACGTACCAGAATCCGCGATCATCCTTGTACTTCGTCAGGAGGATCCTGCCGTTCCTGCGAACACAGGCTCGGGCGACGACGCGGGGGCGCTCTTCTCTCTTCATGAAGGGATCCGGTCCAGTCGCTGCTGGAGACGATGACATGCTTCATCTCCATCTGTGTTCATCGGCGTTCATCCGTGATTTCAAACCGTGTGGAGATGGAACGCAAGCCATGGTCAGATGAAGTCGATCGTCCCGGGATCGGGTACGAGGTCGGCCTTGTGGGCGCGATCGAGCAGCTCGCGGACGGCGGCGCGGCCGACGTCACCGTAGTCGATGGTCCACTGGTTGACGTACATGCCCACGAAGCGATCGGCCAGGTCCTTGCCCATGTCGCGCGCGAAGTTCAACGCGTAGTCCACCGCCTCGCTGCGGTGCTCGAGCGAATACTCGATGCTGGTCTTCAGGATGGCGGCGATTTCGTGCATGTTGGCAGCGCCGAGATCACGGCGGATAGTATTGCCGCCAAGGGGCAGCGGGTAGCCGGTCTCGTCCTGCCACCAGACGCCGAGATCAATGACGCATTCGAGCTGGTGATTCTGATACGTGAGTTGGCCTTCGTGGATGATGAGCCCGGCATCGGCCTTGCCCGCCTCGACGTGCTGGAGGATCTCGTCGAACATCACCACCTCGTGCTCGAAGTTGCCCTTGCCGAGCAGCAGGTTGAGCGTGAGAAAGGCGGTGGTCATCTCGCCGGGCACGGCGATCTTCTTGCCGCGCAGCTCGCGGATGTCCATTTTCTTCGGCGCCACGACCATCGGTCCGTAGCCGTCGCCCATGCTCGACCCGCAATTGGTCAGCGCGTACTTGTCCGCCACGTACGGATAGGCATGGATGCTGATGGCGGTGATCTCGAGTTCGCCGCGCAGGGCCCGCTCGTTCAGTGTCTGAATGTCCTGCAGCACGTGCTCGAACGCCCAGTTGCCCGAATCCACGTGTTCCTTCGCCAGCCCGTAGAACATGAACGCGTCGTCCGGGTCGGGGCTGTGTCCGAGTTGCAAAGTCTGCTTGGCCAAGGGAACCGTTCCTTTCTCGTTACGATCGTTATTTCGTTCGCGCATTCCGCCCAGCAACCTGCATTGCGCTGGATATTCGCGATCTGCATCGATAGTTCATGAGCATCGATTTTTCTGTGGCGTCGCATTGTAGCCGTAGGGCATGATAGAGCCAACGCAGGATGCCGCTCGACAGGTGGCGCGGGCGTGATACACTGAATGCTTCTCAGTTTTCTGACATGTCCACAGGGGTTTTCGCGTTTTTTGAAAGCTGGAGGTTCTCATGGTCTTCGCCATCTTCCCCTTATTCCTGGTCGCCGCCATGGTCATCGGCATCATCTTGATCGTGCGCGGGATCCGCGGCGTGCCGGAATTCAGCGAGCCGCATTGCCGCAAATGCAACTACGACGTGCGGATGCTGGACTGGTCGCGCGAGGAGCGCGTCTGCCCGGAATGTGGCAGCGACCTCACGCAGCCGAAGGCGGTCCGCTTCGGCAACTACCGCAAGCGACCGAAGATGATCTGGAGCGGAGCCGGATTATGCGCGTTACCGCTGGTGCTCATCGCCCTCGTTGTGTTGCAACAGGTGCTCGGCATCCGCTGGCAGAACTTCGAGTCGAACGCATCGATCATCGCCAACCTGAGCAACACGGCGGACAGCCCGTGGGACTGGCGGAAACTCGAGGATCGCTACGACAGCGGAAAGCTGTCGGACCGCGAGGTGGCGGCGGCCATCGACCAGCTCATCGCCCATCTCGCCAAGAAAAACAAGCCGCACGGTCCGCTCCACTGGGCGGATGATTTCTTCGAGTTGGCATTGGAGAATGGCCACATCAGCGAGGAGCAGCTTCAAAGACTGGCCGAGGCGTACTACGGAAGCGAGCCGACGCTTCGGATGCGTGATCGCATCGCGGAGGGCAAGCCCGTCCAGATCGAAGTGCAGTCGATGAATTCGTGGGATCTTCCGGGATTGAAGCACGTCATGGCGGTACGCGAAGTGCGTGCCGGGGACAAGTCCATCGAGATGAACTCGCGCTACGAAAACAATCTCGGCATGGATGCCTTCAGTGGAGGAAGCCGCTCTTCCGGATTCGAATTCCGCAGCGGCAATACACTCGCTCCGGGCGGGCACGAACTGACGCTGGTCTTCGACTGGGGGCTGCTGGTCGAGAACGCGCCGAGTCCGCCAAAGCTGAACGGCCGCCCGGGCCAGAAGGAGCACTGGCCCAAGCCGATCATGACCCGATCGATCGAGGTGAAGCGCAAGCTGGAGGTCGTCCCCGAGGGCGAGTCGGTGATCGCGCTGGTGACCGATCCGGAGCGTGACCCGTCGGAGAGCTTCTCCATCCCGAAGATCCAGGTGTTTCCGTACGGGGAGCAGCTTCAACTGGAAACGAAAATCCAGGTAAGCGAAATTGAGGTCGCGGTCAGCGCGCGATTGTTTCTTGATCTCGAGGGCGTGGCGTACGAATTGGGTACCTATACGCGGGAGGGCGGCCGAAGTTCCTACTCCTCACAACGCAGAGTGGACCATCTTCCCAAGGATCTGACGCGTATCGACGTGCGCATGGAGCCGGACACGAAACTGGCCCTCGAACAAACCACCGCCAACGAAATCTGGGGCGAACCGATCCTCATCAGGAACGTGCTCCTGGAGCGGTTCGACGTGAATGAAGACGCACAATCAACCCCATGAAACTTCGGGGCCTCACATATCTTGGTCGAAGTGTGCAAAACCCGGACGCGTTTCATACTTTGATCCCCATCTGCAGAGCGACAGCGGTATGATGCGGTAAGGGCAGCGTACGCTCGCGCGGCGTAGCTCGACTATCAATGCATCTCCCCCTGGCTTCTCCCCGTGCAGGGACACATCATGAAATCGGCATGTACCGTACCCGGCGTCCTGGGAATCCTGGTCCTGCTGCTGTTGTCGGGCACGTCCTGCCCGAGTGAAGGCGTCCCGCCCGAGGAGGCCCTGCCCGATGGGGGCGAATCCGCCACCGATCCGGAAGGATCCTCCGCCGACGATCTCCTTGAAGATCTTACACCACCGACCGACGTCTTCACCGGCGAGTCGGATCCCTCCCAGTTGGTGAGCCGCACGACGCCGAACGACGTCGAATACACCTATCCAGTCAACGAGATGATGGTGCTAATGGAACAGGAGGCCACACCAGCCGACGCGGAAGCGCTGGCCGCGCGCCTGGGAGGAACGATCATCGGCCAGATCCCGGACCTCGGCATCTACCAGATCGAGTTGGACACGACTTCAGCCGAGGAATTGAACGTCGCGATCGCCGCCGCCGAACTCGACGGTCTCGTCACCTCCGCCGGGTACAACCTTTCGACCGCGTTCCGGCAAAGCTGCCCCTCGGAGGTAGACAACGAAGATCTCGCGGACCACGAACGCTGCCCCTTCATCCTCACCCAGTATTTCCAGCAGATCACCATGTTCGAGTTCTTCCGCCCGCACCTGCGGCTGCACGACGTGCGCGTGGCGGTGATCGACAGCGGGTTGAACATGTCGACCGGCGAGTTCGACGAGGTCAACATCGTGAATCTCCGCGAGCTGGGCGAGGAACCGGATGACTCTCACCCCAATCAGCACGGCACCGCCGTCACCGGACTGATCGCCGCGGACGATGACGGCATCGGCGTTAACGGGTTGGCTTCGAGCATGCTCCGCGAGCATCTGACCGTCCTGGTCGGCGGCGTGGAGCGCGTCGTCGATGAACTCGGGCAGACGCATATCGCCATCGCCTTCGGCGCACGCGTGGTCAATCTCAGTCTCGGATGGTCGGAGGACGTGGAGGGGTTCGACTTCTATCGCTTCGCGTGGCAGCGCATCATCAGCGAAAATCCCGACGTGTTGTTCATCTGTGCGGCGGGGGACGAGAACCTGCTGCTCACCGGGAGTAACTACGCCCCGGGCGGAATCAACCTGCCCAACGTCGTCACCGTGGGTGGCTTCGTGCAGTGTGACCCGCTGACCCGCTTTCCGATCTGCAATTACGGCGACGTGGTGGATATGGCCGCGCCGGAAGAATCGGTTTCGGTCGTCGGGCTCAGCGGCAACGTGCGCACGGTGACGGGAACCTCGTTCGCCGCGCCGCAGGTGACCAGCCTGGCGGCGGTGCTGCTCGCGCTACAGCCATCGCTGTCCCCGAGCCGGGTGGCCTATTACATGGAGGCCCACGCGATGCCCAGCCATACCGGCGCGGGACGGGCACGCCTGACATTCACGTCGTCGATCTCGGAACTGCTTATCGCCATGGACGTTCCCGAGCCGGTGATGGGTTGGATCGATCCGGCCGGCCTGGGCAATGCGGGCTCTTCCGGACTGGTGCTCAGCCGGCTTTGTCCGGCGGGAATTCACTTTTCGGTCAGCGAATACGGCACGTACGATCTCTGGGAACCGGATGACGAGGTCGGCTCGGGCGTGATCGGTACCCCGGTGACACCCCCTTCCTTCAATCTCGCGTCCATCACGGTCGATGGGGTGGCGCTGACGTTCGGATCCTACGAGGCGGACTTCATGCTGGGGACTTATGCAATCACGACCGAAGGGGGGCCGATGACGATACAGGCGGGGTTCGGTGCGACCGACCCAGGCGAAAACGGGATCGGTCTCGGAGGGTCGTTCACCTTTGACGAATGTCGCATCGAAGAGCGCGACCCCTTCGACGGGATCACACCGTGGGTTGTACGCGTCTCGGGAGTATTCGAGGGCATTCTGGAGGTCATCCACTGGGATCCGCCGGGGATTCGTACGCATGATTTCGAGGGCTATTTCAGCCTGCCCATGATTGTCACCGCCGGCGAGGGCGACCCGGTCATCGAATACCTCGAATACCATTGCGACGGGGGCATCCCGCCGGATCCGCCGGCGGAGGGGGGCGAGTAGTCGTTACGAAGAATATGTGAATACCGACTTCAATCATCCTTCTGGTCGAACATACGCCTCAGGTTACGCGCACCGTCAAGGACGCGAACGATCTCCACCCACTCGTCTCGTCGTTGGTAGAAGATGACGTATCGGCGATATCGGAAGACGACTTGGCTTCGAAGGTCGGGTGCCAGTTCATGGCGTGAGCGACCGATCTCGGGTTGATGAGCGATCTGTTGAAATTGTTGCTTGATCGCTTCGATGACCCGATCGGCAGCCGGTGGATGATCTCCGGCGATGTATTCCCATAGATCAGCGATGTCCTGTTCCGCCGCGGGGGCGATGCGGTATTTCATTGGGGTGTGGAGCGTCTCTCGATGCGACTGCGACCTTCGCGTTTGATGTTGTCAAAGAATTCGTCGAGTTCTTGATCGCCCTTCAGGTCGGTACCCTCGCCACGGGCGAGTTCCTCTCGGCCGATCGTCACGGCCTCCTTCAGATCAGCCTCGGTCCAGACTCCCATCCCACGCGCCTCTTTGAGCCGATCCAGCGCCTCCTCGACCACGGCCTCCGCGTCGGGAAATGCGCCTTGCTTCACCTGCTCGGCGACGAATTGCTCCAGATCGTTTCTGCTGACATCGATTCGCATGAGAGAAAGCTCCGGTACAATCAAGATCTGAATCACCTGCTTACATAATAGTATGCAGGTGAAAGCGAGATTCCAATCGGCTGCCCACCGACCCTGAGTTGGGTCGTGACTGGCCAATCAGGTATTCAGCCCCAAGAGTCCATCAATGCCCTGCTTCCCAGCGACCGCCGTCATCGTGCAGCTCAGCTCGCGTGTCTCGCCCGGTTCAAGGTACTGCAGCCAGCCGTTGGCCTGGTCCGTGGGCCGTCCCTGGACCCCGGCGGTCATCGGCTCGAGGGCACCCATGTACGAACCGCCGGGGCCCCAGTGCTGCCAGTTGCCGAGGCGCGGGTACGCGTTCTTGTTGTACTCGATCCGCAGGCCGATCTCGCGCTTCCTGTTCACGACGCCGGCGACCACGCGGCCGTCCGCGTCCCCGTCGGGATCGATATAGGTAAACGCCTCGCCCGTGCCGCGATGCGATTCCTGCGGCGGCGGCGCGGCCTTGTAGTCATCGCGTTTCGTGAACCAGTCGACACTGTCGGGACGCGGCGTGATCGCACCCTTGTAGCAGTACGTGCTCGCGTCCGGTTCCAGCAGCGGGTAGCCGAAGTTGATGTGCAGGAGCCAGCAGAACGGCACCGACTCGTTTCCGCGATTGATGAACTGGTCGTACACGCGAATGGCGGGCTCACCGAGCGTACTGCTTAACGTGCGGCGCAGTTCGACGTTGGGTCCGAACACGCGGGCGGTCCGCACGATGCCGGTGATGTTCATCTCGTACTTGCCGCGGGCGAGATCCGGGTTGGTGATGAACTCGACGGTCGCACGGCTGTTGGAATGCGTCCCGTGCAGACCATACTCCTCGCCATCCTCCTCGAACGGTCCGCCGGTATTCAGCGGCCCGCAACTGACCAGCAGTCCACCGTAGAATCCGCGCAGCCAGTGCATGCGCCGGTTGTACGCCTGGCTCGGAACGGTCGTGCCGGTCAGCGAATGCCACGTGAGCGATTGACCGAGAAACTCCGCATCGGCGATGTCGAGCCCGCGGTCGATCACCACTTTGTAGCGCAGCCCCGCGCCGGTATTGACCCAGGCGATCCGCACGCCGTTGCCCGGACCGTTGTCGAGGGTCGAGGTTTCGATGCCGCCCAGTTGCGCGGCGTTGATCACCGGGGCGTCGGCAAACGGATGCTGCGAATCGGTCGAGCCGGTTTGGCGGGCCATGGAGCTTCCTCCTGCATAAGCGTGACGGTCGTTGTCGAGGTGGACACGTATTCTACGGCGCCTCCGCCGGTCCGCAATGCCTCCGCCTTGCTCCGGCGCGCGTCGGGGCCTACCATGCTGGCGTAAACGGAACACCACATTCGGGCTTTGGGAGATTGACATCATGGATGGACTGGAACACCTGTCGAACGGCTTGCCGATCCTGCTGGCAGAGATTCAGATTCCCGCGCTGATCAGCCGCTGGGTGCATATTCTCGCCGCCATGACGGCGGTGGGTGGAATGATCTTCATGCGGTTCGTGCTGATGCCGTCGGCCAAGGCATCGCTGACCGACGAGCAACATGACTCGCTTCGCGCGACGATTCTGCCCGCCTGGGGCCGGATCGTCCACATCGCCATCACCGTGCTGCTGCTCAGCGGGATCTACAACGCCATCGTCGTGTTCGGCAAGCTTGACAAGCCGATGCCGTACCATGCCATCTTTGGTGTAAAATTCATCCTGGCGGTGGTACTATTCTTTTTCTCGATCGCGCTGGCGGGGCGAAGTAACGCCACGGCGGGGCTTCGCAAGAACGCGCCGAAATGGCTGGCTGCCAACATCGCCATCGCCATGGTGATCGTGCTGCTGTCCAATATCCTGAAGTACACGTCGAGTGTGTACGTCGGCGCGGGTTGAGTGTTTCATGCCGATATCCATGTCGATTGAGTTCATTCGTCATATGGATTTCGACGTTTCCCCGTGCCCATGATGCCTGAAAGGGTACGACATTCCAACGAGGTCACCCATGCGCCTGATGCGATGCATCTCCATCCTCGTCCTGCTCCTCACGATGACGGCTCGCGCGAGTGGATCCCCGGAACGCCCCAACATCCTCCTGATCATCGGTGACGACCACCGCACGCGAACCTATGGCGCTTATGGGGCAACCGACGTGCGCACACCGAACCTCGACCACCTGGCCGCCGGTGGCATCCGCTTCGACCGGGCGTACTGCAACTCGCCAATGTGCACGTCGTCGCGACAATCGTTTCTGACCGGCCGGTATCCGCACGCCAACGGTGTCACCATGCTGCGTCACAAGCTCAGCGAGGAGGAGGTCACGCTGGCGGACCGGCTGCGCGAGGCGGGGTATCGCACCGGCGCCTTCGGCAAAATGCACTTCAATTCCCAACTGCTGCACGGCTTCGAGGTGCATCGCGCCCCGCGAGCGTTCGGCGACATCTTCACGCGACAGCGAGGCGCTTCGCCCCTTCCGGCAGGTATCGAGATCCTGCCGCGCTGGAGGCCGTTTCGCGTGCACGCGCGAACATGGCTGAACGCGGACACGCGCCCCCTCGGTCGCTACGACAGCGAGATGCGGGCGTCGTGGTACACCAACGAAGCCATCGCCTTCCTCCGGGCCCATCGCGACGAACCGGTTTTCGCCGTCGTGAGCTACCATCAGCCGCACTCGCCGTACTACTTCCCGGTCGAATTCGCCGGTCGGATCGATTCCGCCACGCTCGACGTGCCCGCCATCGGCCCGGAGGACGTGCCGCAGATTCCCAAGATCTTCGCCGACCTGACCTACCGCGAGAAGCAGGGCATCAAAGCGAGCTACCACACGGCGGTGGAGTACCTCGACAAGAAGATCGGTGAGCTGCTGAACGCCGTTGATGAGATGGACAGCCCTCGAAAGACGTTGATCATTTACCTCGGGGATCACGGCTACCATCTCGGCGAGCACGGGCGATTCGAAAAGCACTGCTTCTACGAGGATGCTGTCCGCGCGCCGCTGGTGATGAATTCTCCCGGCCTCATCCCGTCCCGCCGAAGCAGCGACGCCCTCGTCGAATTCGTCGACCTCGTGCCGACCGTGCTCGACTACGCCGGCTTGCCGGCGCGAGACGATCGCCCCGGGCGCGATCTGCAGGGACGGTCGCTCAAGCCATTGATCGAGGGGCGCGTGCAGAACGTACGCGATCACGTTTTCAGCGAATATCAACCCACCGGCGAAGCCATGGTGCTGAACAGGCGGTACAAGCTCGTCTACCGCACGGCGTCGAACCTCACGCATTGGATGGGATACGAACCGTTGATTGCACCCGAGGGCCGCGTGATCAAGCTGTATGACACACTGGCGGACCCGAGGGAGTATCGCAACCGGGCAAACGAACCCGAAATGAAGGCGGTCGTCGATGAGATTATCGGCCGACTCGAATCCTGGTACCGCCAGGTCCCGTTGAAGAACGAGACCCCGCCCGAAGGACTGAAAGGCATGGCATTCCTCGACTGGGCCATCCCGCCGCGACCGCCGACGCAGTCGGCTCCGGCAAACTGATCGCTTGATGACTCAAAGCAGTTCCTACGATGCCGTTTTCTCGTTCGCAATCAAGGGACTTACGGACAGATCCGTTCTCTCGAATCAATCCGCGGACGCCGGAACATCAATGAAGAGCGAGGCATTGTGCGCTTCGGCGACGATGCGCGCGTGGCAGGCGCGATCCGGCAGAGGGGGCGAAGTCGGTTCCGGTCGACCTTCCATGGGCACGGGCAGGCCTTGCGCGGTACCGATCGCGGCGGCAATGGCGGCGGCCCCGAGCGTACCGAAACTCAATCCGATCCACGCGCCGATCGTGACGGCGTGCTTGAGATCATGGCGTGCGGCGGAGATCAGGTCCGGCTGCCTGGCCTCATGGGCGGGAGGGTGCTCGTCGCAGATCTCCGCCAGGATGCGGCGGTTCCGCGCGGCGGCGTTGGCGGCGGATTCGATGACGAACATGCACGCCCCTTCGCTCAGCGGCAGGGGATCCGGATCGAACGTCCGCGCCATGGCGGGTGAGAGCACTTCAGCGCCGCCGACGATCATCAGATCGGCATCCCCCGCGCGTAGGATCCGCGCTCCCTCCGCCACCGCATCCAGTCCCGAGCCGATGCGGCCCGCCAGAGTCAGGTTCGGACCGCGCAGGTCGCACGCACGCGAGAGCGCCCCGGCAATGTAGTTGCCCACGGTCTGCGGAAAATGAATCGGGCTCACGAAACGTGGTGACTGGGCGCGCACTTCGTCGGCGAACTGGATCATGCCCATCTGCCCGGCTAGGCCGCACCCGAGGATCAACCCGGTCCGCGCGCCGTCCCATGCCGTCTCCGCGAGACCCGCATCGCTCCGCGCGAGATGCAACGCCAACGCCGCCACACGCGCGCCCCGGTCCTGCTTGAGTTCACCGGTCGCATCGAGGTTTTCCATCAGTGTGTCGGCGATCGCCCAGTAGCCTCCGGGACAGTCGGGCTCGGGGCGCTCGGCCGTCAGCACGTGCGCGATGTTTCCCGCCGCGTAGGGTGTAACCCAGCCGCAACCGGTGATCACCAGAGTTTCTGATTCGTTGCTCAACAGGAGGCCCTCCCGCTTGCCGTCCTTGCCAGTGTAACCGAACCATCCTCGACCGCCATGGGACCGCCATTCGCTGGGAAGGACAGCCCGCGAAAAAGGGCGTGCGATCGCGGCAGAGCGAGGTTAAAATATCGGAGGAGTCGTCAAGTCCCAGCGTATTGCGTTTCGGGTCAACATCCATTCACCGGATGACAGGTCAGGAAAACAGGGAGAACCGAGCCTATGTCAGCCAGAGGGAACTCGTGGCGTTCCGGATCTCGCGCATGGATAAGCCGCGCTGCCGTCGGGCTGCCGGTGGGTATGCTAATCATGCTCGCGGGATGTGTTTCAACTCCCGACACCCGTCCAGCGCGCTCCGAGCGGCAGAACCGGAGCACTCCAGCGCCGACCGTGGAAGAGTCCGCCTCCGTCCAGGCCCGGGCCACCAACGAAACCGAAGTCTCCTCGCCAGAACCTGCTCCGGTCGCGACGCCCAGGTCGCTCGCGCCGCGCCGCGGATTCATCGACGTCTCAAAGTCTGCCGGAATCCAGCATCGCCACCACAAGCCGACGCTCGATCACAAGCTCGACAACATCATGTCGTGGGTCTGCAGCGTCGGGGCCGCTGTGGCGGCGGGTGACTACGACAATGACGGCTGGATCGATCTCTACGTGACCAACTCGAAAAAGGATCACCCGAACTACCTGTACCGCAACAACGGCGACGGCACGTTCACGGACGTCGCGATGCAGGCCGGCGTGGCTGAGATCAACGACGACAGCGGCACGAGCATGGACTGCGTCTGGGGCGACATCGACAACGACGGCTGGGTCGATCTCTATGTCGTGAAGTGGGGGACGGATCATCTCTTTCGCAACAATGGCGACGGCACCTTTACCGACATCACGAAAAATAAACTTCGCAAGCGCGACGGCTCGCCCGGTGTCGATTGGGCCAACGGCAACGCCGTCTTGATGTGGGATTTCAACCTCGACGGCCGTCTCGACATCTATGTCGGCAACTACTTCAAGGAGGTCGATCTCTGGCACCTCGACACCACGCGCATCATGCACGACGATTTCGAGAAAGCGCGCAACGGCGGTGAGAATTTCCTCTATCGGCAGGAAGCCGACGGCACGTTCACGGAGGTCAGCGCGAAACTCGGTCTGAACGATCCCGGCTGGACGCTGGCGGTGGGCTCGGGCGACCTGAACAACGACGGCTGGCCCGATCTGTACTGCGCGGACGATTTCGGACCGGACCAGTTGTTTCTCAACAATCGCGACGGCACGTTCACCAACGCCACCGAGTGGGCCATCGGCTATGACACCAAGAAGGGCATGAACGTTGACGTCGGCGACTTCAACAACGACGGCTGGCTCGATCTTTATGTGACCAACATTACCACCGCCGAGTACCTCCAGGAGGGCAACATGCTCTGGCACAACAACGGCCCCGACCCGTTCGTGGAAGTGCCGGGCGCGGTGACATTCACCGACATCTCGCTGGAGACGAACACCTATGACGGCGGCTGGGGCTGGGGCGGCAAGTTCCTCGATTACGACAACGACGGTGATCTCGACATCCTCGCGCTCAACGGATTCATCTCCGCCGGGGAGGGCAACTACTGGTATGACCTTGCCTCGTGGACGGTCAAGGGTGAGCATGCCGACGATGCCCGCAACTGGCCGACCATCGGCGATCGATCCTTCTCGGGCTACGAGCCGTACCGCTTCTGGCAGAACGACGGCATGTACTCGTTCTCCGAGCGGGCGGAGGAACTGGGCATCCAGAGCCGCCGTGACGGCCGCGGCATGGCGGTCTTCGACTACGATCATGACGGCGACCTGGACATCTTCATCGCCAACCAGGACCAGGAGCCGCACCTCTATCGCAATGAACTCGTCAGCGACGATCACTGGTTGATCGTGGCGCTGGAAACCGATCCTGATACCGGGATCAATCGCGATGGCATCGGCACGCGCGTCACGGCGGTGCTGGGCGATGGTCAACTCATCCGCGAGCGCGACGGCGGCAACGGCTACTCCGGTCAGAGCGATCCGCGGCTCCATTTCGGTCTTGGTGAGGAGAAGGAGGTTCGCCTGCTGGAGGTACGCTGGCCGGACGGGGGCATGCAGTACCTCGAGAACGTGCAGGCGAATCAGATCATCACCGTCCGGCAGAATCCCTCCAGCTATGCGGAGAAAATGGTGACGCGCACGGAACTTCCGAAACGCTGGGAACGCAGTGCGATTGCCGAACCACCCACGCACGACATCGATCCCGAAACGCTGGAGGCCATGCTCACGGAGATGGAAGCGGGCCTGCGTGAATCGCTTGATGGTTTTACGATGGCGGGTCGCTATCGCGCCACCTGCGTGAAGTATGGCGAGCACGATCGCGCCATCGCGTTCTTCGAGGACGTGGTCAAGGCACATCCGGACGATTGGCGTGCGCGCATCGAACTGGCCTGCGCCTACGTCGATAAGATTCCCACCTGCGGCGGCCTCGCCGCCATCGTCAGCAAGGGCACGTGGGCGCGCAAGTCACTCGATCAACTCGACAGGGTAGTGCGCGAGCATCCGGATCTCTGGGTGGCCTACTACACGCGCGGCATGAACCACCTGCACTGGCCACGGGCATTGCTGCACTCGGCGGACGCCGCTGAGGATTTCGCCCGATGCGTCGAACTGCAGCAGGCTTCCTCGGCCACGCCCCCGCCGGCGTACTACGTCCGCGCGTACATCGCCGGAGGTGATGCGCTGGCCAAGGACGGCCGCTACGCCGAGGCGCGCCGCCTGTGGAAACAGGGGCAGGCTCGCTTCCCGGACCATCCCGCGTTCGAGGCGCGGCTGAGCCGGAAAGGCGACGGCGCCCTGCTCGATTACGTCGAAGAGGTCCGAAATCTCGAGTCCACCATCGACACCGATCTGTCCTTTCTGGATCCAGGGGCGTAGTTGAACGCAACAGAACGAAATATAAGCCGCCCGGACAGCATTTCCGTGGCTCCGGACGAATACTGTGAGCTTACTGTTTGATTTCCGAGGCGGGACGCGGCGGCCGTCCGGATGTCATGCGTTGGAAGCGAAAACAGGGTATACTGAGCAGAACCCGGGGATAGGGATTGGGAATGGGAGATCACGCAGTCGGAGCAACCTACGATGTCCGATTCGACAGCTTCCAAGCCGGAGCGCATCGTCGTCCGGTGCACGTGCGGTAAAAAAGTCGGTGCCCCGTTTCGCGCCGCGGGCAAGGCGGTCAAGTGTCCGAAGTGCGGGCAACGGGTCGCCGTTCCCGCAGATGGCATGAAAGCGAGACCCCCTTCATTGCCGCCCGCCGGCCGCACCTCCGCGAAAAAGTCATCCGCATCCAAAGCTTCCAGCGACCGTATCAAGGTCGAGTGTTCCTGTGGCAAGCACATTCGCGTGCCTGCCTCAGGCGCCGGGAAGAAGGGCAAGTGTCCCGCCTGCGGTGAGATCTTCAAAGTGCCCGCTTTGAATGAAGAAGCGCCGCGGCCTTCGCTGTTGGATGACGTGGATCTGCCGCAACCGTCCCTGCTGGAGGATGAGCCGAGACCGAAAGCCAGGGCGCAGGCGGCGCCCGAGCCGGAGTCGGTCGCCGACGATGCCGGTGGCGAAGACCTGGGTGGCGGGCTGTTTGCCGAACTCGGCGACGGAGTTGAAGAGTCGTCGGGCGGGGGCGTGGTGAATGTCATGGCCTGCCCGCATTGCCATGCGATGATCGCCGCCGGTTCCGCGCGGTGCCCGATGTGCGAGAAGAATCCCGCCAAGCCGCCCAAGGTAAAAAAACAACGTCAACGTTCCGGTGTTGGTGGCGGTGGGCTCATGGGTGCGGTCAGTGGCACGGGCAGTGCCTTGACCACGCTCGCGCTCGGGTCGTTCCTGGCATGCATCGGTGCAACCATCGGCGGCGCGATCTGGGTCGGCGTCGCCATCGTGACCGGTTTTGAACTGAGCTACATCGCCTGGCTGCTCGGCGGCATGACCGGCTTCGGTATGGTGCTCGGCACGCGCAGCGAGAGCGTGGCGGCCGGTATTGTGGCGGCGTTCATTTCCGCCGGGGCTATTGTCGTGGCCAAGTTTGCCATCGTGATCCTCGTCCTCTTTCCTGCCGTGGCCAAGTTTCATCAGCAGGCCACCGGCATGGCTCCGCCCGGCGTAGTGATTATCGACGAAGTCAAGGAGAACCGGCAGGATCTTCGCGAAATCATGCTGGAAGAGGAGTTCGAAGCGCGCGGCATCCGGTTGAAGTCGCGCCAGTACTATGCGGTCTATAACGAGGTCAGCGATCAGGTCAATTCCGAGTTGGATGCCATGACGCCCGAGGAGATCGAGGCGGAACTCTATGCCCGTGATGCGGAGGCCGAAGCGGATTACCGCAATGATCGGCTCGTGGGCTACCTGGTCGAGGAGGATATGGAAGCGCTGGGCCTGGACTTCGAGTCGGAGGGCTATGAAGAGGCGTACACCGCGTCTCGTGAAAAGCGGATCGCCGAGGTCGAGAGCTGGGACGAAGAGAAAGTCGTGGCCGAGTACGAGAAGCGGCTTGCCATCGAGGAGGCCAGGTGGGAACACGAGGCCATGGTGGATACGGTGGCCAGTCACCGAGCCAAGCAGGACGTCAAGAAGCTGGACATCGCGCGCGATGTCCCGGCATATCGACGGCACATGGGAGAGGCTTACGACAAGCACGTCGCCGAGATCGAAGGCTGGAGCGACGAGCAACTGCAGACGGAATACGACCGGATCGTCGAGCAGCAGGAGTCCAAGGTCTACTCCGATGCCGATTCCATCGTCGTCGATGACGGACCGACCTCGGAATGGGTGATGTTTCTCGGCTTGCTTTTCGGGATGCACGGCCTCGCGTTCACGCTGGTCGCGATGGGCACCGCCTTCTGGGTGGGGTACGGCGGATTCGAGAGAGCGTGATCGAACAGGGTGATTTCGGTTCTGCGGAACGACCGCTTGTTTCGCGCGTTCGCAAAGTCATCAACTGCGATTCATTGGCTGATCCACCGCATGCGGACGTCCCGCGGCACGAAGCGCGTGTTGTACAGCAGCCGATCCTCCTCCGGCATGTCGACCGGCAGGGGAAGGACCTGGTCGCCATCGACGACGTTCGGGTCGGCATCCTTGTCCCAACCGACGGAATAGAAGTAGAAACTGCGCTGCTGACCGTCGATGCGCGAAGGCAGAGCGTGCCTCGGAAACCGCAGCGTCATGGCATCGCCCCCGTTGAGAATCGCGATGCGTTCGTCGCGCGTGTCGATCAACTCCCGCACATCCCCGTACTGCGTACACCAGCCCTGCGGCGTCGTCCGCCAGGGAGGCAACTCGCTCACGCGATCGAAGTCCGGCGTCTGCGGGTGGCGCTCGCCGCGCGCCTTGATCTCCCCGTAGCCGTGCCACCCGAGCCGGGCCTGCGCCGGAGACACGCGCACCTCGCGCATATCCTCGCCGCGATACCTCTCGAACAGCGCGATGCGATCCCACGTGAGGTGAAACGTCGTGCTGAGTCTCAATCGTCGTACGTCGTCGGGAAGCTTGCCGGCCAGATCGACCAGGATGGTCTTCGTCTTCCCCGCCGGCATGCCGACGACGGCATCCACCGCCACCCATCCGCGCGACGCCGACTCCGCTTCGAGCCGTGGCGGAACGACCGTCAGCCCGGCATTCTGACTCATGGCGATGTTCGTGCTGGCGTCGCCGTACTGAATCCAACCGGTCAGCGCCAGCACGTTCTCCGCCGCCGGGTCGATCGCGCCGAAGTCCATCGTCAGCGTCAGCGGCCGACACATTCCGCGCAAGGGCGGCGGCAAGGGTTCCCCCGCCGGGGCGTAGTGTCCATCGATGGCCGCGAGTGCTTTCCTGCGATCCTGCCCGTCATCACCGACGACTGACGTCGCGACGCGGCGTCGATGCAGCGACCACAGCTCCGTCGCAGGGAAGGGCGGCGGCATGAGCTTGTCCGTCGGATGCACTTCGACCTCCACTGGATGATCCACGACGATCAGTTTCGCCTCGTCGAAGTAGCCCACCTCGCGCAGTTCCTCGGTGACGACGAGTTCGTACGCGTCGCCGCGCGGCTGCACGTTCTCCGACGAGCCCACGTACACGATCTCGTCCGGGTCCGCCGGCAGGATGAATTCCCGCGTCAACGACAAACCCAGCGGCGCGTTGCCCAGCAGATCCGTCACGAAGCGCATCTTCCGCCCGTCCCACGCGTACAGGTACGGACACGACCCGGCGGCAACATTCTTCTCTGCGATCGTCAGCGTCGCGTTACCCACCGCCACGTTGACCTCGTTGTCGATGATGCCATTGGTCCATATCGTCTGCACCGCGTCCAGCGTGTCGCGCGGGCCGACACCGATCTCGATGGGAAGCTGCTGCACCTCGCGCGACGCGAAGAACTGCCCGCGCCGCACCTCGAGATGCGTTCCGAGACCCATCGCGTTGGTCTTGCCGCCCACCAGGCGCACCTTCAACTGCCGGTGCGCATGGCCGCCTTCGTTACGGAGTACCACGACGCGGCCATTCACGTCGCAAAGCAGCATGTCCGTGTCCCCGTCGCCATCGTGATCGAAAATCAGCAGGTCGCGCACGGCCGCATCATGACGCCACTCGTCCAGGCCGACGCGCGCGGTAGCTTCAGCGAAACGCCCGCCCTCGTTGCGCCAGACGAGCAGACGAGTGGCTTTAGCGGAAGCGGCCGCGACTGCGATGTCGAGAAATCCGTCGTTGTCAAAGTCGACGAACGCGCCGGAGTGAATCCGCGCGTTTGTGGCGGAGAGGGTCTGTATGCGAGGATCCGCGCTGCTCCGAACGACCACACGATCCTCCTGCACGAATACCGTGTCAGGCCGGCCGTCCTGATCGACATCATCGGCGAGCACCTGCTTCGCGCCGGGGAAAGGTCCGGGCGGATCGCTGACGAGGGCATAACGTCCCGTCCGCTGGTTCATGAACACGTAGGTGTGTTCCTGTGTCGCAACGATCAGATCCCCCGCCACATTCCGATCGAGGTCGACCGCCACGATATCCGTGAGCGGTGACGCGTCGGCGGGAAGCACCAGGCCCAGCCGCTTCGACACCTCGCGAAACGTCCCATCGCCGTTGTTCTGCATGACCAGCAGACCGCCGTCTTTGCCCGCCATGGCCAGGTCGAGATCCCCGTCATGCTCGGCGTCGAACCAGCAGGCGGGGCCCCCAACGTTCGCCTCCATGCCCGCCGTCGACGTGGCGTCCTGGAATGAACGCACAGGTGTCTGCAGCATCAGGCTCACCGCAGAAGGTGCCGTGAATAGGACATCATTGAGCGCATCCGTTGTCGGATCGAAGCGCTGGCCCTCGACTTTTTCGTCAAGCCAGTTCCCGACAATCGCGCGCACCGGTTCGCCACCGAGGGCCAATGCTTTTTCTGTTGTAGCCTTGCGCGGAACATAGCCGCCATTGGCCTCCGGTTCCCATACGGTCACGACGCCTTCACCGGTCAGGCCCACGAGCGCGTATCGGCCCTGGGCATTCACGTTCAGCACCGCCAGCGCGCGAACACTCGCCTCGTCGAACCCCGCCGCCGACGCGGGTTGGAACGTCACCTCGATCGCGGGCATCTCCGTCGACCGCGCATCGACAAGCAACTCCGCCTGCGTATAGCGGCACCGCTCCAGCGCTTCCGGCGTTCGCGTTGAATCGTCGAAGATCTGACGCAGCCGGAGGTACTCGCGCTGCAATTCGGCATACCGCTTCCGGTCGCCGGCCTTTCGGGCGAACATTCCCAGCTTGAAGATCGCATTCGAATGCAGCGGATCCAGTCGGACCGTTTCTTCGAGTTGCTCGCGTGCCTTATCCAGCTGCCCGGCGGGCTGGTACGCCATCGCGAGTTGGCATCGCAGCGCCGCCGTATTCGGGTCCAGCCGTACCGCCCGTTCCAGCGGAGGGATGGCCTCCTTGAAGCGTGACTCGCGCAGATGAACAAGGCCGGTCAGGTAGGCGGTGGCGGCGGAGTCCGGATCAAGCTTGGCTGCCTCGGCCAGTGCGACCAGCGCCTCGGCGTGCTCCTTCTGCCGGCGCGGCAGCATCTGCGCCCGGGCCAGATTCCGCCACGCGGCGGCGGCGTCGGGTACCAGGCGCGTGACCTCCTCGAATCGCGCCACGGCGTCCGCCGTCTCGCGATTCTCCAGGTGCGCCTTGCCCACGTTGTTGAGCTGGATCGCCTCGGGGGGGAGCGCAAACACGCGCGAACCACCGATCACGCCAAGCCACAGAAACATCAGTGCGAGCGGGGCACGCGCGCACCACACGCTGGACAACCACGCCACGCGGCGGTGCTTTACGCAGCGAATGTCACTCGATGGATCTCGACACCATACACGACGGAACAGACACACAGGCGACTCTCCTCGGGGCGACCCGCTGGAACCCGGCAAGACAAGATCTCATGCAGCTTGACAATTATAACGTGCACGTGTGCACGGTGTCGGGAGGAAGTGTGCCCCAGGAGGGGGGAGCTGCGCCGATGGTGACGCAATGGCGAACTGCGTATGCCTTGAGTCCGCCGACCGTCTTGCTGATTCGGAGGCGGGAGCCTAAAATCACGGGTTTGGCGGAGATCGAATCAGAACCCGTTTTCCAGTCCCTCCGCCATGACCGAGGGTGTAGCTCAGTCGGTAGAGCAACGGCCTTTTAAGCCGTGGGTCCAGGGTTCGAGCCCCTGCGCCCTCAATTCGTCAGATTCTGGCAGGCGTGTCTTACTGCTGTCAGAAGCACCACTTAGAACGCACTCCCCGTCGTCCCCCGCATCCTTCAACATGTCATCGCTTGCCCCCGATGTGCAATCATTCCCAGAATTCACTACAAGCGTTCCTACAAGCGCGCCTTGCTCCGCTTTGCCGTCATCCGTACTGATAGCGCGTCAGCTCAGATTACCGAGGACCTTCCAGCGGCATGCTTGGATGCGCGAAGGATCAACTCTGTTTGAGTTTACTGATCTGCGCAGTACGGATCACCAAGTAGCCCATCACCCGAAAGGCAAAGCTGCATCACCGCGAAGTCGACGAGATCGACATCACCGTCGTTGTCCAAGTCCTTTTCGTCGCAGCCGGCCTCCCTCGGTAGCATTGGACCGGAGATGCAATGCATGAAGAGTTCTATATCGTTCTGATCGACATCCTGATCGTCATCGTAATCACAGGGAATGATCAGAGTGCAACCCAATGTGTCGACGACAACCCCAAGGGGAGTTCCCGCACAAGCATCGCAAGCATCACCCACGCGATCACCGTCCTCATCTTCCTGAGACGTGTTATCAATGAAAGGACAATTGTCACAAACATCTCCGTTGCCATCGCCATCAAGGTCGAACTGGAAGGTGTTGATATCGTTGACGCAGTTGTCACAGAGATCGCCCACACCGTCGAAGTCCGAATCGATCTGTTCCGGATTTGGGGTGAATAGACAGTTGTCACAGGCATTGCCGATACCGTCAGCATCGTAGTCCAATTGTGACTGATTCACGACCCTAGGGCAATTGTCGCACCCATCCGGGAAACCATCGACATCAGCATCCAGCGTGTTATCTCCCAGAGGGCAGTCGTCGCATACATCTCCCAATCCATCCTGATCGTAATCCGATTGATTCGGATTCGGCGCATCGATGCAGTTGTCGCAGGCGTTTCCTACACCGTCGGAATCATCATCGATCTGATCTTCGTTGGTAATCTCAGCGCAGTTATCGCATTCATCGGGAATCAAGTCACCATCTTGATTCAGCAGATCGTCGAATCCCGGACACTGGTCACAGGCATCGCCGATGTCATCCTGGTCTGAGTCATCCTGTGGGGCATTGGATTCGTTAGGACAATTATCGCATGCATCTCCGACGGTATCGTCATCGATGTCGGCTTGAGAAGCATTCGAAGCGAACGGACAATTGTCAATCTCGTCAGGAATGGCATCATTATCCTGATCGTCATCGCAGATGTCCCCAACGCCGTCCCCTTCACTGTCTCTCTGGTCGGGATTGGGTATCGCAGGGCAGTTGTCACAGGCGTCGTAGTAGCCATCGCCGTCGGAGTCGATGGGTTCCATCTCGGCCGGACAAAGTTCGAAGGCAATACCCCTCAGCTTCTCGTTGTTTTCCACGTCGAGGGAGATTTTTTCAAGAAAAGTGCCGTCTGCATCGAAAGAAAAGATGTTATTGGAGTACTCGTCTGAAACATAATAATCGTCGTTTTCGTCGACCGCCTGGCTGTAGGCGCGAAGCAGGTCGGGATGCGTCAATGCGTAGAGATGATTGCCGTCATGGTCGTACTTGTGGATGCTGTGCCATGTCAGGACGTAGAATTCTTCAGTTGAGTTGAAATCGATCTCACGTGGACTTTCGGGCAGAAATCCCCGGCCGATGTACTTCACAAACGTTTGATTCGTGTCGAATACTGCCACGTTGCCGTGACCATTGTCGCGGTTGGCCACGAACATGTATCCCGATCGATCGTAGGCGATGTCATTGCAATCCTCCGTCCCCCTGCTGTGCGCGAGATTCGACAGGAACTGGCCGTCCGTCGTAAACCTTCTCACACTGTCACTGAGATAGCTGCATACGGTGATGTTGCCTGTGGGATCGATCGCCGTGCCAACCGCGCCGTTCAAGCCACCCCCTGAGATCGTGCGTATGAGCTGTCCATTTCGGCTGTAGATACTGATGCTGTCAGTGTACCAATGACCGAGAACAATGTTTCCTTGATTGTCAATCGTTGGATTTCCCGTGAAGGTGATTTCAAGACTTCCCGTTTGGACTTTCCCCAACCTCTCCCAGCTCCGATCGAACACGTAGATCCCGTCAAATCCATTCGTGAGCACGAAAACGAGGCCATTGGGCTTGATTCGATCCACTATGAGATCGCCACCCACCGCGACACTTGCCGTCCATGCCAAGCATGCCCACGTGCAAAGCATATAGGCGTTACGCATTGTTCCTCTCCTCTGGGAAAAAGTGCTGCATCACCCCGAAGGTTTGCTTAGCCAGCCCCGGATTGACACATCGGGTCCTGTGGGGCAGAACATCTGAAATCAGGCGCCCTGGGTCGTTATTCTCCTCTAAGAACGGCATATTCGAGAGCTTTCCCTTAATCATTTTGCTCTCGCGGTGATACGTTCCTCCCGTTAAGATCCGCTCGTCACTTCAGGAAAGGGTCAGAATGATGAAGAGTCATGCCTTGCTTGCCGTAGCGGCGATATCGTTCGCCGGTCAGGTTGAACTTACCGCTCAGCCCGCGCCGATCGTCCTTCAGAACGAGCACCTCACCGCCACGTTCGCTGCCGGCAATGCCGGCCCGCGGCTTACCGAAGTCGCCGTGAAGGATGGCGGCGGGGTTTTCCGCTTCGAGGACGCCGAGGCGGCGTCGCTCTACATCGTGCCGACTGAAATCATTCACGATCCGAAACTGGCCGTCGCCTTCGCCGATCAGAAGGACCTGCGTTTCCAGGGCGTGGATGTTCAGGACGATGCCACACGAATGACGCTCACCTTCCAGCACGAACTCGCGCGGATCGAGGTTACCTACGGGTTGGATTCCGACGTGCCGGTACTCCGCAAGGAGGTCACGACTGAGGCCAACGACGTGCCCGCCTATGTCGCCGGCGTCAGGCACTGGCGGTTCAAAGCCGGCAACGCCACTCCCATCTGGCCGGAGAGCGGCCGGTTCGGTCAGCCGGTCATCCTGGAATCGGAACACGGCGGATGCCTGTTCACGCTGGAATGGCCGCGCGCGGAATTCACGTCGGAGGACGACCGCCTCACGCTGAGCTATCGCCCCGGCTATGCCCTGGCCTCCGGGGCGTCGAAGCAGGTGGCGGCAGGCTCGATGCTTTTCTTTCCACGCCAGCCTTATGAGAATCTGTTGCAGACCGCGCGGCACACGTTTTTCGCCCACGTGGCGGACCGCGTGCAGCCGCACATTCCCTGCCCGATCAAGTTCACCACGTGGGGGCCCTGGATGGGCGAAACGCGCGCGGACCGTATGCTCGAAGTCATCGACGACCTCGCGTACGTCGGCACAGACCTGCTGCACTTCGACGCCGGCTGGCAGTGGCCGGATCGCCCGTACAGTACGCGCATGGCGAAGCTGCGAGACGCCGACGATGCCACCTGGGACGAGGCCGCCACGCTGCCCGAGCGCGCCCCCGATGGCCTGCTCCCGCTCGTCGAAGCTGCCAAGGCCAACGGCATGGAACTGTCCCTCTGGTTCGACGCTGCCGGTCACGTGTTCATGCGCGAGACCGAGGATTGGGCCTCGCGGGATCCGCAGGGCAATCCTGTATACAGAGGCATGTGGGTCAGGCGATGGCCCAAGGCGCCGGTGCAATCGCTCGCTTCCGAATACGGCGAGCAGCTTCGCGCCTTCATGCTCGAAGCCCTGGAACGGTACGACCTCGGCGGCGTGATGTTCGACAACAACCACTGGATCCCCCAGACCATCGATCACGGCCGGGATCATGCCCTCCTGGCCAACGGCTGGAACTCATCGGACGTGCAGTTCCGCAAACTCTTCGAGATCTTCGCCGAATGCTATCAGCGCAAGCCCGGCATCTACCGCTTTCTCTGCAATCACGCGTCCTGGCCCTGGGCCATGCTCTACGCGACGCACATTCACGCGGGAGACCCCGGGACTTCAGGACAGATGCGTGAAGCTGTCCGCACCGACTATCCCGCACGGGCGATGGCCTACGAACGGCGCCTCGCCTGGAAGCGCCATTACGACAATTTCGTCCCGCCATGGGGCGTCAAGGGCGACATCGCCGGCTGGTCGCTGCAGCAGCACTCGCCCATACCCATCAATCTGGCACACACCGGCGAATTGATCCCCTGCGGCGAGGGTTGGGTGCAGAACATGTTCACCTGTTTCGCCACCACCGCCGTGCGCGATATCCGCTTCTCGTTCGAGCAGATGCCCGCCTACGACCGCGACATTCTGAAGGAATGGCTGGCCTGGGATCGGAAGCGCACCCATTTCATTCACAACTGCCGTTCCCTGTTCGAGATCTCGAAGGATCCGAATGAGGGTGTCATGGGTTTCTCGCATGTCGGCGAGGGACGCGGGGTCATCTACCTGTTTAACGCTTCGTTCGACTCCGCCACCGCCAACGTGCATCTGAATGAAGCGGCGGGCTTCCAACCGGATGATGAAAACTTGGAAGCGTATATCGTCTACCCGCTCAAGGCACAGCTTCCGAGGAAAAGCCTGGCGTACGGCGATCGCTTTGCGCTGCCGATCGCCGGCAAGGAGTGTCTGGTCATCGAAGTCGGACTCGATCGGCCCGAAGGCGTTCAACCCTACACGGCCTACACGCGCGCCGTCGAGCGCGTCGTGTGTTCATTCGACACACTGTTCATGACACCGCCGGGAAGTCTGATCGACGCCGTCCAGCAGGGCGCGGTTCGCCTGGAGATCGGTGACAGCCATCGAGATCGGCGCGTGGCGGCGCAGATCGTGGAGGTGTTCGGGGCCGCCATCGGCCGACGGATCGAGCTCGACGCGTGGATGAATACCTCACCGGAGGACGCCCGCTGTCGGCTGATCATCGGCACGCACGAGGGATTGAAACACCACCCGGAGGCCGGCGATCTGTTCGTGGAAACGCTCTACAACCGTTTCCTCACGATAGACGGCCGACTCTTCTCCGCTCCCGCCGTGTTCACATTGAAAAATACCGACACACCCACATACTGCCTGGTCGCTCCTCGGCCCGAGCAACTCGCCCGACTCGCCATCAACCTCACGAGCGAAGTGTTGGGTTCGCCGACCTTGGAAGACGAGTCCGCCAAGCCCCAGTGGAGCGAAGCGACGCTGAAGACCACCATCCCCGACAGCACCACCGCCACGCTCCGATTTCGACCGCTCATGCACCTCCGAGGCGCGTTCGTCATGCCCAATGATCTCAGCCGGGTGCGTTACGAGATTACAGCCATCGCGGAGGGAGGAGAGAAACGACTCTGGAAGGAAGAAATCCCACCCTTTGCGACCAGAGCCGGCCCGGGCGGCTGGTGGAAGGATCGCGCGATTTCCGTCGCAGATTTCGCCGGCAAGGAAGTCACAATCAAATTCAACGCCGGACACGTCGACGGCCGCACTGAGGATCCACAAGCCCTGGGAGGATTCGATCGCATCGCAGTGCAGCCGTAAGTTCTTTTTCTGAAGCAACTAATGATCACTTTCGATGCGGGGGAGAACTCTGAATAGGGCATCCAGGTCAGATAATGTGTGGAAAGAACAGGCAGGATCAGAATATCCTTGTCCGGGTGTGTGACACACGTTACGATAAGCCATGAGGGAGTCGCGGATGCCCATCTCGGGCATGCCATTGCTTTGCCATATTTCGGATAGATTGAGGAGGGAATGGAGTATGTCCACGTGGAGACGATGGGTTTCGGTCCTGGTTGTAGGTTGGGCGTCTGTATGTGCGTATTCCGAACAGGTGACGTACCAAGCGACGATCGAAATCGATTCGTTCAACAGTTTTGTCGGCGAACTCGTCGCGATCGATGAGGAGGCCACCGTCGTCGTGGATTACGGGGACAACGGCGCATTCACAATCACCTCCATTGAGTTTGAAGGTTTCATTCCCGCACTGCAGTTGGATGTCACCCTCGGGGAGTCAGGGACACTCTCGTCAGCCGGTACGATCACCGCTGGCGTGGCCAGTGGCGAAGTCCATTGGGAAGGGATCGCCATCTCTCCGCAGCAGCAGTTCACCTTGGTGAACACGGGCGGCGCGTACGAAGGCACGGTCAGCGGCAACGGTCGTTTCGCCGACGGCGATGTCTATGAACTGCTCTCTTACAACACCGGTACCATTTCTCCGGCCATCGCCGGCGCGGGGAACTGGGATCACCGTTCGGCTCTGGATGACAACCCCGAACTCGACCTGGGCACGCGGATTATTTTCCACGGCGTGGACACGGTGCCGCCCGATCTCGACTTCGACACCGATGTGGACGAAGCCGACCTCCAGTCGCTCACCGATTGCCGTACAGGACCGGCGATTCCCTACGATCCGGTTGCCCTGCCCGTCAACTGCAATCTTGCCGTGGATGGAGAGGGCATCCTGCCTGCCGACTTCGATCGTGACCGGGACATCGATCAGGTCGACTTCGCTGCCATGCAGCGCTGCTTCAGCGGCGAGGGCATCGCGGCAGAAGACGACTGCTTCTGAATGTTCGATCAATCCTGATTGATCATTTATCATTTCTATATAATTAGGGTGTGTCGCATCCGTTTTCAGCCAGTATGGGGTATCTACCTTCACGTCTGCCGGGGGCATACGGTCGATACATATTAATACGTTTATCAACCAAAGGGGTATTTGTATGACGCCGGAAATCTATGCACGATTGGACGCGAGTTTTCAGACATTGGTGCCGCGAGGTCCGGAACTCGTGCAGAGGTTCTACAATCTTCTTTTCAGCCAGTATCCCGAGGTCCGTCCTCTTTTTCCGGAGGACATGTCTGAGCAAAAGAACATCCTGCTGGCAGCGCTCGCCCTGGCCATCCAGAACCTGCGGAACCCGGACGCCCTCAACCCGATGCTTCACGATCTCGGTGCACGGCATGTCCGCTACGGCACTCAGCCGGAACATTATCCTCTCGTGTGTGCCACCATGCTCGAGGTCATCGGCGAGATGCTGGGTGACCAATGGAATGCACAATTGAAAGAGGATTGGGCGCAGGCACTCAATCTGATTGCGGAGAAGATGCTCGAAGGCGCGAACCAGTCGGCAAGTGCGCACTAGAGCGTGATGCTGTCCGCATCACCGGACAATCGCTCCAAACCGTATCCGATCAACCCCATGCCCCGCCGATCGCGGCAAGGACCGCCAACGCCACGCCGATGACAATCCCCATCACGATATACTGCCATGCCAGAGCGAGGACACCGAGGATGGCGGCCACTAAGCTGATACGAAGATCCTCGCGGCGAATCCAGGAGGAGGCTGCCAGCAGGGCGGCGAGGACACCTCCGCCCGTCGCGCCGATGTGAAGCATGCCCGCCCACGATCGTTGCGGTTTCGCGGAGGACTCTTCAGCCAGTTCCGAAGCAGGTTCCGAATTTTCGTGATCCGGGTTGGGTCTTGAGCGATCACTGTCCGCAGCAAATGCGGACCCGTCATGGGAAGCGGGCTGTGTGTCTGGCGTTGCCCGTTCTTCGTCGCTGCCAAAGAGCCTGTTCTTGATCTTGTCCGCCACCTTGTCGGCGACGTGTTCCCCGGTTTCGACCAGGAAATCCGCAGCCCGTTCCGAAAGCGCGGGACCCGTGGTCGTGACGGTGATTTCAGGCGGACTGGGAACTGCGTTGCGGTCGCGTTCTTCGGCTTCCTCCATGGACGCCGGTACGATGGCCAGCACCAGGCTGACGGCCCCGATCACCAGTCCGGCAATTCCGAAGGGGCTGGGGCGTCGTTCAGGCTTGTCCTGACCGGATGAATCCGTGTTCGACATGCATTCCCCCTTTGGCGAATGGCGCACCCATCAACCGGTCGATCGCACCAGAGTGCGCACGTCAGTTGTTAAAGATTATCGGCAGAAATGGGAAGCTCGATCAGTCATGCACGCGGCCGCTGATCGTGAGCGGACACGAAGGTTAAGGTGGCATGCTCAGGCGTAAGTGTTGATCTCAGACCCGGAAGCCGCGTCGCCCAGCGGCACCTTGGTGTTGTCGGCAACGGCACCATACGCCCCGGCAACCGATTCCGAGGAGACCATCTGAATCTGTGTGCTTTCCATGCTCATCGACATGGAGCTGTAGGAGAGTGACGCCCCCTGGTCCTGCTGCATGCTTTGCAAGGCGGCCAGGCCCACCATCGCCCCAAGCAGGGCGTCCTTCTTGTTCTCGTCCTGCGTCGTGAGGTATTCGAGCATCAGCATCAGCAGCACCGCGCCGAGCAGTTCGTTGTTATTGGCGGCGGGGGCGGACTGCATGGAGAGGCTCTGCGACTCCATGGCCATCGACGTCGAAGAGAGCGACAGCGCCTGCGAGCCGGAGGCCGCCAGAGCATCGGGGGCGAGCGCTCCTCCACCTTTCAGGTTTGACGCATTCGGGGCATCGGCGGCGGGCGCGGCCGGCGCCTGGGCCGACTGAAGGTTCATCGGGCGCGACGTGAGGTAGCCTCCTCCGCCGATCGGCGCAATCCCATCCATCGTGCTCTCACTCCTCGTGGTCTAAAGACGTTCGTGTGTTCTTCGCTCACGAAGAGGAATTGCACAGGCTGTTCCCGCAGGGAAGAGGGAGGAAAGGACGGCGTGAGGTCAATATAAGATCAATCGAGGCTGGAGTTTACAGCGGAGGCCTCGCCGGCGTTAAGCTTTAACGGTTATGACGGCGTGTGGTGATGCCAAGGTGCTGGCCCCGGCTGGGCCGACGGTAAGTCATTTTCGTATAGGTGTTTAGGAGCGGGCGGCGCCGTTGCGATTATTCGGCGGCAGCGTTGAGCGGTTCCTTCTTGAAGTACTCGGGATTGTGGGCCTTCAGCAGACGAAGCCCCTCTGCCCAGAATGTTTTGACGGCCGGGGACTCCGCCCCGCGGCGGGCGTGGTTCTGCGAACTCTCCTTGGGATGGATGACCGCGCGAATGGCCACTCCGGGTTGCGTGCCGGCCTCGGCGAGGATGTTGCCCCGGGGATCGAGGATCCGGCTGTGCCCGTGCGATCCGCCCAGCTCACCGCCATCCCCGGCATTGCAGGCAATGACTGAGATCTGGTTCTCGGTGGCCCGGGCCATGATCTGGCTGCGGTAATTGTCCCACTTCTTCTCCGTCTTCGATTCGCAGCTCATGTAGATGCCGACCCGCGCTCCGCCCAGCACGGGGATGCGGAAGATCTCCGGGTAGCGTTCGTCGTGACAGATCATGATCGTGAACGGCACGTCGTCGACCCTGAAGATGGCCAGCTTGTCGCCGTTGGCGAAAAAGTTGGGACGCACGACGAAGAGCTTCGCGTAGCGCTTGATGAGCTTGCCCTGCGGATCGTAAACGAACGCCCCGTTGTACCAGGTGTCGTTCTCGCGATAGGGGGCGCCGACGGCGGCGTAGATGTCGTGTTCGCGGCAGGCGTCCGCGATGCGATCGAGCGCCTTGTTGATGTCCTTCATCTTCATCTCGCGCATGACCGGGACTTCGTAGCTGGTCAGCGCGCACTCTTCGAACACCACGAGGCGCGTGCCGAGTTCCGCTTCGCGGGCAATGGCGTCGAGGATCTGGCGGGTGTTGTGCTCGAGATCGTGACGCGTGTCGATCTGCACGGCGGCAACCTGCATGGCGTCCATGCTGGAGCGCGGCGGATTCGTGGGTACCGTCTCGGCGGCATCAGAAGCCCCCTCGTTTTCCGCGGCCTTCGTCGTCAATGGGCTCAGCAGTCCCATCCAGAGGATCATGAAAAGAATAGTGCGCAAGAGTCACCTCAAGGGATTTCCGGGGTTTGCCCGATGGTTCTCGAGTGTCCAGGAAGTTTGCGTACGGTCACGCTTCGAATCGTCACTGTTCGTTCACCGCCCAGCGGCGTGATGCGAAAGTCCGCATGATTGGTCCGATTGACGAAACGCAGACGTGTCAGCACGAACTGCATCGTGTTCCAGGTATCGTTCTTCGGTACGGGCTGCGTGTTCGTGGGGCGAAACGCGCCGAAACGCGGCCCGGCCTCCGGATCGATGTTGTCGTATTCGACCTGGATCGATTCCGTTTCTCCGTCACCGAGTACGGAGACTTCGACGATGGCCATGCCGCCCCTCGCATCGTAGTAGAACGAATCGTCCACGTCGAAGTAGAGGTAGCGGCCGGACAGATTGTCCGGTCCCGCCGTCGATTGCACGGCCTCGACGCCTTCCACGTCGCGCTTTCTCCAATGACCGTCCCCACCGCTCGGGCGAAGGCTCAGCCCGACGCTGCGCGTCGGCGTCCACATCACGATTTCGTGGTTGAGGTAGGGGCCTTCCCGCGGCACCCGATCACCACGATGGAAGCGCTCGGCGAACTCCGCCGTCAGCCGCATGTACTTCTCCCCCGATTCCTGGGAGCGCGCGACGTCGGTGCCCTCATGCCATTCATTCCACGTCTCCACGTGCACGATCCAGGGACGCGTGTCGGGATTCATCCGCAGGAGTTTCTTCCACTGGCGACGGTAATAGTCGCCGTTCTCGCGTTCGACGACGAGCGGCTTTCGGTGCGGCACGGCGGAGTGATCGTACCCGGGTCCCAGCGCCGCCACATGCTCGCCGATGCGAATGCCGGTCGCGCCGCCCCAGACCGTGACGGCATCGGCCGCGCCCGGCCAATCGTGATTCTTCACGAGGAAACAGTCTACGCCGAAGGTTTCGCGAAAGCGCCGCCGCGTATCGACGAAGAGCTGGTCGTCGACCTTGGCGGCGAAGTTTGCCCCGTAGAGAAAGATGATGGGCTTGCCGTCGATGCGCGCCCACTTGGCAGGCGGGATCATGCTGAAGAAATCGCGGATGGTCACGAAGAAGAACGCTCGGCCTTCGTCCGTGGTCAGGTCTTTGGGCTCGCTGCGTCGGGCGTGGGAAGGCCCGTAATAGGTGAGCGTCGATGTGTCGTAGAAGAGACCGATCTGCGGCGGCCGCGGGGCATCGGGGTTGTCGGCATGGCGATGCATCATCTGCTCGTGCGCTTCGACGAGGTGTTTGAGGCCGACGAAGCTCCAGCCGTCATATTGCCCGGGCACCCCCCAGTAGACCGGGAGCGCCACGTCGACGCGGGCCTCGTGCATGTCGGTCAATTGACGGAGATGCCAGGGCGTCGAGCGGTAGCTGTAATCGCGCATCTCGGATTCGGGAGGATGACGCGTCAGCGCATCCGTGCCGTCGCCGTCGCGAAAGTGAGCCATGGTGTAGATGTCGTACCAGTAGAAAAAGGTCGTCGCGACGATCGGCTGACCTTGGCGGAAGGTGGGAACGTCTTCGTGATCCTCGGCCGAGAGGGGAGCATGAGGTCCGGGAGGCTCAAGTTCGGTGACCTCCTTCGCATGGGTCGCCGCAAAGGAGAGCGAGAACATGAGCGTGATGCAGATCGTCCGAACCATGCCGCACCTCTGGCGTCGCGATGGGGAATTCTACGTCGGAAGTGACATGATACGAGAGTAGATGCGGGGCGACAATCCGCCGTCACGTGTCCCGCGCGAGCGGACGCCCCATGGCGGAGGGTGCCCGCGTCCGTCCGCCGAAGCCTGCAAGCACCACGAGGCTGAGCACGTAAGGCATCATCTCGAGCACTTGCGGGGGAGGGTACCAACCGGATTCATGGGTACGCGAGATGACATGTAAATGGTTCTGCAACGCATAGATGGCGCCGAAGAAGAGGCCGCCGATGAACAACGGCACCGGCTTCCACTTGCCGAAGATCACCATCGCCAATGCGAGGAAGCCGCGACCGGCGGTCATGTTCTCGCTGAACTGGCGCACGTGCATTGTCGAGAGATAGCAGCCTGCCAGCCCGGCACACGCGCCGCCGAAGAGCAGCGCCATCCATCGTCGCGCGTTCACGTGTATCCCCGCCGCCACCGCCGCTTCCGGCGACTCACCCATCGCGATCAGTTCGATCCCCGCACGCGTGCGGCGCAGGAAGAGATGCACCGCCATCGCCAGTGCGATCGCGATGAAGAAGATCCCATGTTGATCGAGCGCCTGGATTGGCAGTCCCCACGTGATGGGCTCAAAGAATCGGGCAGGTTGGGAATGCAGTTCCGCATCCAGACAGAGCTTGAAGCCTAACCCGGTCGCGCCGACGGCCAGCAGGTTCAGGGCTGTTCCCGCCACGACCTGGTCCGCATCGAAGACGAGCGTCACCACGGCGAACAAAGCCGCCAGCAGACAGCCCGCGAGGATTGCCCCGCCCAATCCCATCCAGGGCGAGCCGAGCACGATCGTGGCGACCCAGGCCGCCAGCGCGCCGGTGAGCATCATCCCTTCAATGCCGATATTGATCATGCCGCTGCGCTGGACGACGAGTTCGCCCGTGCCCGCCAGCCACAGCGGCAGCGCGAATCGGATTGCATCGGACAGCATCGCATCAAGCGTGTTCATGTCGCGATCCTCCGGCGCTGCAGCCAGGCGGTCAGCCGCGGTCCGCTCATCACCAGCATGACCAGGATCAGCATGCCCTTGATGACCTCTGCCAAATCAGCGGGGACGTGCAGTGTCTGCTGCCGTTCGAGATAGAGCGCGCCGACGTCGAGCATGGCGATGGCGGCGGCGGCCGCCACGACACCCAGGGGATGCAATCGCCCGAGCAGCGCTACTGCGATGCCGACGTAACCGAACTCCTCGGAGGCCTGGATGTTGAGCAGGTGGTGAATCGCGGTTATCTGGATTCCCCCCGCCAGGCCGCCGAGCCCCCCCGAAAGCATCATGACGTTCCGCTTCACGCGCTTGGCGTCGGTACCGCACCAGTCGGCGGCCATCGGGTTCAGTCCCACCATGCGCGTGGCAAAGCCGAACGTACTCC
>CAZUAQ010000041.1:0-52341 GCA_964618455.1 uncultured Planctomycetales bacterium | reverse complement strand
GTCGCCCCGTCAGGGGCGACCCTTATATCGCATCCATGATCGATGTGCAGATATGCACGAGCGATCAGGCTTTGTGGTGGCGTCTCCAGCCGACGAGGCCGAGGCCGAACACGCCGAGGAGGACCGAACCCGGAGCGGGGACAGCCGGTCCGGGCGAGGGCGAGGACAACTGAGTCACCGTCGCCTCCACCGTGGCGCCGTACTTGTAGCCGGGTGTCAGGCTCAGGAAGCCCCAGTTGAACGTTTCATCACTCAGTTCCACTTCATACAAGGTGCTTCCTACGGTCACGGTCTCGGGGCCATCCCATGCCAAGCCGCCGGCTTGAAGCACATACAAGGCGTAGAAGCCCACCGTGTCTCCCTCGACCGAGGCAGTGCCTCCGGGGAGGTCGAACGAGAGATCCGCCGTGATCGGGCTCGACAGGGTGTCATCCGGGTTGACGGCCGTTTCATTCGTCCAGATATCAAAGAAATCGAACGTGTATGAATCACCGTCATCCAGGCCGAAAATGATACTGTCCAGATTGGGGTTGACCGACGTTTGGATAACCAGTCCGGGATCGGTACCGAGTGCAGAAACAGTTCCGCTGCCCACGTCATAAGTTGTCAGGGCCGCCTGGGCGGGTGCCGCCACGAGGGCAAGGCATCCGGCCACAAGGAGGCAGTTCAGGTATTTCATCTTCAGTCATCTCCGTTTATTCAGCGGCCATGTGGCCGCGCTTCTTTTTCGATCAAACGCAACGTACTTCGCTCCCTTTCCCGTTGAGGATGAAAGGGGGATGGATGTGTGGAGAGAGAATCGATGGACTTGAGATCATCCCGGCGGCGGACGCGGAATGAGATCGTGCGTGTTGTGCTGAGGGGTCGCGGGCCTGAGCCCGGCAAAATCGATCGGCCGATGAGTGGCCCGAAGCTCCCGTTCGACTTCCTGCCATGCGCAGGAGAGCGGATGCAGCGGAAACTCGAGCATCATGGTGTCGTAATAGACATAGGTCCGGAATTCCGGAGGGCCGGAGAGAATGTCCGGATGAAGATGAAGCAGGGGGAGATTACGCAGGAGTTGGAAAGCTCCGATCAGCACCAGGCCCGACAGCGCAAGGTTCCGGCTGGCGGGAGGCGGAGGCAACTCGTCGATATTCTCGTCGGATTCCGAAGAGGGATCGGCATGATTGGGTGAAGAGCGGTAAGTTGAATCGCGCGTCAGGGCGATCCGTTCCTCGGGGATGGAGAACAGCGGAGTATCGGTAAATACCAGAGTCAGGTACTCAGGGATGGGATCCCTATTGAGCCCCAATGTCTTTCTTTTCAGCCCGGATGTCCCTGCGTTGTCATGGTTGAACAGGCGGTCTTGCCATACGCACGTGAGTGGATGAGGGTTGCTCGTCCCAAGCTCAGGGCGGGGAAGATCCGCGAACGCCGACTCGGCGCAGAACGAATGCCCCATAACCAGGATGAGCAACTGCAGACTCAACGTTTATCCCCCAGTTCCCGAATTTGACTGATGCCCCTCTCGTGCCCTCTGCATGGCTTTATCTAGATTATCACAGTCGCTGTGAATATGTCAATGCAAATTGAACAATCACCAGCCGGATATTCTGTTAGCGGGCTCTGGCGGCCTCCCATCCGGGCGATGCGATGAGACTCAGGTGTAAACTTAGTATTCATCGTGGTTTAGCGTCGGCGTCGATCACGCCACGGCCTGTTCGTCCTCGCGGTCGAACTTGACGCTGACGCGCTTGCTCACGCCCGCCTCCTGCATGGTGACGCCGTAGAGGACGTTGGCGATGGTCATGGTGCGCTTCGAGTGCGTGATGATGATGAACTGCGAGTGCTCGAGGAACTCCTGAACGATGCGATTGAAGCGCTCGTTGTTGGCTTCGTCGAGGGCGGCGTCGACCTCGTCGAGCACGGCGAACGGCGACGGCCGCGACCTGAAAATCGCCAGAACCAGCGCGATGGCGGTCATGGTCTTCTCGCCACCGGACATGAGCTGGATGTTCTGGAGCTCCTTGCCGGGCGGGCGGGCGACGATATCGATGCCCGCTTCGAGAATGTCGAGCGTTTCGCCCTCGGGCGGCTCTTCGAGCATGATGTCGGCCTTGCCTCCGCCGAAGAGCTTGCGGAACAACTGCTGGAAGTGTTCGCGCACCGCGTCGAAGGTGTCCGCGAAGCGTTGGCGACACTCGTGATTGAGCTGCTCGATCAGATCCTCGAGCTGCTTGCGTGAATTCTTGAGGTCGTCGTGCTGGGTGGTGAGGAACTCCGCCCGCTTTTCGAGTTCGTCCTGCTCCTCGATGGCGTCGAGGTTGACGTTTCCGAGCCGCTTGATCTTGCCCTTGAGATCCTCGATCTCCGCTTCGAGGGCTTCCCAGTCCTGGTCGTCGGCATGCTCGTAGTTCGCGTAGTTCTCCGCCAGGTCGATCCCCAGTTCCTCGCTGACGCGCGTGATCAGGTCGTCGAGGCGGATGCGGTTTTCCTGCATGTCCATGTCCAGCGTGTGCAGCTTGCCCTCGGCTTCGTTGAGGGCGGCACGCTCCGTCCGCATGGTCGCGGCCAGTTCTTCCAGTTCCGCACGCATGCGCTCGCGGGTGTTCTGATGTCCGCGCAGTTCCCGGTCGAGCCGTTCCTTCTCCGCGTAAAGCTCGCTCAGCCGTGAGCCAGCTTCGAGAATCAATCGCTCCGCCTGTTCGATACGGTGCCGGGCGTCTTCGGCCTCGGTCCTCGAGGTCCGCAGCGTTTCTTCGCTCGCTTCGCGCGAATCGCGTAACGAACGAAGCCGGTCCGCGTGCATACCGCGCTTCTGGCCGAGTTCGCCGACGTTGACGCGCGCGGCGGTGAGTGTCTCCGCCATTTCGTTGCGCTGCGTCGTGACCGTCTCGTGCCTGGTCTGAAGTTCCTTCACGCGCTCCTCGCGGCGGGCGTTGTCGTCCTCGAGTTGCGTGAGTGATTCGGCGCTGCGGCTGGACCGTTCCGCCGCCTCGCGGATCTGCATCTCGATCGACTCGACCTCCCCGGAGAGCAGGGGTTCTTCTTCGGTCAGCCGCTGAACCGCGCCGTCGTTGGTGTTCCGCGCGGCGTTGTTCTCGACCTCGGCAGTCCGGGCTTCGTAGATGGCGGTGCGGAGTTCCTGCTGCACCTGCTCGAGATGGGCGATCTCCGACGAAGCCTGCTCGAGCTGCTGCGTCATGCCGGCGATGCGTTCATCGACCTCGTGAATCTGCTGGTCGATGTCGCGCAGCTCGCTCTTCCGTGAGATGAGGCCCGCGCGACCGCCGGCGGGTCCGAGCTGCGCCCAGCCGTTGGGGTCGAGCATCTGCCCGCTCTGCGTCACGTATCGGTAGCTCGGCGGGTTCTGCTCCGCCATGCGCATGGCGTCCTCGAACGTCCGCACGATAATCGTCTTGCCAAGCAGGTGCTTGACGAGGTGTTCGGCGTGCTCCGGGTAGCGGACGAGGTCGCGTGCGTAGGCGACGAAGCCGGGCTGCTGCGTGAAATCGCGGCCGTCGACGAACGGGGGAAGCCGGTCGAGGCAGATGGCGTTGACGCGTCCGGGGAACTCGGCCAGCAGGTCGGCATCGTTGAAGAAGGCCTGGCTGTTCTCGACGACGAGGTACTGGTCGTATTCGCCGAGAGCGGTCTCGATGAGCATGGCGTTCGACACGTCGGCGGCAACGAGGTCCGCCACCATGCCGAGCACGTAGCTGAACGCATGACCGCCGGTGTCCTGTTCCTTGCGATGCAGGACTTCCCGCACACCGGAATCGACCCCCTCCATCGCCTTGTCGAGATCAGTCAGGAGACTCTGGCGACTCAGCAGCCCGCTGCGGTATTCCTTGGCGGCGGCGAGTTGCTGGTTGAGTTCCGCCCGGCGGGTGTCCACCTGCACCGCCTCCTGCTTCTTTTCCTCGAGCTTGGCGGTCTCGGCCTGGATCAGCGACGTGATTTCCTCGGCCCGGGTATCGAGCTTGGCCTTGATCTCCAGCAGGCTGCGCAGCTCGGACTGAACCTGCTCACGGCGCGAGTGCAGCCGACCTTTTTCACCCTCGAGCTGCTCCTTCTTCTGGCGGAGTGAATCGATCTCGTTGTTGAGTTGCGCCGTGCGGCGGAGCAGGTCGATGATTCCCGCCTTCTCATCCTCGATGCCGGATTGCAGCCGCATCGCTTCGCTGTGCAGATCGCGATCCTGCTGGACGAGGCGGTCGACTTCGGCACGGGCTTTCTCGAGTTCCGTTTCGAGACCCTCGGCCGCCTTCTCTTCCGCTTCGATTTCGAGCCGGAGCTTGTTGGCGCGCTGGCGTTCGGCGGTGAGTCGTTGCTGGGCCCGCCGGCGCACGTCGCTGAGTTCCTCGATACGCTGCCGCGCGCCCTCGACGCGTTCCTTGCGTCCGGTGATTTCCGACGCATTCGTGAGTATATTCTGTTCGAGCTGGTGAATGGTGTTGTCGAGCGTGACGATTTCGCTGTCGAGGGTGGATTCGCGCGCTTCAGCCGCGTCGATGGCGGTGCGGTGACCGGTTGCCTGATCGTTGAGCGCTTCGAGCTTTTCGGAGAGGTCGCGCTTGCGGGTGGTAAGTTTGTGATACTCCGCCAGCGAATAGGTCGCCCGCTTCTCCCGAAGCTGCTGGTCGTACTCCTTCCAGTTGCGCGCCTTGCCCGCCTGGAGCTTGACGCTGCGCAGGCGTTTTTCGATTTCCTCGATGATGTCCTCGACGCGGAGCAGATTCTGCTCGACGCGCTTGAGCTTGCGCTCGGCTTCTTTCTTGCGGGCCTTGTAGCGGCTGATCCCCGCTGCCTCCTCGAAGATGAGCCGGCGCTCCTGGGGGTTCGCCTGGAGCAGGAGATCCACCTTGCCCTGTTCGATGATCGAATAGGCGCTGACGCCGACGCCGGTATCCATGAACAGCTCGCGGATGTCCTTGAGCCGGCAAGATTCGCTGTTGATGAGGTATTCACTGTCGCCGGTGCGGAACAGGCGGCGGGTGATGACGACTTCGTCGGTGTCGGCGGCGAGCTTGCGATCGGTGTTGTCGAAGAGCAGGTCGACCTGCGACATGCCGGACATTTTTCGCGTGCCCGAGCCGTTGAAGATGACGTCGAGCATCTGCTTGCCGCGGAGGCTGCGCGGGGACTGATCACCGAGGACCCACTTGATGGCGTCGACGACGTTGCTCTTGCCGCAGCCATTGGGGCCGACAATCCCGGTAATCCCGGGCTCGAAGTCGAACTCGGTCTTATCGGCGAAGCTCTTGAATCCGAAACAGGTTAGACGTTTGAGGTACATAGAATGGCGGTGCCTCCGTGCATCGCGATCGGCTCGGCCACTCCCTGACCGAAGCGGCCTGAAAGGGATCTCCACCCTTGTTGGTTGGACAACCCCTAATGTACCGTGCCACCTAGGCTCTGCCAAGCGGGAATTCACGTGATGGCCGGCCTGGAGCTGCGCCAGCGCGCAGGAAGATACTATCGTCGCCGCTTGGGACGCGTTTTTTTCGGACGTTGCTTCCGGGAGGGCTTGGATTCGCGCTTCAGACGCTTGATCGTCGCCAGGTTCGCGCGGGCCTGCTTGCCGTAGTCGGGATCCTGGATCAGCGGTGTGATGACACGCTCAGCCTCGGCCAGGCGCGCCTGGCGGATCAGGCAATCGCCGAGGTTCAACCGGGCCCCGGAGCCGACGATGTGCGGCGCGAAGCTGGTGGAAAGGTCATAGCGGTGACTGCGGCCCAAATCGATGAGCCGGCGAAGCAGCTTCTCGGCGGTGACGAATTCCTGCGATTCGTACGCCTGTCGAGCGAGAATCCAGAGGAGGGGAGGCGCGTCGGGAAACCATCTCATCGCCAGGTCGACGAGCCGTTCGCGGTCGAACGGTGAGGGCAAGACGTCTTCGGGAAGCTGAAGGAGTGCCTCAAAGAGTGTGGCAACCAGCGGCAGGGGCGCGCGTTCATCCTCCAGGTGGGGAACGAGGGCACGAGTCGCCTGTAGGGTGGCCTCGTGGGCACGATCGTCTTCCAGGGCCTGAAGCGTACGGGCCAGCTCGATCAGGTAATACAACTGGCCGGGACGATCCTGAAGTTCCATCTCGAGCAGACGTACGGTGCGTCGGAGCTTGGCGGGCATGCGCTCGGCGACGTAGCCGTAGTGCCGCAGCGTGATGGTGGAGGTGAGGATCTTCAATTTCTCGCGGTCGGCGAGCGCATGTTCCGGCGGATCAAAGTGCGGATGGCAGCGGCCGATGAAACGGAGTTCGGGGCGGTTGCGAAAGAGACGGAGCTGCCACATCTGCGTGTAGGGGCCGTGGGGATCAGGTGTGGAGAGATCCTGCCGCAGGACGTAGTACATCAGTGCGTCGGGGGAGCGAATGCTTTGATGGATCTCATCGTGACGCGAGGGGAGTACTTCTTCATCGCTGTCGAGCCAGAGAATCCAGTCGCCCGTGGCTTCGTCGAGGGCGGCATTGCGCGCCGCGGAGAAGTCGTCGCACCAGGGGAAGTGCGTGACCTTCGCGCCGGCTTCTTGTGCGAGAGCGACCGTGCGATCGGTGGATCCGGTGTCGGTCACGATGATCTCATCGGCCACGCGTGCAATGGATCGCAACGCGCGGGGGAGATCCTTTTCTTCATTGCGGGCGATCAGGCAGACACTGAGTCGTGGAGAATCTGATTCGTGGGGAATCGGTCGTCACTCCGTGTCGGGCGCGGCGGCATCCCCTTGGGGATCGTCATCCTTGCGGCGACGACGCAGGGCGAGCAGTGCCAGGCCCGGAGCGATCATCATGAGGGCTGTCGGCTCGGGAACGAATCGCGCTTCGCCGTAGGCCGTGCCATTGGCGGTGGCGGTCGAGAAGTTGACGATAGGCGCGGTTTCGGCAAAGTACTGGCTGCTCCAGGAGAGCACTCTCATCATGTACTCGAGCTCACTGATGGCATTGGCATCCAGCACGTCAAGCCAGTCGGCGACACGGGTTTCGGTATAGCTGGGGTAGTTGTCGAAGTACGCTTCCCAGGTGTCTCCATTCTGGATGGCGGTATCCGTTTTTAGACTGATGGCGACGCCGTCGTTCTGGTCATCGTGGAGGCCGATCAGCATATATCGGCTGACATCGGTGACTTCGCCGTAGAGCGGGTCGTCATCCAGGTTGAACGCGAAATTGGTTCGCGCTCCACCGGCGAGATCACCGAGGACGTGAAGCGTTTGAAAGGGGTCGGAGGCGTTGACGCGATAGTACTGAACGATGAAAACGGATTGTGCGAGCGGCTGATCGGGTTCGGCCCAGCCGTTGATGCGATAAGTCGCCTGAGTCTCGTTCGCGCCTCCCCAGGCGGTGGCCAATCCAGCGGCAAGACATGCGGCTTTGAGCTTCTTCTTCCGGAGCCATTTGCGGAGCATCGATCCACCTCCATCACTAAAGCGGTTCTTTCCTCGAGTCCACTATTCTCCCGGATCGCGGTGCGGGAATCAATGCGAAACGGTGAGCAGGCCCGCCGGCGGAATCGTCAAAGCGTGAATCCCCGGGGAAAGCTCCAGCGTGACCTCACGGATCGCCTGTCCGCGGCAGTTGAACACACGGGCTCGCCGGGTACCAAGCTCATTCGCGATGTCGAGGACAAGTCGTTCTCGGGAAGTCGCGTTGACGAGGTACACCTGCCCGGGCAGGGTCTCGGGAAGGGGGATCACCACGTCCTGGTACGCCGCGATCACCAGTTTTTCGGCGTTCCGGGCGAGCACTGCCGGGTAGAACGCCTCAGGCTGATGCAACGTCATCTCGGCGTCGAGCAGGACGTCGCGATGATCGTTCCAGAAGCCGAGCCAGAAGCGCAGCATCTGCACGTGCGCGTCGGGGATTTGATCCAGACGGACCGAGACCTGGGGCACGGAGAAGAGCACGTTGAGCAGTTGCAACGCCGCCAACTCCGCCGGTTCCTCGGGATTCCACATGAACATGTCGCCATGGACGACGGTCCGGCCGCAGGTCAGCCGAAGGTCCAGAACGTTGATGCGATTGGTGACGGCATCGTTCGGGCAATCGTTCGAGCGGAACATGTTGGCGAAGCGTCGCATGACCGGCCCGATGTAGGGCTGGCGAAACTCGATCATCACGTCCGGCCGGATGGCCAGGAGCGCCTCGCTGATCTCGGTGAAGAGGCGTTGCGTGGCCTCGGGCACGGTCGGGATGTCCATTCCCTCCTTCGCGCCGCCGCCCTTCATCGGGTCGAAGAAGTCCACGAAGTCCAGCTTGAGCCCATCGAGGTTCCATGCGCGCAGGGCGGTCGCGAAAGTCTCGACGAGGAAGGATCGCACCTCCGGGAAACGTGGATCGAGGACCGCAGCGCCGGCCGAGTCGAGCATGGTCAGTTGCTGGTGTTGAAAGCGTTTGAAAGCCGCACTGTGCTTTCCGACGAAAGGCGTGGCATACCAGAGCAGGAACTTCATTCCGGTCTCATGCACACGCTCCACGAGTTCGCGCATCTCCGGCAAGCGTTCGGGTTGCCAGTCGCCGGTGTACGCGTAGCCCCGGTTCGCGTCCACGGTCTGCCACCCGTCGTCGACAATGATGGCCCGGCAGCCGAGGTGGCTCGCAAGGCGGCATTGCTCGACGATGGCGTCGGGGGTCATCTCCTGGTGAAAGCTGTACCACGTCGAATAGAACGGCCGGCGGGCGATATCCGGCACGGCCATCGGACGGTGCACATCCATCGCCGCCCACCATTCGCGGACTGCCTCAACCGCCTGGCTGAATCGCGACGCACGGGTATCGATCCAGATGTCCAGCGCATACTCGGTGATGGGATCATGATGCCGGCCCGGCTGAAACAGCTCGACGCCACATCGAAACTCGGCGGTCTCCTCGAAGACACCAGCGCGCAGCGTGATCGGCCGAATGGTCTCACTGCACGCGAAGGTCAATCGGTTTATCCCGTCGAGATTGAAGAGGCTGGCCACCGGGGCGAGAACGGTCATGCTCGTATCGATGCCGCTGTCCCAGTCGGGGTGGACCGACCGATCGCGCCGGGCGCCCGGGTGCCAGCGCGACTGGATGTCGATATCCGGGTGCATCCAGTGCACTGCCAGGGGCGGAGGAACGCAAGGCGTCTTCGCCTTCAGCTTCAGGGTCACGAGATCGAGACCGGTCTCCACATGGCGATGCGTCAGGCTGACGTCCAAGCCGGAGGTGTCGCCGACCAGTTGGACGTGGTGGCGGGAAGTCTGAACCTTGAGTTGCTGATCGGGATCGGCCACGAGGGATGAACCTCCATCAACGGGAAGCCACGTTGCCGGATGTCAGTTTTCGTCGTCCGGCGTTTTCGCGGGCCAGGGGCGTGCGAGGTAAAGGCCGTGCAGCGGGAGCTGGTAGTAGCTGACGTACCCCTTTTCCTGGAATGCCGCCATCGCCTCCTCGACCGACGAGTAGAGTGCCGTCGCGGTCTCGGTCACGAAAGGCGAAGGCTCGATCTTCGGCCGCCACACGATGTAGACCTCGCGTGTCCCCTCGAAGGCATGCTGAAGTTCGCGCTCGACACCGCTGCTCAGCCCCGCCTTACCGTCGGGCATCTCGGGGATGTAGCTGACGATCATGTCCGACTGGTCAATGAGTTTGAAGTCGCGGGCGTAGATCTGGCCGTCGATGTCGTCGGCGACTGAACTCAACTCGTCGACGCTGAAGGTCATCTCGCGTCCGAGCACCTCACGAGTGATGCTGGCTTCGCCGCGTTTTCGGGCCCGCTCCGACTCGATGAGCATGTCCTTCTCGTCCACGTCGCCGGGGTCGAAGGTGATGAAATGCTCGGCCAGCGTGTCGCGGAAATGATCGATTTCCGCCAGGACATCGGGCATGTTCATCACGTGCGTCATCGGGAAGGACGGGTACACCTTCCGTCGCTGCGGCTCGAACATGAGCCGATAGACCGACTCGGCGGTATCGCGTTCCACGCCGCGCGCGACCACGTAAAAGTGCCCATGGCCGCGGACGATACGGGAAATCAATTCCGTCGCGAGGATTTCCTCCTCCCGCCAGACCAGGATGTCTTTGAGCGTATGGGGCACATCGTGTTCGCGCGTCAGCCTTTCGTGGACGGCATCCACATTGTCCACGAGCGTGACGTAGAGATCCGCGTTGAACGCCGCCACCTGGTCGTGATCGAGGGCGGGGAAGAGCCCGTGCTTCCATCGGAACGTGGCGTGGGTGTTGACGATCACGTGGTCGGCCCGGTCGGCGATCCGTAGCACATCCTTGAACACGGAGCGGCGGATGGCCTCGAGCCGATGTCGCGGCAGGTCGAGGATGCGCCCGGGAATCACGTCCGGCGCCTCGGCGTACATCATGTCGCCGACGTGACAGACTGCCACCTCGTGGCCGTGGTCGCGCGCGATCTGGGCGACCCGGTCGATGAACGGCTGCTTGTTCACGCCGACCTGCCCGGTCACCATGCAGCGCACGCCGCGGTGGGGCGGCGATTCAAAGAGCGAGATATCGTCTGGGGGCTTTGAAGTCATGATTTTACCGCGTCCTTGTCCATGGGGCATGCTAGCTGGCCGAGGCGGTGGAAGCAAACCGGCGCCTTCTCATCCGGGGGGCACGATGTTCAGGAAAACCGGCGTCGCTTAAAATGCCGGCCATGGACGGACTGCATGAGCAGACGGAGATTCTTTGCCCGCATTGCAGCACGCGGCTGCCCATGCGCTACGAGGACAGCGGGACGGTCGTGGATTGCCCGAAGTGCCACATGCCGTTTCGGGTTCCCGTTCCACAGCCGTCCACCGATGCGAACCTCCCGAGTGTTCAGGCCCCGCCGCAGACACCGGGCATGCCACCGGGCGTTCGCTTCCAGTTCCAGTGCAAGCGTTGCGGATCGCTGCTCGAGGGGGACTCGAACCAGGCCGGCGAGAACGGCATGTGCCCGACCTGTGGCGGCGTCTTCATGGTGCCTGACTTCGATCCCTCCTCCGGGCTGGCGATCGGCTCGGCGGACCCCGGTGCGGACGGAGAGAATCCGACGCCCATGCACGCCTACGCCTGTGCCGGGGACAAGGCCCCGCGAATCATCCGCATCGATGATCAGCGGCTGGCGATCGAGTGTTCGCGGTGCAACACGCGTAGTGAGATCACGTCGAACAACTGCCCGCAATGCGGTGTGCCGTTCACGCTCGAAGGGCAGGGCCGCCAGGTGGTCCAGCGCGGCTCCGGCAAGGGGAGCTACGCGCTGGTGTTCGGCGTGGTGGGGTTGGTCTTTGGATTCTGCGCGACGCCTTTCGGGCTGCTGCTGGGGGGCGTGGCCGTTGTGCTGGGAATTCTCTCGCGGCAGGAAGGGGCGACGCACGAACGCGGCGCCGCCATTGCCGGGATCATCCTCGGCATCCTGGCCGGGGCGCTTGGGATGGTGTACCTCGCGAACTGGCTGTAGCTTCACAGGATTCAGGGGACGAAGTTCTTTTTTGCTCAGGACGAAGATGGTGACGGCATGAATCTGACGACGCTTGTGGAATTGGAAGGCGGGGTGCTGGATGTTCGCGCGCGATACTGGCGGGCGCATCAGGACGCGATCAAGGCAATCGGGCTCACCGGGCCGACGGAGAGCGAGTTCTGGAGGCTGGTCCGCACCGGGGCGCGCGATGCCGAGATCGTCCGTCACGGCAAGGATCGCCATGTCAAAGAGTACCAGCGCGTGCGTGATGAACTGAAGGACTCGACTGAACTGATGGCGCTGGACGAAGCGCAGCCCGGTGCCGACGTGAACTTGAAGGTGCTCAAGGAGTTCGGATCCGCCCACCTGGTCACGCTCTGTCGGAACCGGGAAGGCATCAACGCCACGCTCGACCGACTCGATCTCTGGATGCATTTCGACCGCAAAGAGGTTCTGCCCGTTTCGCGTGATCGTCGCGAGGAACTGCTGCGCGAGCTGGCGGGTTCGGGGCGACCGACCCTGGCGGTAGCGGGGACGGTTCCCTTCGCGCTGGCTGCCGGGGAGGCGGGTTGCCGCGTCGTGGGGATGAAGTCACTCGTGTTCCCGAAGTTCATGCGTCAGGTCGGCGTCGATCTGTTCTTCGACTCGCTGGATGAACTGACCGACGCCATCGCGACCCGCTCGCCTGAGCTTGAAAAGATCGGGATTTATTGACTCTGGATTTCTTAGATTACTCAGTTCGGAATGATCCTCATGTCCGCTTCGCTGCTGCAGAATAGCCCGAAATGAGATCGGCAAGACGGGGAGGGACGCCTTAGAACGGCGGGACACGGCCCGGCGGCGTAGCCGTAGAAAGGTTACGTGAAAGGTCTTGGCTAAGAATTATTCGGCTTGATATTGCGTCTCATTTCTGATACTTGCATTAAAGGTAGAAAAGCGCGAGGGAGGCTATCGTGCTCCATCCGCGCGGGGGACTGGAGGAGAGGCTGTTACGGCAGAGCTCCTTTGTTTCACGGCGACTCGATCAGTCGTTCACATCAGTTCATTGAGTCGTCCGCTCGGCTTGTAAGGCCAGATCAACTCATCGTACCCCACCGGCAGAAGGTTCGTTCGCTTCGACGGCATTGCGTACGCGCTTCGTTTGAGGCGTGTAGCGCTGGAAGCTTGACATAAAAAAACTACGTGAACGTCAATTCTCGTGTCACTTAAACGGAGGTGGTAAATCATGAAGAAATGTATTGAGGTTCTGGCTGTATTGGCTCTTGCCGCTGGCGCCAATGCAGCGGATGTCCTGACGAACGGAGGTTTCCAGAACGGTGACCTCACCGGATGGACCCAGAGCGGCGATGCCCAGGCGATCTCGATCCAGAACGATCGTACCGGCCCCGATGGTGTCGACATCAGGGTCGGCAGCGACTGGCCTGGGAACTATGTAACGTACCTGACCCAGGAAATTGCCATGACGCCCGGCACCTATGACATCCACATTGAAGGATGGACCAAGATCTGGTCAGGTGGCTGGGTGGGCAACCCTTACGAGATGGAGGCGTACATTGAGCTGCTGGTCGACGGTAGCGTTGCCTGGCAGAGCCCGAACGCCGACTGGGACGCATGGAGCCAGCAGTCGACGGATATTTTCGGGCAGGTCGTCAACAGCTCGGTGGGTGTGCGTCTGCAGGCCACGGCCATCGATGGCAATGAGCCTTGGGCCCACGCCCGGTTCGACGACATCGTTCTGGACGTCGTCCCTGAACCGGTCACCGCGTTTTGCCTGGCGCTGGGACTGCCGGTCGTCCTCCTTCGTCCGCGGCGCCGCTAGGCTCACATAAGGATGCATGAATCGGCGCGGCCTGGTGTCGTTGGTCGTGTCGTCATGGCTTCCTTCCAACCTACCCAAACGTGCGGGTTTCTTCGAAGGCCCGCACGTTTTCTGTTTATCTGCTTCTTGCAGCTGCGTCCCCGTTTCGCACCCTCGGTCATCCATCGAGGCGTGCCGGATCCCATCCACTTGGACCACGGCGAGTCCACGGCCACGGCCGTTCAGGCGTGGCTGACGCGCATGGCTGTCCGGACGTTGTCCATCGAGCCGACAGGTCCGTGTTGACGGGAGTCACGACTCCGAGCCCGGTGCTCCTTTCGATCCTGCCGATCGAGCGGGCTTTTGCACTTGATTCCGTGGATACGTTATCTTGACTGGTTTCCAAGGCCGGTGGTCGAACCGAACCCGGTATCACTGCCGGGTCATGTCTGATCGTGGTGGAGACGGTTCATGTGGATTGTGAACAATGCGTTGTTCGTGGCCCTGTTTACGATGGGGGTGCTGTATGTCTCGTACAAAGTGTATGGGACGTTTCTCGCGCGTCACGTTTTCGGGTTCGATGCGTCACGTCGCGCCCCGTCGGAGGAACTGAAGGACGGCGTGGATTACGTGCCGACGCGCAAGTCGGTGCTGTTCGGCCATCACTTCGCCTCGATTGCGGGGCTTGGGCCGATCATCGGGCCGGCCATCGCGGTGTACTGGGGATGGGTGCCGGCGCTGGCGTGGGTGCTGGTCGGATGCGTGCTGATCGGCGGTGTGCATGACCTGGCGGCGCTGTTCGCGTCGTTGCGCCACAAGGCACGCGGCATCGGCGATCTGACGTACGATATTCTCGGCGCGCGGGCGCGGCTGCTCTTCCTGTTGATCATCTTCTTCCTGCTGGCGCTGGCCATGGGTGTGTTCGCCCTGTTCATGACCAAGCTCTTTCTCGACCTGTCGCCGCAGGCGGTGATGCCGACGTTCATGCTGATCGCCATCGCGATGCTGATCGGCCTGCTGACCTACAAACTGAACTGGTCGCTCGGGAAGGTGACGGTGGTGGGGGTGGCCTTGATGCTTCTCGGCACCTATCTCGGCATGAGTTACCCGGTACCGCTGTACCAGGCGTTTCTGGACGATCCGCGCACATCGGAGCAGATCGCCACAAGCCCGGACCAGGACTTTCCCGAGGTCCAGGGGATTCGCGGAACACGGGCGACGGCGCTGGCGACATACTTCGAGAAGAAGGCGGAGGATCAACCGGAGGTGTACGGCCCGTTGGCAGACGACGTGAAGCAGGCACGCGGCCGGGCATTTTCGACCTGGGTGATCATCCTGTTGGCGTACGCGGGGATCGCATCGATCCTGCCGGTCTGGCTGCTGCTTCAGCCACGCGACTACATCAACTGTTTCCAGTTGTACATCGGATTGGGCCTGCTGCTGCTGGGTTTCATCGTGTGGCATCCGGCGATCGAAGCGCCGCCCTTCGGTGATCGCGCGATCATGCAGGCGGACCAGGCACCTTCGGCCTGGCCGTTGCTGTTCATCACGATCGCCTGCGGCGCGGTGAGCGGATTTCACAATCTCGTCTCCAGTGGTACGACGGCGCGCCAGATTCGCAGCGAGGGCGATGCGCAGTTCATCGGCTACGGGGCGATGCTGACCGAGGGCTTCCTGGCGGTGCTGGTGATCCTGGCGTGCGTGGCGGGGCTCTCGAAAGCGGAGTTCGGGGAGCAGTACGGCCACTGGGCGGGGCTGGACAAGCGGGCGCTGGGGGCGTTCCTGATCGGGGCCGGGCATGTGGTGGCGCAGCCCTTCATGATGTTCGTCCAGGCGGAATCGCATGCGGCATTGACGGTCTACTGCAGCAACTTCGTCGCGGTAGTCGTGGTCAGCTTCGCCATGACGACGCTGGATTCCGCCACGCGACTGTTGCGTTTCAATGTCGAGGAGATCGGCAAGGCGTTCCACCTCAAGCCGCTGCGGAACCGCTACCTGGCCAGCATCATTGCCGTGGTGGCGATCGGTTATTTCGCGCTCATGAAGATCAACGGGCAGCCGGCCGGGCTGGTCCTGTGGCAGTTGTTCGGCACGACAAACCAGATGCTGGCGATGCTCGGGCTGCTGGTGGCCAGCGTGCTGCTCTACCAGATGGGCAAGCCGATGTGGTACACGCTGTTGCCCATGTTCGCCATGGCGATCAGCGTGACGTGGGCGATATCACTGAGCCTGATGAAATTCTACACCGACGTGCGAAGCGCCGAGCCGGGCCAGGTGCTTGGGCCGCTGTCGCTGCTGATCGTCGGGAGCGTGCTGGCGGTGATGGCGGCGCTGATGGTGATCGAGGCGGTGATCGTGTTCCTGTCGCCGAGGGGAGGCGCCTCACGCACCGTCACGCAGGTCGCCGATTGAAATCACGCCTGATCGCCGGTATGAAACCTGGGGTCAATCCTTCTGCGTGAATGGCAGCGGTCTGTCGTTCATGTCGGTCACGCGGACGACGAACTCCCACGCATGGGCGCCCTGTAGAATCTTGGCGAGGACGGTGTTCCTGCCCTCTTTGAGCTTCGCCTCGGCAACGTCCTCGTCGATTTTCAGACCTCGACTGATCTTTTTGCCGTGGACCCGTTCGCCGTTGATCCACAGGACGATGCTGTCGTCGCTGCCCATCTTGAACTTGACCTTCCGCGCGTCATCCACATGGATCTCCGCGTAGGCGTAGGCGCCGATGTCGGTGTTCTTCTCGACCTGCTCCTCGAGGTTGACGATGCCCTTGAGATGATCAGTGCGGACCTTCTTCCACGCGAGTTCTTCGCCGGCGACGGACTCGGTCCCATCGAGGTCGATTTTCTTTTCGGGCATGTACGCCTTGTCCCACATGGCGTTCTCGGGATTGGGGTAGGGGCCGATGAGCCACCACGTGGTGATGAATCCGGCTTCGCGCGCGGGGTCGATGTCCTCGCCCAGTTGACGCAGTCGGCCGATGGCCTGTGTGGTCGTGCGGTCGTCAGGCTGGATGCGGACGACCTGACGGAGAACGGGGATCGCTTCATCTTTCCGCGCCTTGGGAATCTTGAGGGCAATTGTCCCGGCGGCGCGGGCGGCATCGGCGGCGAAGGTCTCCTGCTGCAGGTAGGGTGTGAGTGTGGACAGCAGTTCCACGCGTTGCGGATCGATCGTCCGTGCGATGCCCTGCAAGGCTTCCGACTTCTGTCCGGCGGTCACGGCGTGGTCGAGCGCTTCGGCGTACATGTCGAGGGCGGCGGACTTGTCTTTCTTCTCGACGCGCTGAGCCAGTTTGAGCATCGAGAGCACTGCGTTCTTCGTGACCGCTTCGGGGCCGCGCTTCGCCTCGGCGACCAGTGTGGCCAGGCTGAGATCGCTGTCCTGACGCCACAGGTTGGCCAGGGCGGCGGCACGGATGTCAGGGCTGTCGTTCTTGACCTCGTTGCTGAGGAGTTTCGCGACGTCGGGATGATTGCGTTGGCCGAGCACACGCAGGAGTGATGGCTTCTGCGCATCGTCGCTGTCCGCGTAAACGTCGATCAGCTTCTGCGTGATTTCCTCATCCGCCAGTGCCAGCATGGCCTCTTCGGCCGCCAGCTGCGCGTTGCCGCTTTCCTGCCGGAACGCTTTCATCAGAATGTTGAAACCTTCCGTCGCCTGGAGATGGCCGATCGCCCTGAAGGCGGCGGTACGGACGGGGCCCTTCTCGGACGTCGCGGCCTGGAGCACCGCCGGGATCGCCGGGTCGCCGCCGCGTTTGCCGAGGACATCGAGCAGCGTCGCCTGGATGCGCGGCGTTGCATCGGGCAGCGCGCGAATCATCCACGGAGTCACCGCCTCGGCATTAAGATGATGCAGGGCGTGAATGGCGGCATCCCGTACGGGACCATCCTCGTGCCCGGTGATGAGAATCAGCGTGCTCACGGCGGGGGAAATCAACTGTGCGGATTCCATGGCCCGAATGGCGGCGATCTTGACCTCGTCGTTCGTGTGCGTGGCCGCTGCCTTGATGAGCGCCGCGGCCGGATCGGCCATCGTCTCGCCGCGCTTGCCGAGCACCTCGAGCAGCGCAATCTTCAACGCCGTGTCATCCGTCTCGGCCATGACCTTGCCGATCATGGCGGTGGCCTGCGGACCGGGCAGCATCGTGGCGGCATCCAACGCGGCAGCGCGAACACGCATGTTGTTCGAACCCAGCGCATTAAGAATCGCGTCGCGCGCGGCATCCGTTCCGAGCCGACCCTGGACATGCAGGATCGCGCATTGATGCTGGACCGGAAGATCATCGACGGCCGTGACGATTCCCAGCGCCTTCTCGGCGAGTTCGATCTCCGTATGATCCAGATAAAGCTCCGCCAGATTCAATGTCGCGTCGATGCTGCCGGGCGTGTCCGAGTCGACGAGGCTTCCAAGGGATCGAAGTGTATTGGAAAAGGGCATCGTGCCAAGCAGTTCCACCGCCATCTGCTGCACGGACGGTTCCGCCGACCGCGTGAGATCGTAGAACGTGCCGACCGCCCCCTGGATGGACGAGGTCTTCGGGTTCGAAGCGATCGCCGCCAGCAGGAGTTCCTGGGTATCGGAATCCGCGTTGAGTACCGGGGCGAGCAGCGTCAAGGCGGCGTCTCGTGTCGGGATGCCCCCCAGCGCCCAGATCGCCATCGGGCCGACTTCGGGATCGTTCATCACCGCTTTCAATGCATCGATGGACGACGCGCTTCCGCCGACGACGCTGAGATAGCGGCAGATGTGCCGGCGGCTTTCTGTGGAGAGGTTGCGGTTGCCCAGCGCTTCGGCGAGGGCGTCGGCGACGGCATCCTGGCGATCCGTGCCCGCCGCCTGTGCGCTCAGGCGAAGCAGCGTGTGATCGGCCATCTTGCCACCGGTGTTCTGCGGCTCGTCGAGCATTTGCGTCAGCGCGGATACGGCCGGCGCACCGAGCTTGATCAACGCTTCGGAGGCCTGGACGTTCTTGCCGTCCTTGCTGAGGTTCTGAATGCGTTCATCGTCCAGACCGATCGGCTCGGCCATGAGTTGCACAGGCAGCATCACGACGGCCAGAATCCACAATACACGTTTCATCGATTCACTCCTCAGGCCGCCATTGATCTCGGGCGGGCGGCCGTTGATTCTTTCGTAGATGCGTACGTTCATCCGCATGCTCACGGCAATCACCGTGGTGCTACTTCCCGGGTTACGTCAGTCGCCATGGTCCGCGATACGGCTTGGACAGCCAGCGGTTCATCGCGGCGTCGTTGGTGATCGTCTCTTTCTCCGGGTCCCAGTGGATCGTTCTGCCGGTCCGCAGGGCGATCGTGCCCAGATGGCAGACGGTGACCGATCGCGCGCCGATTTCGACGTCGCAGATCGGGCGCCGGCGCGTCTTGATGCAGTCGAGCCAGTTGCGGTGATGGCCGCCGACGCTGTCGCCCTCCACGTGATACAGGTGCACGTCGCCCGCCCCGAGCGGCTCCTCGATGATCTCCGGCGAACTGGCCTTGAGGAATCCGCGACCGACCTGAACCCAGCCGTCGGTACCCTGGAACCAGACGCTCCCGCGGCCGTGACTCTTCGTGTGCAGCACGACGCCGTTGGCGTAGGTATGCTTGACCTCGAAGTGCGTCGGCGTATCGAACAGGCCGCGTTTGGGAAACTTGGCGAAGACGGGCTCGGTCTTGACCGGCCCACTGTGCGACATGCCGAGTCCCCACTGGGCAATGTCGTTGTGATGTGCGCCCCAGTCGGTCATCTTGCCCCCGCTGTATTCGTAGATCCACCGGAAGGTGTAGAAGCAGCGCTTGGGCGTGAACTCCACCCACGGGGCCGGCCCAAGCCAGAAGTCCCAGTCGAGGAAATCGGGGACCGGCTCGGGCTTCTGTGGTCCGATTTCAGGTCCACCGCCGATGCTGGCTTCGACCCATTCGACTTTGCCGATCCGCCCGCTCCGCACGACCTCGCAGGCGAGTCGGAAATTATCGCTGGAGCGCTGCTGGCTGCCGGTCTGAAAGACGGTGCCGTTGCGGCGCGCGGCTTTCGCCATGGCCCGCGCCTCGTGAATCGTGAGCGAGAGTGGCTTCTCGCAGTAGACGTCCTTGCCGGCGTCGCAGGCGGCGACGGCGGTGAGCGCGTGCCAGTGATCGGGGGTGGCAATGCACACCGCATCGAGATCGTCACGGGCAAGCAGGTCGCGGTAATCGTTGTAGCCGTCGCACGCCTCGCCATAGCGATCCTTCACCGACGCGAGCGCCTTGGATCGCTGCCCGGCATTGACGTCGGCGACGCCGATGATCTGCACGTCGTTGTCTCCGAGGAAGAGCCCGAGGTGCCCGGAGCCCATGCCGCCGACGCCGATGTGGCCCAGCGTGATGCGGTTGCTCGCCGACGGCCGTCCCTGCCCGCCGAGGGCGTTGCTCGTGAGCATGTACGGGGCCGCGAGGGCAGCGGTACTCCACTTCGCCCCCTGCTTGAGCAGGTGGCGTCGGGTGGTCGTCTTTCGGGTTGTCATGGATTCTCACCTCCGGTAACGCGGTCTTGTATCAGTGTGGGGTGGATGCGTACGGCGGACTCTCAGGAGGTTATACCGTCGTCACCCGCATGGGTTGCCCGGCTGGCTCCGCGAGCCTCGGCAATCCAATGTACCACCGTCGGGAGTGGACGCAACCCGGCCATGCGCGGCGGCAGAAGGCAGGCTTTCGGGTGAAGCTGGCGACGGGCGAGGCCAGAGTACCGGGCCGCGTGCAGGTCATCGCGATCATGTGCGAGGTCGCTCCAGGCCCCGCGGCTGAGGCCTTGAGACGGATTGCAACACCGCCGCGTTCTGCATAAAGTAATGAATTCCGCATCCGGCGGCGAAGTCATCCCCGGGCGCAGCGGCAGCAGATCGCCAGGCCCCGGAAACCGCGCGGACGCGCGACATGGTGGGTGTAGCTCAGTTGGTTAGAGCACAAGGTTGTGGTCCTTGGGGTCGCGGGTTCGAATCCCGTCACTCACCCGTTTCACACGGTATCATTCCAATCGCGCCGTCTCATGTTTTCTCTTGCGTGAGTTCTGCGGCATCCTCAGCCAGAGCGCCTCGGGCGCTCGTCAGAGAATCCTGAGAAGGTGTTCGGGTGGAGGATGTCTCGCCTCCCGCTATGACCCTCTTCGTCGTGCATCTCATCAAGAAAGAAACCGGCGGACGCCCGCTGGGGGGCATCCGCCGGTCTGGGTGTTGAGATCAACCGACGTCGATCAGTGACGCCAGTATCGGGTCAGGGACATCAATCGTCACAGGCAGTATCCACGGGAATATCCGGCCCGCTGTAGCAGCCCGCAAACTCGGCGAAGTCGCCCTGGTCCACGTCGCCGTCCGGTCCATCGCGGTCGAAGCACTCGCAGTAATCAAACCCGACGCCCGTCGGGTAGGCGTTCCCGCTGCCCGAGGTGCAGAGCTGGAACAGGGCGAAGTCGAGCGCGTCGACATCGCCGTCCGCATCGGCATCCGCAAAGGGATCGTTGCAGATCGAGGCCTCGAACGTCATCGAGTCCGCATGAACGGCGGCGGGCGATCCGTTGGCCGTATCGACCAACTCCCACACCACCGTGACAACCTCGCTGAGCGCGAAGCCTTGTACGGTGGAGTAGCACCAGTCATTGCCCGTCGGCACCGAGGCGCTCGCGATCTGCGTGCCGTCCGGGCCGTAGCCGTCGACCAGCTTGATGTTGACGTTCCCGGTGCCCCCCCAGCTGAACCAGCCACCGAAGGTGATGCCGGCGCCGGCGTCCACCTTCAGCGCCTGCCAGGCCACTTCGTCCTCGCCTTCGCCGGTGGACATGCTGGCGTAGTGACCGCCATCGCAGCCCGTCAACAGCTCGGGGCAAGCGCAACTCAGCAGCGGACACTCGATCGGGAACTGCACGAGGCCTTCGCGGATCAGTTCATCCGAGGCGTTCCAGTAGCTGACCGGCTCCAGATTGGAGATGCGCGGATCTTCGGGATCCTCGGAACCGCAGAAGAGCGGCGCGAGGGGTTCTTCGAAGCCCGGGTTGGCGATCGTCGTTGGGGCGCTGATGAAGCCGTCGTCGAGACTGTCGATGCATCCGTTGCTCCGTACGATGACATCGTACAGCACCGCCCCCGGCATCGGCAGGTCGCTGACCTCGCAGGTCAGCGTGGTGTCGTTCACCACGTTCACGTTCGTGCCGAAGATCGTTTGTCCGAGCGTGGAGAAGATGACTTCGGGCGTACCCCCGCTGAAGCCGGAACCCGTGATCGTCAGCACGATCGGGCCGACTTCATCGTTGGCCACGGCCGGAGGATCGATGCTGGTGAGAGTGACCGGCTGGGTGCACTCCTCGAGCACCAGGGCATCCGTCCAGACGACCTGCGGCGCCTCATTCCCGACGGGGGTCACTTCCCACGCGGCAGTCATGAGTTCGCCGCTGGCGGTTCCCTCCACATAAGCGAAGGTCCAGTCCAGTTGCGGTTCGGTCGAGGGGAGCACTTCAAGACTCGCCCCGGGCATCGGTGTGCCGGTGCTGTCTCCGTCGAGGAGCTCGAGCACCACCGTGTTCGTTCCGCCGCCTTCCGCCCAGTGACCGAAGTAGCCGCTGAGGGTGTACGTGGTTCCCGGTGCGGAAGTGACGGTCTGGGCGAACTGGGCGCCTCCCTGATCTTCGTAGTTCAGCGCACTGTGATAGTGGATACCCAGTGACGCATCGGGGCACGTGGGGAAGCCGGTGCCGCCCCAGGTATCGTCGCGATACTGGAAAATGGGATCGGAGTTGTTCAGGTATCTGTCCCAGTAACGGCCTCTCCATTCGGTGGCGGGAACATACTCCTCGTCCCGATTGGTCAGGCAATCCTCCTCGACGTCCTCGGCGGGCAGTTCGAAGCTGCCGTTCGCGAGGTTGGGGCCGGGATTCACAATACTGAGCCCTTCGCGCCAGACGATGGGATCGTGCGTTCCGACCTCGACGACGATGTTGTAGTAGCCGACGGGCACGTCGGTCAGGTCGAACGTGGCGGTCGCCGTGGCGCCGTTCGCGACGACACTCGTGGCCGCGATCGACTCATTGACGATGTAGCCGGTGATCGAACTGTTAAGCACGTTACCGCCGCCGCCGTTGATATCGTCGGCCAGCGTGAGGGTGTAATCACTGTCGCGTTGGGTGATCGTGTACTCCCCCGGAACCACGTTACCGGCAGGGAACGCGGCGGGGCCACCCGAGGTGATGATCATCTTGTCGGCGGTCCCTTCCACGTAGGTCGCGAACGAGGCGTCATCCACATTGGACAGGATGTTGCCGGTCACGGTGACCTTCATGCCCTGATCCGCCCATGTCATGCGACGGCCGTTGATATCCGGCTGACGGAGACTCACGGACGTCTGACCGGAGGCCAGGTTCACACCGGTGAGTGTGACTGTCGCATCGGTATCGCCGGTGACGACGTAACCCGGCGTGGACATGCCCGTGATGCTCGGCGGGGTCGGATGATCGTTGTCCACCCGCAGCAGGACATTCTCCACGTGCAACGAGGCGGGGTTGTCGGAAGGATGTTCACCGTAGAAGACGACCGTGACCTCGTCGGTGCCGTTGGGGAAGAGACCGCTGACCGCGAAATCGGTCCAGTTGAATGCGTTGGCGACCTTCTGGCCCGGCGGCGTTTCGGCGATGATGGTTCCGTTCTCATCCCCGGCGCGAAGCTGCGCGCCGTAGGTCAGGGGAGCCTGATCCCCCGCACCGGCCCAGAGGCCGGTGAGCGTGAGGGTGGTGTCCTGTGTGAAATCCACGTACACGGTCTGCCAGATTTTGTGCATTCCGTCGTCGGCGGCCCACTGGATCGAGGCATACTCGTTGTCAAAATTGCCCGAAGGGGGATTACCCGACTGCGGTCCGGTCGGGAACGGGTAGATGCGCGGCGCAATCTGCGGATTGGTGAGCCCCTTCTTGATGCCGTCGGTGTTGGGGTATTTTTCAGTCCTCTGCCAATACGGGCTCAACTCCGCGGGGCCGAGGTTCCAGTACAGTCCGAGTTCGAAGCCCGTGGCGTGAAGACGGAAGGTCTGGTCATCCAGCAGGTTGGATACCAGGGTGACGGCTTTATCGATGACGACGCTTCCGTCGATTTCGAGGTCGTATTCGCCGAGGGTGGGGAAGGTGGTGGCCGGCGAACCCGTGCCGTTGGCGAGTTTGAACCAGGCGGTCGCGTTGGTCGCATACTTGACGACGATCGTACCGTTGTAGACATCGGTCGTGTTCACATCATGTCGCAGTTTAACGCTGCTGCTGCTGTTGAGAAGATCGAGATCGGTACCCCGCAGTTGGATATAGACCGGAGCAGTGTCCGTGTTGGTGGTGGCGAAATTGCTGGCCACGGTGATGTCGCCACCCGGGTCGGCGGCCTCACTGACGGAGGGCCCGTTCGCGCCGTCACGCCACTCGTTATCGTACTTCCAGACCAGCATGAACCAGCCGTTGCCGACCGCGCCAAAGTAGTAGTACTGTGCCGTGACGGGCGACGTGGCATCGGCGTTGATAAAGTCCTGAAACTCCTGAAAGACCCCGGGTACAGTATCGTCGATCGGTGCGAACTCGATGGCGCTGCCGTTGTTGAGCCCGCCGCTCGTGTTGAACTCGTAGGTGCGCGTGCCTCTCCCGTAAACGTTGTCGGCGATGGTGATCTGGAGACCGTCACTGATCTGCCGGTTGTCTCCGAATGACCCGCTGATGTTGACCCGCGCCACCGCTCGGGACAGCGATTGCCCCAGCAGCGAAGGGCTGACCTCCGTAACCGTCTGCGCCACCGCCGGCAGCGCGATCACGCATGAAAGTAGAACTGCGGTAAACCATGTCGATTTGCTTCTCATTTTGCTCTCCTGACGTGTAATCGAAACGAGCCTGCATACGCACGTCCTGCCAGCACACAGGCGGACTCCTCACAGAATTGTACAGATCGGCATTCAGAGATGTTGTATTTGCCTTGCTGGAGCATTTTCTCCTGAAGCCCAGCGCCACAACCTTAGCGTTATCATACCGTAATCATGTTCGCGTTGCGCGTACGGATTTGGGGTTTCTGTGCGATCTGTGATTGGGTGATGCGCCTTGCGCGACTTGATGGGACGGGGGAAGAAAACGGGAGCGGCCACGCGGACACAGACGCTGTATAACTCATTGTGAGCAAAGAGCTAATCAGGACAATCGGTCACGAGGGCACCCGATGAATACGCTTTCCCAGGACGCGGTCTGGGATCCCAACGTCGCCTCGTTCGTCAATAACGCATGACATGCCCAAGCCCGAACGCGATTCATTATTAAACAGGCTGATCGTTTATAGCTTATGCCAAATGAGGCTGAATTCAGAAGGTTGGAATTTCTACGATGTCGCCGCCTTTTCGGGCGGACTCGTGGGCACAGATCCCGGTCATGGTCCAGTTCACGCTGGTCTCGGCGTCGGGACGTGGCGGGCGATTTTCCACGATTGACGAGACGAACTCGTGTACCAGGTGAGGGTGGGAGCCACCATGGCCGGCACCCTGCACAAAGGAGAGGTGCGCGTCGTCCTGGATGCTTTGCGTGAACGGCCGGATCGGCTCGGGAAGCAGGTGGGCGTAATCGGGGATCTCCACACGCTCGGGGATCTCCGATTCGGGTTTCTTGGCGGTGTGAATCACATGGGGTTCGCCTTCGATCAGCGACCACTCGAAGCTCTTCTTCGTCCCGTACACATCGAAGCTCTCGCGATACTGCCGGGCGGCGTCAAACAGGAACCGCCAGATATGCGCTGCCAGGTCGGAATCGGCGATTCGGATGTGGCAGGACTCGACGGCGAACGCGTTACCGGACTTCTCGGCGAGACGCGGATCGATGGTGCCTGATCCGAAACAGGAGACGGAGGCGGCGCGACCGTTGACCAGCCCCAGAACGGGACTGACCACGTGCGTGGCGTAATGCATCGGAATCATGCGTTCCCAGTATTCCGGCCAGCCTTCCATGTCCTGGGGATGCGAGGCCTGCATGTATTGAATCTTGCCGAGCTCCCCCTTCTCGTACAACTCCTTGATGAAGAGGAATTCCCGGCTGTACACCACGGTCTCCGCCATCATGTAGGTCTTGCCTGACGCACGTTGGGCCTCGACGATTTTTCGGCATTCGTCGATCGTCGTGGCGGCGGGGACTGTGCACGACACATGTTTGCCCGCCTCCAGGGCGGCGATGCTCATCGGCGCGTGATCGGGAATCGGCGTATTGATGTGGACGGCATCGATGTCCGGATCGGCCAGCACATCCGCGTACTCGGTGTAGCGCTTCTCCACGTTGAAGGCGTCACCGATCTGATCGAGCTTGTCTTTCGAGCGCTGGCAGATCGCCGCCATCTCCGCATGCGGGTGCTTCTGGTAGATCGGAATGAACTCGGCTCCGAATCCCAGACCGATGATCGCGACGCGAACTTTGTCGTTGGCAGGCATCCATGAACTCGCTTCGTGTTGAACGTGCCCTGCGGACTTCGATGCGATTCGCAGACTTGAGAGGTCTCTTTACGTACGGGCGCAGAATAGCGGGGTCCGTTTCAGGAGGCAAGGTCACGCCACAGCGCTCAGTGCCCTGGCGATGACTTCGCCTCACGAACGGATGCCCTTCTTCCAGCGGAAGGGCGATGATGGGGAGTTGGATTCAGCCTTTAGTGACGACGTCGCAGCAGAAGCGCGGCGCCCGCACTGAGGAGCAACCATGCTCCGGGTTCCGGTGTCTGCGAGAACACCACGTTGTCCAACGCGACATTCTGAACCGGGACCCCCTCAGGAGTCGTATAGGTGATCCAGAGCGACTCCTCGACGCCCGTGATGGGCGCTCCCCCGAAATCGAACGTTACGTGACCATTGGAGGGGACGGCCACATTGTTCGTGGACCAGAGCGTCGTGAGGTTCACGCCGTCATAGGAGACCACCTCGACCTCGGTCAACGTTCCGCCACCGAATAACGCCAGATCAAAACTGTGCAGCACCGGATTGATGGCGGCATCGCTGTTATCGTCGCTCAGGCTGAGCGGCCACCCCTTCCCCGAGTTACTGTCCGCGATGTACATCACGTCGTCCAGATCGCCATACACCGGGTCAAAGTAGAGTTGCTCCAGCAGGCTGCCCCCGGGGAAGATTACCGCGATATCCGGCGTCCAACCCACGCCGCCATCGGTGTGCTGCGCGAGCGGATTCACCCAGTCCCAGGAACCACCACCGAAATCATGCCAGATCCAGGAGCCGTACGGATTGCCGTCGGCGATGTAGCTGCCGTAGTGGGTGCTGCCGGGGTCAAAGGCATCAAAGTTGCTCGCACTGCCTCCGAACGGCACCGTGGGATTGGGATTCACGCTGAATGAGAAATCCAATTCCGTAGCCGATACCGAACCCGCAACAATACCGCAGACCAGGACTATGAACAGGTATGAACGCATCTTGCCCTTCCTTCCTCGACGCGGTGATCAAGCGATCACCAAGAGTGCTTCCGCTGGACTCGACATAACACTCGAAAAGAATTGAGTGACTCTACTTTACGTGCAATCGCTGACTGATGCAACCTTGTAAAGTCTGAATTGGAGGCGGAACGGTCTTGAGATACTGCAGTAAAGCAAAGCTTTACCGCATTGAAAAGCCTGGATTGTTCGCAGGCGGCTTCCCTCAGTTGTTCACGCTGACGGTTACGGAATCGCTCCGTGTGTTGCCCGATGTGTCTGTAATACGGATCGACACTTCGTGGCTTCCATCGGAGACGGACGTGGTGTTCCAGTTGATGGCCACCGCCGCCTGCGTGCCTGAAATGTTCACCTCGTCCACCGACTTGCCATCCACGAGAAGTTCCGCCGAGGCGAGATTCTTGTTGTCCGACGCCTCCGCCAGGACCGTGATCACCCCACGTACCGTGTCCCCGCTTCCCGGCTGGACAAGTTGTACCGACGGCCGGCTCGAATCGCCCGAATCGCGTGTGAACTCCAGCGTGATCTCGTCCGTTCGCGTGTTGCCCGAGGTATCCGTCGCCACGGCGGAGATGACATGCTCTCCGGCATCGTACCGGGTCGCGTTCAGGTAGAACTGGTAACGCGGCGAAACGTCCGTCGCCAGGGCCACGCCGTCCACGTACAGCGTGACGTCCGCCACATCCACATTGTCCTTGGCGGTCACGCGTATCTTCGTGCTCTTTCCGACACGCGCGCCGTCCGAGGGCGAGGTGATCTCCACCGTCGGGCGTGTGTCGTCATCCTCTTCGACGATCTCATCGGCCATGGCCAGCGCGGCGGCGGCATCCACGCGCCCTTCGCCGAAATCGTCGTCGCGTCCCTTCTCCCCGAGATCGACGGCGGTATCGAGCAGAATGTCCTGAACCGTGATGACCCGGAGATCCGGCTGCAGCGACCAGATCAGCGCCGCCACGCCGGAGACCACCGGCGCCGCGAAAGATGTGCCCGATACCGAATCGTACTCATCATCGAGATCGGTCGTCGTGATGCTCTGCCCGGGGGCGCTGAGATCCACATGGTTGCCCGTGGTCGAGAAGAATGACAGCCGCTCCGAGGAACTGATCGCGCTGACGAACAGGGCGTTCTCGATCAGGTCGTCATCCTTGGCGGTGGAACGCTTGCCCGTGTTGCCCGATGAGATGATCACCAGCCGATTGTCCAGCCGCGCCTGGCGCGCCTGCCGAAGCACCAGCGCGTTATTGTGCAGCGGGGCGAAAGAGATGTTGATCACCTTCGCGCCGCGTTCCGCCGCAAGGGCGATACCCAGCGCGAGGTCCCAGCTCGTCGTCTGTCCTTTATCGTTGCTGACCCGGATCGGCAGCAACGTGCAGTTCCACGCCATCCCCGTGCCGCCCGTCCGGTTATTCGGCATCGCGCCGATGATTCCCGCCACGGCGGTGCCGTGCCCACGCGAGTCATCGCTGTCGACACCCTCGATCAGCGATTCGCCGCCGGCGAGGTTGTCTTCCAGATCCTCGTGGTCATCATCCACGCCGCTGTCGAGCACCGCCACGATGATGTCCTCATCTCCCGTGGTGAAGTTCCATGCGTCTTCGCTGCCGATCAATTCGTGATGCCACTGGTCGTCGAAGAGCGGATCGCCCGGAGTGCGACTCTCCTCGAGAATCTCGTTGTCCACCGATTCCTCGACCACGTCGGAGGCGTCGAACGCGGCGCGAACACTCTCGCGCGAATCCGGGTCGAGGCTCACCAGCGACGCGGATAACGCGTCGAGGTTGTCGATTTCCGTCACGCCTGCCTCTTCAAACAACGCGGCCTTTTCCGCCGGTTCCGTCCCCGGATTGATCAGGACGATCATCTCATCCGGCACGATCTCGAGCTGTTCTTCGCCGCCGGGGTTGTCTGAAAGGACGTCCTCACCGACCACGCCGCATCCCGTGGCCATCACCGCCAATACCAACCCTGTTGCCGGCCATCGCATCAGATCCCACATCACGCTGTTCACCTCGCCCTGTAGCCGCGCGTCATGCGCGTACGGATTCCCGGACACCTTCAAAGACATCGGTCGAATTCGGGGGCGTCTGTGGTAATCCGGAATGGGCGTAAAGGTGCCGACCGCTTCCGATAATGAACGGCCTGGCGCGTCGTCAGAATGGGGGTCGGAGGGTGAAGTCTGCCGGACCGGCGGGTCCAGGTGACGTCCGCCGGCTATTGCGGCAACAGGCCTTTGATGTCGCCGTGGGGGCGGGCGATGACGTGCGAAAGGATGAGCTTGCCGCCGACCTGGGTACACGCCGCCGCGCCGGATTCCACCGCTGCGCGGACCGCCGCCACGTTGCCGCGCACGATCACGGTGATGAAGCCGCCGCCGAGTTTCTCCTTGCCGATAATCTCGACGTCGGCGGCCTTGCACATCGCGTCCGCCGCCTCGAGCAGCCCGACAAATCCTTGCGTCTCGATCAATCCGATGGCGTATTCCGTGGCCATGGTCGTGCTCTTTCCTTTCGCAGTAGTCCATGCCGGTCGTCCGGCGTATCCGGGCAACATGAGCTCGAAGCTGCTCATGAGCGCGTTGAATTCCTGGGGAGCGTGGATCAGTTCATCCGCCTCGACGGCGTAGTTCGCCCATGACGCGTGCGCGAGATAGCAGTTCATCTGCTGCGCGATCTCCACGCCGGCCTCGACCGACGTCGCCACCGCTGAGGCCGATCCCGTCACCTTGATCCCGACGCCCTGCGAGGTGTTCTGCTCGTACCCCGCCAGCCGTACGTCGGCGGCCTTGAGCATCGCATCGGCGGTGACCATCGTGGCCGTCAGTGAATGCACTTCGACAAAGCCGAAGCCCCGCTGCGCCGTATCCGTATTCGACGATCCACTCACCATTCCGTGCACTCACCCATCCGTGTGAACTCTCTATTTCTGCTGCAGGCCCTGCATGACCTCGCGAACGATCGCTTCCACCGATCGAGCGTCCACCGTGCCGCTTGGGCGAACCGGGCAGCCCCCGGCGGGCGCGTCGGTAAAGCCGTAGTCGTTCAGCAGGCAATGAATCACGTCGCGCACCCGCTGCAGCTCCGACGCCTGCGGCAGCGACAACGGCTGACGCCCGCGGCCCATCTGGAAGCCCCGCAGACCCACCGCCTGGCGCACCGCCTCGGGGAAGTCCGCCCCGAAGATCAGCACCTTGATCAGGTCCAACAGCTTGTACTGGATCGGGCGGGCCTCGTCGTACCGCCCCGCGCGGGCCAGATGATACAGTTGCATCAGCACTTCGGGAACCACGCCGCTCGTCGCCAGCGTGCCCCCGTCGCAGCCCATCATCAACGCCGGCAGAATCATCTCCTCGCAGCCCAGCAGGAACGTGAAGTCCGGCCGCACCTTGCGGATCTCGTTCATCATGTTCAAGAACCGCGGCAGGTCCCGACTGGAATCCTTGATGCCGATGATGTTCGGGTTTTCTTCCGCCAGCCGGAGGATGGTGTCGTTGCTCAGGTCGTTGGTGAACTGCGGAATGTTGTACAGCGTCAGCGCGATCGGGCTTTCCCGGGCGATCTCGGAGAAGTACGCGTACACGGCGTCCTGGCTGAGCTTGTAATAGAAGGGCGGCACGATCGCCACGGCGTCGGCCCCTTGCTCTTTCGCGTACGCCGCCGCCTCCAGCGTCAGTGCGACGTTCGCCTCCGCAGCCCCGGCCAGCACGTGGGCGCGCCCCGCCACTTGCGAGGACACGATGCGGACGATCTCCTTTCGCTCCTCGAAGCTGAACCGCGTGAACTCGCCCGTGCTCCCGTTCGGGTACAGCCCGCTGATGCCGTTGTCGATCAGCCAGTCGACGAGCCGCCGAAGCTCCGCCTCGTGGATCCGCCCGCTGTCCGTCAGGGGAACCATGTTCGGCGTCAGAATGCCCTGGAGTTTATCTGTGCTCATGGTGATGCTCGCCGCTGAAACCCGGAACCATCGCCGACCGCGTTCCGGTCGGTGCCGGTTCGCACGTCGATACCTGCCATCCGGGAAGAAACCGGCGACCCCAGGGTCACCGCCCGTCCCGGAGCGAGCCCGACATCCTAACCGATTCCCCGACACTCGCCCACAGGCGTCCGAGCACCGCCGCAACGGCCTGTATCCAGTCAGTGCCGCGCACGTCAGTCAGCGGATAACGGGGTATCGATGCTCACGCGGACGAACTTCTCCAGAGAGAGGCTGATTGCCTGATCCCGATGCGTTGGAGAGTCAGGTTGGATCGAGGCTCACCTGAATGACCCCACCGCTACCGCTTGCGCCATTCCTCTGATATCGGGCCCGCCATCGGTGGCGTTTCAAAAAACTTGCCGCCGTCGATGACGCGAGGATCGCCCGTCTGCGTCAGTTCCGCCATCAGCCGTTCGCGCAGCGCGTCGGCGATCTCCGTGTACGCCGGGTCGTCGGCGACGTTGCGCATCTGGTGCGGATCCTTCTTCAGATCGAACAATTCCTCTCGCGGTCGCTTGCCGTAGGCATGCGTGTAATAGTGCTTCCATTCGGGATCGTGGCGGTGATTCACGATCCATGCCTTGGTCGGGCCCTGGTCTTCGTCGGGAAGGGTGATGAATGTGTTCGTCGTCAGTTCCTCGGTCGTCGGCGGGTCGTCGCCGTCCAGCCGATAGGGATCGCCGAGCGGGTAGCGGTCCGGCTTGAAGTTGATGATGAAACAATGGTCTTTCGTGCGGATGCCGCGTTGTGGATAGGGCAGGTGTCCCTCGCGCGCGGCGGCCACGTGCCGCTCCCGACCCACGAACACCGCCGTACGCTTCGGAACGACCAGCCCCTCGCGATCCGACTTCAGCACGGGCCACAGACTCCGTGCCGTCATGACCTCGGGCACGTCCACGCCGCCGGCCTCCAGGAACGTCGGCGCCAGATCGGGCAGGCTTACGAAGTCATCGACGACGCGCCCACCCTGCACACCCGGTCCTTTGATCGCCAGCGCGACGCGCGTGCCGAAGTCGTACAGGTTGCACTTGCCGTGCGGAAACCCCGGCGGCCCGTGATCACCGCTGACCGCGATGAGCGTGTTGTCGTACTCGCCCGCCGCCTTCAACTCCTCGATCAGCACGCCCAGCGTCGCATCGAACGCCTTGATCTCGCCCAGGTAGTCGGCGAAGTCCTCGCGCACCGCCGGTACGTCCGGCAGGAAGGGCGGCATTTTGCCCTCGAGGTCGTCCGGGTCGATGTCCCACAGCGCTTTGCCGGATCCGCGAATCCATTTGCGGTGCACGTTCGTCGGCCCGTACCAGTAGCAGAAGGGCGTGCCCTTATCCCGATCGGTCAGCATGTCGTGGAAGTCCGACCGCACCGCCTCGAGAATCTCGCGCTTGGCTTCCTCGACCGACGTGCCGGCCTCGACCCGCCGCGTGACGGTCTGCGAGAACTGGTTCACCGCGCCGCCCGCGCGCTGATAGGCGTACTTGTTCGCGCCGTAGGGCGCGTCGGCGGGACGGCCGGGGGTCCACACCTTCCAGCTTTCACCGATGTGGTAGCCGTTGTCGCGCAGCAGGAGCGGGTAACTCGGAATGCGCGTGTCCCACACTGCGCCCTGGAGGATCGCCGCGCGGCCGGTCCGCCAGAAATGCTGACCTGAAAGGATCGAACTGCGGCAGGGCGTGCACGACGGCGCGTTGACCGACGCGTTGCGGAACAGCACGCCCTGAGCGGCGAGCCGATCGAAGTGCGGCGTCGAGGCGACGTCGTTGATGCTGCCGGGGCCTTCGAGTTTCGCGTACGCACTCGCCTGCCGCCCCCAGTCGTCGGCGAAGGCGAACAGAATATTGGGGCGTTCCGCGCCTTCCGCGGCGGTCAACGTCCCGAGAACGAGCCATACGGCCGGGATGGATCTCAACACATTCTTTAGCTTGGTCATTACTCGAGTACCCGAAGTGAAAGTGATGCCGTGCTTAATATCTCAGACCCAGCATCCTGCGAAGGGACACAGGGAAAGGAGCATTTCATCATAACATATCGGGCAAGCATCGCTTTGTCATGGCCATTCGGCGGGACTGGGCGAGCAGCACTGTCAGCGCAGGTCGGATGCGGATCGGAACAGACGCATCGCGAATGTCTACAGGTGCGCCGACACCGTCGCCTGTTCCACCTGCGCACAAGCCGATGTTCCCGTCGTGTGCATCGGGTTGGACCGCGCTCCGTTCAGATACGGGCAGGCCACCTCGCCTTACGGCTGTTCGATGCAGCCGGGGTTCGGATGCGTCTGATGGAGGACGGCCGGTCCGGTGGCACAGTCCATGAAGTCGGACACGTCCGACGCATCAATCACGCCGCTCAGGTCCGTATCGAAGCAACGGCACTCATCGGGCAACGGGTCGTCGCCGATGCACAACTGAAGCGCGGCGTAGTCCTTGGAGTCGATGTCGCCATCCTCGTCGGCGTCAGCAAACGGTGCCGGGCACGCGGCCGAACCGATCAGCTTGATCTCATCGATGGCCACGATACTCAACGTGGGCTCCGGACAGAATGCAAATCCCGTGCTCGCATCCGTGGACACGTGCATTTTGAGCGTGATGTCGCTCGCGGCATTTCCGATGAAATCCACCGAGACCGTCGTGTAAGGATCCGCCCCATCTTCAGTCATGGCGCCATCCACCAGCGCTGCGGTGACCCCGGGCTGTTCTTCTCCATCGATGACGAAGAAGAGGGTCAGGCTCGACCCCGGCGCTCGTTTGTCCCACATACGCACTTGCGCGGTCGCGGTAAGGCTGTAGTTGCCGGGACCCAGAGGCAGGCCGACGGACTGTTCGATCGACCCCGAGTTGGGCGTAATCCAGTTCGAGAAGTTCAGACTGATCGCTCGGGTCCCGATCCAATAGGAGCCCTCGGATGCCGCGTATCCAACCCAGCCGTCCACATCCTCAAAGGGCGCGCCGCCATCGCAGGCACTGTCGATCAGCGGCGGAGTGCCGTTGATCAATTCGGGACCCGGGATCGGTTCGCCATTGACGGTCAGGCCGGCGTCCGCCGTGATGACCCAGGGATCGACGGTTCCCTCCTCGAATCCGGGGTTGACCAGCAGATTGGCTCCTTCGGGCAGAAGCATCTCGAGAACGTCGAGCACCTCAGGTGGATCTCCACAGACATCGTTTCGAACGCCGACCAGCTTGTACCTTCCCGCCTGTGCACTCAGCAGATCGAACTCCATGACGACATTGTCCGGATCCGAAGCATCCACGATCGTCCCCGTGATTTCGCTGATGGGCACCCAGTGCGGCGCGCGGTCACCGGGAGGATCACGCGGATCCGGCGTGTGGACGAGTTTGACCTCGTCCAGGAGATCCACATTCGTGCCGGAGACAATCATCTCGACGACGCCTTGGGGCTTGGTCAACTGAGAGATATTCACACCCGTCAGCGAACTCGGCGCGCCGCAGGAGAGGGTTAGCGTCTGTGCCAGAATCCGCCCGAGACAGCCATCCTGCTCCGTGACCACGTCATAGTTGCCGGGTGTGGCCCCGCCGGGAGGCGACATGAAATGAGCCACCAACTGGCTTCCGGACGCGCCCGGCTGAATCTCGCCGACGATCTGGTCCTGACCGCGGACCAGCCGGATCGCCGTGACCAGATCCATGTTGGAGCCGAAGACCGTCAGATCCAGGGCCGTGTTGGCATCTGCGGAAACCGGGTCAATGCTGGTCAACTCGTGCTGGTCGGGACATTGCGGACTGGTGAGGCTCATGTTGTCGATCCACAGCGCGACCTGGTTCCACTTGTCCGGGTTATCGGGCGGATCCAGCGGTAAATGCCAGATTTTCGTATAGACCGTGATGCGATCCTTGTCCGGCGGTACCGTGAAGGTCAGTGAAGCCTGCTCCCAGCCGAAGCCATCGGGGTTCTCGTACCGGAGAAGTCCCCCGGGCAGGAAGTCGTCGGGGACGTATTGATAGCCCTCGTGAGCACCGGCGAGTACACCGATCTCCATGGCCGAATCCACACGCGTGTGGCCACCACCCCACTGGAACGAGAGGACCAACTCCTCCCCGGGGATCACCGGCACCTGTTGATAGATGCCACCTTCACCGCCGTTCTCCTGGAACTCACCGGACCGGAAGGAGTATGCCCCATCGACGACAGGTGTGTCGATGCCGCCGACCTGCGGTACCCAGATGAAGGGATCACTCGCTCCGCCGACGTAGAGGTTCTCGATCGCCGGGCTGCCGCCCCACCCGCTGTACCACTTCTGCCAGCCGATGATATTGCCGTTCGCCCCTCCATCCGGATCGATCGGGAGTTCCTCGAAACTCCCGTTGAGCAGCAGCGATCCGCTTGAGTCGCGAATGTGAAATCCACCGGGTATTTCGGCGTCGAGTGCTCCACCCTTGGTCACAATCACGTCGTAGACGCCGAAGGGCGCGCCGTTCGTGGGCAAGGTGGCCGTCAGGGATAGCCCGTCACCCGCCACGATGGGACTGGGATCTTCCAGAACAGTGGCCCCCTGAACCAGTTGCACGGACGTCGCCCCCGTCAGATCCGTGCCGGTGATCGTCACCGGAGTGACACTGAGATTGTCCGCGATCAACGTGGGATCGATGCTGTCGATCGTGTGTTGCCCAAGCAAGGTCACAGCGTCCAGCGTGATGTCATCGACGCACACCACGCCCCAGTTACCTCCACCGCCGCTGCCATTGGCACTCAGGATCAGATTGACCCTGATCTCCGAGCCGGCGGACCCGACCCAGTTGACTTGTTTCTGGACATACGTGTCCAGGCCATCCGCTTGGGTCATCGCAACCGAGGCCACCACCACGTCATCGACGATGATCTGGCCCGTGATGGAGTCCGGATCTCCGCCGACGTCGTGAATCAGGCCCCAGAACGAGAGGGTCAGGTTGTAGTTGGTCGCTCCCAGCGGCAAACCGATGCTCTGGGACAAGGTGCCGGTGGCAGTGCCTCCGTTGCTGGCCGCCCCGACATAGTGCGTGGGAGAATGGGCGGTGGCCGAGCCGAACCAGGGGGAACTGTCGCGATAAGTGGACTCCCCACCCAGCGACCAGTCGGAGGGGGCGGCCGTTTCCAGATCGGAATTCTTCAGCAGGTTCAGCGTCTGCGTAGCCGGATAATCGGTTTGTGAGATGACGATGTTGTCCAGCGCGACGTTGAAAATCGGCTCACCCGGCTGGGTGGTGAAATTGATCCAGAGCGACTCTTCCGTCCCTTCGAGCGGTACGCCGAAGTCGAAGGACACATGGCCGTTTGCCGGTACGACCACATCCGTCTGCTCCCACAGATGCGTCACATTCGCACCATCCCAGGAAGACACCCGGACACCGGCGAGCGTCCCTCCTCCGAAGTACGCCACATCGAAACCATGAAGCAGCGGATTGACCGTCGGAAGTGTGTTGTCATCGCTGAAGCTGATCGGCCAGTGCTCTCCGGAGTCGCTGCTGCTTGAGTAGAGCACACCGACGAGATCGCCGTAGGCTGGATCCAGATAGACCCTTTGGAGGATGTCAGGGTTCTCGAGCGTGAACTTGACCGCGATCTGGGGAGACCAGCCGACGCCGCCGTCCGGATGCTGCGTGAGCGGATTGACCCAGTCCCAGTTCCCTCCGCCGAAGTCGTGCCAGAGCCAGGTTCCGTAGGGATCCCCATTGGAGATGTAGCTGCCGTACAGGGTGCTGTTCGGATGGAAGGCGTCGGTATTGGATGCGCTTCCCCCGTAGGGTGCCAGCGGAGAGGGATTGGTACTGAATGAAAAGTCCAGTTCCGTGGCCGTACCGGTACTCACGGCCAGAAGAAAACTCAGACAGGCCGCGCGCGCACTTCTTTTCAACTGCATCTCTTCCGCCCTCCGGAGCATGGCTATCAATTCGCTGGAGCCGACATGACCCATATCGCCTCGCCCGGCTCCGCTGACGGGACGTGTCCGATTATTATACAGCATCCCCTCCCCGTTGAGTCAATTACTATCACGGACTTCTTTTCGCAAAGGCTGGCTTCAGAGCTCTCGTGAGGGGCGCCACGAGTCCGATCTGCCTCAGCCAGGCCTGCTCATCCCTTCCGGTTGCCCAGGATTCGGTGGTTTCCTGCGACGGGTTTCATCTCCAGCGACGGCGGGGGGGCAACACGGACGCAGATGGACCTCGGTACGCAGGCGTTGTACGCGGTTCAAGATGGCGGCGAAAAGCTTGCGTAGCACCGCCACCTCAGTCATCCGGCTGATCACAAACCGCAGATGGACTTCCCTGATCGTCCCACCCGGCATGAAAAAAACGAGATTCTTCAATCATCGTCCAGAAGTGTAGTGCAGAGACACGGGAGTAGTTCAGCCGAGTTGCGTATCTTCTGTCCCGGGTCATCCCGATCGGTGAAAGGTTCCTTCGCACCTCGACGTATCAGGGTTGCGAGCCGTCCACGCATGTTCCGTGCTCGTGCAGTGTGGGTCCCGGACGCGCTGGTATCGCAACGTGGCGATCGGGTAGAATCGTCACGACGGGACCGAAGTCATCACATAAGTTTCCAGGTTCATGGGCACGATTGGGGTCGATCATGCGCGAAGCCTTCATGCTGAGGTGGATGATGCGTCACCGGGTATCGCGTCATGCCGAGTGGCGGATCCTCCAGGGTGTCGTCGCATGTTCGTTTCTCATGGCCGCTCAATGCCCATCGGAGCCAACCCCGGACATTCCGGATCCGACACCCGATCCCATCCCCATGCAGTCGGCTCAGGAGGAAGTCGAGCCCAACAGCGAGTTTGCCGAAGCCGAGGAGATCACCTTTGATGAGGAGGGCGTGGCGCGCGTTCAAGGCGTGCTGACCGGGGCCGGTCCCGAGACCAACGGAGAGTCGGATCGAGACTACTTCAGATTACCGGCCATGGCGCGCGGCGACCGCATCATCATCGATGTGGATACGCCGGATTCGGACGGCGACACGGTGATGGGCGTTTTCGAGGAACTCCCGGAAGCCCGGCTTCCGTTGGATGACGGCCGGGTCACCCGATTCGGGCGTCTGATCTTCACCAATGACGACGAGTCCAGCGACACGCTGGATCCCTACCTGGATCAGGTCTTCCGCGCGGATTCGGAAACCTGTGTCGCGGTCATCGGCCCCTATTTCAACTCGGCCGCCACGGAAGTGGATATCCCTTACGAACTCACGATCACGCTGGAGCGCGGTGGAACCGCGCCCGATCCGGCCCGGCAGGACGTCGTGCTCTACTTCGGCGGCATCGAGGACGTTGTCGATGATGGGGAACCCTTCGTGCTGCCCGCCTTCGATCCCGCCGATATCGACCCGATCTACGAGGGGCAGACCGATCTCGTCGTCAAGCACATTATCGAAACAGTCGTGGAGAACTTCGACCAGTACGACGTGCAGATCTTCTACTCCTTCGACGAAGGTCTGGAGGGTGATTATTCACTCGTGCTATTCGGCCAGGAGGATCCAGCCGGCTTGGGCCGGGCCTTTGCCGGCACCGATCCCTACAACGCGGATCCCAACGACGGCGCGATCGTGTTCACCAACAGTTTCAAACCCGGCATCTTCTCGAACACGCCCGATGCCGCCGCGCTGGGTCGCGCCATCGGCAACGTGGCCTCGCATGAAATCGGCCATCTGCTGGGGTTGTATCACGCGAGCGGCGATGACACGCTGATGGAGTTCTTCGACTCGCCCGACCGGCTGCTGACTGACGAACGTTTCCAGCGCATCACGCTCGATCCGCAGGTCTTTCCACTCGTCAACACGGAGTTCGACCTCGCCTCGTTCGAGAGCGCGTTCGTCCAGGATGCGCCGGCGCTGCTGGAATGGGCCGTCGGCCGAAGTGAACCCGTCGAAGTGGAATTGCCCGTCGGGGCATTTCCGATCGACATCGAGGTGACGGATATCGATGGTGACGGGGATGTCGACGTGATCGTGGCGTTGCTGAACGATGAACAGGTGGCGGTATTGCGCAATCTGGGAGGCGGCGAATTCGACGAGGCGGAGTTGATCGCGGTGAACGGCAGGCCGATCGCGCTGACCTTGCTCGAGGACCCGGACGGCGGATTGCCCGATGTCGCGACCGTCGATGCGGTGCTGGGCTTGGTGACGATTCTCGAAAACGATCAAGCCGGAACGCTTGCCGTTCGGGATGACATCGAGTCCTCCGTCGGGCTCGGGGCGACGGATATTGAGACGGCCGACCTCAACGAAGACGGCTTGCCGGACATCGCTGCCGCCGTGGGTGGATCGGTGTTGATCGAGGACTCGGACGGCGTGGCCGTGCTGCTGGCCGAGGATGACGGTTTCGCGGAAAGCGTCTTCTATGAAGCGGGCATCACACCGGAGAGCATCGCGCTGGGCGATCTCAATGGAGATGGAGCTCCCGACATCGCCGTGGGTAATCTGAATTCGGACGACGTCTCCCTCCTGCTCAACAACGGTGACGGGACCTTCGGCAACGCGATCACACTGGACCTGAATGATGTGGAGGTCGGACTCGACGTGCTGATCGAAGATCTCGACGGGGACGGCGACAACGACCTGGCGGCCCTCGCTTCGGAGGCGAACGTCATTCGTTTCGCGGGCAGTGTGCACGTCTTCCTGAACGAGGGCGATGCGACCTTCACCGCAGCGGAGCGCTATCTGATCGGTGAGGATCCGGTCAGCCTGGTGGCGGTGGACATTGATGCTGATGGAGATCTCGACCTCATGACCGCCAATCGCGGATCGAACGATGTCTCGCTGATCCTCAACGCCGGAGACGGCACGTTCAGTCCCGATCTCATCGCAGGCGTGGGCGATCGCCCGCTGGAAGTCTTCGCCGCCGACCTGGACGGCATCGAGAATCCCGATTTCGTCGTGACCAACAGCACGGACGGGACCCTCTCGATTCTCTTCAATCCGGATCCGGAGGCCAACTCGATCACGCTTGAAGAGATCACCGAAGCGCGGCTCGACGCGCTCATGCCACAGGCCGAGGGTGCAACTCTGCTGAACGATACGAAACGCCTCGCGCGAATCGCCAGAGCGATGCATGCGCCCGCTCCTCGAACGGGGGGTATGGGGACACCCTCTCGATGCCTGACATGTGCCGCCGGGGCAGAGAGGAAAGCCCGCCCATGAGTCGAGTCAGGCGATGGAAAGCACTTCGCGGCGGGATGATCCTGGTGCTTTGCGCGTTCGGTACCCTCGGGCAATCCTGCGGTGGACCGGTCGAACCGACGCCGGACCCGACCCCGGATCCCAATCCGACACCCGACCCCATGCCCGATCCGGCGCCCGATCCCGATCCGGATCCGGCGCCTCCCGATGTCACGGCGTGCGGGCTGTTCGCGCGGGATTGCGTCCCGCTCTCCGGAGCGCGACCGATCGTGCTCGTGGCGGGGGATCTTGACGAGGATGGCGATATCGATCTCGTCGTGGGCAACGAGAGCAGTGAGAACATCATCGTTCTACTCAATGCGGGAGATGCGACGTTCGTCGAAGGGGTCGTGCGTCAGGCCAACCGCAATCTTGAAGCGATGGCGCTGGGCGACCTCGATGCGGACGGTGATCTCGACGTGCTGATCGATGCCATCGCGGCGGGCGAGTACTTCCTGAATGACGGAACGGGTGCATTCGACGAAGGGGTCGAACTGACACAGGACACGCTCGGCGTATCGATCGATGTCGACCTGGCCGATGCGAACAGTGACGGCCTGTTGGATCTGATCGTCACCGAGTCGGATCCGGATGCGATCATGGTCGTGCTCAACCAGGGGTCGCTCTCGTTCTCCGAGCCGATGCGCAGTACGAATCTGCCCACCGGGATCATTCCCCGCCATTCGGCCCCGGCGGATCTCGACGGCGACGATCGGGTCGATGTCGTGGTCATCGGGCCGACGGGATCCGGCGTGGGCAACGTGGGGATCCTGCGGGGCGATGGAGAAGGAAGCTTTGCGGCTGGACCGATCCTCGAGGTCGGTCAATCTCTGAATCATGTCATCGGCGTCGATGTGGATGATGACGGGGATCAGGACCTGGTCGTCTCGGACCTGGGTTCGGTCTTTACCACCGAAGCCGGTCTCGGTGCGGTCTGGTTGCTGGAGAACAACGGCGCTGCGCAGTTCGGCGACGCGCGACTGCTGCTGTCGGACACCGGCGCGGATTCCTCGATCCCGGGGGACTGGAACGGGGACGGGGCGATCGACCTCGCCGTCATTGACGCCGTTTCCAACGAAGCGATTCTCCTGACGAACCTCGATGGCGTTTTCATGGAGACCCAGCGGCTCGGCGTGGGCACGGAACCCGACTTCATCCTTGCCGCCGATTTCGACGATGACGGCGACGAAGACCTCGCCATCGCCAACGCCGGCAGTGATTCGGTGAGCATTCTCCTCAACGACGGCACCGGTAGCTTCACCCGTACCGAGGATTGAGCGCTCGGATCAACGGAAACAGGAGCGAATATAGATATGCCGATCGTCCTCAACTACCGTAACTGAACGGTCACGATCTGCTTCGGCTGGACCGAGACGCCGGCGGTGCCGCCCGACGAGAGCACCGGGTCGCCCGGCTTGCCCTCGAGGTCGGTCAGGCGGGCGTTGAGGTCGTCCACCTCGACGGTGATCTCCACGTCCTCGCTCTCGCCGGACGGATTGAACAAGCGCACCGTCGCGCGTTCGTCTTCGGTCCGGCGGTGAATGGCGGTGATAACCGCACGCTGCGCGCTGACGGACATGAACGACTGAGTCAACGGTTGATCGCGCTGCCCCGGGTCCGGCGCGTCCGGCCCGGAGAGATCATGCTGATGGAGTTGCACGGTCCGCAGGTTGGCGGCATGCGCCTGGCCGAGACGTGTCAGCCGCGAGACCTCGGGCGCGCCGTCCAGCGGCACGATGCGGTAATGGAATTCGTGTTTGCCCAGGATCTGTCCACCGGGCTCGCCACTGGTCATGACCGTCCGCATGAATCCGCGCAGCAGCGTCAGCGCGATGGGGCGGTCAGGCAGGTCGCGCACCGCCGACTCGGGCAATCCCGTCGACACCACCGCCAGCCCGCGCGTCTCGTCATGCACCGCCGTCCACGTCTGCTGCGGCTTGGTCTCGACCTCCATCTCCTTGTACCGGGCGTTATCCGCGCGAAGGGCGATCGGCCGCTCGACCACGTCATACGCCTGGTCCGCCAGGTAGCTGTCCGCCTGCGCCCCCGTCGGGAAGAGCACACGCAGTCGATGATCCTTGATGGTGTTGTCCACTTCGGACCGCACCTCCACGTGATCCGCCCCTGCCCGCAGCGTCACGTGATGCGTCACCACGAACTCGCTCATCGCTTCGCTGCGATGCATCCGCGAGCCGAATTCGAACTGGTCGGGCACCTGCATGCGCACGCAAATCCGTAACGTAGCCTTGCCGAAGCCGTCGGCAGTGATCGCGACGTCGGCAGCCGAGGCGATCGACGAGTAAATGGCATCATTCACGGCGGTGCCGTGGAACCAGCCGTCGCCGATATCGGCCCGCTCCTCCAGCGTGAGAAGGTTGTCGAACGTCAACCCGTTATTCAAGTCTTCCAGGCGGATCGTTCCGTTCGGGTTGACCGTCACGCGCACCCGTTCGTTCTCGAGCGTGTGGTCATCGACCACCATCGAGCCGAGGTGCCGCGTCTGCTCTTTCACCGGCTTGCACATCAACGTGGTGTAACCGTAGGGAGGAATCTGCGCCGGGAGGGTGATGTCCACCTCGAACTTCGATTCGCCCGCCGGGAACTTCCGTAGCGGCCGGCGAAACGAGAACCGATCGCGACGCTGTGCGACGAGCTGGTAGGGCACCTCCTTGCCGTCCCCGTCATACAGCCGGAAGCCGACCTTCTGCTCGAAGCCGAACCACTCCTGGAAGATGGCGTCGATCTTTGAGGGGAATGTCAACGTGACATCCACCGGGCCGTCGATCGCTTCACACGTCGGGTTGAACAGCACGACGGCGGAATCGAGCTCGCCGAGTTCGGGCAACTGCACGCGTCCGGCGAGATATTCAAGCGCGTCGCGCGTGACCCGCTCACCGATGCCGAGGCACTGGTCGAACCGGAACTCCATGTCCTTATGCACTTGGTCGATGCTGCAGCCGCAGATGGAATCGTGCGGATGGTTGCGCAGCAGGTACTGCCACGCCAGCCGCAGGTAACCTTGCGGGTACGCCTTGCCAAGCGCGGCGGCGAACACGCTGAACGGCTCGGTCCACTGGCAGAGTTCGTTCTCACAGCGGGCGTTCGCCTGCTTCAGGTGGATGCGACTGCTCAGCACGCCGGGAATCACCCACGCATCGTCGCCGACCTCGCCCGGATCGCGCAGCTCGCCGACGAACGTCGTTGCGATGCGGTCCTGCTGCTCGCGCACGTCCTCGAGGAAACCGTCGAGGTGCGAGAAGAGAATTTCGACGCCATCAAGCTGCCGATTCCCTTCGCGGAGAATGTCCAGCGTCATTGGTTCGATCTCGAGATGGTCGCCACCATCGAAGAGCAGGAAGCTGTCGGTCGGGATGCGCTGCGTCTCGAACTCCACCAGCTCCTTCAATCCCTCCATGGCGGACTCGAGCGTCACGTGATGATCGGGCTGCTCGCTCCGCCGCACCTTGAACGCGTACGAGCAGTAGCCGCTCTTCGGACTGAAGCGATAGGCGATGACCTCACTGCCGTCGGGCGCCTGCCACTTGAACATTCCGCCATGGGTCGTCTCACTCGTCCCGCGCCACAGCAGGGCGTTATCGATGCTGAACCCGCGCAGGATCTGCGGTAGCTGAGAGATGTGCCCGAAGAGATCGCAGACGAACCCGGCCCGCGAGGGCGTCCCGAACTTCGCCGCCACGTCGAGCCCCATCTGAAAGTTACGCACGATCGACTCGCCGCTGACGAGAAACTCATCCGGCAGCACATACCAAGGCCCGATCTTCATCCGGCCCTGCTCAGCGAACCGGCGGATCTGCGCTTCGCGCTCGGGGCGGATCTCCAGGTAATCCTCGATCGGGATCGACTGCCCGTCCATCTGGTAGTAACGGAACTCGGCATCGCGCTCCATCGTGTCGAGCACTTCGTCCAGCAAACGAACGAGGCGGAAGCGGTAATTCTGCAGGGACTCGTACCATTCGCGATCCCAGTGCGTGCTGACGACGTAATGTCCGGTGCGTTTCGCCACGGTGAACAACTCCTTGGTGGGTTTCGAAATTCAGGATCCGTCCGACCATTTCCAGTCGGCGACGTAAGCGCGGTAGTGCGCTTCCACGTTTCCGCCCAGCGCGTCGCCGCGATGCACCCAGATCCGGTAACGCAGATGGATTGGCTTGTCGGCGGGCACGTCGACCATCTCCATGCCGGGCCAGGACACGTTGATCGGTCCGTAGTAACGGGTGATCCACAGGGGGGGATGGTCGGGATGATCCGCGGAGGTCATCAGCGCCGCGCCGCTTCGTTGTTTGGCGGGCTTGCCTTCCTTGTCGTGGAAATGGCCCGTCCAGTCGATCCAGCTTGCACGCACCTGGTTCAGGCTCTTCTCGCGGATGATGCGGCTGTCGGACGTGATCAGCGCGTCATCGGCGGCAGCGAAGCGAATCGTCATACCGCCGTAGCCCTTGTCCTTGGCCAGCGTTCCGCCGATACGCACGTTCGGTACAAGTCCGCGCAGCGACAGGTCCACATCCACGGCCCGCCCCTCGGGCAACGTCTGGAACACGCGGCAGACCACATGCTCGGCCACGAACGGGAGCGGCTTGCCTTTGTCCTCACCCTCTTTCGGCGTATGGATCCAGTCGTGCCGCGCGGAGAAGGTCGCAAAAACCGGGCCGTCGGCATGCTGAATGTCGCGCGCCTCGGCGTGGATGTTCGTTGGATGCCACCAGTCCCCGATGTTCGCCCCGTCGATTTCGTGTCGCACCCATGCCCAGAAGATCCCGCGATGATGAATGTGATCGCCGGGGCTTCGCGCCGTGAGCACCTCGCCGTCCAGACCGATGAGGGGGTGAATGAAATCATTCAGCGGGTAGTGCCGCTCCATGATCGGTTTGCCGTGGTGATACCCGAGAATGGGCTCGCCGTCAGGACTGCGGATTTCCAGCCGCGGCGCTTCGTAACGCGATGCATAGGCCGGTGTCTTCTCCGCGAGCATGGGTGGAAGCGCAAGTTGGATCGGCTTGCCGATATTCTCGCGCGTGGCGCGAAAAAGAAACCAGAGTCGATCCGGTGTGCCCGCATGCGTATCCGCCGGCTCGAACTGGGCGGAGACTTCGCGGATCCCGGATGTGGTCCGGAGCAGAATACGAACGCCCGCGCCAGGTTCATCGGGCATCTCGGCTTTCCAGGCCTCCGGGATCGGTACCGCCACCGGGGCGGGGGACTCCATCGGAAGCCCCTCGGGAATCCAACCGGAAAGGTGTCGCGGTGAGGCCTCGCAACCGATGGAGGCAACCAGGGACAGCAATATCCAGCCGGTGACAAAGACACGTCGGTAGGGGCGGGGGAGACGGGGAGGATGGAGCATGAGTGGACGCTTCCTGAATTCGTCGTGAGGGAGTCCTAACCAGCAAGCATTGTAACGGATGTCGCTGGGAACGATACCCGAGTTGCGTCAAGGCCGTTCACAAGGTGCCGTGAATCGGGAAATCCCGACTTCGCGCGGAAAATCACGCCTTGAAGGGGTAGAATACGGAGAGGTACGATGCGCAGTGCGAAGGGGGCGAAGATACGATGGGCGACCGGGTTGAACCGCCAGGGAGGACTTGATGGCCAAGGCTCATGTGGACCCCGCCGACCTGCGGCGCTTCGCCAAGGATCTCAAGCGTTTCAACACGGAGCTCCAGGGCCTGATGTCCGGCCTTCACGCGCGGATGATGGCGCTGGAAAAAAACTGGCGCGACCAGGAGCAGCGAAAGTTTGCCGAGGAATTCGAGCAGGCCATGAAATCCCTCACGCGCTTCGTCGATCTGTCGGAACGCCACGTGATGTTCCTCTCCAAGAAGGCAGCGCACATTGAGGATTACCTCCAGCAGCGTTGACGGCATTCCCTGAACCCTCCGGAAGTGATGATGAGCAGTGGCCCGGCCCGAGTCGATTCCTTCGAAGCGATCAAGCGGTTTCGCGCGGTGCTCATCCGCCTGGCTGGACTGATCGACAAGGGCACTGCCGAGGCCGAGGCGGAGATTCAATCCACCGACATCTGGCTCAAGCAGGATCAGACCGCCTACTGGAAAGCCCAGGTCCGCAAGCGTGAAGCGAAGGTCCACGAGGCGAAGCTGGCGCTGAAGCGCGCCCAACTTCAAAAAGGTCCCCTGGCAGGGCGGCAATCCTTCGTGGACGAACGCAAGGCGCTGGCTCAGGCCGAGCGCGCCCTCGAAGAAGCGCGGGACAAACAGGTCAAGGTGAAGTCCTGGATCGTCCGGCTCGAGCAGGAGTACTTCAACTACAAGGGGCAGGCCAAGGGCGCGTCTCAGGCCGTGGACAGCGACATCCCCCGCGCCGTGGCCACTCTCGACCGCATGCTGGATTCCCTCGAGGATTACACTCGTGTGGCCCCGCCCGCCGATGAACGTGTAGAGGGCATGGCCGCCGGCGAGAGCGACATGCGAAGGCCGGAAGAGATGCCGGAAGAGGCGGCGGACGAGAGCCATGACAACGACGAGCGAGGCACGGGAACATGAGTGTCGGATCGGGACATGCCAAGCTCAAACGCGCCGCACGCGACTTGACGTCCGAGTGGCGGGAGGTCAATCGTTACTGGCGCGATGAGGTCAGCCGGCGGTTCGAGAAGGAACACCTCGAGCCGATTCTCGCCAAGCTGCGATCGGCGGTGGAAGCCATGGGGCACATGGATGCTGTCGTGAACCAGGCGCGGCGCGATTGTGAATAGGGAACAACATGATGAATCAAGTCTACCACCAGGAGCGACGACCTTGACGAGCAGTTCCGGTGATCCTCAGGCGCCCCGGGTGCTTCCCGACGATCCTTCGGTCGATCCCTTGCCTCGGCAAAGACGCGCGCTGGAGGACGCGCTGGTCTTGAGCGAGCGCGAGGCGCACGAAGCCGAAGCCGGGATCGATCGCCGTTTCGAAAAAGCTTACAGGAAGCTCGAGTCGCGCTATGCCGCCTTCCAGGAAAAAGTCGAATCGCGTTACCGCCGTCAATCCGATTCCGCCCGCAGTGAATTCGAACACCTGATGCGGCAGATCGAAAGCGTCTCCACCTCGGACACCAGTACCCTCGAAAGCAAAACGAAGACACTCAAGGCGCAACTGAAACAGGAGATCGAGCAGACGGCGCGCGAGGCCCGCAGGAAACTCGATCACGAAAGCTGGCTGGCCGAAAGTGTCGCCGATGCCGCCCGGGAGCGGCTCAAGAAAGAATACGAGGTCTTGAAAAAGAGAGTCCCTGCTCGCCGACAGCAGGTGCAATCGTTGCGCGAGCAAGCGGAATGGCTGTTCGAGGCCTACCGGTACACGCCCATCGGCGCGACCGAATTGCCGGAAGGCTCGACCCGGGACGAAACGCAGGATGCGAACGAGCGCTTCGAATCCGCCTACGCTGAGGCCGAGCAGGGGGTCTTCGCCTTCGAAGCGCTGCGTCTGCCGAGGTTATTCGTCGGGGGGCGGCATTGGCTGGTGCTGTTCGTGGGCTGCGCCATGGCGGTCGGCGCCGCATGGGGTGCAAGCCAACTCCAACTGCCGAATCTGCCTCCGTTTTCCGTGACCGGCCCGGTCGCTGCTGCTCTGACCGCAGTGCTGATGATCGGTGTGGGCATGCTGCTCAAGTCACGCTCACGGCGCCAGGTGCGCGAGCAGGCCGGACCGCTGCGCGTGGCCCTGGATGAAGCAACCGCCGCCGTGGACGCGTGGTTCGACCAGGAAAAGCACCGCATCCATCAGCGCGAAGCCGAGATCTCCGAGCGGCGCGATCTCGACGTCGGCAAAGCCAAAGCGTCATTCGAGACGCTGATGGCGGACCTGGGTCGACGGCGGGAAGAGACACTCGGGAAAATCGACCAGGCGTATCAATCCTTGTCGAAAGAAGTCGCCAGCCGGCGATCCCAGGCCGTCGAGCAGATCGAAGCGGGACAGAAAGGGCGCTTGCCGACGCTGGAACAGCGTTACACCCGATACCGCCAATGGGCTCGGCATTGGCACGAGTCCGCGAAAGCCGAACTCGATCGCGAACAGCAGGCGGCGCGGGACGAACTTGCTTCGCGCTGGCAGGAACGGCTCGATCGGATCCGCGCGGTCGCCCAGGAATCGGAAGCGTGGAACCGCGAGGTATTCGCATCATGGAGAGAGGATCGCTGGACCACCTGGACACCCACAGCCACGCACCGCGCGCCCGTGCGTTTTGCATCGCTACATGTGGATACGCGCGAATGGGCACCGGGAGCGCGCCGTCTCGGCGGATTTGATGACAACGACCGAGCGATCATTCACATGCCCGCCACGCTCGTCTTTCCGCAACGCGGCTCGCTGCTGATTCAATCGCATGACGCCGCCGGGCGCCGCCGCGCGATCCGCATGCTCCAGGGACTCATAACGCGCCTGCTCACCACGTTGCCCGCCGGACGCGCCCAGTTCACCATCATCGATCCGGTCGGCCTTGGCGAGAATTTCGCCGGGTTCATGCACCTCGCCGATCACGACGAAGCCCTGGTCAGCAATCGCATCTGGACCGAGACCGCCCACATCGAGCAGCGCCTCGTCGATCTCACCGCCCACATGGAGAACGTGATCCAGAAGTACCTCCGCAACGAGTTCGATACGATCGACGCCTACAACGAACAGGCAGGCGAACTGGCCGAGCCCTATCGCTTCCTGGTCATCGCCAACTACCCCGCCAACTTCAGCGAGGAATCCGCCAGGCGACTCGGCAGCATCGTGGCCAGCGGCGCGCGCTGCGGCGTGTTCACGCTCATTGCGCACGATATGAAGATGGAGCTTCCGCCCGGTCTCGACATCTCCGACGTCGAAGCCCAGAGCGTGCATCTCCGCCAGCACGACGGCGAGAACTTCGTCTGGCGGGCGGAGGTCTTTCGCGACTTCCCGATCACGCTCGAAGCGCCCCCGGACGAGGAACAAGTGACGCGACTGATGCATGTCGTCGGCAAGGCGGCCAAGGAATCCAAACGCGTCGAAGTCCCGTTCGAAACGATCGTCCCACCGGACGACAAAGCCTGGACCGGCGACACGCGCGAGGAGATCCGCGTCCCCGTCGGACGCACCGGCGCCACCCGCCTGCAGTACTTCAGCCTCGGACGCGGCATGTCGCAGCACGCGCTCATTGCCGGTAAGACCGGCTCCGGTAAGTCGACGCTGCTCCACGTGATGGTCACCAACCTGGCGCTCTGGTATCGGCCTGACGAGGTCGAGTTCTACCTGGTCGACTTCAAGAAGGGCGTCGAGTTCAAGACGTACGTCACGAACAAGCTGCCCCATGCCCGCGCGGTGGCGATTGAAAGCGATCGCGAGTTCGGCTTGAGCGTCCTGCAACGCATCGATGAAGAGATGGAACGCCGCGGGCAGCTCTTCCGCAGGCACGACGTGCAGGATCTCGCCGGATATCGCAACGCCACCGGCGAACAGATGCCGCGCACCCTGCTGATCGTCGACGAGTTCCAGATCTTCTTCAGCGAGGATGACAAGCTCGCCCAGGACGCCGCCATTCTGCTGGACCGCCTCGTGCGTCAGGGACGTGCCTTCGGCATTCACGTCATATTGGGGTCGCAGACGCTCGGCGGCGCGGGCGGGCTCCCGCGAAGCACCATCGGCCAGATGGCGGTGCGCGTCGCCCTGCAATGCTCCGAGGCCGACTCCATGCTGATCTTCGACGACGACAATGCCGCCGCGCGTCTGCTCTCCCGGCCGGGCGAAGCCATCTACAACGACGCCGGGGGTCTCATCGAAGGGAACTCCCCGTTCCAGACCTCCTGGCTGCCCGATGCCACGCGCGATCACTACCTCCGGCGGAGTCACGAGGCGACCCATGAGCAGGTTCTCCACGACGAGCCGATGATCGTCTTCGAAGGCAACGTTCCCGCCCGCATCGAGGAGAATCGCCGCCTTCAGCGCGCCCTGGAAGCCCCGGTTGAGAAGCCGACGGCAGTGCGCCTCTGGTTCGGCGATGCGGTGGCGATCAAGGATCCGACCCACGCACTGCTGCGGCGGCAGGGCGGCGCCAACGTCATGATGGTCGGTCAGCGCGACGATGCCGCCTTGGCCATGATGGCATCGAGCATGATCTCGCTGGCGGCGCAGGGGCAGGAATCCTTGCGATTCATCGTGCTTGACGGAACGCCTGCCGATTCACCGTCGGCCGGATGGCTTGAGAAGCTGACGACGCATTTGCCTCAGGCCGCCACGCTCGCCGGATGGCGCGACGTCGACGCCACGCTCGCGGAACTGGCCGAGGAGGTCCGACGCCGCCGCGACGACGATGCCTACAACGCCCCCGGTATCTTCCTCTTCATTCAGGCGATTCAGCGCTACCGCATGCTTCGCCGGAGCGAAGACGATTTCAGCTTCTCGACCTCCGACGAGGACAAGCCGCCTGCTCCGGACAAGCTCCTGGCCGAGATTCTGCGCGAAGGGCCGCCGCTGGGCGTCCATGTGATCCTCTGGGCGGACACCCCCGCCACGCTGGAGCGCACCTTCGACCGGTCCACCCTCCGTGAGTTCGATCACCGCGTGCTCTTCCAGATGTCCGCCACGGATTCCTCCAACCTGATCGATTCCCCCGCCGCCAACCAGCTCGGCTTCCATCGCGCCCTTTACTACAGCGAGGAGCAGGGCGTCCTCGAGCGTTTTCGCCCCTACGCATTTCCGGACGAGGCTTACCTCGCCCGACTGGACCAACTTTTCTCGGGGCGTACCCAAGCAGAACCCCGGTAGCGCTGTCCTCCGGACGGAATCTCGCCGAAGTCCTCCCCTCCGATTTGTTACACCCCGTTTACGGAAAACTCGGAACCGTGACGCCTGTTCTGCGTCATAATACTCCGGGCGCCGATCCTGTCGCGCCCGATCGCAACCAGCGGTGACGAATACTTGGGTAGGGTTACCTCTCGACGCGTCACCGACCGTAGTCATGTTTTCGCAAAGACCACGCGTATGGCCGACGGGGAATGTCTGCGCCGGTGAGAGTACCTCCGCGCGCATCCGCCTCCCGGCGGCCGGAAGAGGGCCAATTTGCATGTCGCGAGCAACTACAGCGCACCACGCGTTCCGGCACTGGGTCATGTTGGTCGGATGGGGATGGATGGGATTGGTCATGGGGTCATGGGCGAGCGCGCAACCGACGACGGCGCCGGCCGACGCGCCGGCAGGGGATTCCCCGGCCAAAGGGGGAAGCAATGTCATTCGCGAGCAGTCCATCTACATCCCTTACACCAAGCTGCGCGAAGTCTTCGAAAAGCAGGGCCGAGGGGTGTTCCTGCCTTACGAAGAGTTCGACGAACTCTGGAAGGCGGCGCGTGAGGCACAGCGTCCTCCGCAGGACCCGGCTCCCCCGATGCAGCACATGATTCAGGAGGCCTCGCATGAGGCCGAGGTCGCGGACGAAGTGGTCCGTGTGACTGCCACGCTGCGCATCGAACTGCTCGAAGAAGGGTGGCATGTCGTTCCTCTGGGATTGCGCGAGGCGGCGCTTCTCGAGGCGACGATCGACGACGAGCCCGCGCGCGTCCGCTTCGATGCCCAGCACGGGCATGCGCTTCTCATCCAGAAGGAGGGCGACGCCCCCGAGCAGATCAAGCTGCACCTCGTCTATGCCCGCAATTACACCAAGGCGCCGGGTCGCAACAGCGTCTCTTTCGACACTCCGCAGACCCCGGTCAGTCGCTGGATGGTGCGCATTCCCGAATCCGGTGCGAAGATCCGGATTGAACCCCTCATCGCCGCTTCGGAGGTGCCCGAGGAGAGTGATGACGAGGACGCGTCCGTGCTGAAGGCATTCGTCGGCGCCGCGCCGCGCGTTACGCTGCACTGGACACCCAAGGCGGAAGGGGCTACCGGTCTCGAAGCGCTTGCCAGCGTGAAGACTGAGCAGAACGTCCGCATCGAGGAGGGCGTGATGCGCACGCAAACCCACGTGCTCTACACCATCAGTCGCGCGACACTGAATCGCCTGACGATCAAGGTGACCGGCGATCACAAGATCACCAATGTGCATGATGCGAACATCCGCCAATGGACCGTCGAGCAGGAGGGCGAGCAGCAACTCATCGACGTCCAGCTCTTCGAGCCGGCCTCCGCAGCACAGCGCGTCACCGTGGAACTCGAACGCTTTTTGCCGGAAGATCCCGGCGACGTGACGCTGCCCATCGTCGAAGCCGTCGGTGTCGGCAGGCAGCAGGGCGTCATCGTCGTGGGGATGGGCGTCGGCCTGCGTGCCGAGGTGGCCACCCGTGAGAACGTGATCCAGGTGGATGCCACCGATCTGCCCGAATGGCTGAAACAGCAGAAGGGCACCTTTGCCTACCGTTACGCCACGCTGCCCTACAGTCTCGCCCTCAGCGTCGAACAAGTGCAGCCCGCCATCACCACCGACTCACTGATCGCACTGCAGCTGACGCCGGAAAGTATCACCGCGCATGAAAACGTCGTATTCAATATCCAGAAAGCCGGTGTATTCCGCCTCGATCTGACCATTCCCGAGAGTTGGACCATCAGTTCCATCCAGGGGTAACTGTTTACCGTCCGCAGCGTTTTTCGTAAACACACTTCTTTTTGCTTGAC
>CAZUAQ010000040.1:0-54060 GCA_964618455.1 uncultured Planctomycetales bacterium | reverse complement strand
CCTGATGCTCCATCGATTGAAAGAGGGATAACCATGCTTCTCACACGCGTTCTTAAGCGCCAGGCAGTGGAAACTGGTCAGGATCTATCTCAATCGGCTCAACATCGTTCGCGAGATTCTCCAGGAATTCCACGAAGTTGGCGCCGCAGAAATACATGGGATCCGAGTCAAGGCCGATCCAATCAACCTCAAGCACTCGCATCGGGCCTGTTCGTGTGTCAAAACCATACCCGCTGAGACTCCCACTTGTTCCGAAGAAGACCAGCCAAGGCACCCATTCACTGTAAGTCCTATTGCATTCGAGCACCCGGTCAATCGAATACAACGCCAAGTAGCCTTCTTTTCCGATCGGCCCCGCGGCGCCGTCAGCCATCCTCAAAAAGTCTAGATAATCATCAGGCAGTTTCACGCCCAATGTCTCAGAGAACTCCCTGATCATGGCCTCGGATGCACCCGGATTCCTGACTCCCGTCAGGCAGCGCGTTAGCTCCTCAATCCTCAAACCCATAACTACCCACCTTTTTCTAATTCAGTCTGGAGTCTCTTCCAGAAGGCGCTAACCTTATGATGAACGCTAGGGTCCAGCACTATCTTATTCGCGGGATCGGTCGGACTCCCTCCGAACTTGACTGGGTGAATTTCGTGAATGGGATTGCTACCCCATTCCGGGTGTTGTCTGTGGAGGGACCTATTCGCATTGTTGGCTAATCTCCGCGCGGCCTGATACTCCGCTCCCTCCAGCAAGACAAACGGCCCGCTCGGCTTGGGCACGCCCGTCGGGTAGCCAGTCCAGTCTCTTATACTAAACGATTTTAGCTTTACTAGCGGATTCCGGACGTTCGTCGCGCCATCACCCGCATTGAATCCCGATTTGGACATGCCCATTTGCGCATATCGGCGGCCGACAGCCCTATAGCCCCTGCCAATTCCCGCAGCCATTCCCTGCAACTGATTCACAGCGGGCCCGAACGACGCACGTCCACCCAGGATGCTCAAGCCGAGCATCGCGGAGTTCTCAGCGGTGACGCCATTGAACATCATGTCTTCCATGGCGGTGGCCGCACCCTGGACGGAGAGGTACAAGCCGTAGGGCGGGAAGATGGCCGAGAGCGTAGCCTGGATGGCGAAAGTCGCTGTTTTCTGAGCCAGTCTCCCGATCTGCGCAAAAGCATGATGGGCTGCTGCGGCACGACCACCGGTCAGGGCGTATATTATCTCATCGGCCGCCTCAAACGGGTCATACAATCCCAATGGGTCGACACCCAGCGGGTTACTGCCCAGATAGGCATACAGATTCATGCCATCGCGGTAGTGCCCGCCGGCCCCGAAGCCGTTCAGCAACGCATCCATTGCCCCGCCGTTCATAGCCAGGGCGCCGACGACAAGCTGGCCGGCTTCATTCGGATCTTTTGTCGTAAATCGCCCCAGCGTCGGGCTGTACCAACGGTTGCGGTTGTAGTAGAGGCCGTCGATGCCGAAGCTGTAGTAGAAGAGGCCCTGGTGGCCGACGCGGTTGTCGGGGGCGGGGGTGCCTATCGTGTCGATGGCGGCCCGCGTGCCGTAAGGCTCCCAGGCATACTGCTCGAGGACGCCGCCGGTATCGTTCGTCAGCGCGACGACGTTGTAATTGGCATCCTGCAGCATGTACATGGTCTGGAAGCCGCCACCGGTCAGCTTCCGCGTCTGCAGAATGAACTCGTCGACGTAGTCGGGGCCGTAGACGTATTCGGCCACCGTCGATCTGCAGCATGCGCCGCGCGCCGTCGTAGGAGTAATGCTCGGTGAGCGTGTTATCGTCGTGCGAGATCAAACGCCCCATCGGCCCGTAGCGGAACGGACCATGTGTGCGACTAAACTACCAACGTCTCTGGACTTCCAAGCCGCACTTTCAGACGCAGAAAGATATGCTAAGTCATTCATTCAGCAAGATTTATGGCATGGGCGATACAGGACTCGAACCTGTGACCTCCTGCATGTCGAGCAGGCGCTCTAGCCAACTGAGCTAATCGCCCCGAGCAACACTCTATTCAACGGATTCGGTGCGGCTTTGTCAAGCTGGCGGCGCTCGTGATCTGGCTTGCCCATGGACCCCTGAATGTGCACGAACCCAGCGGAGCGACGGGCACCCGGGGCTTCGTCCCCAATGATGGATCCATCCGTTATCGCCCCCAGCGGATTTTCGTCGTCAGGGTGTACCACTTCGGCTGGGCAGGATTGCGGACGAGCTGGAAGGGTTCGGGTCGGCGGCGGATGGTCAGCGCGTCGCCCACGTGCATGGGCAGCGTCACCTGCCCGTCCACGACGACGGCGGAGCCCTCATTGACCTGTTGCGCGGTCACCTCGATCACGGAGTCGCCGTGTACGACCAGCGGGCGGTGCGTCAGCGAGTGCGGCGAGATGGGCGAGAGGACGATGGCGGGGATCTCGGATTGCACGATCGGTCCACCGACCGAGAGATTGTGCGCGGTCGAGCCCGACGGCGTCGCCACCACCAGCCCGTCACCCGCAAAGTCGGTCAGGGCGTTCCCGTCGACGGCAATCGAAAGCTCGATCATGCGAAACGGCGGGCCGGCATGCACGACGCAATCGTTCACTGCCAGCGTGCGCGACGTGGCGTGGTGATTGCGGATCTCGGCGTCGAGCATCATGCGCCGGCTGACGGTGCCGTCGTCGGACAGCGCCCGTTCAAGATGTGTCTGCAGATCGTCCCGCGTGAACTCCGCCAGGTAGCCGAGTTTCCCGAAGTTGACCCCGACGATCGGCACCTGGTGCACATCGAGCGCGCGGGCGACGGCGAGAATGCTCCCGTCTCCTCCCAGCACGAAGATGCGATCCGGCTGTAAATCTCCCGCGCGACTGGCGGCTTCCAGAGCTGCCACCTCCACCACCTTGGCACATCCGGACAGGCACCGGACGACCTCTTCACTCGTCGCGCGGGCGTCAGGCTTGGACGCGTTGTAGAGCACCATCACTCGTGGCAAGGTCGACATGCGGTCATCCGATTTCGTCGTCAGCGGAGCAGGGCAGTCCCGTTGTGTTGCCCATGGATTATACCGGTGTCTGTGGGCATGGGTAGCGCGGCGTCGTGTTCGGTCTCCATGGCCGGGACGATGCGTCCTGCTCGCTTGATCGCGTAGATGGCACTGCCCTGGATGCGCAACTCCGCGTTGAAAGAACCTGGGTCATCCTTCGAGGGAGTCATCGCCGGCGGACCATAAGAACCATGGCGCATTGCCCGGGTCCGTTTACTGAGGTGCACGGTATACTGACGATGAACGCGCTCGCCAACGGATGCTGCACACCAGCTTGGTGGAGGTTGGGTTACGGTACCTGGCCCGGCGGCAGCGTCTGAACGTAGGCGCCGGTATCGATCACCTGGTTCAGGTTCCAGCCGCTCGACTGGGCGTTGGGCATCGGCGAAGCGGGCTGGCCATACCGGATCTTGTGGATGAGCTTCCAGGGATCGTTGTCGCCGATCTCGCCCAGCGTGTCATGCCCCGAGGGCAGGAAGCCGGTGCCGTCCGCACCATGGCAGAAGGCACATACATTGGTGTAGTTCGTCTGCCCGGTGGTGGTGTTCCCCTGGATGACATTCGCACCGTCCACGTAGAGATCCGTGTCGATCACACCCTCCTGCAGGAACTTCACGAGGTCCCAGAGATCCTCGTCCGAGAGCCCCAACTGGCCGAAGCCATGCCCGTTGGGATAGGCGGTATCCTCTTCACGCAAGAGCTTGAACATCTGCGTGGCGGTGAGCTGCGACCCGAACACGCCGGGAAAGCCCGTCTTGTGAACGCCGCTGCCGTACTGGCCGTCGACACCCTTGTAATCCCAACCGTGACATTCCTGGCAGCGGTGCGTGGCAGCGCCCGTGCTGGGGTTCGAGATCATGTCGGGTCGAGTCGCCCACAACGGATGGTCCGTCGTCGGCTCGGGCAGGCCCGCGATCACCCACCACTTGTCGTAGAGCGCGCCACCACGGAAGACGTCGGCGGTCTCGAGCACATCGCCGTCGCAGGTTCGCTCCGCCAGCACGTTCTTGCCCGACAGGCACGAGAGAAACTCCGTCAGATCCCCCGCGTCCACATCGACATCTCCATCGAGACGGGCATCCTCGCACCCGGGTTCGGGCATGACACCCGGCCCGGTGTAGCAGAACTGAAGGCGCGCGTAGTCGTCGAGATCGACATCGCCGTCCGCATCGAGGTCCGGGCCGACGGTGTTCACGTTCACGGTCAGATCGAGTGTCTGCGGCGAGTTGAACGCCTCGTCACTGCTCACCGTGATGGTGGCGGAGTAGACGCCGGCGAGAAGATCGGCCACGCCTGGATAGCTCAGCGTGATCGCATCTTCCTCACCGCTGCTCGAACCGGAGGTCGGGGCCACGGTCATCCAGCTCAGCGCCGACGGTGGACTCACCGAAAGCGTGTAGTTCAAGGTGTCCGTGCCACTGTTGCTGACGGTGAAAGTCTCCGGGAAGAGCGCGTCGGTCACGTAGACGTTCTTGACGATCGAACTGCGGCTCAGCGCGATCATGGGCTCATCCGGCGGCACGGTGTAACTGATTTCATACAACCAGCCGGCGTTGCTGCGCGAGTAGTCCAGCACATAAACCTTGCCGTTGTGCGCCGCCACCACGTCGATCGGGGAACCCACACCGCTGCTCGTGAGGAACGTATTGCACAGATAACCGCTTTCCGCACCGCCGGCCTCGCCGACGAAGCCCAGCGAAAGTACGTCGTGCCCCGTCGTGGCGGATCCAAACCGGGCGACGAACGCGCGACCCCAGTAATCGCTCGGGAACTTGATCGCCTGGGGGTCCATGCGCGACGGTTCGTAGAATGAGAGACCGTCCGGCGAGGAATGCGGATCGACCCCGTAGTAAATCCCGCCATCCTGGTAGCCGGGCTCGCCCTGCCCGGGACGACCGTCGGGGCCGAGATTGGCCAATGCGTCCCCGTACGGCCCGGCCGGCGGCGTGTCCGGGGAGATGCAGCCGAACGATGTGCCGTCGCTGCCGGAGAGATCACTGCCGTACTTGAAGGGCCAGCCGTAATGCTTGCCCGGTTCGATCAGGTTGACCTCGTCGGCGTAGTCGCAGTTGATGTTCGGGTCCGGACTGTTGTCCACGCCGAAGAGCTTGCCGTCGGCGCGGAAGCGGATGTCGAACGTGTTGCGGATGCCGAAGACGTGTTCGGTGACATTGCCGCCACTCAAGGGATAGCGCAGCACGCGTCCTTCGTACGCCGAGTACTGCCACCAGTTGCTCTGCGTCTCGTTGTTCAGTGTGCCGCTGCAGATGTAGAGGTACTGCCGCAGCTCATCGACCGCCAGCCCGTTCACGCCATGCCAGCCCCCGTTGGCGGACTCGGGCAGATCGACCAGCGTCGACCATGAGAAGGTCTGGGCAGCCGCGTTGTACGTGCCCTTGACGATGTCGCCTTCGTGCGAAGAGATGTACATGTTGCCGATGTTGTCGAAGGTGATGCCCTCCGCGCCGGACTGGAACTCGAGGCCCAACGCGCCGACGTTCGCCACGAGCACGGGCGTCAATGTCGGATCATCGATATCGATTCTGTAGAGCGCCTGATTGCCGTCGTTCTGGATGGCGTAAATGGCGCGGTTGTCGGGATGGGGATGCTGCGCCATGGCCACCATGTGGTTGACCGGAAACGCCATGCTGCGCTGCGAGAAACCGTCGGGCAGGGTGTTGATCGACGCCGGGGCAGCCACGCTTCGCACGTCGAAGTCGTCGAAGGTCACATCGGCGGACCCCGCACCGGAGTGCGACACGCGCAGCACGATGGTGGCGAAGTCATCATTGGCCGTAAAGGAGATACGGTAGGGCTCACTGCCAAGCTGCGAGTTCCAGGGCATCCCGCCGGACCACGCGCCGCCACCCGATTGGCGGTAGAGCACCTCGGCGTTGTTCACGCCGTCCGTCTCATCCACACCGGCGGCCGGTTCACGATCGGCGTTGATCACCAACACCTCCGCCGTCACGTCGTCCGCGCCGCCGATCCAGTCGCCGGTCACGGTCACCACGCGGCCCGCGCCGCCGGTCGGCATGCGTTGATACGCCCCACCTGTGAAGTCGGCACCGCTGACGTTCATCCCGTCCGCATCCGCCGTGACCGACGGCGCGCCGCTTACCGTCCACGCGGACCAGTCCGTCTGCCCTTCGGAGAAGTCGGCATTGGTCGGCCCCGCCTCGGTGACCAGGAAGAGCCGCACGTTGTCCAGATGGTACCCGTCGCCGGGCTGAATGACGTGATCGCCGGGATAGACACGGTTCTTGCGGAAATCCCACACGAAGGACGTCTCGGTGCCGGTCGCAACGAATTCATAGTCGTACGTGTGCCACTGGCCGTCGGTGTAGTAGATGAAGCGAGTGCCCGGGTGCGTCCCGGGAATGAAGCCGGGCTCGCCTTGGGGATAATCCTCGATGCCCGGCATGTTCTCCAGGCTGCCCGAATGCACCACGGCGTACTGCGTCCACCCCTGCTCGCGCTGGAGCGGGTCGTCGCCGATCGGCCACAACTCGCCCATGGGATCCATGCGATGATCAAAGCGAAGGATGTAGCGCTTGCCCGGAATCGTCGGAAACTTGCGGCCCAGGTAGATGTCGGTGATGTCCGCCGTCGACGCACCGAAAGATGCGTATGCCAGGCGCATGGCCGCCGCTCCTTCAGTCTTCGTCGTTATGTCGCGCTCGACACCCCAGTGTTTCGCGTTGTAGCCATGCCAGTGCACGAAGCCGGCGTACCATTCCGGCGGAAGCGCGCCGGCAAAGTTCAACTCGGTATCCGCAAGCCATGGCGGCTCACCCAAGGCGGTGGGCGGTGACGTTTGATGAAGATCGAGTGTCGCATCCGCGGCGACATAGCTATCGTTCAGTCCATCCTCCCAGACCAACTGCACATCACCATGCGCGACGCAAACGAAAAGCACCCCCAGCATCATGGAGGCTCCGGCGATTCGACAAGACATGGGCGTACCCCTCTCTGATCGGTGGCTCGGCCGGATCCGCTTCGAGTTCCGCCAAGACGATCATCGGCTGAACGAGTTATCGACATGCTCCGCAGACAGCATTTATTATGGCACAACGCGATGGCGAATAACAACTGCCGAGTATTCGCAATCTTCCATGCTCCCCGGGATGCGGACGCGCGTCCGAGGTGTCGACTCGTCCTGTATTGCCTTCGAGGACTTGGCGAGGTTGCCGGTCCCTGCTTCCCAGACTCCCGAATCGCCATCCCAAGTACGTCACTAAGAAAAACAATGATTTTTCCAAGACTCACAAATCAATTCACCCTGATCAATGATCATTCAGTTCCACTAATACCCCCTGCCTGCCAGTTCATCTGAGGCGATCTTTATTTATTGATTTTTATTCGCTTGCGTGGGTTTATGTTCATCTGAACACGGGCGCACGTTGAATCAAGCATCAATGGCGAACATTAAGAATTCTTCCCATTTTTGTCGTTGACGCAAATAGAGGCAATGGATTAGTTTGAACCTTGGTGAGGAAGGGACATCTGGCGTGAGGGGATTTCATCTCGTTGGGTGTTGGCTCACTTCTCGTTGTATCCAATAGGTTTGCTGAGGCGGATCATTCCGCCTGTACTCATTTCCATCAAAGGAGGAGATGCCATGAAAGCAATCATGACCGCTGTCGCCGCATTGTTTGTGCTGGCGACATTCACCCCTGCCGGCGCCGCCGTCTGGACGGATGGTGTGAATTCACCTTACATCCCGGTTGATGCCGACTATGAAGGTCATTTCAACGACCACGATGATTGGAATGACGGGAGCCGGGTCGTCCTGCAAAGCACAGCGATGATCCCTGCTAACTGGAGATTTGCTCAGCAGGACTGGAATGGCGGCGAGAATTATCTCATCGAGGCGGACACGGTCAACATGACCGAAGGCAACGCTTCCATGAAGGTCATTCCCCATGAAACTGCCGATTACGAGGACATCTTTGTGGGCGTTGTCATTACAGGTCTGTCTCCGAACACGACCTATGACTTCGCGTTCGATATTCAGTTTGATCAGGGTCTGGTCCCTGGCGGTGTCGTCGGGCAGGGGAATGGCGATGACCTGGTCCCGAGCGCATCCTGGCAGATCCGAAACACGGTCGAGAATATCCAGGAAGACATGGGACTCGGCCTGAGCAATCCCCGGGCGTGGGGAGATGCGGAAGACTACCCCGGCCACGCGCGGCAATCCACGTGGATCGGCGACATCGGCATGTGGGACGGAAACTGGCATACCCAGTCTACCAGTTTCACCACCGAGGGCGCCGGAAACACGGATGTGGCTTTCATACTCAAGTATCGCAGTATGAATCACTCCGGCAACGCAGGCGCCGCGTTCCGCATCGATAATCTCGTCGTGACGCCCGAGCCGGCCTCGCTTTCCCTGCTGGCGATCGGCTGCGTGGCGATGCTTCGCCGACGCCGCTGAACAAGCCTCCTGTTCCCCGCCGTGCTCTCGCGACCACGGCTTGGAAACCTCCGCCTACGCGGAGAACACACCGCCTGTCCGACTCCGGTCGGCCGGGCGGCGTTCGTTTTACACTGATTCCTGCTTCATGCTCCCTACATTGTCAGACGCTTGTGGATCTCGTACGCTTATTGAAGGGGGCACACCGAAGAATTTCAGGGGTGACCTGCGGAGGTGAGGCTGATGTTGTACGGGATTTCATTTTTCCGCCGGGGCATGTTCCGGGCCGTTGCAGGGTCGCTTTTCATCCTGATGTCGGCGACCCCCGTCGCCCTGCAGGCCCAATCCAGCCCACGCCTCACGCGCGAGGAACTGGCCGAGATCCGGGAGGCCGGTTCCGCCGACGAGTTCCTCAATCTCGCACGGCAGTTCGTGATTCAGCAGAAGACCGACGCCGCGCGCATGTGCGTGGAAAACGCCATCGAGGCCAGGCCGGAACTCCTCACGGATGACACGCCCGACAATTCCGATACCTGGAACGCGTTCTGGTTTCGCGAGCGCGGACGCATTCGACTCGAGCGGCTTGCCGAAAACGACGTCGAAGGACGCTTTGATCTCGCCCGCTGGCTTCATCAGGCCGGCGTGTATGACGCCGCGCGCGATCTGCTCCGTGAGGTGCTGGACATGGATCCGGACCATCCCCAGGCCCGCGCCCTCGCGCGGCAGTGGCACCTGTTCGGCGGAGGTCCCATCCAGTTCGATCTGACTCTCGCGCTGAATGTCGCGCTGCTGCACGACACTCTCCCTGACGAAGCCAAGACGAGCGAACCATCCCGAGGCAATCGACTTCTTCTCGTGCCGTTTCGCTACAAGCCGCGCGAGCGCCAGCTCAACTTCAGCAAGTCTGATCTCAAGGCAACCTTCCAGGACGGCAAGACCCGATCATCAGAAGGCATCCTGCTGCTGACCAGTGCGCATGCCCGACCGAGGTCGGGCTCCACGCAGGAGATCACGCGCCTCGAGCTGGATCTGCCCGCCGGCAATGAACCCATCTGGGAGCGGATGATCGTCGAGGCCCCCGAGGACGACGCGGGCGCCACTGCAGCGGGCGATCCCATCTATGCATTGACCTGCTACAACACGCGCCGGCCGCGCGACCCTTCCGAACGTCGCTCCTCAAGTCGTTCCCGGTCCTCCCGGGATCGCCCCACCGACACGATTCAGGATCGCCAGGGCAACGGCTACGCCGCCTTCGTGATCGAAGTGCCCGACGACATGACCACTGCGGATCTCGACCTCGATGGCAAGACCAGCCTGAAACTCGAGAAGCCATTCCTGATGGCCATCTCGCCGCTCGAAGCCGAAGTGTCCGATGCCACCGACAAGACGGCGACTCGGTTGGCCCGGGCCCTGGTTCCCTACCTCTCGGCGGATTCCGAAGAAGTGGCCCGGGTGACCGTCCTCCGCCTGTCGTCGATCCGCAGGGACCTGATTCCATCCGCCGACACACGTACCCCGTCCCCGCCGCGGCTCGACCCCGGCGAGTCGCCTGCGGCGCCGCCGCTGCCTCCTCTCCTGGCCAACATCGACCAGGCCCTGCTCTCAGCGCTCGCCCACAAGGCGGATCGCGTCAGCCAGGCGGCCTTCGACGTCCTGATCAACACGCCGACACCGCTGCACCCTGACATCATGAAGGTCATCGCCGAGAGTGACGCAACACAGGCCTCGCTGATTCTCGATCAGATCGAGGCGCTGCTTTCGGATATGCCGCCCGGCACTCCCATCGGGGAGACCCACCGGCGGGGAGTGCAACCGCAACGCGATGGCGATGACAACGTGGAAGGCTTGCCCGTCTCCAACGCGCCTGAGAACATTTTTGGCATCCTGGAGGCCTGTCTCCAGAGTCCGCACGCCGCGCTCCGCGAACGCGCACTTCGCATCTGCCTCACGGATGGATCTCAACAGAGCATCCGCCTGCTCCGGCATCTCGGCCCTTCCGCTCACCAGGCGCTCGTGAACGAGCTGTCGCGCGTGGAAGATGCGCGACTGCAGGGTACCATTCTTCGCGTGCTGATCCTTTCGGTGGAGGAATCGGCCATTCCCAATCTGCTCCAAGCCTGTGAAGGGCTGAGGCTGGAGGTCGAGAGCCCGACCGACCCCCTGTTGCTGAAGGTCGCACAGCTTCAATCGGCGGATACTGCCGTCAAGCTTCTCAAACTGCTGACGCTGGCTCGCTTCGACGACAGCCTTCTGGAAGATCCCGAACTCTCACGGACGATCCTCGCCGTCCCTGACGAACTGTGGAATCAGCCGTTGGTTCAAGCGGAGTTGTACAAGCTGGCCGCGTTTCCGCTTCGGTTGGATTACCATTCCCCGGTCGACTTCGACGCCGGCGCCCGCACGTCGCGCCGATCACGCTCGAAGCCGAGTTCGACGCTGCCACCGTTTGAGGCGGTTCTGACGCGCCTCGCGACGCACCCCGAGAGTCATCCCACGGTCTTCAAAGCCTCCGCCGCCCAGTTGCTCGCTTCCGGGCGCATCGGGAGCCTCAGCGAGGAACTCGGCCAGCCGGACGCCTCACCTCTGCGGCGTGAGGATCTGGTGCGTCACCTGACGCATCGCCAGGAGTACTGGGTGATCGACGCGCTGCCCGTCTTTCTCGCCCAGCGGCTTCGCGATTCCGACCCGGAGTCGATTCAACTCGCCGGCGCGTTCCTGCTTCAGATCCCCCCTCGGATGGAACCGACGCAGGCCGGCCTGTTTTTCTTTGCCGTCAAGCAGACTGTTTCCGAAGAGGAACTGCTCAAGCTCACCGCGCACGAGGAACGTCGCATCGCAACGCTGGCCTCTCAGTTGCTGTCCCGCTTGACGCTGATGTCCCAGGACGACGAACAGGCGTTCATCGCCACGCTCGCTGAACAGGAACGCAAGGAACGTCTCGGCGATCGCAACAAGCAACTTGCTCAGGAGCCGTCAGGGCCTTTCGTGGCGGCGGTGCGGCTCGAACTCCTGCCGACAGTCAATCCGGAACCCTCGCGGCGATCACGCGGCCGCACGCCGCAGCGGTCTCCCGAGATCCATCTGTTGATCCCGGCGGGCATGGGGCAATTCGCCGACACGGGTCAAAGTCCGCCGCCTATCCTTCTCGGCCAGACCAACCTGACCATGACAGACTCGGCATCGCGCGTCTCCACCCCGTCGGTCAAGATCGATGCCACGCCCCTGATCCGCCAGGCCCTTCGCGACGCCACGGATGAGAGGGCGAAGAATCTCATCCAGTCGACGAACCTCGCTTTCCTGAGCGATGAACTGCCCTGCGACGTGAAGTACGAAGCGCCGGGCACGTGGATGGGCATGGTTTCGATTCCCAACGCCAATCGCGAACGCAACCAGACCCTCCGCGAGCCCTACCGCATCAATCGCGCCACGCTCGTGCTCGAAATGATTCCCCCGCGTACCGGCAGCCCCGCCGGGGGGTGATCCGAAGGCCCCATTCATTCCCCTCGTGACCGAAGTTCATCAAAGAACGCAACCGGGCCGGTACGCTTCTACGTACCGGCCCGGTTCCTGTTCTGGCGAGTAGTGATCGATCATGCGTGCATGATCGATGTCTGGATCGGCCTCAGCGCCGCCGACGCATCATCAGCATGCTGAAGACCATCAGCGGCATCAACATGGCGGTGCCCGCGCCGCACGTACCCGCACCGCAGTTGGTCACGACGCCGGCGGGAGTGACCGTCACGATCACTGTATCCGATGCGGTCGTCTCGTTGTCGCCGGTGTCAGTCACCGTCAGCATGTAGGTCGTTGTCTCGGTCGGCGACGCTACAGGAAACGGTGAGCTCGGATCGCTCAGGCCCGTCACCGGAGTCCACGCATAGGTAAGCTGTCCTGAGCCGCCGGAAGCCAGCCCTTCCAGCACGACGCTCTCCCCGGCGACGATCGTCTTGTCCTCACCGGCAGACACCGCCAAGCCGGTCGTGACGGTAACCTCCACGGTGTCCGTCGCGGTCTTCGACGTGTCGTCCTCATCGGTCACGGTCAGCGTGTAGACGGTCGTTTCGGTGGGCGAGGCGGTTGGCGTCGCCGACGTCGTGCTGCTCAACCCGGTGGCGGGCGACCACGAGAAGGTGTAGTTGCCCGAACCGCCCGATGCCGAGCCGTCCAGCGTCGTGCTGTTGCCGGCGATGATCTCCTTGTCCGGGCCCGCGTCGGCGGTCACGTCGGTGAAGCCGTTCTCGTTGCCGCCGCCATCCACCACACCGGAGAGATCGACTTCGCCCTCCAGCGTGCCTCCGGCATCGCTCGTGTAGATCATGTTGGCGATCGACACGTTGCTGAGCGTCAGGTTGTCCGACGCGCCGCGATCGAGTGTCCAGGAGCCGGTCCCGGTCGTCGTGTCCAGCGTCACCAGCGACGAGGCGCCCTGACCGTTGATGGTCAGCGTGCCGCTTGCTGTGCCTTCCAGCGTCACTGTCGAACTCGGCACGAAAAGCATCGACGAATCGCCGACCGAATTCACCAGCGCCCCGGTATCCGCGATGTTCACGTCGCCGAACTCGAAGGTGAACGCTCCGCCCAGCGTCAGTGTCGTGCCGTCCTCGATGTTCACCGTGCCGAGCATGGTGAAATCATCGTCGGCGGTGGCGGTCAAGCGCTGGACTCCGGACTTCGCGAAGTTCACCGTCGAACCCGCTTCGCCCTCCAGGTTGGTCGAACTCCCGGCGTGCCCGGTGAAATCACTCGACGTCGTGTACGTCGCCCCGCTGGAGACGAGAACCTTCTCCGCTTCATCGCCGAAGGTGATCGCTGCGCCCCCCGCATCGATCAGCGTTCCGCCGTTGATCAGAAGCTGAACCCCGGTACTCGATCCGAAGCTGAAACCGTTCGTCAGCGTCACGACGCCGGTCCCTGCCTTCACGAGATTTTCTCCGCTCGTGTCGAGCGGCGTGAACGTCCCGATGGTGGATTGACCGCTTCCGTTGATGGTGAACGCACTGCTCGCGCCGGGATTGGCGGTCAGGGTCGTGATCGTGTTCGTCCCGTTCAGCCCCAGCGTGCCCGTCGACCCGCGTAATTGCGTCAGGCTTCCCGCGCCGCTCACGATCAGCGTATTCGTACTGAAGTCGATATCCGCCGTGAGCGTCTGCGACGACGCGACATCAATCGTGGCATCGGCAGTGACCACGACGTCTGTCGGCGAGGCACTGGCGTCGACATCCAGCGTCGAGCCGTCCGTGGACAGGTTGACGGTCATGCCCTTGAGGTTGTCCGCCGAATTGCCCGTCAGCAGCACCACCGAGTTCGGATTGTTCGCCGTGATCGTCGCATTCAGCGTGTCCTGGTTGTTGCCGCCGCTGCCCTCGATCGTCAGCGTGCCGTTGCCCACGCTCACCGCGTTCTGGATCGTGCCACTCACGCCATCGCCGAGCTTCACCTTCGACGACGCCGTGTGCGTGAGCGAGGCGATCGTGCCGTTGGCATTCATCTGCACCGTGCCCCCGGCGGTATCAAACGACACGGCCGAGACCGATCCCGTCTCGCTCAGCGTGAGCACGTTGTCGTTCACATCCACCGTCGAAGTCACTGCCTTGCCGGTGGCGATCGCCAGCGTGACGTCGCCCGCCGCGGCGGTCTGATTGATGGCGGTCGGCGAGGTATTCACATTGGCATCGATGGTAGGGCCGTCGGCGGTCACCGTCACCGTGTACCCCTTGATGTTGTCCACGTCCACGCCGTTGATTTCCAGTTCGGCCGAACTGTTGTCCAACTGGACCGTGGCGGCGAGCGTCTCCTGGCCTCCCGCGCCGCTTCCGGCAAGCGTCAGCTTGTTCCCGCCGGTATTGAATGCATTCGTGATCGTGAACGTCACACCATCACCCAATCCGATGGTGGTGTCGTTGGACTGCGTCAGAGTCGTGACCGTGGCGTTCGCGTCCGCCTGGATCGTACTCCCGTCGATGTCCGCAGTGACGGCGCTCACCGTTCCGGTCGAAGTCGCCGGAAACGTGACCTTGTGGCCGTTGAGGTCCACCGTCGAGGTCAGTGTCTTGCCGTCGGCGATCTCGAGGTTGAGATCATTGCTCAGGTTGATCGCGGTCGGCGAAGTGTTGAAGTTGACGTCGAGCGTGGCGGCATCGGTCGTCACGTTGATGGTCGCGTCGCCGAGGACATCATCCACGTCTCCGCCCGCCGTCTCGAGCTCCGATGAGCCGTTATCCAGGGTGAAGGTTCCGTTGACGGCTTCCGCGCCGCCACCGTTCGTCCCCGTGATCGTCAGCTTGTTCGCCCCCAGCGCGACCGCGTTCGTCAATGTCAGCACCTGTGTATCCGCCGGCGTGATATTCAGCGCGCCGGTCAGCGTCAGTGTCGCGAGCGTCGTGGTCGTGTCGATATCCAGTGTAGCGTTGGCGCCGCCGAGGCTCGCCGCGTTCAGCGTCACGGGGTTGCCCGTGGTCGTCTGAAGCGTGTTGTTGCCCATGATGAACGTATTGCCGGAGACGTTGCCGGTGATCGACTTGTTGATCGTCAGCGACTTGTTCGTGGCGGTGGTGGCCATGTCGAACCCCGCTCCTGCCGAGCCACCGGTGATCGTCAATGTGCCGGTCCCATTCAGCAGGATCTGCGAGTTGTTGTCACCGAAGTACAGCTTGTTGGTGCCGACGAATGCGATCGTGGCATCGACACCGTTGGCCACGGTGATCCCGGTCGCGTTGATCAACTCCGTATTGTCGTCGACATCGATGCTCAGCGTGGCGCCGTCCGTATCGAAGTTGATGGTGTTGTCCCACGTGTTGTTGAAGGTATTCCAACTGACGTTTCCAGCCCCGACGTTGGAAGCCCAGGCTGTTCCGCCGTAGAGCAGAATCAAGAGACCGGTGAGAAGATGCGTGCCACGTCGCGTCATGTTCAAACTCCCTTTTGTTTGACGATTCGAAGGCTGCAAACGGCTTGCGTCGCGCGAGCCGGAGGTTTCTGGGTTGTCCACGATCGAGGATACATCGACGCCGGCCGGAAATCCCGGTGGCCGTACAGAACGCGTCGACACCTGAGCCCCGGACGTGTTCACGACAGCCGTCGTGATTCCGTCTCCGCCACCCCGCCGGAACCTGCTCCGGACTGTGCCTATTCATCGGCCTCCCCAGGTGCGCAATCAAAGCGAAACCTGCTTTTCCCCGCGATCCGGCGGGAGTGTCAGCATATTCACATCCCCTGCTGGAAGAGCCTCTGCCACGTCGATTCGGCTGTGCAGGAAGAGCCTGCCGTGTGGATCCGCGACAGACGAGACCGCCAAACGTCGCAAAGTATCGTTAAAGTCATTTGCTGAAGAAGATTAGGATTGACTCGGCAGAAATGACACACACCTTATCGACCGCCCCATCGAGAAGAATTCGTCGAATTCCGCATCCCCGGCCGATTTATCTGCCATAATGGATATGATCGGGGATGCGGGCAACACCATCCCGCATCTTCGGCTCGCCGCCGCCTCCTCGTCTGCGGCGGGAGCCAGGGGAACTGGCAGTGTGCCACAGGCTGGCATTTCCGTTCCCGCATTGCGGTTCATGCGGCGAATGCCGACCTCTCGCACACAACGAGAGCAGCGGCGCGGATTTCTCATCCGACCGATCATGCTCTCTGCTTTTTTTCGCAGACGCTCCTGCCATGTCAGCGCTGTACCCGGGGCCGGAATCGCCGGTCACCGGGAAGCCACACGGTCCATCGCCGCCACGGGAAAAGACGGAGCCACGGCAGGCCGACGCGGAATGCTCATGGCCAACCTGCGCGTGGCCCGTGTTCCCGACGTGGAACGCAGATCCTGCTCGATGGCGTCCGCCGTAATCCGCGCGGACGAAAAAATCACCGGCAGTCCACTCCCCGGATGCGTTCCTCCGCCGACAAGATAGACCGAATCCAGATCCTCGAAGCGATTGTGCGGCCGCCAGTAGAGCATCTGCCCGATGTTGTGTGAGAGGCTGAACACCGCCCCCTTGTGGATCTGGTACTGTGAGTCCCAGTCCGCCGGCGTCACGATTCGCTCGGTTCGAATCCGCTTCTCGACATCTTTCAGGCCGATGTGTTCCAGCTTGCGCAGAACATTCGCACGATAGCGTGGCGCCTCGCGCTTCCAGTCCACCTTGTCATGCCGGTGCGTGACGGGGACGAGCACGTAGAGTGTCGATCCGCCGGGTGGCGCAAGCGTCGGATCCGAAACGCTGGCGTTCTGCACATAAAAGGATGGATCCTCGGTCAGGCGATGCCGCGACTCGATGTCTTCCAGGTTGCCCATGTAATCCTCGGTCAGGCGGATCACGTGGTGCGGCAGATCGTCCTGCCTGCCCTCAAGCCCGAGGTACATCATGAACGTCGAGCAGGAGTACTTCTTCTTCTCGATGCGCTTGTCCGTCCAACGTCGCCGCAGTTCATCGGGCACGAGGCGGGACATCGCCCGGGCAAAGTCGGCATTCATGACCACCGCGTCGGCGTCATACGATCCCTGGGAGGTCTGCACGCCCACTGCCTGGCGGCCGCGAAATCGAATGCGATCCACGGGTTCGTTGAGCCGGATATCCACGCCCATCTCGCGGGCTATCCGGGCCATGGCCTGGGTCAGGGCGCCACATCCTCCGCGAGGATGAAACACGCCGTGCTCGTATTCCAGGAAGGAAAGGATCGAGAACAGACTCGGACACTGGAACGGCGACATGCCGACGTACTTCGACTGAAACGTGAACGCGAGTTGTATGCGAGGATCCTTGAAGAAGCGCGACACCTCGCCGTGCACCGACCGCCAGGGACGCAGGTACATAAGCCCCTTGAGGACCTTCGGGTGAAGAAGATCCGTCAGCCGATCGAATGAAGAGGTCAAGACCGGTTCGAAAACGCCGAGTTTCTTGCGATTTTCCGCCAGATAGCGTGGCAGGTTCCCGGCATCGGCGGCCGAGAAGCGACTCATCTCCCGCTGCATCCGCACGACATCGCCGGTGGCATCCAATTTCTGACCATCCCCGAAGACGATGCGATACTGAGGATCCAGACGGATCAAGTCCACTTCCTTCGCGAGATCGTATCCCGCCTCGTCGAATATGAGTTCCAGGTTGCGCGGGTACAGGAAGAACGTCGGTCCGAGATCGAAGGCGTAATCATCCTGGCGAAACGTGGATGTTCGTCCACCGACATGCGGGAGGCGTTCCACGATGGTCACCTGGTAGCCTCTGGCCGCCAGCAGCATGGCCGACGCCAGCCCGCCCGGACCCGCACCGATGATGATCACACGATTCTTCACGAGGAAACTCCCTTCTCGAGTGATGGCACGCGGACGGTCGCCGCGGGCGTCTGGGGACGATAAAGGACGTCGGCGGGCGCCGGGTTCCAGGGAATCCCTTGCGCCACCAGTCGATGGTGCGGCAGCGTGACCACCGCGAAAATGACAAGTGTCAGCACAGCCGCGTCGAATGCGTTCCAGGATTCCAGCCGCCACGCCGCCAATCCGATATAGGCCAGCCACGTGGGCAGAAGCAGCGGCAACGCGCGAACATGCAGGGTCACGAGGTCGCTGAACACACCGCGCGTCGTCGAGGCATCGAACATCACCTGTCGAAGCCGTCCCATGTGCCGCCAGCTGTGCCAGAGCAGGAAGTAGATCCCGATCGCGAATAGCGGATGAAACAGCAGGAGGGACGCAGCGATGACCGTGAGCTGCAGGAATTCATAGTGCCCACGCTTCTTTCCTCTCGCCATGGGTCGCGCGACCAGCAGGATGGCGAGAATCGACAAGGCGGCAATCAGCGCTACCGAGCCTATCGAGGCGATGGCCGTGACACTTGGTACGTCCGTGCTGCCGAGGATGAACAGGAATCGCTGCACGACGTCAGCCGTGGCGGCGGGCTGAACACCCATGGGAATTCCGAGTATCAAGAGTCCCTTGCCCAGGGTGGCCACCGCATTCACGATCGGTGAAAGTCCACGCTCTGTAGAGGTGGTCTTCAGTTCATGCGTATCGGCATGACCGAAATGCCAGAAGCTGATGACGGCAAAGAGAATCAGGAACGCCAGCGGGGCGGTCACCGCCAGCAGGATCAATGTAGCCATGATCAGGAGGTAACAGGCGACCGTCGTGACATGGCCCTGGAAGTTGCCCTTGCCGTGCAGGCGCGAGGAAAGGGTAAAGTCGATCGCCCCATGCGGCAGTCCCACCAATACCATCGATATCAGGAAAGGCCACGCTGCGTAGGTCGCCGAAAAACCGGGGCCGAGCAGCTCGACAAGAATGAGAACAAGAAAAACGGGCAGAGGTCCGAATTCAAAGAGCCATGGGTACTGGCTCCAGATTGTCGAACGTGCCCGCGTCATGATACGCTCCTGAATATGGGGCTTCCCGAATGGGAAGCCCCACGGCCCACCCTCACTTACACCGCCACAGCCGCATCGGCCGTCTGACCGGGAGTCTTGTTCGAACGATCAACCTCGGCCAGTGCCTTCACGCCGTAGTACGCCACAAGTCCGAAACCAACCTTGTTGATGACGTCGGCGACGTTGTAGAAAATCTCACGCAGGTCGCCGCCCGTCGTTCCCGTCAAGGCCATGAGGAAGCCCACCGGGTAGATCGCCCATCCCACAAGGATGAAGAGTCGCATGATCCGTACCGATTTCGCGATCGGAGCTGGAGCGGTCGCGATCGCCGTGTTCATGTTGGTGTACAGCAAGGCCACGATGGCCAGCTCCGCCAGGCACGCGATCAGGAAGAAGCTCCACCATGTGCCACTGCCGACGGACGACACTTCCGCGATGTAAGCGGTTGCGATCATGATGACGTCCAACGTCACGAGCTGGATCAGCAGGCTTTTCCCTTTATTCGCCATACCAAGAAGAAGCGGGAACTTGATCAGCATCAAGGGCGTGGTGACGATCCAATCGATGTAGCGGTACTCGGTCGGGAAACCGCCGCCCGCGTAAATCCCCGCCATGCGGTAGTAATGGAAACAGGCGATCGCAGTGATCAGACCGGACACCGTCAGCACCGTGCGGTACTTGGCGGGAACGTTGTTGCGTTCGAGGAAGAAGAAGAGCGTCGCCGCCCCCATACACACGCAGGCCAGCCAGAAAAGATAATAAGTAATTGAACCGATGGTCAGGTCGCCGCTGACGCTGGAATAGCTGGCGATGACCTCCGCGCCGACGTCGACTTGGGCGAGCAACGAGTACATGGCAGTTCCTTTCGTACGACCCTCGTGACGATTTCCGCAGGGTCCGAATGACGGCTCGATCATGACGCATGACCGAAACTTCCAAAACTGTCAGATAATAAGGATCGGGGTTGATTCGGGACCAGCCCTTCTGTCGAATTGGGCCCATTTAGTGAATATTTGAGCCTCAACGGCCCTCGGGCTGGTATTTCTAATCTTTCAAATCTATCATAATTGTCATGAAGGAGTTTCTGTCCCCCGCCGAACTGGCAACCGTTCTGGGTTGCAGCGAATCCTCGGTCCGCCGCTGGTGCGACTCCGGGCGGTTGCGAATGCGACGCACCTCCGGCGGGCACCGACGCATCGCCCGGTCCGACGCCCTGCGATTCGTGCGGCGGTCGGGCCTGAACGTGGCCCATCCGGAACTCCTGGCGGCGGAATTGGCGACCGAGACCTCACGCGACCACGATGACGTATTGCTTGCACTGGAAGCCGGCGATGCCGACCGGCTCGAGTTCACAATCAATACGCTGTATCTCAACGGCATGACCGTCTCGCAGATCTGCGATGGCCCACTTCGCAACGCCATGGCCGACCTCGGGGCGCGCTGGCCGGAGGACAATCGTGCGATCCTGCTCGAGCATCGCGCCACCATGCTCTGCCTGCGTGCCCTGAGTCAGCTCCGCCGGCACTTCACGCCGATTCACGCGCAGGCCCCCCGGGCGATCGGCGCCGCGCCGCCGGACGATCCCTACCTGTTGCCTTCCTGGATGGTGTCTATGGTTCTGGCAGAACTCGGATTCCGCGACGTCAATCTCGGCCCGAATACGCCTCTGGAAGTGCTGACCAACGCTGCCTCCGAGCACGACGCACAAGTCGTGTGGCTATCATTGTCACGGACCGACGTGAACCGGGCCGCGCGTGATGCACTGAAAAAATTCATCACCCGCATGAAACGCGACGGGCTGACCCTCATCCTTGGAGGCAAAGGTATCCGCGCGTACCATCTCCACGATCGACAGGATCTCCTGGTGTTTGAGAATCTCACGGAGATGGCGGGTTACGCCCGCAGCCTGATCGCGTCGGGACAACGGAAGCGACCCGGGGCGATGCCGCGAAGTTCAGAGGACGTGCACTCGGATTGAGATCCGTCACCGCCAACCGGCCCGACTCTTCCTTAGGCATGAGGAGAGGTCATTCGCGTATGTCTGGATCAACCCCCCTCACGCAAGACCGTCGCTCATTCGATCCCTTCGACATGTGGCGATCGGTGGATCGCTCACAGCGCGTCCTGTATGCGGCGGGCGTTCTGCTGGTCCTCGGCGGATTGGCGCACCTGGGCGTGTGGATGGTGTCCGGCACCGCCTGGGAAGGGCCGCTCTCCTATCGCAAGCCCATGCTCTTCGGACTGGCCACCGGCGTCACTTGCATCTCGCTGGCATGGGTGGCGGGATGGCTTCCCGGCCGACGTCGCTCATGGATCGTCGCCTGCATCATCGCCGGGTGTGCCGTCGTCGAGGTCGGCCTGATCACGCTGCAGACCTGGCGCGGCGTCCCCTCGCACTTCAACACCGCCACACCGTTCGACAAGACCGTCGGCTACGCGATCGACGTGCTGATCACCGGGGTGACTTTCGGCATCGCCGACATGACGCTGCGCGCGTTCCGCCCGCTTCAGCGCGGTGGCATCCCGCTCGCCCGCGATCGGGTCGTCGCCATCCGATGGGGTATGGTCCTGCTGTTGCTGAGCTGCCTCTTCGGGTATGGCATGCTGGTTTACGGTATCGTCCGCGTCAACGCGGGGCTCTCGCCGGAGATTTTCGGCGAAGCGGGCGTGCCGAAGTTCGTTCACGGCATGCCGATGCACGCTATCCAGATCCTTCCGCTCGCCTGCGGGCTCTTCCATCTTCTGTCCGTGCCACCCCCGGAGCGTACGCGCCTCGTCCACCTGCTCGCCCTCGGCTGCGTCGCGTTGACCGTCTACGCCGCGATGCAGACCTTCGCGGGTCGCGCCCGCTTCGACACGTATGCCGCCTCACTGCCCATACTCATCCTCGCCATGCTGCTGCTGGTCGGCCCGTTCGGCCTCGCCTTGATCCGTCGCTCCGCGTCGACGACCTGATAGCGGACAGTCCTGAGGGCGTTGGGCATCGAGCCGCCACCGAACTAACATGACATCGACCATGACGTGAATCCCGTCCCCATGAGGAGGCAGCGATGGCGAACGATACCCCCTTGAGCGGTCAGCGAATCCTGATCTTCGTGGGCGAGATCTACGAGGATCTCGAACTGTGGTACCCGAAGCTGCGGCTGATCGAAGCCGGAGCGAAAGTGACCGTCGCCGGACCGGAGGCGGACACCGTCTATGGCGGTAAGCACTCCTACCCCTGCCGTTCCGATGCGCGGATCAACGACGTCAGCGCCGATGACTTTCACGGGTTGATCGTCCCCGGCGGATTCATGCCCGACAAGCTGCGTCGCGACGAGAAGGTGCTGCAACTGGTTCGCGATTTCGCCGAGGCGGGCAAGCTGGTGGCGGCGATCTGCCATGGCGGATGGATCCCGATCTCCGCCGGCGTGTACCAAGGCGTCAAGGTGACGGGCTCACCCGGCATCAAGGATGATCTGGTCAATGCCGGGGCGATCTGGGAGGATGCCCCCGTCGTCGTCGATCGCCACTTCGTCAGCAGCCGCCGCCCGGACGATCTGCCTGAATTCTGCCGCGCATGCATTGCCGTCCTGGCGAAGTAATCGGGAATCGGTTCTCAGGATTGCCGGTTTTTCCTTCCGGATTGTACGTGTGTTCCGTATACTCGATCTCTCCTGTTCCCGCCGCATCCACCGCTGCTGAGAATCCGCAGGGGGCATCATGTCTTCCCAAAGGCTTCGCCTGTTGATCGTGATGTGCGGCGTGCCTCTGCTGATGGGGCAGGAGTGCATCGAAGGGCTGGACCTCCAACCGATTCCGGATCTCCCCGAGGAGCCGGTCCGGCTCGACGATCGGTACGGCAGCGGGGCCCTGCTCCTTGCCGACCGGACCATGTACGAGGTGCGCTACGGCTTCGTCTTCTCTTGGTCACCCGGCGATGAGATCGTCGTGGAGCGTACGATGATCACCAACCTCGATCGCGATACGCACGTCACCGGCCGCTACCTCGGTCGTGCCCGATCGTTCACGTCCATCCTGGAAGTCAACGACGACGGGCAGCAGCTTGTCCTCAGGGACGGCTCTACGTGGCTTGTTGAATCCGGGGATACCTCGGTGGCGGCGGGATGGTCCACGTCGACGCAAGTGGTGGTCGCCCGCGGCACGTCCAGGGAGTACATCATCAACACGAAAAACGGCGAAGTCGTTGCCGCCAGGGATTGATGCCACGCTTGGTGTGCGGCTCGTCGTCGAAGCTTGCCTCGATTCACCCGTTCGCTTCGAGCTTCGGCGGGGGCTGCTCCGTGCATTCGCCGAGGTACGTGGCCAGGTCGCCCAGCTCCTTCCGCACGTATTCATCCACCGACGCCTGCACTTCTTCGCTCAGCGATTTCACGCCCCCGGGCAGATGGACTTCATATCGAACGGCGATGGTGTACGCTTTCGGGCTCGGCCGCACCAGCACGCGGACGCGCACCGGCCACAGCGCGAATTCCCCTTTGACCAGCCGCTCCGGCACCCAGTCGCCCAGCCCCCACCACGCGCGCTTCCACGCCCCGCGACGGAAACCCTGCTTGTACTTCTCCCGATGCTCGCTCGTGTAGTCCCCGCCCGGGTACGACGCGTAGAACGCCTCGAGCACACTCATGATTCTGTCGTACGGTGCAATCTCGAGCCGGTAATCCCAGGTGTACACGGACGCGCTCATACCGCCACCCGCCCCGCGCACTGCCGCCATGGCGAGAAGGCATGGATTCGTTTCGGATCGACTGGCCCACTCATCGCTTCATCGCCTCCGGGTTCAACGCATTCTCCGGAACGCGGCCCTCCAGTGCGGCCAGCAGGTTCTCCGCCGCCATCACCGCCATCTTCGATCGTGTCGCCTCCGTCGCCGAGCCCAGATGCGGCAGCAGCACCACGTTCTCCAATGCCGCCAACCCTTCGCTCAAGCGCGGTTCATGCTCGTACACGTCCAATCCCGCCCCGGCGATTTTTCCCGCGCGCAGCGCCGCCACCAGCGCTTCCTCTTCCACCACCGGCCCGCGGGCGGTGTTGATCAGGTACGCCGTCGGTTTCATCATCGCGATCTGCTCGGCGCGGATCATGTACCGCGTCTCGTCCGTCAGCGGCACATGCAGCGACACGAAATCGCTCTCGGCAAGAAGGTCCGGCAGTTCGACACGGCGCGCCCCCTGTGCCTCCAACTCCGGCTTGGCCGACCGGCTCACGTAAATCACGTTCATCCCGAAGCCGAACCCCCGACGTGCCACCGCCGCCCCGATCCGCCCGGCGCCGACGATCCCGAGCGTCGCCCCGTGCACGTCGTGGCCGAGGAACTGCAGCGGCGCCCAGCCGTCCCATGTGCCCGTCCGCACGAACGTATCCGCCGGCACCACCTTCCGCGCGACACTCATGATCAGCGACCACGCCGTGTCCGCCGACGTCTCCGTGAGCACGCCGGGCGTGTTCGTCACCACGATGCCGAGGCGCGTGGCGGCGTCGAGATCGACGTTGTTGAAGCCCACCGCGTAATTCGCCACGCATCGGCACTGCGGTCCCGCCGCCTCGAGCAGGTCGGCGTCGATCCGGTCACTCAACATCGTCAGCAAACCGTCGCGGCCGCGCACCGCCTCCCGCAGTTCCGCCGGCTCGAGATCGCGCTCGTGCGGATTGACCTCCAGTTCCACGTCCGCCGCCGCGCGAAGCCGATCCAGCCCCGCCTCCGGAATTCGCCGCGTCACATACACCTCGTGAGCCATACACACCTCAACCTGGCCAGATCACCGTCCCGCAACCGTTCTGCCGACACCCGGCTTATTCACGACCCTGAATCCCCTCCCTCGCAACTCAGTATAAACGTGAAGTCCTCAGCGACAACAACGCCTGCCGGCTCGCCCTCTGACGTGACTTTCCCTCATTCATGTCCCACTCGGATCACCGCGTGTGATGCATCCGCGTTCTGAACGGAATGGCGGAGGGTGAAAGGGACAGTCCCCGATTTGCGGTTGTGTCTGGCGGTGGATGTCCGGGACGCTTTGCGGGGTCGATCGCCGTTCGTGCGCGAGCAGGGGAAGCTGCAAAACGGGGACGGTCCCTGGGCCGGTCAGGCGTTCCCCGCGCGGTCCTGGTTGAGGCGCAGGAGATTCGCGAGCACGCGCTGATCGATCTCGGCGCGATGTTCGGCGAGGTCGTGATCGTCGGGCAGGGGGCGGCCCGCGCCGGTCTCAATCCACACCTCGGCCCAGTCTTCGTCCCAGTCCCCGTCGGGATCGGTGGCGGCGTAGGCGGCGAGCACCGCCCGATCGAGCTCGGCATGGGCGAGCTTCAGCCATGTCGGTCGTTCGTTGTACAGGTTGGTCAGCGTCCGCTTTTTGAGCCGCTTGTCCCTGGCCGCCCGGGCCATGATGGCCGAGTGCCGGATCAGCGCCCGCGCCTCTTCGGGCACGTCGGCGAAGTCGTCCTCGGCATCGACCGCCTCGGCGATGGGGTCGATCCATTCCGGTGGGTTCAGCCACCGCTCACGCTGTTCGTTGAGCACCCGCGCCGCCTCGCTGATGCGGCCGTGGGCGGCGTGCCCTTCTTCCTCTTTGCCCGGCGACCACGGCAGCGCGAACGTCTCGAAACAGCTTGTCGGCGTGTAACGGAAACCCGACTCCGCCTCCCGCAACTGCGTGCCCATCCGCCGTGCCCACATCTCGTGAATGCTGCTGTGCAGCACGCCGAAGAAGTAATCGTCCGATCGCGCGAAGGCGATTAATTGATGGTCAGGTAAGATCTTGGCGCTCATCCAAGAGAACAACCGGTGTTTTGTAAGTGTAGGTGTTGCCAAGAAACGACGAAGCGAGTCTATAGCACCTCGCATCGCAGGACGTGGCTCAACATGAATCCACCAACGTTCTGCATATGCCCTTCGCCTGTTCTTAGCTCGTGCGGGTCTGACCCTCACTTCTAGCAACTCAAATGGTCTCTCAAACAAAGCGGCCTCATCCAGAACTCTTTCACAACCATAATCTATGATCCAGTAAGAACGTTCTCTTCTTGTGATATCCAGCCCGTTTCTCCAAGGCCTCAAGACGTCTTCATTCCCCTCTGCCGTAGGATTGGGGCTGGTTAGGGTTGCTCTTGCTTCTTCCCATGGCAGATCAAACGCACCTCCTTTTGTGTCCCCCATGAAGGCTATGTTGCGATTCCTGGACAGCCTAGAAGCGGAAGTTAAGTCCATTGAAGCAGTCAAATCCGGATAAATCTCGTTGGCTGGTGCACCATCGAGAGTTGGCACTTCTTCGGGTACATTGCTGAAAGCAACGATAGAAACATGAACAGCTGCACCATCAAGAATCCATTTTCGATCAGACCAGGCCATGAAGATCTGTCCGCAGGCGTAGATTTTTTCCAGTACGCTTCTGTTGGCGCCGCCACGAATCCCTTGCGTAGCCAGCAGCCCTGCTCTCACATACCCAAAGGTTTCCATGTGGCGGCGGCCCATCTCAAACCAGTAGCAGCAGAGGTCAACAGTATTCGGCAGGTCGTAGTGCTCGAACATTGCTTCGATGTAAGGATCTTCGAGGCCTTGCTGCCGAAACAATTTCGATCCTAGGAACGGCGGATTGCCGATGATGAAATGGGCGTCGGGCCACTCGGCCGGGCCGCGGCAGGTGGCGCCTTCGCGCCAGACGCGGATCGGGTCGCCCTGTTCGTCCTCCCAGGCGAGGATGGCGTCGCGGTTCTCGATGGTCTGCAGCGGTTCGAGGATCGGGTCGTTCGGCGGAATGAACCCGTTGTCGCGCATCCACTGCAGATAGCCGATCCAGATGACCACCTGGGCGAGTTCGGCGGCGTAGAGGTTGATCTCGATGCCGTGCAACTGCGTCGGGCGCACCTGCGGGAAAAGGCCGCCGGCGATGTCCGGCCGGGCGGCGAAGGTGATAACCTCCTTCTCCAGATCGAGCAGTTGTTGAATCGCCACATAGAGAAAATTGCCGGAGCCGCAGGCGGGGTCGAGGATGCGCACGGTGCTGATCCGCTCGATGTAGGTATCGAGGGCGCGGCTGATCTCCGCCTCGACCCTGGCCTTGGTCTTTTTCGTCTTCGCCTTGTTCCGCCGTTCGACGAGGGCTTCGACGTTCTCGCGCACCGCCGCCCACTCGCGACGCAGCGGCTGGAGGATCACCGGCTCGACCACGAGCATGATGTCCTCGCGGCTGGTGTAGTGCGCGCCGATCTGCGCCCGCGTGTTCGGGTCGAGGCTCCGTTCGAAGAGCGTGCCGAAGATCGCCGGTTCCACGCTGCCCCAGTCGTACTTCGACGCCGTGAGCAGAATCTCGACCTCCTCCGGGGTGAGCTCCAGCGCCGGGGCGTCGTCGAAGAGTCCGCCGTTGAAGTACTTGATGTCCTCAACGCCGAACATGCCTCCGGTCTTCATCTGCGCGAACAACTGGTCCATGCTCGCCTTCAGCCGCGCCGGATCGGCCTTGAGCGAATGCAGCAGCTTCTCGAAGACGTGGTTGGGCAGAAGTTCCACGTCCTCGGCGAAGAGGCAGAACATACACTTCATGAGAAAGTGAGCGGTCTCATGCGGCGCGCAACCCCGGGCCCGGAGGATCGACGCGAGGGTGGCGAACTGTTTGGCGACCTGCTCGGTGACGGCGGCACTGGTCGTCTCCGGGCGGAAGGAATCCGGGTCCGTGAACAGGCGGCGGAGCTTGTCGAGGTGTTCGGGCGCGTCGATCTCCTCGAGGGGAATCTCGTGGACGACCTTGGCGGTGCCGGTGAAGTTGGTGTGAATCTCGGTGCGGGCGATGTCCGAGACGACGAGCAGCGGGGGGTTCTCCAGGGCTTCGCGGTACTGGCTGAGCTGGCGATAGGCATCCGTAAGCGTGCGGTGCTTGCCCTTGCGTTTGTATTCCCATGCGAACTTGCCGCGCCACCAGACGTCGGCGAAGCCGTGCTCACCGCGTGCGCCCTTCGACGCGCCGTCGGTCACGGCGACGCCTTTCTCGAACGCGTACTCGGCGCCGGTGGAATCAACCTCGGCGGGCGTCGGCTGGCCGAGCAGGGTGCAGAGGTCGAGAAAGTGTTCCTGGCTGGCGGCGCGCTCGGAGAGCTCGGCCGGCAACCATTTCCGTTTGAACTGCGCGGGTGTCATTTCACGGGGCATGGAAGCATTTTGGCGTGACTGACGCGATGTGTCGAGACCACGCGGGACGGGTAAAGGGGACGGCCAGTATGAGAGACAGCCTGCCTCAGTCAGTACCGCGCCCGTGAGGAAGCGGATGCCGGGTGAATCTCAGCACACCAGATGCATGACAGAAGGCTGCTGAACATGCTGACGTGTGCGAGGCCCTGGCGGGAGGTGTGAGTCTGCCATGCGATCCCCTCCCTCACGGTCGGGGTACGGACTGATGCGTGGCTGCGGGCTGAAGGTGCTATCTCGATGGCGGAGGGTGACGAAAGAAATGACTTGCCCGGATTAGCGTGTCGGCGCGGCGTGCATCGATCCGTATTGCGCGGCGTCGTGTGGTGCGTGCTCAGCTTTCGCGCGAGGCGGCCTGGTTCAGGAGGAAGAGCACCGCCATGCGGATGGCCAGGCCGTTGGACACCTGGCCGAGAATGGTGCTGTTGGGGCCGTCGGCGACTTCGCTGGCCAGTTCGACGCCGCGGTTGATCGGCCCGGGATGCATGATGAGCACGTCGGGCTTGGCGATGGACATGCGCTCCGGCGTGAGCCCGAAGAGCCGGACGTACTCCTGCTTGCTGGGGAAGACCTGGCTGGTCATGCGCTCGTGCTGGATGCGGAGCATGTTGACGACGTCGGCTTCGCGCAGGGCGGCGTCGAGATCGTGACTGACCGTGGCGCCCATTCCGGCGAAGGCGCGGGGCACGAGCGTCGGCGGACCGACGAACGTGACTTTCGCGCCGAGGCGGGTCAGCCCCCAGAAGTTCGACCGGGCCACGCGCGAGTGGGCGATGTCGCCGACGATGACGACATTGAGCCCTTCGATCCGCCCCTTGTTCTGCAGGATGGTGAAGATGTCGATGAGCCCCTGGGTGGGGTGCTCGTGCTGGCCGTCGCCGGCGTTGACGACGCTGCAGTTCGTGCATTGCGTGAGGTAATGCGGCGCGCCGCCGGCCTTGTGGCGGACGACGAAGATGTCCACGCCCATGGCCTCGATGTTGCGCACGGTGTCGCGGAGCGATTCACCCTTGGTGATGGACGACTTGGAGGCAGTGAACTCGAGCAGGTCCGCCGACAGCCGCTGGGCCGCCAGCGTGAAGCTCATGCGCGTGCGCGTCGAGTCTTCGTAGAAGAGATTCACCACCACCCGCCCGCGCAGGGCCGGCACCTTCTTGATGCTGCGGGTGGAGACTTCGCCGAAGGTCTGCGCCTGCTGGAAGATGTGCATCAGCTCCTCGGCGGAGAGATCCTCCAGCCCGAGCAGGTGCTTACGCTTCCAGACGAACTCGTCCGCCTTCGCGGCGGCAGTCTTCGACGTTGAGGTGTCCATGCTTTGCGTGGTCTCGGTGACGTGTGTGTGGGTGTTCATCCGACCTCATCCCGCTCGTACTTCGTCGCGTCCGTCCGTTTCGGCGAGCAACACGGCCACGGAGGCATCGTCCCGCGGCACGCGCACGCCCACGAAGTCCGCCTGGATCGGCAGTTCGCGCCCGGGGCGATCGGCCAGGATGGCCAGGCGGATCGCCTTGGGACGCCCCATGTCGATCAACGCGTCCAGGGCCGCGCGGATCGATCGCCCGGTATAGAGCACATCATCCACCAGGATGATGTAACAGCCGTCCACGTCGAAATCGATTTCGGTACTTCGCAAAATGGCCTGCGGACCCAGTTCGGCCAGGTCGTCGCGGTAGAGCGTGATGTCGAGCGTGCCGTGCCGGAGCCCTTCGACTCCGAGCTTGCCGAGGGCATCGACGATGCGCTTCGCGAGCACTTCCCCGCGGCTGCGAATCCCGATCACCCCGATCGGCACGTCCCGGGGCAGGCTGTCGTAAATGTCCTGCACCATTCGATGAAGCGTTTGCGACACCTCTTCGCTGTTGAGCAGAACTTCCTGAGAGGCTGACGTCATAATGCTTGAGCCTACCACATGGCGGGGCGCAACGGCAAGATCGAAAGCGGGTGCCGGCGCGATTGCCATGTGAGCAAACGCCGCCGGTCCGACGTGAGGAACGCTTCGTGTTACACTGGGCGCCCGTGCGTTCGCGACGAAAGGGCCGCCGGTGCAATCTTCCTACGACAGATGGTTCAGTCAGCGCATGCCGTTTCCGCCGGTCGAGGCGACTCGCGACGTGTCGCCCAAGGATGCGGGCAATCGCGCTGAGCCCGATGCGAACCCCGATACCCCGAATGTTACGGAAGGTGAAGTGGCACTGACGCCGGCGACGATCGATCGGATCGCCCGGGCGTTTCCCGCCGGGGGAGGCGTCTATCTGCTCACCGACGCCGACGACCGCTTCGTCCAACTGGCCTCGGCAGGGAGCCTCCGCCGCGCGCTCCGCGTCCGGTTGCTCGAGCCGGAGGTCGCCGACGCCGAGGAGGCGAACGTGGCCGGGACCGCCCGGAAACGGGCCCGGCTGGCGGAGATCGTCCGGACCATCCGCTGGGAACCGGCCTCATCCCCCTTCGAGATCATGTGGCGATATCTGGAAATTGCACGAGAGATGCTGCCCGACGCCTATCGCGAGCACGTCGCCTTCAGTCCCGCCTGGTTCGTGGGCGTCAACGTCAACACTGAGTTTCCCCGTTTCGAGATCCGCAAGATCCTCCGCGACGGTGACGACCACCTCGGTCCCTTCGCCACGCGGAACGACGCTACCCGCTTCATCCAGATTCTCGAGGACGCCTTCGATCTCTGTCGCTATTACGACATCCTGCAGCAGGCGCCGCACGGAGAGGCGTGCGCGTACTATGAGATGGGCAAATGTCCCGCGCCGTGTGACGGGACGGTCTCGATGGAATCGTATCGCGCGCAGATTCGCGCGGCGTGGGACTTCGCCGCCGGGGATCGCCGGCCTCACCTCGACGCGCTCGAGCAGCGGATGCGCCAAGCCGCCGCCGATCTTGCCTTCGAGCGGGCCGCCGCCATCAAGCAGCAACGCGAACGCATCGGCGGGCTCGAGCACCGCAACTATCGGCATGTGCGCGATATCGCGGAGTGCCGCTACCTCGTCGTGCAGCGCGGTTCGACGCGGACCCGCGTCAAGCCTTTTTTCGTCCGGCCGGAAGGTATCGAGCCGGGCGAGGAGATCCCGCTGAAGCAGATCGCACAGCACGCACCGGCGTGGATCGCGCAGCTGCAATCGGCCTGGTCACCGCCGGTACCTCTCGACAGCATCCACCGGAGCGAGCTACACTGGCTGCTCTGCCATTTCCTCCAGAAGCGCGAACCACCGGGCATATTTGTTCATCAGAACGATCCAGAGATGCAGTCGGCGGAGGAATGGGCGGCACGGATTCTCGACACGTTTCAAACCGCAAAGGCGCCCGCTTCAGACCCCCGGGAATCGGGAAGCGACATGGGCGACCCAAACGAGAAGTAAGGAGTACATACAGATGGTTCGATTCTCATGGAAGCTACGGTTGGCCACAGTCTCCATCCTGGCCGGCATCCTGATGATGTCAGCGGGATGCGGCATGGCGGCGAAGGCAGGCGTGAAAGCGCTGATCGGCGTGGAGGCGGACACGATCGTGCTCGACCCCGTGCCGCGGCTGCAGGATTACGACGTGGTCAAACTCTCGGGCGTGACCACCGACGTCCGGGCGATCTGCCCCCAGGCCGTGCTCAACAGTGTTGAACGGTCGACGCGCGACGCCCTGCGCGAGAGCGAGGTCCTTGCCGCCAGTGGTGACGGAAAAGCGCTCCGCCTGGCGGTCGAATGCCGGTTCTACAAGAAAAAGTCGATCGTCGGCAACGTGGGCCGGCTGGACGTCATCGCCCGCATCACGGACGAGGCCACCGGTCAGTCCCTGGGCCGCATCTACGTGGAGGGGGTGACGGACTCCCCGGTGCATACGGAAATGGAAGATATGGCCAAAAAAGTCGGCGAGGAGATCATCGATTTCCTCGAGAAAAGCAGAGCGGGTTCCTCCCGCTAAGCTGGGGATCTCCTGAGATTGGCGCGGGTTTGGCTTGCGTTCACGACATCAGGAGGTCATGATACCCGTGGCGGAACATGTTCCGGGTCGTCGTCAGCGAATGGCGCGGTGACGGCACACCCATCTTTCGACGACAAGTGTCATGACCAGAAAAGGGCAATCCGCGATGTCGCTCAGGGTCCGTCTTTGCCGGGGAACCTCGCTTGCATGCCTGGCGGCATGCCTCTGCTGGGGGGCCATCCATCCCGAGCCTGCTTCCGGGCAGGCCAGTTCACCGTTCCTGCAACAGCAGCGCGAGATCGAAGAGCAGGTCCGCGAGCAGTTGAACACGGAGCTGCCCGCCGAGCAGCGGATCGGGCTCGACTACGGCGGATGGTACAATTTCAATCTCTTCATCTGGGACGACGGGCTCGAGTCCTCGCGAACGTACCGCCGCAACGATCTTCGCGTCTGGGGCGCGGCCACGATTGATCGCGGAGCCCACGAGATCTACGGCCGCACCACGCTGCAGTACCACGACTTTAACACCGGCGACGCCTTCGACGGCAACGATGACGATTGGGTCGGCCCGAACCTCGATCGCGGCTTCTACCAGTTCGATCTCCGCAAGGCGATGCGGGCCTACGCCCATGAGGATCTCGACTGGAACTTCAAGTTCAAGATCGGGCGCGACTACGTGGATTTCGGGACGGGATACGCCCTGTCGATTCCCCTGGATCATATCCTGATGACGGCGGAAGTGGCGGACTTCGAGGTGCAGGGTCTGCTCGGCACGACCATCGACAGCCATGATGATATCGACGCCAGCCGACCCAACGGGCACAACTCCGAGCGGCACTTCTGGGGCACTCAGATCAGCTACAAGGGCATCCCCAAGCATCGCCCTTTCGCCTACTTCTTCCATGGTGACGATCAACTCAAGGAGACGCGGCCGATCGTCCTGTTCCAGGACTTCGACTACGACAGTTGGTACACCGGCGTGGGCATGGACGGCGAGCTGATGAAAAACCTCTTCTACAGCACCGAATGGGTCTGGGAAGGGGGCGAAAGCCAGCGGGACCGGGGACGCGGTGAAGCCGACATCGAGGCCTGGGCCTTCGACGTGAATCTCGAGTATCTCTCGCAGGCGAAGATGAAGCCGCGCTTCGGCCTGGAGTACATGTTCGCCAGCGGCGACGGCGATCGCTTCGGCAGCCCGACGGATACTTTCGGCGGCAATCTCGCCGGCGACGATACGAGTTTCTCGGGTTTCGGCTACCGCTACACGGGGCTGACCATGGCTCCGCGGTTGAGCAACGTCCACATCTGGCGGGCCGGGGCGGCGTTCCGGCCGCTGGAGGAGATCGAGGAGTTCAAGAACCTCGAACTCGGCACGGACTGGTTCCTCTACTGGAAAAACCATCGCTCCGGAGCGGTTTCCGATTTCACCGCCACCAATCGTTCCGGCTATGCCGGGTGGGCCATGGACTACCACGTGAAGTGGCGCATTACCTCCGATCTGGCATGGACCTCCTCGCTGGGGGTCTTCTTCCCCGGACAGGCGTATGACGATCGCACCACGCGTACTTTCTTCCTGACGGGTTTGACCTGGAGCTTCTGATTCGCATGAACACCTTACCAACCATCCATGGAACGTGGGTCAAGACGGGCACTTGGGGCGGGATGGCTCGCCTGGCGGGCATCGTCCTTCTGACGGTGTCCCTCGGGTGTTCGACCATGCGCCGTCCGGATCAGGCGGACGCGGGGGAAGCCGTTGATGCCATGGAACTCGTTCACGGCAAACTGCCGGCCGAGCCGGTGGTCACCGTGGCGGAGGCGTATCGCGCCGTGCTGATCCTGGCCGACGGGGACGATACGCACGAGGACTTTGCCGCCCGCGAGCAGGCGTTGATTTCCCGCGGGATGGTCCGGCCCGAGTGGGGCCTCGAGCGCGATCAGGCCATTGATCGCGGGACGATCGCGTACATGCTGTACCGGATGCTTGAGATGCGCGGCGGCGTGGACATGACCCTGTTCGGCAGCTGGGGACTCGGCGACCGCCGCTACGCCCTGCGAGAACTCACGTACCGCGGCCTGATGTCCAAGTCCGCCACATATCAGTACATCTCCGGTGGCGAGTTCGTCTATCTGCTCCGCAAAGCGGATGAATACCGCTCCGAGCGAAACGGCGCCGACAAGCCCGCAAAACCCCAGGACGTCCTCAAGGGATCCGCATCGACCGCATCCCACTGACCGCTTCCCGATCCGAGAATCAGATCCGGGACATCCCGCTCTTCAGGTGATCCCATAAAAAAAGCCGGCCTCACGAGGCCGGCTTCCGATTTCATGTTTTCAGTCTTGGGCGATGTAGCTCTACTGCTTGCGTCGCAGGAAACCCACGAACGACAAACCGAAAGCACACAGGGCGATGGCGCCCGGTGCGGGAATCGGCGAGGAACCGGGATCGGGATTCGTAACGGAATCCACCCCCACCCAGTGGCTTCCCGGACCGTTCTCGTAACCCGCAATATGGGCCGCGAAAAGGTAGTCCTCACTCGACGTGGACGCGAAGTTATCAGCGACTGCCAACGACGTATCGCTCAGCGTCAGCGAGAACACCAGCGGATCCATTCTGGAATTACCCTTGCCTTTGTCGGCGGCATCAAATTTGCCGAACATGCTGAAGCTGTTGTTGGGTGAATCGTCAAACTTCCAGCCGGAGGGATTGCTGACCGAATCAATCGCATCGATCACCGAATCGCTGACCGTGTTGAACGCGAACGCCTGAATGCCGAAGTTGCTCAGCGTGCCGTAAGTGGGCTGAACGTTGTAGGCATCCACGGTGAACGTCACCACACCCGTAGTGTCATCCGCCTCGATCGAAACCGAGCCGTACTCGACGCCGGCGAGATTGTAAGTGTTAGAGACGTCGAACTTGAAGGAAGCCGACGTGACCGCCGCCGTCGCCAACGAAGGCAGACTGCACGCTGCGGCAATCATGACAACCAAACTGGTTTTCTGTGTGGACACGCTTAGATCCTCCCCACATGCATTCTCTGCTAGATTAGAAATTCCTCACCCGAGCCATCGATTTTAGAGAAAACGATGATAGGGAGGAAGGAGAAAAACCACGGATCCGCAGATTATCTGAGATTAGAGTTAACCAAGTCCTGATAACCCCCCTGGATGGAAAGGGGTGCTCCATAAAAGGGCCAGGTAAATGATCCATGGTGAAGCAGATGAGTCAAGCGCTGAGGACCGGCATGAGGCCTCAGTTGGCTCGCCTGGGGCTCCGCGTGAATCGGACGCACGCCAGACCCAGCAGACCGATCGCCACGGCTCCTGGCAGGGGAACCTGGGCAACCTGCGGCCCCGTCGACAGGTCTCCCACGCCGATCCAATGGCTGTTCGGCTCCGCCTTGAATCCCGCCACCTTCGCTGTGAAGAGATAACCCTCTGTCGTCGGCGAGACGAAGTTTGAGGCATCCGCCAGGGAAGCATCCTTCAGAATCAGCGAGAAAACGAGCGGATCCTCGCGCGATCCGGAATCCCGTTTCCCACCGCCATCGAACTCACCGAAAATGCTCAGGCTCCTGTCCGGGGCCTTGCTGAAACTCCAGCCGGAGGGCTTCGAAATGGACTTCACGGAACCCAGGATCGAGTCGTCTGCCAGGTTCAAGGCAAAGGCGTGAATGCCGAAATTCTTTCCCAATTTGCCATAGGCCGGCTGAACGTCGAAGGCATCGACCGCGAAGGTCACGATGCCCAGCGTCGAATCCGCCGTGATCGAAACCGAGCCGTACTCCGTCCCAGACAGGCTGAAGGTGTCCGAGACATCAAACTTGTAGTCTGCCGTGGTGACCGCCGCCATGGCCGACGAACTCAAGCAAACCCCACTCAACAATACGAATATTCCCGATTTCCGGAACATGCGATACTCTCCTTGGCAAGACACAACCGTCTTGATGACAGGCTTTGATTGTGACAGGCGATGAATGACCCCTAATGTTCAGCCGCCGATAATAGCGACTGCCTTGCGGTTGGGAAGCAGGAAAAACACCCAATTGCGATTTTTTTTTCCGACTCACGCGTCCCTGCCGGAAACTCGCGGGTTGGTGATTCGCCTGCCATCCGCTATGGTAACGTGCTTCAAACAGACGACTTACGATCAATCTGTCCCTGCTGACGACCTGCGAAGGCAGTGCCCATGCATCCCCCAAGAATGAACATGAACGCCCTCCAACTCCAAGCCATCGGCCGGCTCGAACAGATCGATTGTTCGATCCCGGCTCCGTCCCGTGGAGAGCTGCTCATCTGTACCGCCGCCGCCACCATCTGCACCTCCGACCTTGGCGATATCCGAGAAAACCCTTTCGGACTTCCCCTGCCGCGTGTGCTCGGCCATGAGGCGGCCGGCATCGTGGCCCGGGTCGGCGAGGGGGTGAACGGCTGGTCGGAAGGCGATCGGGCCGCCTGCCATCCGGTCATCTCCTGCCATGCATGCGAGGAATGCCGCCGTGGGCACGAGCATCTCTGCACGCAGATGAGCCATCTCGGCCACGATCGCGACGGGACCTACGCCGAATACTTCACCATTCCCGCCGAACGGGCGCGACATCTGCCGGACTCCGTCGACTTTGCCCACGGGGCGCTGCTCGAGCCGGTCTCCGTCTGCCTCGAAGCGGTCCGCCAGGCGCGCGTCGCCGCCGGGGACACGGTGCTCGTGGCGGGCGACGGGCCGTTCGGCGTGATGATCGCGCGGCTGGCCAAGCGTGCCGGCGCACGGACGATCGTGGCGGGGATGCAGCCGTTTCGACTCCAACGAACCCAGGCGGACGTGATCATTCGCATCGACGAGCATGCCGACCCTCAAAAGGCGCTCCTCGACGCCACGGACGGACGCGGGGTCGAGTCCGCCATCCTGGCGGTCGATGCCCAGGCGGCGCTGGATCTGTGCATCGCGACGCTTCGCCCGCGCGGACGGCTGGCGGTCTTCGCCATCATGCCGGGCCGACCGAGTGTCGATATGCTGACGCTGCTGGTCAAGGAACTCGAGCTCGTCGGGGCGTGCAACGACGAGGATCTCATCGACGAGGCCCTCGACGTCATCGTGAATAACACCATCGGTCTGGACGAGATCATCACGCATCGTGTACCGTTCGCCGAGTGGCGGCGCGCATTCGATCTGGCGGAGCATCATCCGGAAGAAGCGCTCAAGGTCGCCCTGGTGCTGGACGGGAGTGCGCAAACATGAACATCACCTTCGTCGGCGCTCACCAGGATGACGAGATGTTCTGCCTGGGCTCGCTGCTGAAGTACCGCGAGCGCGGCGACCGCCTCTCGCTGATCTGCGTCACCAACGGCGACAAGGGCATGAGCGATCTGCCGGATGTTCCCTGGGACGAGGCCGCCCGTACTCGCGATAGCGAGATGCGCGCCGTCGCAGAGCGCCTCGGCGCGAGTTACACCTGCCTCGGTGAGCCCGATGAAGCGCTCTACGACACGTGGGAAGTCCGCGTGAAGCTGATCGATGCGCTCCGGCAGGCTCAGCCCGATCTCGTCTTCACGCACTACGCCGCGGACTACAACCTCGATCACACCACGACGTCTCAACTCGTCTTCCAGTGCACGATGCTGTCGCCTGTCGCCAGCATCCCCACCGAGCACGCCCCGCTGGCGAAATGCCCGCCCATCTACTACGTTGATCCCGGGCCGGGCTACGGCTTCGAGGGCACGCACTTCGTGGAAATCCCGAAAACGCTTGCCGATGAAATGCAGGCGCTCATCCATCTGCATGCCAGCCAGAACGAGGTCGTTCGCCGCGCCGCCGGGACGGACTACGCCGAGATCATCCGGCAGCGGCTGATCGAGACCGGCGCGCGCGTCGGCGTCGAGTTCGCCGAGGCGTTCCGCCCCTGCCTGGCCAGCCGCCGGATTCCGCTGGCCGGCATGCTGCCTTGAGCTCTCAGCGTTCGCAAACGCCCCGCGGGGCAGTGAGACCGAGCAGGTGCTCCCGAACTTCGCCTGACGAGACACGCGTGATTCATGGATCTCAGTTCGCTCGACATCGCCGTCATCATCGGTTCCCTGGCGATCGTCATGTTCGTCGGCCTCTGGACTTCGCGCAAACGCTCCGAGTCCGCCACCGACTACTTCCTGGCCTCGCGGCGACTGCCCTGGTACCTGATCGGCACCTCGTTCGTCTCGACCAGCGTCTCCAGCGAGCAGATCGTCGGGACCATCGGCGCCGCCTACGACCACGGCATGAAGATCGCCAATGCGGAGCTCTTCTCACTTCCGGCGTATACGCTCCTGATCGCGATCTTCATACCGATCTATCTCCGCAACCAGATCACGACCATCCCCGACTTCCTGGCACGACGCTACGGTGAATGGTGCGCGACGATCTACAGTTGGGTGATGCTCTTCGCGTACGTCTTCGTGTTCATGGTTCCCGTGCTTTACGGGGGAAGCCTCGCATTCTCCGAACTGATCTTTGACGATCCCGAACTCTGGGAACAGCAGACCATCCTCTGGACGATCGTAATCCTCGTCGGGGCCTATACCGTCAAAGGCGGGCTGGCCTCCGTCGTGTGGACCGACGCCGCCCAGTGCATCATGCTGCTCGGCGGCGGACTCGTACTTTTCTTCATCGCGCTGGGGCACTTGCCCGGCAATCTGTGGGAAGGGTGGGAGACGATGAGGGCGGCGAATCCCGAGCGGTTTCATTTGTACGCTCCGCCCTCGGATCCCATCATGCCGTTCGCCGGCCTGATCGTTGCCATCTTTGGACTGGCGCTATTTTACCAGGCCAGCAACCAGGTGATGGTGCAGCGCGTCCTGGCGGCGCGATCCACGTGGGACGGCGTGATGGGCATCGTATTCGCGGGATTCCTCAACTTCCTGCGCCCGCTGGTAACCTGCTTTCTCGGGTTCGTCGTCTATCATTGGATCGTCGTGATGGATCGGGGCGAACCGCTCGACAAGGGCGACGCCGCCTTTCCCTTCGCGCTGCGGGAGTTTGCGCCCGAGTGGGGATTGCGCGGCATCGTCCTGGCGGGTTTCCTCGCCGCCGTCATGTCCACCATCAGCTCGCAGGTCAACTCCATCGCCACGATCTTCTCGTTCGACGTCTACAAGAAACTCGCCCGCAGCGAGGTTTCGGATCGCAAGCTGGTCGGTGTCGGGCAACTGGTGTCGATCCAGGCGCTGGTCATCGCAGCCCTCGTCTCCCCCATCGTCGCTCACTTCGGCGGCATTTTTGTTTATTTCCAACAGGGCGTGACCTACCTGGCAACACCGTTCGCTTCGGTCGTGCTGATGGGCGTCATCTGGAAACGCGCGAACTACGCCTCGGCGCTCTTCGGTATTCTCGGCGGGCTCGGGATCCAGATCATCACCGTGATCGTGTTCTCCTCCTTCGACGGCGTCTTCCGCTACTGGCTCGCCGTTGCGCTGCCGGCGTTCGGGGGGATCGATCTCACGTTGAGAAGCCTGCCCATCACAAGTGGTCTGGCGTTGATTCCCATGCCTAATTGGCTGTACCTCGGCTTCATCGCCCAGATCTTCACGTTGATCGGCATCGTCATCGTGGCGTTGAACACCGCGCCGCCGCCCGAATCCAAGTGGAAGCCTTTTCTCTGGAGACCCGGTATCGTGCGCGGCTACGATGCCGGGCGCAAGGCGTGGTACACGCGATTCTGGTTCTGGTTCGCCGTCTATGCCGCCATCTGGTTCGCCATCTACGCGTGGCTCTGGTGAAGGTTCGCACAGGAGCGTAACGGCCCGGTTGTCATCCGCCGGGCGATGCGGATAATGCCTCAGCGCAGGAGCAAACCCCGCCATCGGTATTCCGCCGGGACCGTCGGCACGTAGTCTCCTGTCATCGCTTGGCGAGGCCGGCGGCCCGGCGGACCTTTATCCAATGAACGCTCACGAGAGGGTGTGCATGAGCATCAACGAGCAGGTCAACTTCGGCATTGTCGGGGCGTGCGGGCGAGGCGGCGCGTTCAAGGCCGCGTTTCAGGGCGTCGAGGAGGCGCGTGTCTACGCCGTCTGCGATCTCAAGACGGATCAGATCGACCGGGCCGTCGCCGAACTCGGCGCCGACAAAAAGTACACGGACTACGACGCCCTGCTCGACGATCCGGACCTCGACGCCGTGCTCGTCGGCACGCCGATGCACCTCCACGCCCCGCAATCGGTGGCCGCGCTGGCCAAGGGCAAGCACGTGCTCAGCGAAGTGACCGCCGCCGTCACGATCGACCAGTGCCGCGAACTGGTCGAAGCATGCAAGGCGGCGACGACGCTCTACATGATGGGCGAGAACTACATCTACACCAAAGCCAACTCCCTGGTCCGCGAGATGGTCCGCGCCGGCCTGTTCGGCACGCCTTACTACGGCGAGGGCGAGTACATCCACGAACTCAAGGGCCACCAGATGGATACGCCCTGGCGCCGGAAGTGGCACACGGGCGTGAACGGCGTGACCTACCCGACGCACAGCCTCGGCCCATTGCTGACCTGGATGCCCGGCGATCGCATCGTGCGGCTGAGTTGCGCCGGCTCGGGCCACCATTGGAACGACCTCGACGGCGTGCCGTTCGAGATCGAAGACACGACACTGTTCCTCGGCAAGATGCGGAGCGGTGGACTGGTCAAGGTGCGCATGGACTGCCTGACGGATCGGCCGCATGCGATGGAGAACTACGTATTGCAGGGTACGGGCGGCGCGTTTGAGTCCGCGCGGCACGAGGGCGGTCCGTTCAAAGTCTGGATTCGCGGCCGGGCGCGGCACCTGACCGAGTGGCAGGATCTCTGGGAGTTCGAGGCCGAATACCTGCCGGACGACTGGCGGCGCATTCCGAAGGTGGCGCTCGAAGCCGGCCACGGGTGCGGGGACTACTTCGTCATCCGCAAGTTTGTCGACGCCATTCTGAACAACACTCCGCCGGAGACCGGCATCCACGAAGCGATGGACATGACGCTGCCGGGTCTGATCAGCCAGCAGTCGATCGCCGAGGACTCTCGATGGCTCGATGTGCCCGACACGCGCGAATGGTGATCGGGGTATCCGAGTCGATCAATTCCCCAGGCACTCCGGTACGGCCGGAATCGTCGGCCCGCTGACACACAACTGAAAGATCCCGAAATCCACGGCATCCACGTCACCGTCCCCGTCGTAGTCGAAGTCCCCGTGGACACCGACCTCGATCAGGGCCAGAGCTTCCGAGCGATGCCCCCCCGTGTCGTCGCAATCCACCACGGCATGATCCTCGACGATCAGACGTAACGCATACGCGCATTTTGGAAGCCCCGTGGTGTCCCAGTTGCCAAGCACACCATCAACTACGGGCGACGTTCCACTGTTGATCTCCTGCCAGATCCCCGTGTCGGCATCGCTGTACTGCAGCACCCACTTGGCGAGATTTGCATCATCGGCCGTCCCCGTGATCGTGACCAGACCCTCCACGGTGCCGCAGGTGATCGGGCTGTCGATCTCGGCCGTCGGGTCCGTGTTGTCCACGACGAGTGCATTGAGCGTGGCATCGTTCGTGTTTGCGCAGGAGTCGGTGCCGGTCACCAGAATTTCGTATATATCATCACCCGGGCCCTCGTCGCTTTGCCAGGTGGCGAAGGTGCCGTTCTCGCGAGATTGGTCATTCAATATCGTGGTCACCGGATTGAAAGATCCTCCGCCCTGGGGTCGATAGCTCACGTCGAACGTATTGAAGCAGTTCTCGTCTTTCACGGTTCCCTCGAAACAGACGAGCCCCCCCACAATGGCGGACTCGGCGGGGCTGTCGATCACCACGGTGTCGAAGGCGTCGCTCCGATGGACGAGGGTGACGGCGGTTGAACTTGCTCCGCAGCCGTTCCCGACCGTCAGACGAAGAACATAGTCCCCTTCCGTCAGCGCGGCGGTATTCCAGATAGCCAATGTGTCGTCGATCACCGGTGTCGAACCGGAAGCGATCGTCGTCCAGGCCGATGATCCGAGTGGCGCGTAGTCCAGTGTCCATTGCACCGGAAAACCGTCGGGATCGTCGGCGGTACCCACCACTTCAACCGAGTCGCACACGCATTCCCATGCACTCGGCGCGGCGATTTCTGCTTCTGGAGGAGTGCTCGCGGTGAACTGCAAGTTGAAATCCAGGTCACCGCCGACGGAGGTGGTGTTGTAATCTGCGACCTTGATGATGTACTCGTTGCCGCCGAAGATCGGCAGGTCGGTGATTTTGGATGCGGTGCCGATCCCGGCGTCATCATCGCAGGCCAGTTCCGTCGGAAGTTGGCAGGGCTCGTCGATTGCGATGAACTTGCCGCACCCGTCGAAGACCGACAGCACCGTATCGTACCCCGACCCATCGGTATCAAGGGTCAAGAAGCCGTCACACGGCGCGAGATAGGAATACCAGACCGAGTTGCTCACGCCGACCCCATCGAATTCGCATGACTCCTCAACCTCGCACAGATCGGTTTGCGCGTTATCCGTTGTCAGTACGGGCGGATCATAGATCGTCCCCACGACGACCATGGGATTTGTGCAAAGGTCATTCGGTGGTATGTAGAATAGGTTGAAGTCGAGGAGACCCCCGCCGGATGAGGTGCCGTTCCCGGCTGCCTTGATGATATATTCCTGTCCCGCTTTGACTTCAAGAAGGATTTCCGACTGAGTCCCCAAGAAAACATTGTCATTGCATGCCAGCTCGTTCGGTTGATTACAGGGAATGAACCCGGTCGCGCAGCCATCGAACACGGAAAGGACCGTATCGTAATTGCTGCCGAAGGTGTTGATACGAATGCTGCCGTCCATACTGGGCGTATACTGATACCACACCGAGTTGCTCGTCCCGGCGGCATCGCAATCCTCGATGGCGTCACAGATGGACGTCGTGGCTGCCGCCGTATTGAGCAGCGGCGGGTTGTATTCGGCCACGTTCCCGGGAATCAAAGTGGCCGAACTGCACACGTTGTTGGCGGGTTGCGCAGAGGCATGGGACATGCAGAAGCACATGCAGAAGGTGAACGTGACTGCGGCATCGGCGCAAGATCTCATCAGGATCTCCTTTCCCGAGGTGGAATACATTCTGTCATTAACAGGCGGCCCGAGTTCGGCGGATTTCTTCGAGGCGACTTCTCCCCAGCGACAAGGGACAACCCGTCCTCGAGAACTCCTGAATTGACAAGCTCATGATACCTGAATCAGCAAGGCAAATGGTGAGGAATATACGCTTGACAATGCCTTTGGCGAAAAGGGAGTGCCTCAATTGCGGGCATGTGGTAAAGATGAGCCATGATTGGGATACAGCGAAACCGGACACTGTATTAAGAGATGGTTAGACCGATCATGGCCGTCATTCGGATGTCGCCCTTACATTCCCCGCTGTTTTCTGTGCTCGTCATGGCTGGCTCCTACCGCGTCCAAGGTGGTTCCTCCGGCAGATAGGCCTGGAACTCGTCAACCAGTGACGTTTCGTAGGCGTCGTCGTACGTGCCCGCCAGCAACCGGTCGATGGCTTCGTCGTGGAAGCGCTCCCAGCTCGCTTCCTCGTGGCCGGGATTGATGGGATAGAAGCGCGACTTGTTGGCTCTTGCGGCTTTCAGATCACCCGGTGCATCGCCGATCATCAGCACCTTTGACGAATCGATCTTGCCCGCCGTCGCATACTCCAGGTGCTCGGTCTTCGTGCCCATCTCCTGACCGCAGATCATGTGCACGAACGAATCGATACCGTGCTCCTCCCACTCCCGCTGCAGCGCCTCGACGGGGGTCTGACTGACTACGAGCATGTCCGCATGATCGGCCAGCCGGGTCAACGACTCACGCACGTACGGGAACGGCGGCACGTTCTCCACCATGTCGGCGATCGAATCGTTCACCGCCAGGCTCCAGCGCAATCCCTGCTGAAGCACATCGTCGCCGGTCTGTTCCAGCAGACGCTTGAGACTCTCGTTCCCCAGCGGCAGACCGGAGTCGATGAAATCACGAATTGCCTGGGCCTTCGGAATCTCCGCCCCGCGGGCCTGCACCTCGGGCCGCTCGCGCAGGAAATCGAAGACCTTGATCAGCGCCGGCCAGCGGTTGATGCCGCGATCCTTGGAATACAGATTGACGAACTCCGCCGCCTCCCGCGCGTACTTCGAGACCGACTGCAGCCGCCAGTGCTTGATGATGTTCGGGATGAAGCACTCTTTGTGCTTGATCTCCATCGAATCGAAGACGCAGCCGTCGGAATCGATGCCGATGAAGAACGGCTTGCTCGGTGTAAAGGCTTTAACGCTTTCGCGAGGGTCACTCATGCTTACAGCTCCTGAGTGAAACGTCATCCATTCGCATACAGGTTCGGCATGACGCCGGCCAAGGCGTGATCAGGCTTCGCCGAACGCTCAGATGCCCCCGAACGCGCTGTAGCCGCCGTCCACCGGCACGGTAATCCCGGTCACGAAGCGCGACGCATCCGACAGCAGCCAGACCACTGTGCCGTAGAGGTCGTCCGGGGCGCCGTAACGGTTCATCGGCGTGTGGTCGATGATCGCCTTGCCGCGGGGCGTAGGCTCGCCGGTCTTCTCATCGGTGAGCAGGAAGCGGTTCTGATTGGTCAGGAAGAAGCCCGGCGCGACGCCGTTGACCCGGATGCTCGGCGAGTATTCTTGGCCCATGTGCACCGCCAGCCATTCGGTGAAGTTCTTCACCCCCGACTTGGCGGCCGAGTACGCCGGAATGCGCGTCAGCGGGCGATAGGCGTTCATGCTGGCCATGTTGAGAATGATCCCCTCGCCACGCTCGGCCATCCCCTTGCCGAAGACGATGGACGGAATGACCGTGCCGAGGATGTTCAGGTCCATGACCTTTTCGAACGCCTCGGTGCTGATCTCGAAGAAGCTTTGCTGCGGCGTGGTCGTCGCGCCGGGATGATTGCCGCCGGCGCCGTTGATCAAGGCATCGACCTGCCCGAGCGTGTGCTCGATGCGAATCAGGGCCCGCTCGACGCTGTCCTTCTGAAGCACGTTGGCATTGACCGCCACGGCGGTGCCGCCTGCAGCGATGATTTTATTGGCCACGGCTTCGGCAGCTTCGAGCTTCAGGTCCATCACCGCCACTTTCGCCCCGAGCGCCGCCAGGTGCTCGGCGATGCCGCCACACAAGACGCCGCCACCACCCGTGACGGCGATCACCTTTCCGCTGATGTCAAACTGGTTGGTCATGATCTCTCCTCATCTCGATCCGGAAGGCGGGCATGATAGCCGAAACCTCCTCCCCGGGCGAGACCCACCGGCCGCCCCGCCGCTTGAGAATCCCTCGCCGACGCGCTACGATACGGGTGCATCGCGGAGTTCGCTGCCCCGTAAGTTCCGCCGGAGACGGATGCATCATGGCCAAGAAAAAGAAGTTACCGAAACAGCTCGCGATCCTGGATGAGGATCTCTGCACCGGCTGCGAGGCCTGTCTGACGGTCTGCCCCGTCGATTGCATCCACAAGGTGGCGGATCCTGACCACCCCGGCTACGCCATGGGCATCTGCAGCATCGACCTGCCCGTCTGCATCGGCTGCAAGCTCTGTGCCCAGGTCTGCCCCTGGAACTGCATCACGATGGTCCCTACACCCGACGTGCAGGCCGTGCCGCAATTGGCGGAATTCATCAAGTAATCTTCCCAGGTGCATTTTCCACCCGGCCCGCTCCTTGATCGCGTGATGTCGATCGATTTCAACTCGTCATTCCGGTTCGAATCTGCGTCCCGGTGAAAACCCAAGCCATGCGGCGTATGATGAGCCACGATCAACGGTGGCTTCAGGTTCGAGGTCGAGCCGCTCCCACGTCTCTTGAAACAGCAATAAAGGCCGATCCATGTGGCGGATTGCGTGGTACAACCTGGCGCGGGACAAGGTGCGATTCGCGATTGCGCTGGTGGGGCTGGTCTTCGCCGTGGTGCTCATGGCGGTGCAGGCGGCCATCTTTCTCGGGGCGATCGAGAGCTCGTCGCTGCTGGCCCAGCGCATCGACGGCGACCTCTGGATCGTGCCCTACAAGGCATCCAACGCCGACTTCTCCGCGCCGATGCCGAGCCGACGCCGCTACCAGGCGCTCGGCGTGCCCGGTGTGGCCGCCACGGGGCGCATGGCGGTCGGGTTCAGCGTGCTGCGTTTTCCCTCCGGACGGCAGGAATCGGTCATCGTCGTCGGGCTCGATACCGACCGCGCGTGGCTGCCCATCGATACCCGACACATCCGCATGAAAACCGGGTACGGTCGCGGCGTTGTCTTTGATCAGCGTGAGCGCTTCCGCTTCGGCGAGCCGGGCCGACCGTGGCGCGAGCAGGCCCGCGGCGAACTCAACGGCCATCGTATATTCGTCGCCGGATTCGCCGAGGGCATGAGTTCCTTCACCCCCACGCCGTATGCGTTCACGTCGTATGAAGCCGCCCTCGACTTCGCCAAGCTCGATGCCGACGAGACCACGTTCGTCATGGTCAAGTGCGAGCCCGGCGCCGACATCGCCACCGTGCGCCGCCAGTTGCAGCAACGCCTGCCCGACGTCGAAGTGCTCACCCGGGACGAGTTCGCCGGGCGAAGCTGGCGGTACTGGGTCATGGGCACGGGCATGGGCATGTCGTTGCTGCTCATGGCGTTTCTGGCGCTGGTCGTCGGCATGACCATCGTCGGCCAGACGTTCGTCACCGGCGTGCTGGTCAAACTGCGCGAGTACGCCATTCTCAAGGCGCTCGGTTTTCGCAACGGTTTCGTGGCCGGCGTGGTCATCGCCCAGGGCGTGATCGTGGCGGTGATCGGCTATGTCTTCGGCTGCGCGGGAAGCCTGGTGATCTCCTCGGTGGCCGGGTCGGGCGGCACGTCGGTCAACATGAACATGCCGCCGGGCCTGCTGCTGATCCTGCTGCCGTTAACGCTGGTGATGTGCGTGACAGCAAGCCTTGCGGCGGCGTGGCGCGTCTTTCGGCTCGCCCCGGCGGAGGTGTTCCGATGACCGTTGCCCCCGCACGCATCGTCGACGTCTCGAAGACGTATGGCCACGGCCGGATGGAAGTCCGCGCGCTCGACGACGTATCTCTGGAATTGAACGCGGGGGAACTCACGCTCATCGAAGGGCCTTCCGGCAGCGGCAAAACGACCCTGCTGCATATCATCGGCCTGCTGCAGACGGCGGACGCGGGCGAGATCTGGATCGGCGGGCAGCGCGTGGAGAATCTCACGCAGTCCGCATTGACCGAGCGCCGCCGCGACCACGTTGCCATGGTGTTCCAGGTGTACAACCTGCTCGACGCGCTCACCGCGGAGGACAACGTCGCCCTGGCGGGCATGCTCGGTGAACAGGAACGCTTCTCGCCAGCCCTGGCACAAACTCACCTGGCGGACGTGAACCTGAAGGAGCGCGGCAACCATCTGCCCTCACAGCTCAGTGGCGGTGAACGGCAGCGCGTCGCCATCGCCCGGGCCCTCGCCTCGCCCGGTCAACTCGTGCTGGCCGACGAGCCGACCGCCAATCTCGACTGGGAGAACGCCCGCGAGGTGATCGAAAGCCTCGAAAGGCTGGCCCACGAGAAGGGCAAGGCGGTGGTCGTCGTCTCGCATGACTCCCGCCTCGAGCCTTATGCCGATAGAATCGTGAGCCTGCTCGATGGACGCATCGTCAACGACGCCCGCAAACGGGAGCCCGACATGACACCGCCTCCCTCCGGTCCGCAATCTTCACAAACCTCGCGGCGCGGTCCTCGCCGACGCGGCGTGGCGAGGTGGGGAGTACTCGCGTTATGTGCGGTGATGCTGATCCTCGGCTGGATGGTGGGCAAGGTCGTGCCGTGGGGTGCGCTGCCGACCGGAGCTTCCGAGAACTCTGCGCCTTCCTCGCTTTCTCCCGCCACGCAGCCCGCGTCGGGATCGACCACACCGTACGTTGCCGCCGCTCCCGCCGTCGTTGAACCGAGCAATAAGCTGGTCGAACTGCGCAGCGAGCGTCGCGGGCGGATCGAGGCCATTCATAAGCAGGCGGGCGATGCGATTCACGTCGGCGAGCCGCTGGTGCAGATCGACGAAGCCACCGCCCGGGCCGCCGTGGCCGAAGCGGAGGCGGAACTTGCCCTGGCCAAGGCCCGGCTGTCCGAGTTGGTCGCGTGGGATCGGCCCGAGGAGCAGGCCCGCGCGGAAGCGCGCGTGGAGTACGCCCAGGCGCGGTACGACCGGGCCGAGCGCGAACTCAAGCGCATCCGCGATCTCTTCGAGAAGAAGACGGCGCTGCAGGTCGAACTCGATGACGCCGAGGAGGAACTTCGCCTTGCCGCGAGCGAACTGGAACAGGCTCGGCAGGCGCGAACCATCTCTCAGAGCGGGCCGACCGAGGCGGAACTGAACGTGGCGAAAGCGCAGGTCGATAGTGCCCAGGCGGCATTGGAACTCGCCCGCACGGAGTTGGGGCTGCTGACCATTAAGAGCCCGCTGGACGGTCACGTCGTGTACCGCCACCTCGAACCCGGCGAGGTCGTCGACCCGGAAGTGAACGTGCCCATTCTCAGCATCGGCAATCTCGACGATGTCCGCCTCCGCGCCGAGGTCGATGAAGCGGACATCGAGCGCGTCCGCGTCGGCCAGCACGTCGAAGCCACCGCCGAGGCGTTCGGCGAGCGCGTGCTTCACGGCCGTGTGGTCCACCTCGAACCGATGATGGGCCGCAAGACCATCCGCACGCAACGCACCACCGAACAGCAGGACACCAAGGTCCGCGAGGTCCTCATCGAACTCGACACCGGGGAACTTCAGCTTCCCATCGACCTGCAGATGACGGTGCGCTTCATCGGCGACGAAGACACTTCGCCCGCCGTCTCTCAACCGTGACTTCATGATGAGATAAGACCGGCCTTCCCTTTTGCCTTGAATGAAAAGCCACAAGACTTTCAAGAGACACAAAGCAGCCTGCGAGGCGGGAGACGACTCATTCACGCCCCGTTTCCCTGCACCACGTCATGCACGAAGTGCAGCTTCTCGATCACCGGCGGATTGAACCGCCGGGTCACGAGGTCCTTCAGCCCCATTGACCGGTTCAGTTCGTTCACCGCAACACCCAGGCGCTGGTACGCGTCGATCATCGGGCCACACGTGTCGAGCACGCCGGGACCACCGAGCTCCATGTGCCGGGCGGTGTCCAGCGTGTCCACCATCTCCAGGTAGAGCGCGAACGTCTCGGCAAAATCTTCCCACGGATGCATGGCGGCGTACTCCGTCGGAAAGTGTTCGGCCCAGTCCGCAGGCGGTCCTTCGTCGTAGTAACGGTTCAGCGCGTCCTGATAGGCCACGGCGTCGTGATCGCCGAACACCGCGCGGAAGCGTGGTTCCATCTCCTCGCGCCCGCGCACGAGAACCGCCCAGTAGTAATGCCCGATCTCGTGGCGGAAGTGGCCGATGAGCGTCCGGTGTTTCTCGCCCATGGCGACGCGCAGCTTCTCGCGCTCGACCACGTCGGCCTCACGGATGTTGATGGTGATGGTTCCCTCTCGATGGCCGGTATACACGCGCTCCGCACCCATCGGCTGCCAGAAGCCGCCGGCCCCGCTGACGTCCGCCTTGAAGTCGAACGTCAACGCCGGCGAGACCGCCTCCCCTTCACGGCCACGCGGCAGGTTCAACATGTCGAGCGTGTAGAACAGTCGCCGCTTCGCCGCCTCCAGCCGCGCCCACTTCGGCCGGTTCCCCTCGACGGACAGATCGGGCACCATCTGGTTGTGGCGGCAGCAGTCGCACAGCGTCGCGCCCGGCTGCCCCGGCGGTACTGCAATCACGCACCGGTTGCAGACCTGCTCGACATCGTAGTTGTGACACAGGATCAACGTCTCGCCGCAGTCGGCCTGCTCGCACTGATACTGCCCGTTCTCCAAGGGCGCGAGGGCGGTCAGCGTCATGCAGGCCGGGCAGAACCCCAACGCGCGATCACATGCCAGGCACCGGGTGTTCTCAAAGAAAATCCTCGCGCCGCAACTGCATGAAAACGTTTTCATACGATGAAATGCTACCGCCCCGAAGGTCCAGGAGAACCACCCGATTGATCTCGGAACCATACCCCCACACAGCCGTATTGTAGCCCGTCATTTGTGCCCGTACCCGTACTTCTCCAGGTATTCGCCCAGCGCGCTCTGCAATGTCTCCTGCTGCTCGGGCGTGAGGTCGGTCTTCCACTTGGTGTTGGCGCTGCTGACTTTCCACGCGCGGATGGCGTGCTCAAACGCGGGCTCCCACCCCAGCCCCGTGAACTTCAGAATGCCATCCATCACGCCATGCGGATCCTCGCAGAGATCTTCGTAATCCACCTCGAGCAGTTGGCGATCATCCACGAGCGACTTCGCGTGATCCATGGCCTCCATCATCTTGATCCACTGAATCCCCGCCAGCACCAGGAACGAGCGATCGTGCCGCTCCCACAACGCCTGCTGCTCGCGCGTCAGCGGCCCCCATCGCCACTTCTCCGGCCCGCCCCATCCGTGCCACCACGGCATCTGCATGACCGAGTACGCGAACGCCCGACCGTCACGCCGCACGTGGACGAACTTCGCATCGTCGAACAGCGCCTTCATCAGCCCGATGCGCGGCCAGCCGGTGATCTTGATGAGCAACCGGTCGCGCTTGGCGGTCACGCATTGCTGCAGCGCTTCCTGAAGTCTGCGTTGGGTGGATACGGTCAGGTCGGCAGCGACCAGGTCACGACAGGGCGTGGAAAACCCCGGGAACAGGCGATTCCAGAACGGGTAGACCTCGCGGCCTTCGCTCTTGCTTCGCAACGCAGGGCCGATCAGCGGTAGGTCCGCCGCACGCAGTAGAACCCGATTCCAATGCGGCTTGGACGGAAACCGGATGAGCGTCGTGGTCAACCATGCCAGGCGCGGATGCCGGCAGATCATGTGGTGCAGCAGCGTCGATCCGCTTCGCCCCGCGCCGATGATGATGATGGGACTCTTGTCCATGGACGACTCCCTGACTGCGACGCCGCCGGATCACCGCGCTCGCGTGAGGTAACGACGCGAGCGGGCGGCACGATGCGGCAAATGTGCAGGCAGGTAGCCTACCAAATCCAGGTTCCATGTACACCGCAGCAGATCAATCTTAAACGTGAGTGAGAAGCCTGGATGGGCCGTCCCCGCCTCCCGTCACTGCTCCGTATCCAGCTTACGGGCGAAGGCGGGATTGACCTGCCGGGCGAATTCACGCGCCGGGTGATCGGGCTCGAGCTCGTGCAGGAAGAACGGCATGCCGTTGTCATGACGCTCTTTCAGCCGGTCGCGCAATCCGCGCAAGCCCTCCATGAACTCGGCGGGGTCCGCAGGCTCGTCCGTGACCTCGAAGATCAGGATCATCGCCTTCTCCTCGAACGGCACTTCGTAACCCGTCGGCCGGTTCGGCTCGAACACGAACAGGCTGCCCTGCTCCATCACGGTGCGGTTACCCTCGCTGCACAGCACCCAGTTGCCGGTGGCGGTGTAGATCACCGTCCGCGAGCGGTGCGGATGGTCGTGAATGTAGAAGCCCGGCACCATCTCCATGAAGTAGACCGTCGAGTTGTCGTTCAGCAGCAGCGGCCCGAATCGTCCCTCCAGCGTATCGACGCCGGGAATCCTGTCATGATCCGTCACATCAGGAATCACCGTCACCCCCGGCGCGAGCACGACCCGCTCCGGCAGGTGCGCCGTCTTCGGCTCAACCACGATCTCCTGATCGGAGGACGACGAGTGCATGTGATCGTGGTCATGGTCGTGATGATGGTCATGGTGATCGTGGCGATGCTGCGAGCAGCCGGCCAGCAGACTTATGCTCAGAAGAGACGTCAGTAATACCGTCAAGCGAGTCGCGATCATGGAGAGACCTCCCGAATAAGCTGTCCCAGGACAAGGTGTATTACGAATCAACGGATTGTAATACTAGGCGGACGCGAACCTATCGTCAATGCGTGCAGAACAGCCGTCTTGCGGAAGACAATGAGTCACTGACATCGGGGGGCCCAGGATCTCAAATCCCGGGTTTACGAATGAAGTATTGAATGCTTATGTCATCGAGAGAATGCCAGGTGATGGATGTCGCGCAATGTGCTCACCGCGCCCAGCGGCGCCGTCCCATCCACGCCCCCAGCATCATCAGCGGCATCGCGCTCAGTGTGGCGAAGCCGCCGCTGCCGCAGGAGATCGCCGGCGGATCCGAGTCTCCACCATCGTCGCCCCCGCTGCCACCATCACCGCCTCCATCGCCATCTCCGCCGCTGCCGTCCGGACAATCCACCACGCCGTCGCCATCGGTGTCCTCGTCGGCGAAGCCGCAGCCGCACGTCCCCGGCGCGGTCTTGTTCTCGTCGTCCGGGCAACTGTCGCACCCGTCAATGCGGCCGTCGCCGTCCGAGTCGGCCTCGCACTCATCCGGCACGCCGTTGTCGTCGCAGTCCTCGCTGTTGCCGGCGGCAATGTCGCTCCCGTCGGGAAGTCCGTTGTCGTTGCAGTCCGGCAAAATGATCCCCGTCGTGGCGATGTCGTAGTCCGCCCCCGCCGTGGGCGTGAACCGCTCATTCGTCATCCACACGATCCCCCAGAACCCGCTTCCGTCGGCGGCGATCCGCGGAAAGTCATCCGTCCCGGTATCCACCGTGGCATTGCTGTTCAGCAGCACGGCCTCGCTCCACGTCGCCCCGCCATCCTCGCTCAGCGACACCAGCAGATCCCGATCCGCCCCCGCTTCGCCATCGACGTTGGCATCCGATGACCACACGGTAATGAACCGGCCGTCGCCATCCGTCGTCACCTGCGGCGAAAACTCAGGGCCCGGCACCGTCGCCAGCGCCGTATTCAGCACCTCCGGCGCCGACCATGTCTCTCCATCGTCACTGCTGAAGGCGTAAAAGATATCCTGGTTCCCCGAGGTCACGACGCCTTCCCACACCGCCACCCAGTTGCCGAAGCCGTCGGCGCTGATCACGACGTCGCGGTCCGGCTGATTGCCGTCCGAATTGGCGGTCACGTTCAGCACCGTCGGAAACGACTGCGAACTGAGGTTGTCCGTGCTCCGCGAAAACAGCAGATCCTGGTCCGTCCCGATCGTATCTCCCAGGCTGTCTTCCGTCGTCCACGCCACGAGCCAGACCCCCTCGCCGTCGTTGGCAATCGTCGGCCCTTCGTCGTCGCTCGTATCCGTGGCTGCGTTCTGATTGAACACGAACGGCTGCGACCACGACGCGCCGTTGTCAATGCTGAACGCGATGAAGATGTCGCGATCCACGCCGATCCCGCCGCCGAGGTCCTCCGTCGACGACCACACCACCGCCCAGTTGCCCTCGCCGTCCGTCGCCAGCGCCGCCATGGTGTCCTGTCCGGAATCCGTCGTCGCATTGAGATTCAACGGCGCCACCGCCGACCATGTCAATCCGCCGTCCGTGCTGCGCGCGTACAGCAGATCGTCGTCCAGCCCCAGCGTGCCCCCCACTTCGTCATTCGTCTCCCACACCGCCAGCCATGTCCCGGCGCCGTCGGTCCCGAGGACCACGTTGCCGTCGTCGAGCGCATCGGTGGCGGCATTCGAGTTCAATGCCGAGGGGTTCGACCACGTCAAACCGTTGTCCACGCTCAGGGCGTAGACGATGTCGTAGTCGGCCCCGATCCCGCTCAGGCTGTTCGAGGATTCCCACGCCACGAGCCACCGGCCAAGGCCGTCCGTGGCGATCCGCGCCAGTCGATCCTGCCCCGTGTCCGTCTCGGCGTTGGTGTTCACGAAGCTGGGCGTGATGATCGTTCCCGTGAACTGCCCCCACACCGGCGTCACTGCCATCAGCACCAAGCTCGCCGCCATCGCTCGTCTACGCATACCGGAACCTCTGCTTTCTCATCCGAGTTTCAGGGCCCGTCACCCGGGACGGGTCCCGTCGATACGCCATTATAAAGCCCGGGCGTGTCCGCGTCAGAATCTCACGGAAGACGTCCGGCAGCGGCGTCGATTCGAGCCGAGTTCTGCCCGAAACCCTGCCTGCTCCTTGGATTTATCGGAACCCTCGAAAATTGCCTCAGCTTTTTTTCAAAGTCCGCGAAAGGTTTCCACCCCGAGCCCGTAAACCGGCTGTCCGACACGAGAGGCGTGTCGGCAAAACGCGAAAAAGGACTCAGGAAGGCTCTGTAGAAAACCCTTGATGTTCGGCGCCTGTTAGGTTGCGCCCTCGGGGTC
>CAZUAQ010000039.1:0-55100 GCA_964618455.1 uncultured Planctomycetales bacterium | reverse complement strand
GCGCACAATCTCATGATCCTCTTGCTGCTTCGAAAGGTTTTCTACAGAGCTACTCAGGAACGAATCTGGAAAGGAACGAATCATGACGCTCAATACGCTTTACAACGGTCTTCGGAAGCTGACGATGGGTTTGGCGGTCACGGGGGCCACGGCGTTTCAGGCGGGCGGCTGCTCGGTCAACATCGACGGCGAAAGCCTCACCGACCTCGTCGACAGCGTGATCGGCGACGACATCACCTTTGAGGACGGTTGGGACGACGGCTGGGATGACAGTTGGGATGACCCCATGTTCCCGGTCGAGGATGAATTCCCCGTCGACGACACCATGGCCGAGTTCCCGGAGTGGTACTGAGCCGGGCTGAGATATCGGGACCGTCCGATACCGCGACGATTTCTCGAGGACCGATCACGCATTCCAAAGGAGCCTGCGAAAACCGCCTCCCAATGCCGGGGAGGCGGTTTTTTATTTTCCCTTTCTCAGCCGTTGCCTTTCGAAACCGTCTCAAGGAAGGAGGCGTTTGCCCGGCCGCCGTTCGTATTGGATAGTCAAGGCATGATCGTCGCCGTCTCCAACACGAACGTCCTCCGCGCGCAGTTCGCGCTGAACCGCAACCTCAAGGAACTGTATTCCTCGTTGACCAAGCTCAGTACGGGCCAGCGGATCAACTCCGGAAAAGACGATCCCGCCGGGCTGATCTCCGCCGAGCAGTTGAAGACGGAGCTTGCCGTGCTCGAAGCGGAATCCCGCAGCCTGGAACGTGCCGATCGCCAGGCGAACATCACCGAGGGCCATGGGTCGCAGGCCTCCGCGTTGCTGACCGAGTTGAATGGCCTCGTCGTGGCGGGCTCGAACACCGCCGGCATGAGCCAGGCGGAGATCGACGCCATACAGATGCAGATCGACAACACCGTCGCCGGCGTCGAACGCATCTCGGGCGATACGCGCACCGCCCTGGGCGGACTCGCGCTGCCGGGCAACGGCAACGCCGATATCGGCGCCTTGCTGGACGATGTCTCGTCCGGGCTGAGATCGATCACGTCCTCTGGGGCGAACAGTCTTGCCAGTGGCAACTTCGATGCGGCCCAGGCGGTGGTGAAGACGGCGACGCAGAATGTCGCGACCGCACGCGGCATCCTCGGTGCCTATCAGAAGTACACCATCGCCCCGACGCTCCATGCCAACGCCGTCGCCCGGGAGAATCTGTCCGCCAGCCTCAGCCGCATCGTCGATACGGACTACGCGCAGGAAACGAGCAACCTGACCCGCCGGCAGATCCTGACGCAATCGACGGTTCAAGTCCTCAAGGCCGCCCGAGAGGAACACGCGCGCGTGATCGATCTCCTCGCACCGCTGAACACCTGACCGTGGGCGGTTACTTCTCCGGCACGATCTGCACCGGGCCCTCCGGTGTCCACCAGACGCGAAGATCCTCGGGCAAGGGGGTCTGCCTGCCGGTCTCGCGACCGAGGTACTTCGCCGCACTTGACGGCGTTTCGGTGAAGATTAATTGCCCCGGCGAATCCAGCAACCGTCGGATTCGATCCTCTTTTCCGTCGGTGCCCCCCCAGCCCCCTTTGTAGCCCATGAGGTCTACCCGGAGGTGATGCCGGATCGGAATCGCGTTCCCGCCGTTCACTTCCGCCAGGTGATCCCACATGTCGAACGCGTCGAACAGCGCAATCAACTCGTCCTCCAAGCCGCTCTCCTTGACGTCCAGATGCAGCAGCATGCCCTGACGCCTGGCCAGTTCCAGGAAGGAGCACATCGTCGGCACGCGCGTGTGCTTGTCAGCGCGACCGTGCTTCCTGATCCCTGCCTGCAGGATTTCGTAGTACGTCTTATGCTTCCCCTTCCCCGTTCCGTGCGTGGTGCGGTCGAGTTTGCTGTCATGCATGAAGTACAACACGCCGTCCTTGCTCTGGCGGATGTCGATCTCGATGCCGTCGGCACCGTTGTCCATGGCGGCCATGTACGCTTCGAGCGTGTTCTCCGGTGCGGCCCCGTCGTCCCCGCGATGCACCAGGATCGCCATGCCCTTCCGCCGCTGGGCGACGATCTTCAGCCGTTTCGCTTTCTCTTCCGGTGTTTCCGGCGGAACGTGGTTGATGTAGCCCAGAATCGCATGCTCCGGCTTCGACGAAACCTTGCGCATCTGCGGCCCCGGGGGATGATACGCCGCGCGCTCCGCCGCCGTCATGCCCGTCTCGCCGGTGGTCGAGCGATGCCGGACCACCGAGATACTCATCCCCTTGCCCGCCGCATCGAGGACGACATTATTCACCTTGGGGATGACCTTCAGCGTCTTCATGAACTCTTCCACCGGCTCCGGTTCGCTCTTGACGTCGTGTGCGATCAGCAGCCCTCCCGCGCGAATCTTCGGCAGGATGTTGTGAAGGTAGTGATTGTTGCCGCCCTTGTCCGCGTCCAGGAAGACCAGGTCCAACGGCGCCTTCGCGTGCTTCATCGAGTTGTGCGGATCGCCGGTGACGATCGTCACCATCTGTGAAACGCCCGCTTTGTCGAGATTCTCGCGCACCCGTGCGGCATCTTCTTCTTCGCGCACCAGCGCCAGGATCTTCCCGTCCGTATCGTCCAGCGCCAAAGCCAGCCATAACGTCGAGTATCCGGCCGGTTCGCTGATATCGAGCACCTGCCTGGCGTCGATGGCCTGCGCGAGCACGGTCAGCAGTTCTCCGTCCTCGCGCGAGATATTCAGCCACGACGCCTCGCCGCTCTCTTCAATCTCCTCGATCACGGCGCGGATCTTCGTCTTCCGGGCATCGCTCGCCATCGCAGACGACATCATGGCGCCGATCAACACCGCCACGAGCCATGAAGAGACACCGGCCCTCGGACGATCCGTCCTGTACAGTCTCATGCTGAACTCACTTTCTGTGAAACTTCTTGAAGAAAACAAATCGGGGGGATCCACCACGCGGATTTCAACCCCTGAGAACTCACGGCAGCCAGGGCCGGAGCCATGTCACTCCACTTCCTACCCCCGAGCGTGTCCCAGGTTTCACGCCCCCTCGGCCAGCAGTTCCTTCATCGTGACCACGCGCCCCTCATCCACGGCCTTCCGTGCCAGCAAGGCCACGAGCGTGGCGGCGCGACCGGTTTCCGCATTGGCAAGCGGCGTTTCACTCGCGCGGATGCACCGGAAGAAATCGTTGACCGCGAACATGTTCCAATCGCCCTTCAGTGAATCATCCACGTCGTAGGCCTCCCCTTCGCGTGGGTAGACCTTTCCCTTGGCCATGTGGATCGCCGCCTTTTCGCAGTACACCAACTGCTCCCACCCCTCGTGCGGCATGTTCGGTGCAGAGATCCAACCGTGGGAATATCCGACCTGCCCTTTGTCGCCGTAGTCCAGGCTCAGCGTGTAGTGATCGATCGTGTCGCGTCCTTCCGGTGTGTCGTGCAGCCCCAGCCCCCCGAACGCCGCCGCACGCACCGGCATGCCGCCCAGCGCCCAGTTGAACAAATCAAACTCGTGGACCGCCTGTTCAACCATCGTGTCCCCGGAGTACTTGCGAAAAAAGAACCACCGCCGCACGCGCGGATAATCCCCGACGATATGGCGCTGGCCGCGCACGAAGATCGGCTTGCCGAGTTCGCCGCTCTGGATGAGCTTGATGCTCGGATTCCACGGGTGGGTGTAACGTAGCTGCGTTCCAATCTGGAAAATGCCCGGGCCGCGCTTGGCCGCCTCGGCCACGGCGTCGCAGTCCTTGACCGTGAGCGCCAGCGGTTTTTCGCAGTAGCAATGCCGCCCCGAGGCCAGCACCGCCAGGGACATCTCCGCGTGCAGGTGGCACGGTGTGGCGATGACGATGGCATCCACCTCGGCTTCGTCGATCAACCGGCGGTAGTCGCTGAAGAGTCGGGGCTTGTCCTCCGCCACCATCTGCGCCGCCTGGTTGAGCCGGCCCGCGTGGATGTCGCACAACGCCGTCACCCGCACACCCGGCGACTTGTGTATCGCCCCGAGCACACCGGAACCGCGCCCCCCGGTCCCGATCATCGCGCAGCGGACGTCATCCTTCGAGGTCTCTGCACGCAGCACCGAAGAACTCAGCATGACGGCCGAAACGGCAGTACTGCGATTCAGAAATCGACGGCGTGATAATGTTCCGGTCGGCGGCATCGGCAAGCCCCTTTCTTCACGGCGGTCTGTGCCGTGGCAAACGCATTGTACACCCGGATTCGCCTCCTCACGAGGGTCCCCGTCAGGCTGGCATCCAAGATGATTTTCCTCCCCCACGGCCTGCCGAGGGCGCCCTTGCCCGGGTTGCGTGCCCACTTGGTCTTCCGTACCATTAGATGTCTGACTCGGCTTCGGATTGGCGGTCGAGCACCAAGCAGATTTCACACCTGGAGGCTTCTTGCATGACTTCCTATCGAATGGGCCGATGGGCCATCGGGGGTCTGTTGAGCATGCTCCCCCTGATGATGGGTGGGGGATGCGACGCCATCAACCCCGCTCTGGTAGCCTCGCTCGGCGGAAATCCGGCATCCCAGTTGCCCGACCCCGACGGCTACATCCTCGTGGCCTTCAGCAACCTCACCGCCGGCAACGTCATCGTCGAGACGAACATCACGTATGAAAACGGCAGCGAGGACACCATCAACAACCTGATCCGTGCCGGCCGGTTCCTGGTTTACGCGGAGAACTGCGAACTCGCCTCCTTCCAGGTTGCCAACGCTACCGTCTCGGCCCTCGGCGAAGCGACCGACATCCCCACCAACCTGGGTGTCATCGATCTCAACCAGGACTACTTCTGTGGCAGTGTCATCGCCGTCACCATTTCCGGAACCGCTCCTAACATCGATCTCACCCTGGAGGTTTACTGACGTGTCTTGCGGACTAACCTCATTACGGACGGTAGCGCGTGGACGAGTCTCCGGGATGCTGATTCTGGCGGTCGGATTGCTGTTGCTGCCCGGGTTCGGCTGCCTCAATCCCGATCTCGTGAACCAGGTCACCGGCAATCTCGTGCCCACCGCCCCGGGTAATAATTCCTTCCTGCTCGTGGACGTCGTGAACAACACCACCGCTTCCATCGACTTCCGCTTCTTCGTCGATGACGGCGCCGGGTCCGAGGAGTTCAGCTTCGTCATCAACCTTCAGCCGGAGCACCAATCACGGGGCGTGCTGGTGCCGTGGCCGGTGCTCAGCGTCGGTTTGGGCGATGCCGATGCGCCGCTCCAACCCGCGTTGACCGCCACGTTCGAGGACGGACTCACCATCCTCGTTCCCGCCGGGCGGACTCTCGTGGCCGGGGAAGATTTCTTCGAAGGTGACACCGTCATCTTTGTCGTCGAGGAGGATGCGCGGAGCGAAACCTTCATCACCGTCTCCGCCGGACGCATCGACGGCTCCACCCAGACCGGAACGTTCCCGCGACGCGATACCTTCGACACCATCCAGTTGCTGTTGCTGCGAAATGGGCTGATCGGCCTGGATCAGTAAGCATGCGGGATACGGGATATCCCGGCTGACAGGAGTGCACTGCCATCATGAACGCGAATTGTCATCGAATCGTCTGTTTCGGCGTCATTGCCGGTTTGGCCGGCGTGCTCTTCACGCTCGCCGGCGTGAGTTGTCCGCCCCCGCGCAATCCCACGGTGATTCAGGTGATCCCCGACTCGGATACCGACGCCGACACGCCGCTGCCCCAGTGCATCGACGGCTTCGTCTGCATCAACTTCACCAATCAGGCGAGCATCCCGGCGCAGTTGGCCCTCTATCGCCACAACGGCTTCGATCCCGATGACGAGTTCGCCGACACGCCCTCGTTCGAATGTTGCACCAATCCCAATTCGGTCACCGCCTGTATCTGCGAGTGCCCCGGCAAGGAGACCGGCGACTGCCTGCTCGATCGGACCGAGATCTTCGTGGACGCCAATCTCGACACCATCAGCGGTGCAAATTCCGTCACGCTCGCTCCCGACAGTTCCGTCCTCAAGCGGGTCCGCTGCGAGGAGGCCAAGACGCTCGGCGCCGCTGTCGCCGGTATCGATGGCGACCCGATCATGGAGCCGGTGGATCAGTTCGGGCCGGCTTATCGCGATGAGAGCATCGGTGCCGCCACGTTCACCTGCGGGGGAACCATCCAGTTCGCCGCCGAGGACATCAACGAGGTCGAGGGCGGCGGTGAAGGCGCCGAGGAACTCGCGGCCCTCTTCATTCTCGTGGACACCGAACCCTGATCGGTATGAATTCTACTCGGGTGTGACTTCTTGATACGGGCCATGTGAGAACGCGAAATCACTGCAGGCCGTATTCGCGCAGCTTGCGGTAGAGGGTCCGCGCCCCGATCCCCAGCATCTTCGCGGCTTTCTCCCTGTTCCCGCCGGTCAGCTTCAGCGTCCCCGCGATGTGCAGCTTCTGCATCTGATCCATGGTCAGCCCCGCCAGGCTCGGCGCGCCGGCCAGCACGATCTCCGTGGTGCCGCGGATGTGCTCCGGAAGATCGTCCATATCCAGTTCGTCCGACTCCGCCAGCACCACCATGGCGTCGATCACGCTCTTGAGTTCGCGGACATTGCCCGCCCACTGGTGACTCGTGAGCTTGCGTACCGCCTCCGGCGTGATGACCTCCACCCTCTTGTCGTGCTCGCGATTGGCCAGTTCGAGGAAGTAATCGATCAGCAGTGGAATGTCGTCGCGCCGTTCCCGCAGCGGCGGAAGGCGCAGCGTGGAGGCGTTGAGCCGGTAGTACAGGTCAGACCGGAACGTCGCGTCATCCACCATGGCCTTGAGATCCCGGTGCGTGGCCGCCAGAACGCGAACGTCCACCTTCCGGATCTCCGTCCCCCCCACCGGCATGATCTCGCCGTTCTCCAGCACCCGGAGCAGCTTCGCCTGCATGGCCAGCGGCATGTCCCCGACCTCGTCGAGGAACAGCGTACCCCCGTCCGCCTGCTCGAACAGCCCCTTGCGATCCGACACCGCGCCGGTGAACGCTCCCTTCACGTGGCCGAAGAGATCGCTTTCCAGCAGGTTCTCGTTCAGCCCCGCGCAGTTGATTGCGCGATAGGCGTTTATGCTTCGCGGCGAATGCTTGTGAATGGCCTGGGCGACCAGTTCCTTGCCCGTCCCCGATTCCCCCAGAATCAGCACCGTCAGCTTGCTGTTGGCGATCTTCTTGAGCCGCGTGATCATGCGGATCATGTTCTCGTTGATCGTGATCATCCCCTCGAAGGAGACCCGCTTCTCGGATTGTTCCATCCGGCTGCGCTGTTTGCGACTGGCCCCCGCCTGCGCGGCCGCGTCGACAACCACCGCTTGAAGCTCGTCATCGTCGGGATCCCCCTCGATGCGTGCGAACACCTCGTCGTCGAGATCCGTCTCCGTCCCGAGCACGATGATCTGCGCATCCGGAGCTAGATGCCGTGCTTCGCTCAGCAGCTTTTCATCCCTCTCGGCGGCCAGACGCTCGTTCACGACGATGACATCGGGCTGGCGGGCCCGCAGACTCTCCAGCGCCTCGTCCAGCCGCGTCACTATGCCGCACGCGTGCCCCTGTTCACGCAGCCCCTGGCCCAGGCGCTCGGCATGATCGGTGTCGTCTTCCAGCATCAGGATGAAGGCGGCTTCACTCATGATCCTGCGCGCATGCTCCTTCACATCGGTACGCTCAGCTTCAACCAGACGGCATTATAGCGCAGGAAAGGATGACTCGAAACGGATGCACTCCGGGCGCAATCGCCTCGAGGCTTGTAGGGAGGCGGCAGGCGTAGAGATAGCGCCCTCGCCCGGCGGCAGGGAATGACTCTGGAGGCTCACCCCGTTGGCATTGTTGTCCGGTTCGACTCCCGGCTGGACGGGTGTTCCGGAAGAGGAGGCCTACGTGGCCACCTTCTCCAGACGTCGGACTTTGTGGGCCTGCGGCCCCTTATCCGATTGCACCAGCTCGAACTCAACCGCCTCGCCGTCTTTCAGACTGCGAAAGCCGTTGCCCTCGATGTTGGTGTAGTGGACGAAGATATCCTTACCTTCCTCATTGCCCACAATGAATCCGAATCCCTTCTTACTGTCGAACCACTTGACGCTCCCGGTGACCATCATGTCACCTCCGGCGAACTGAAAGAAGTGCCATTCGTGACGCGAGAGATGTGAGACGCACACGAATGCCGGGTGCCGTCACCTTCCCGAAGTGTCGGCCTGCGACCTTGAAACACTAGCGCGCCCCCCTCAAAGCCGGCATCCCGTACACACATGGTGACACGATGCCGAATCCTCAGGGCGGAAAACGCTCTTGCAGGACCGACTCGACTGGCATTGCCCGGTAGACGTGCACCCTGGACCACATTACGACGTGAAAGCAATGCGCAGTAGATCCATATTGGAAATGCGAATGCATCGCATTTCCGCGCGCGAATTCATCAACTCTTCGCGCGTGCTACCCAATCCCCTCCGGAGGGTAAGTATATCACATTTTATTTGCAGTCAACAGATTATTCCGGACTCGCCGCCTCGGTTTTACCCTCTTCCTGAAGTGCCGCTTTACGACTCAGCTTCACGCGACCCTGATCGTCGATCAGAATCACCTTCACCTGAATCACGTCGCCGACCTTGCAGATATCCGAGACCGACTTGACGAAACCGTCCGACAGCTCGCTGATGTGGCAGAGCCCATCCTGGCCTGGGGCAACCTCCACGAAGGCTCCGAAATCCTTGACGCTCGAGACACGGCCGTTGTATATCTTGCCTACTTTCACACCCTCGGTGATCTGCTCGATCATTTCCCGGGCCTGTTCCGCGCCCTCGGCATTGCCGACGCTGGAGACCGTGATGGTGCCGTCGTCCTCGATGTCGATCTTCGCGCCGGTGGTCGCTTCGAGATGGCGAATGCCCTTGCCGCCGGGGCCGATCACCGCACCGATCTTCTCCGGATTGATCTTCAAGGTGAGAATTCGCGGGGCGTGGCGGCTGATTTCCTCGCGCGGCTTACGCAGCGTTCCCAGCATGATCTTGAGAATCTCGATTCGCGCCTGGCGGGCCTGCTCCAGCGTCTGAACGATGATCTCCTGGCTGACGAAACGCTCCTTCAGGTCCAACTGGATGCCTGTGATGCCGCGCTGCGTGCCGGCCACCTTGAAGTCCATGTCGCCGAAGTGATCCTCCTCGCCGAGAATGTCCGTCACGAGCACGCGATTCTCGTCGTTGTGGAAGCTGCCGATGGAGATCCCCGCCACGGGCTGAAGGATCGGCACACCGGCATCCATCAGCGCCAGAGTACCGCCGCAAACGCTGGCCATCGAACTCGAGCCGTTGGACTCCGTGATTTCGCTGACCAGCCGGATGGTGTAGGGGAAATCATCCGCTGACGGCAGCACCGCCTCGAGGGAGCGCTCCGCGAGAGCACCGTGTCCGATCTCGCGGCGGCCCGGGCCCATGATGCGTCGTGCCTCGCCGACGGAGAATGGCGGGAAGTTGTAATGCAGCATGAACTTCTTGCTGTACTCCTCGCCCAGGCCGTCGATGATCTGCTCATCGCGCCCCGTGCCGAGCGTCGCGATGACCATGGCCTGAGTCTCACCACGCGTGAAGAGGGACGAACCGTGGATACGCGGCAGGTAGCCGACCTCGCAGATGATCTCGCGAAGATCGGTCGGCCCGCGGCCGTCGCTCCGGACACCCGAGTCCATGACCAGCTTGGTCACGACTTCCTCTTCAATATCGTGGCAGATGTCGTGAACTTCCTGGCGGTCGAACTGAGGATTCTCCGCATCCTCCGGGGCGAGTTCGTTCTTGACCTGGTCGTAGAGTTCCTTCATCGCCTGCTGGCGATCCTGCTTGCCGGGAATCTGGCGCCGCTTGTAGCATTCGTCGTAGAACTTCTCCCGGCAGAGTCGCTGAAGCTCTTCGTTCGGATCCGGCGCGACCCAGGTGGCCTCCTTGCCGGCCAACTCACGCAGCTTCGAGATGCAGGCACAGATTTCCTGGATGGCCTCGAAGCCGGTGGCAATGGCATCGGCGATGACCTGTTCGCTGAGCTCGTAGGCGCCGACCTCGATCATGTTCACGCCGTCCGCATGCCCTGCCAGCAGCATATCCAGCTCGGACTCTTCCTGCTGCTCGTGGGTCGGATTGATGACAAATTCGCCGTCGACGTAACCGACGCGTACCGCGCCGATCGGCCCCTCGAACGGAGCATTACTGAGTGCCAAAGCCGCGGACGCGGCGTTAATGGCAGTGACGTCGGGATCGAACAGCGGATCGGCCGCCAGCACGAACGTCTGGATCTGCACTTCTTCGATGTAGCCCTTGGGGAACAATGGGCGGATGGGGCGATCGATCATCCGCATGGTGAGAATTTCCTTGGTGGTGGGCCGCCCCTCGCGCTTGAAGAAACCGCCGGGAAACTTCCCCGCCGCGTACGCCTTTTCGCGATAGTCGACGGTCAGCGGAAAGAAATCGATGCCCGCCCGTGGCTCGGCCACCACGGTCGCGCCGAGAATCACGCAATCGCCGTATCGGGCCATGACCGTTCCACTCGCCTGCCGGCCGATCTTGCCGGTTTCAAAACTCAATGTCCGATCGCCAACACGGGTCTCAACGCTTTTCGATTCCATCTTGTACCTGCTTTCCTGCTTTGCGGAACCACCCTGGTGATTCCCGCACGCCCGTCTCACGACGTGCCCGACACCATGGCCACGCCTCGCGGCCGACTCAACGTCAATATCTCCGGGGAAAATCGGGAAGGGGATCAAGGCCGGTTCGTGTGCACCAATCCTGCTGCGGACTCGCCTGGCTTGATCTCAGGGGGTAGGCTCCGGCATGCCACGATGTTTCGCTGTGCGGTGATCTGCCGGTATGCCGTCGGGCGGAAAAACCGAAGTATCGATCGCTTGCGGGTCGTCGCCGGACCACGCAAAAACCCGCCGTATAGACCCTACTTTCGCAGGCCCAGCTTGGCGATCAGCTTCTGGTATCGCTCCCGATCGGTCTTGGTGAGGTACTTGAGAAGACTCGACCGCTTGCTGACCAGCTTCAGCAGACCGCGACGCGAGGAATGGTCCTTCTTGTGCGTCTTGAGATGCTCGGTCAACTGCTGGATCCGGTCGGTCAGCAGAGCGATCTGGACTTCCGGCGATCCGGTATCCTTCTCATGCCGCTTGTGGTCCGTCATCAACTGCTGTTTTTCTTCGACCGTCGCTACCATCACCCGTACCACCTGCCTGTCGCTCTCGAAACTACCGCTCGGGCGGTCCTGCCTGCCGCCGCTCCCAAACTTTTCCCTTACACGTTTTTCAATTTTCCGAGCCGCGTACTATACCCCCATCCCCGGGGCAATGCAACCCCGGCTGCGGAAGCCGAAAACCGGTCCACGAAAAAAACCACGGGGAGCTTATACCTGAAATCCAGAGCCGCTCACATCCCCGCAAAACGGCTCGGAATCGCCTCTCTTCGCTCCATCTGCCTCGTCCCTTATTCCGTGCTATCCGTGTCTTCCGTGGCCCCCTCTTCCGCACCCTCCGTGGAGGAGGTCTCGCCGCCATCCGCCGGCTTCTCCGCCGGCGGCGGGATCACCGGCTCGCCGGCCCGCTCGTCCACCTTCTGCAGGTATCGCCAGAAGAGCGGATCGGGCCAGCGCCGCATGAAACGGCCGTCGAAGTACACCCGCGGCGTGCTGTTGATGCCGATGGCGTGGCCTTGCTCGACATGCATCTTGACCCGTTCCCAGGCGGCGGTGGTGTTGATGTGCTTCCAGAGCTCCTCCGGGGCGATGCCGAGGCTCTCCGCCGTCTTGTCCACGAAGTTCTTCATGCCCTTGGGAAAGCTCTTCTGATTGGCGAAGAAGGCGTCATGAAAGGCCCAGAATGCTTCGTCGCCCTTGACCTTCCGCGCCGCCTCGGCACTGACGGCCGCCGCGCACGCCGCCGGGTGCAGCGTCCGCTTCACGTGCATGTTGCAGGTCTGATCCAGCGGAAAGTGCTTGAACACGACGCGGAACAGGTCCGGGTACTCCTCGCGCTGGGCCTCGACCATCCGGGCGGCGTTGCTGCAGTGCGGGCACTGGAAATCGGAAAAGACCACGACGGTGTGCGGCGCGTCCGGGTCGCCGAGTATCGAGTCTTCCTCGGTCACCGGAATGTCGTGCATGGTTTCGGCGGCAAACTGGTCGTAGTACTTGACGTAGTCCGATTCGATCTCCTCGAGTTCCGCCGCCGCCTTCTCCGCTTCGGCTTTCAGGGCTTCCTGGGTTTCCTCGACCGACTCCAGCTCCTGGCGGAGTTCCTCCTTCTGCGCCTCGGTCAATTCAACCTGCGATTCCAGCTCCTTGAGCCGGGCGGCAATTCGTTCGGTCTGCTGCTTGAGCTCCTTCTGGGCCTCGAGCACCGCCTCGGCCTTCTCCTGCTCGAAGCTCTGCTTGAGTTGGTCATACTGCTTCCTGATCTCTCGAGATTCCGCCGGTGCCGTGCGGCGGTAGTACTCGCTGAAACCCAATGTCGAAATGGCGGCCGCCAGCACGATGGCAGTGCTGAACCTCTGGAACATGTTCTGCGTGTCCATCACGCGCCGCCCGAGTACCAGCGCGTGAATCAGGATGATCGTCGTCAGCAGGCACAAGAGGAACGTGATGATGTGCGTCGCCAGGCAGAAGATGCAGATCGTCTCCAGCTCGTACATCATGATGTAGAGGAAGTAGCCGCAGGAGGAAGCTCCTGCCGCCGCCCCGAGAAACGGCAGAAGGTTCCATGCCCGGGCCGACCCCAATCCCCGGCCGACGGCCAGGAACCAGGCGGTCATGGCGGCGTAGAACACGAATCCCCACAGCGCCGTCGGCTGACCGTACATCTTGCCGTATGTCCCCGAGATCACTTCACCACAGCCGCTATCTTCGCCGCAGTAGGACGCCTCGCCGAGTTGCTGCGCCACATGTTCGAGCACCAGCGTCCCGGTCACGCCCAGTCCGGCCAGGGACAGCACCAGCCCGATGACTGCCAGAAACCGCCCGCGCGCCGGTTGCGGCGTGGCCGACTCCGATTGCGCATAATCCATTGCACGTTGCATTGATCTTGATCTCCCCGAAGAAACTCCGCGTATTATTCCTGCTCCGTTTCGCCCCCGGATGAGTCACCCGGCGTGGATGGCTCTCCCGAAGCCGACTCCTCCGCCGCGTCCCGGCGCTCCTGCATGATCTCCTGCGCGATACTGCGAAGGATGAGGTTCCAGACGCGTTTATCGCGCGACGGAGTCACCTGGCGCCCGTTCAAGAACACGGTCGGCGTCGAACTGACCTTCACCCAGTGGCCATATCGCTTCTGTCTTTCACCTTCCAGCTGCGAAGGTAACTTAGTTGAGTCCGCCACGTCATCCTGAATACGAAGCAGCGCCTCCTCACTTTGCATCGCTTCGAGAAAACGCTCCGGATCCAGCTCAAGCTCGGCGGCGTACTTCTTCGCAAAGGGAAGGAAATCATCCGGATTCTTCGAAATCTTCCATTCCGCCTGGCGGGCGAAGAGGAAGTCGTGCATCTTCCAGAACGCCTCATCGTCTCCCACGAGGCGCGCCGCTTCCGCCGCACGTGCCGCTTCGCAGGCCAGGGGATGCAGGTTGGTCTTGGACTCCGGATTGCAGTCGGTGCAGATCGGCCAGTGTTTGAAGTACGTTCTCACGCCGCCCAATTGCGCAAAGAGGGGCCGAAGCTCATCCTCATACAGCTTTTCGAACTCGCTGCAGGCCGGACACTCGAAGTCGCTGAAGATCACGACCTCGTTGCGGGCATCGGCTTCGCCGCGCATCGGCACGCCTGCCAGATCGATCTCCACTTCCGGAAAAGACAGCCAAGCGTAGTAGCCATGCCGAGGATCGCGGAAGAACTCGTTGTAATAGGACTGGAAGTTCTTCTTGTAATAGTCGCTCGCGAGATTGGCACGCTTGAGCTTGTAGTCCCGCTCCATCGCCAGCGAGTAGGAGCGTTCGGCAAAGAGTGCGATCAGGATGGTGAACGCGACGATGCCGATCAGGTAGGTCGGGGGCCAGGGTTCGCGCGACGCCGTATGCGCGGCGGGCCGCGGCTTTGCGGATGCCGCCTTGCTTTCCCCATCGCCGAAGAGCGACGTCTCGCTCGACTTTGCCGCCTTGGCCTTCGATTCGCCGGCCCCCTTGTCCCGACTCACCGCCGCCGCGGCATCCTCTCCGCCGCGCGGCCACATCAGCCCCGCCAGGATCGCCATCAGCAGCCCGCACACGTGCGTCACCGCGCACAGCGGGCACCACGCGTCCAGGCCGCTGCCGAAGAACATCACGTACGCCAGGAACAAACAGAACCCCAGCCCGAGGCAAGTTCCCATGAAAAAGATCGCATGCACCCAGGCGCGCTCCCGCGAGGGAATGCCGATGATGAAGAGCCAGATCAGCACGGCGGTCCAGTAGTACAGGCCTGCCTCGGCCGTGGGGATCGCGATGTGGGGCTTATCCGGGTCGAGCGGCTTGATCTTGCCCTCTTCGGACTCGCGCGGCGGCAGATAGCCCCAGCGGCTCTGCTTGAGAACCTTGCCGCAGTCGGAGGTCGCGAATGCGGTGCAGGCCTGATCGAGAATGCTCGACTTCTCCTCCTCGGCGGGACCCGGCACCTTGTAATGCTCGGTAAGCAGGTGAAAGCTGACCACCAGGCCGACGAAGCCGACCACCATGGCTGCCAACCACACCACACGACTTGCCATTGACGAACGCAAACCGGACTCCTCTCGTTCGGGGGAATCGATGAACTCATTTCTGCGGGCAGCACCTGATCGTCGTGCCGCATCATCGGTTCGTGAGCGGCCCGCGCCCTCGCTCGGCACCGCCCGAGGTGCGTTGCAGCCCCCGGCGGATGGGCCTACACTTCCTTCGTATGAGCAGGCCCAAGGTTCTCGTACTTCGCACCGCCGGCACGAACTGTGACGAGGAGACCGTCCACGCCTGGACACTGGCGGGGGCCGATCCCAAACGGCGTCACGTCCGCGAATTGATGCAGGCACCTGCCCAATTGCACGAATATTCGATTCTAACCTTTCCCGGTGGCTTCAGCTACGGCGACGACATCTCCGCGGGCAAGATCCTGGCAGTGCAGGTCACGCACTTTCTGGCGGACGCGCTGCGGGAATTCGTCGGGCGCGGGCGATTGGTCATCGGCATCTGCAACGGGTTTCAGGTGCTGGTCAAGGCGGGACTCCTGCCCGGCCCCGCCAACGGGGAGAAACCGTCACAGACCGTGACGCTGGCGGGCAACGATTCCGCGCGGTTTGAAGACCGCTGGGTCCACCTCAAGACCGGCGAGCGCGAAACACCCTTCCTCCCCGCGGACAGGATCCTGAGCATGCCGATCGCCCATGGCGAGGGCAAGCTGGTGACCCGGGACGCGGCGGAACTCGAACGCCTGCGGTCGGGCGGGCATGTGGCGGTAACGTATTGCGATGAACATGGCGAGCCGGGGGGCTACCCGGTCAACCCGAACGGCAGCGTGGCCGAGATCGCCGGGCTCACCGACCGTACCGGCCACGTCTTCGGGCTCATGCCGCACCCGGAACGGCACGTGCACGCCACGCAGCATCCGAACTGGACCTCGCGCGGCGACGATGCCGGCAATGCCCTCGTGGTGTTCGAGCGCGCGGTCCGTTTCGCCGCCGGCTGACGCATTGCCCTCGGCCTCATCAGCGTGGCAATCCACCCTCGTATCGAGTATTCTGACCGTACACACGCTCGCCCAAATTCGCACGCGACCCATCGCTCCGCCTGAACGCGGATCGGCATCCGGTCGCGAGCCACCTGCCGCGTGTTCACCCGCCAGGGATCGGTGTGGAGATGACCCTGACCTGATTGAGGACTTTGCCCGGTGATTCGTCGGACCACGTGCATCCTGCGGCGGTGCCTCGCGATCGGCGCTCTTTGCGTACCGCTCTCCCCCTTGCTGCTGGGCACGCCCGGCTGCGATCAAGCCACCACGTCCGATGACATCACGACCGAAGAAGCTGCGAAGGTCACCCCCGCGAAATACTGGGACATGCCGCCACACGAGCAGGCCCAGGTGCGGTCGATCCCGATCTACGTGCCGGATGGATTCGGATTCTACGAACTGCCCCCCGATGCCGGGCCGTGGGCATCCCCCGGCGAGCGCCTCGTCCACCAGGGCGAGACCGATCATCTCGTGCACAACCTCGCCCGGGCGGTCTTCGAGTTCGAGCACCCGCAGATCCTCATGGAGTTCATCCCCTTCGACATGTGGAGCCCGCAGTACAAGGCACTGCTGAGCACGAGCATGCACAGCGAGCGTAGCCCGGCCATGTACATCGCTCGCTCGCTGCCGGACAGCATGGTGGATCGCTGGTACGCCGACATCACCGACCATCTCGACGACTGGCCCGAGGCACGCGACCACCGGCTGACCCGCGCGGCGGGAACATTCGACGGGCGCATCTACTGCCTGCCCGGCAAGGAACTGCAATGGGCGGCGATGGCGTACCGGAAGGATTACTTCGAGGAAATCGGCGTCACTAATGAACACGGCGAATATGGACCACCCTCGAACTGGACGTGGTCGGACTTCCGCGAGTTTGCCCGCCGGCTCACCCGGGTCAGCGACGACGGCAAGATCGAGCGGTGGGGTTTCGTGGCCGAGCAGCACTATTTCGACCTGAATTACGTCAACAGCCACGGGCTTCAGTTTCGGCTCGTCGTGCCGGACAAGAGCGGGGAGTTTATCTGGCGATTCAACGGCGACGATCCCAAGCTGATCGAAGGGATTCAACGCATCCGCGAGATGTACTGGATCGATCGATCGGTGCTCGCCGGGGCCGGCTACAACTGGACCACCAAGGAGCGGGAGTTCAGCTCCGACAAGGTCGCCATGGCGGCGATCACCTCCTATCACCCGGCGGAGTGGGCGCTGTTCAAGCCCGCCATGTTCCCGGGGAAAACGACGATCGAAGAACTCGGCGTGGTGCCGATCCCCCGGGCCGATCCGGTCGGCGAGGACGATCTCGGCTACCTCTTCGCCAAGGCCACGTCCAACATGTACGGCTTCAACCCGACGTACTCGGAGATCCAGCTCGAGGCATCGATCGACTGGTTCAAGTCCTACGTCGCCGGCTTCGACAACGCCATCTACCTCATGACCATGCGCGAGAAGAACGAGGCCTGGGACCGGCCCGATCCGTTTCCGCTGTACGAGCTGATCCGCACGTATCCCTCGACCGTTCCCCTGCCTGAAATGGGCGAAAGCCTGTTTCCGCCGGATTACCGCCGGGTCTATGACATCTACGACGATGCCGAACTCTTCCCCGCGCCGACGGTGTTCGGCCTGCTCCCCCCGCCGCAGTTCAACGACGCCCTCAACAACATGTTCAGCGAGCTGCTCTTCGCCAAGCCGAACATCGTGGACGGCAAGCTCGACCCGGTGCGCGAGCATCAAATCATCACGTCCGCCCTTCAAACGCATACGGGCAAGATCGAAGCGCGCTGCATGAAGACCGAGCCGAAGGACGCCGCCCACCTGGAAACGATCCGCGGGAAGATGAAGGCCTATTACGAGGCGGTCGTCGACTACGCGAAGCGAAACATGCCACCGTCCGCCGCCGCCGAGATCATCGCTTTCGTCGAGGATGAGTGCCGATGCCGGTAGGCCGACGCTATCGCGCCGAGCGCACCGGAAAGTTCAGTGCGTGGATGATGTCGCTGCCGGCGATCTTCATCCACCTTATTTTCGCGTGGCTGCCGATTGGACTGGCGTTCGTCGTGTCTACGCAGAAATACTACCCCGCCGATCCCCCCTCGTACGTGGGGGTCGAGAACTTTCAGAACGTTTACGAAGACCCCATGACCTATAAAGCGTTCTGGAACACCTTCGTCTTCGCGGGGCTGGCGTTGCTGCTGACGTTCCTGCCGCCGATCATCGTGTCGGTCATGCTGATGGAGATGCCGCCTTGGCTGATCCGCATTCTCATGCTGCTGTGGTTTCTTCCAGTGGCGAACACGGCGGGCATCGTGATCTGGAAGTACTTCTACGACCCTCACCTGGGTCTCTTCAACGCGATCCTGCAGCCGGTCTACACCTTCTTCAGCATCGCCGAGGCGGATCAGCTCAAGTGGCTCGATGACAGCCGGCTGGCCATGCTGTGTCTCGTGCTGCCCGGGTTCATCATGTTCGGCCCGAGCCTGATTTACATTTCGGTGCTGCGGTCGATCCCGAATGATTTCTACGAAGCGGCGGAACTCGACGGCGCGGGCTTCTGGCGAAAGCTCTGGTACGTGACGCTGCCGCGGCTGCGCCCCGTGATCGCCATGATGCTGATCTTTCACCTCATCGGGGCGATGCAGGTCTTCGATCAGCCGTTCATCATGACCGGCGGCGGGCCTGGCGACGCCACGCGCACCGTCGCGCTGTACATTTACGATGTCGCCTTCGCGAACCTCGACTTCGGCAAGGGCACCGCGCTGGCGGTGGTCTTCTTCTTCGTCATCATGGCGTTCATCATCATCCAGCGTACCTTCTTCAAGGAGGACCTGGACTGATGCCGCTGATTCCGCAGGTCGGCCGATCCTCGTTCCGGACGCGCTCGCTGCTGGCGTTCATCCTGGCGGTGCTGCTGCTCGGCGTGATTCTGCACCTGTTCCCGGTGTTGTGGATGATCTCCGCGTCGTTCAAGCCGACGCACGAGATCTTCCAGGAGCCGGGCCGCCTCATCCCGCGCGAGCCGACCGTCGCCCCCTACCGCATGCTGGTCAGCACGCACCGCGCCGACCTCATCTTCAAGTATCCCATGTGGTACTACATCGCCAACTCGCTCATCATCGTGTGCTCGACGGTGGCGCTGCAGGTGCCGATCACCATGCTCCTGGCGTTCAGTGTGAGCAAGCTGCATCGCGGCTGGGCGAAGACGCTGCTGTTTTACTTCGCTATCGGCACGCTGATGATTCCCACGGAGATCAGCACCATTCCGCGCTTCCTGTTGCTGAGTCACTTTCCGTGGCCGACGCGCGACATCCCCATGATTCCGTTTACCGACATGCAGGCGCCGGCGGTGAGTCTGATCGGCTCGTACCTCGGCGTGGTGCTCCCCGCCTGCTTCAACGCCTTCAACTTCCTGCTGTTCAAGGGATTTTTCGATACGCTGCCGAACGCGCTGTTCGAATCCGCCCGGCTGGACGGCGCGAGCGAGTGGCGGGTGGTAACTTCGCTGCTCGTACCGCTGAGCTACCCGGTGCTGATGGTGACCATCTACTTCGCATTCACCGCCGCATGGAATTCATTTCTCACGCCGTACATCATCCTGATGAACGAACAGTCGAAGTGGCCGCTGTCGGTGGCGCTGTACAAGCTGTCCAGCTACCTCACCGGCTACAACATGCCGCCCGAAGCCCTTGCCAGCCCGGAGCAGCAGGAGATGGCTCGCCTCGGCATCGGCTTCAACGCCCTGATGGCCATGTCGATCATCGAGACCATCCCGCTGTTCGGCCTGTTCATTCTCTTCCGCGAGCAGATCATGAAGGGCGTCCGCCTGCAGGGCTTGAAGTAGGCACCGCATCATTGCGAACGCGTGTCCATCGTCGCATATCGCGCTCGCTGTCGTCCTCGTTTCCACCGGAGATGCAGGGTTTCAGATGCACTTCGGCCTGACGCGCAATCAGTCAGTACCCCGATCGTGAGGGAGGGGAGAACATCAGTGGCGCACCTCGCAGTGCATACTACCCGTACCCGCCAGTATTCTTCCTTCGGCACTGGTTTTGACGCGTGTGCGGCCGGTTCCTGATCCGCGTCCTTACAGGCGCGGTACTGACTTCACTTCGGCACACCAATGACTCAGACGCCGCCCTGCAAGGTGAACGTATGCGCGGCGGAACCGCCACTGCTCCTGGCCTGGTCGTAAGTGAATTTCCAGGAATAGGTGGCCCCGGTGCTGACGAGCTTCGCTTCAAAAAAGACGGTCTCGCCTTCGTGAACGTTGTATCCGAGCCGCCACGGGTCGCAGTAGCCGGGATCGAGATCACCACTGTTGGTTGTGCGCTGGGCGGAGTGCGACCGCCGATGCACCCACTCCTCCTCGTAACTGTCCCACCAGTACTTGTTGGCGGTGAATTCGATGGCTTCGCCGTTGATGCCGTAGCCCAGCGAACTGACCACGTAACCCTTGATGCTGAAGTTCACGTTGATCGCGGGTCCGCTCGGGCCGGAAGAGCCGGCGTCACTTCCACTGTCATCCGTACTTCCCGTTGAATCTTCGGATCCGCCGGAAGGCTGCGAACCACTGTCGGATTGACCGTCCTCTTCAAAAAACGAGAAGGGCTCGACGTCGCAGTTCTGGCCCAGCAGAAGGCCGCTGAGAAGACAGAGCGCGATGGCAGGGATGCGTAGAGGCGCTGAATTCATGGTGAAACTCCTTCGAAACGGGTGAGGTGACTGAATACCTGCATTGTATGTCTTGAGGCCCCATGGCTTAATGCTCAAGTACCATCAATTGCCATGTGATAACTTGGAGGGGGCGCAGGATCCTTGGATCACCCTTCGCCGAGCGCATGCGTTGACATGTCACGCCGATGAACGGATGATCCGGACGTCTTGGCGGCACCCCAATGCAGGGTGCAGGCTGATGATTCGTCAGCCGGGAGGCATTGCGCCTCTTTGCATCGAGTGTGAAGAATCGCATTCTTCAGCAAGACACCGCGGGCGCGGTGAAAGCCGCGCCCGCTCCCCCTCAACTCCAGGCATTGTGTATGTTCGGATTCCTCAGATCGCTGTTCTCGAGCAAGCCCAGAGAGGAACCGCCGCCCACGCCGCGATTCACGCTGGACGACGTGGCGCGCCGGCTCGACGTGACCGTCGCACGTATTCGCTCGATCGAGGTCGCTTACACGAAGTTCGAAATCCCCAAGCGCAAAGGCGGGATGCGGACCATTCATGCGCCGAACGCCGTACTCAAGGATTTCCAACGCACGATTCTTCGTCGGTTGCTCCGCGGCCTTCGGACCCATCCCTGCGCGACGGGCTTTGAACGCGGCCATTCCATCGTGACCAACGCCCTGCCGCACACAGGCAAGGACGTGGTGATCCGCCTCGACCTCGAAGCGTTCTTCCCGTCGATCAAGGCCGATCGTATCCGCCGCTACTTCCGCTTCATCGGTTACGACGAGGAGGCGGCGGAACAAATGACGCGGCTGTGCACGCATCAAGATTCACTGCCCCAGGGCGCCCCGACCAGCCCGCGGCTGAGCAACCTCGTGAACTTCCGGCTGGATACGCGCCTGGCAGCCCTGGCGGAGGGGCGCGGGTTGTCGTATTCGCGGTATGCCGACGACATCACGCTGTCGTTGCGAGTCCAGGACGCCTTGCCCGGACGTGGCTACGACCCGGCCAAGGGAACAACGCTCGCCCGGCAACAGCCCCGCGCGAACGATATCATCCATGCCGCCAAGGCGATCATCGAGGACGAAGGCTACCGCATGCACAAGCATCGCAAGCTGCGCATCTTCCGAAAGCACGATCGCCAGATGGTCACCGGTCTGGTGGTCAACGATCGGCCGAATCTCCCGCGCGACACGCGCCGGCGGCTCCGCGCGATCGAACATCATCTGCGCATGGGGCGCCAGGCCACGATGACCGCCGCGCAGCTCGAAGGCTGGCGGGCCCTGCAACAGATGATCCGGCGGCAATCGCAATCCGTCACTTGATAAGGAGCCCCTGCATGCTACGCCGTTATTGGATTTCGCTCGCCCTGATTGCCACACTCATGTTCATAGGATGCCGCTCGACGGAGCCGATCACGAAACCGGAACCGGTCGTCAGCGAGTCCGCCCCACCGACAGCCCGGGCCGACGAACTGGAAGCCCCCGCCCCACCGCCGGTCACCGCCGAAACTTATTCACGGCACATCTTCGGCGTGGGCCTCATCTGGGCGAACTGGACATGGCCCGGCGACGATTCGAAATGGGACTGGGACGGGCGGTGCATGGATCGCGCGCGAGAGATGGGCGCAACGGCGGTGCCGATCAATATACCTTGGCACGACGTCGAGCCGCGCGAGGGCGAATGGTACTTCGAGTATGTGGATCACCAGGTGGCCGAGGCGGAGAAGCGCGGGCTGGCCATGTTCGCGTACATGGGGCTCACGCCCGACTGGGCGTTGCCGCCGGAACTCGTCGAGAAGTATGGCAAGGCGTGCGGCTACCGCTTTCCGCCCCCGGAGTCGCGCGAGGCCCAGTTCGTCGAATACTGCCGCCGCGTGGCGTCACGCTATCGCGGGCGCATCGAGCACTACCAGTTCTGGAATGAGCCCAACGGCTGCAGCTGGGTCAACGACGGGTGCGGCAACGGGCACGAAGCTGAAAACACCTGGCCGCTCTACGCCCGCTGGCTCAAGACGTGGTACGCGAGCATGAAGACCGAGGATCCGGACGCGGTCCTGACGGTCGGCGGCCTCGACTATCACCAGGGCGTCAACGCCAGGCCCTATCTTAATGGGTTGTACGCGGAGGGCGCGGGCGACTCTTTCGACGCCATCGCCATCCACCCTTACGGCACGGAAGATGCTCTCTACTGGAAGGCCATTCACGATACGCGCGCGATCATGGTCGCCCACGGCGACGGGCACAAACCGATCTGGCTGCGGGAATACGGATGGTCGACCGAGGATGAGGCGGCGAAATCGGCAAAGCTGCGGGAAGTGCTCACGCGCCTGCAATCGCCCGAGTACCATTACGTCCGCATGGCCATGTACCTCGGCCTGACCGACGTCACGCGCCGCGACGACCACTTCGGCCTCTGCAACGATGACCTTACGCCGCGGCTTTCTTACGAGACGTATCAATCCATCGCGCGGGGAGAGTGAAACCTCTCCCGCGCGCAACGAAATCTGAACGTCAAGTCTCCACGTTCATCATTCGTCATTGGAGTTGTACTTACGAGATCGCTTTGAGCGCCGCTTCCGCCACCGTGTGATCGTTCTCCACGGTATCCCCGGAAACACCGATCGCGCCGATGACGGTGCCCTGGCCGTCCTTGACCGGTACCCCACCGGGGAAGGTGATCAGCCCGTCGTTGGAGTGCTCGATGTTGAACAGCGCCCCGCCCGGCTGCGAGAGCTTGCCGATCTCGCCGGTGTTCATGTCGAAGAAGCGGGCCGTCTTCGCCTTCTTGATGGCGATGTCGATCGAGCCCAGCCACGCCCCGTCCATCCGCGCGAAGGCCTTGAGATTCGCGCCGGCATCGACGACGGCGATGTCCATCTTGCATCCGATTTCCTTGGACTTTTCGATTCCGGCGGTTACTGCGGCGCGCGCCTGCTCCAGTGTGATGTCGCTCATGGCGGATGGCTCCTTGCCCGGTAAGTTGAGATTGATTCACGAACCCGATTCGCACGGATTGTACGCGCACGGCGTCCCGGGACAAGAACGGGGAGGGGAAATCGAGGAAACTGAAACCGGGCCGACGCGCCAGTGGCGATCAGCTGATGTTCGCGACCTTCGTGACGTCGCTCACGAAGTCCTTGCACGCCTGTTCGACGCAGGGCTCCCACTCGCTCGGCCAGCGCTCCATGTACTTCATGTCCTCGTAGGCGAAGATCACACTGCGGCTGGCAGTGACCAGCGCACCGGTGCCGTCCGACTTGAAGGCCGGGGCGATGTCCTCGGCCGTCGCGCCCTGGGCGCCGTAACCGGGTACGAGGAAATAGCACGCGCTCATGATCTCACGCAGCCGTTTGAGCTCTTCGGGATCCTTCGCCGCCACGACCGCGCCGACCGCCGAATAACCGCTCTGACCGACCAGACCGTCATCGGTCGCCCACGTCTGGACCAGGCCCGCCATGTGCTCGGCAAAGGTCTGTCCCGATTCGAGCTTCACGCCCTGAACCTCCGCCGCCGATTCGTTGCTCGCGCGGACCCAGCAGAAGACGCCCTTGCCATCCTCGCGCGCGATCTGGATGAACGGCTTCACGCCATCCAGACCGGCATACGGTACCACCGTCACCGCGTCGGGTCCGGTCAGTTCGTCGAGATTGGTGTACGCCGGCTCGGCGAGTTGTGCCCGGGCATAAACTTCCGCCGTCGAGCCGATATCGCATCGCTTGCTGTCGCCGATGACGATCAGGCCGGCGCGATCCGCCTCCTGGATCACGTCGAAATAGCCCTCGATGCCATCCCAGTAGAACTGCTCGAAAAAGGCGGAGTTGATCTTGACCGCCGCCACGTGCGGGGCCACAACCTTGATCACCCGGCGGCAGAACTCCAGCACGGCATCCAGCGCCACTTCGGAATCAGTCTCGTCGTTGAGTTCCTGGTTCTCGTTGATCTCGGCCGGTAAGCGCGAATACACCGGGTCGATGCCCACACAGGTCGGGGACTTCTTGGATTGAATGGCGGCGATCAGGCGATCCGTAAAGTGATTCGACACAAGAACCTTCTTTCGTCGTGGTGGCTGATTCCATCAACGGACACGGGCCGACGCCGGATCCGGGTCAAACCGCTCCAGAGGGACGATCGTGAAATACCCCGGGGGGAATGGGCCTCGGCGCTGGAAGCTACGATGTTTACGTCTTCGATGCGGCGGAAGTCTCCGCCCATTTATCGAGTGTAGCTACGGATCCGGGACCACGCAAGAATGAAAACCGCCCGACCCCCGCGAAATGAAGCTCCTCCGGATTGAATTCAGGGTAGAATCGAGGGGATCCGTCGAATGAAGGCAGGGATACTCCCTCAGACAGGAGATCGTCAACTTGGGTCGTCGCTCAAAAGGCAAAGGGGGCTCGAAAGATTCCCGGGTGAGCTTCCGACACAATCGGCAGAAGCCCGCCCGCCGGAAGCAGTGGGACGTTCCCGACGAACACAACGAATCGGCGGAAGACGTCGTCTCACATGAATCCGTACGCGCCAAAGGCGACCTCTCGCGCAAGCGAACCGTCACGGACATCGACCTCGAGGCCACGTCGGATGCCGGACGACTGGCCGAGGGGCGCGTGGTGGCGGTGCGCGGCCAGTTTGTCGACGTCGACGGCGAAGGCCGCGTCTGGCCATGCAGCGTACGGCGCGTTCTTCGCACGCGGAAAATCGACGAGCGCAGCCCGGTGGCGGTGGGTGACCAGGTGACGTTCTCGATCATTGCCGATGACGAAGGCGTGCTGAATGAAGGCGTCATTGAAAAGGTGCACCCGCGCAAGACGGAACTCAAACGCTCCGACGGGCGAAAGACACACACCATCGCGGTGAACGTCGATCAGGTCATCATTGTCGGGTCGACCGCCGAACCCTACCTCAAGCCGCACCTCTTCGATCGCTACCTGGTGGCCGCGCATGCCGGCGGTCTGGAATCCGTGATCTGCGTCAACAAGATCGATCTTGAAGACGGCGACGAGGTCGATGTGCTGCTGGAGCGCTACCGGCGGTTGGGATATCCGGCGTTCAAGGTCAGTGCGGCTCGGCAACAAGGCATCGACCAGGTCCGCGCGGTCATGAAAGATCGCATTTCGCTCGTCGCGGGGCAAAGCGGTGTCGGGAAAAGCTCATTGCTCAACGCCCTTCAACCGGGGCTCAACCTTGCCACCGGGGAGATCTCCTCCTGGAATGAGAAAGGCCGGCACACGACCACCACGGCGCGATGGCTGCCTCTCGAGTTCGGTGGCGCGGTAATCGATACGCCGGGTATCCGCGCGCTGGACATCGCCATGGTGCCGCTCGCGGAGCTGGAAATGCACTTCATCGAATTCGTCGAGCACGTGCAGCACTGCAAATTCCCCGACTGCGTCCACATCCACGAAACCGGCTGCGCCGTGATGGCGGCGGTCGAATCCGGGGACATCGATCCGGCACGTTACGACTCTTACGTGACCATGTTCACCGAACGCGGCGAAGGATAGCCCGAGGTGCCTTTGATGTTTTGTGGAAAGGTCGGCTCTTCAGGAATCACCCTTACTGAAAGGTGAGCTGGACATCCTCGAGGTTGACGAGGATTTCAACATTGCCGCCGATATCGGGGATTCCGCTCGACGACGTGATCGATCCGTTGATGCCCACACCGAGGATATACTCCCGGCCCGCCTCAAAGGTGATGTCCGGAAACTCGAACGAATGTGTCTCGGTCCCGGTTCCGGCGCCATCGTCGGGAAGCAGGTTGGTGCAGAAGGTCTCGATGGAGCAGTACTCGATCACGAAGTTCCCCAGCACCCCTTGGATGTCCGCCGTGTCCGTATTGACAAGGTTCAACGTCACGTCCGGCATGAACAGATAATTCCTGGCGGTACCGCCCACCTGTGTTGAGCGAATGACCAACGTACCACTCAGCGTGCCGGTGCGTGAGGTGGCTCCATTTCCGTCCGGCAGCATCACGTATCTACCAATCAACCCGCAGGATCCGAGCGTCGCGGTACTGTCGGTCGATTTGGGAGCGCTGACGGTAGCGCTGATCGTGTCCGGATTCACACTGGGGGTCGTGAAGACCTCGGTGAACCCACTTCCGGTCACCGCATTCGCCTCGACGGGGCATTGCGAGAAATTCACGAACAACGGCCCATCCCGGCCGAGAGTCAGATCGATCGGAAACAGCTCACCATTCGAGGAATCGCCGTCCATCTGTTGAAGATCCTGCGTGGGACACTGACCGCCGGCGATGGTGGCGAAGAGAATGCAGAACGCCGACAAGCGCACGATCAAAGTTCTCCCCCGCGACGATGGAACGAAACGATCCGTGTCCATGGATGAAACCCTCGAGCGAAAGATTCCGATTTATCGATTTGACTTCGACGCCTTTAGATCGGCCCTGCCACGGTAAGGCAGTTTACCTCAGATACCACTCTGCTCATAGCGAAAAATCCCGACGAAGATATGATGGCGATCTGGAATGGCTGCATGGGACAAACCCGCAAATACGCCGATTCCGTTTGCACGATCCCGGTGAAGCAGTTGTCTGTCTGCGTGGAATCGGGATACCTTCGCACTCCTGCTCCTCCACAAGCCAACGGTCCCAGCACCCCGCGTGCCAAGCCGATCCATCTCGCAAATCATCCAATTCGGGATGGAAAAACGGCCGCGCCCGTGATATACCCTAGAGGAAGAAGAGATTGGCCGTCTGCTGTATGCGACCGGGAGTCTTCATTGGCTGAACCATAAAGCAGACCTCAGGGAGGCCAAGGTGCCTTGATGGGGAACGAACCCGCCACCGAGCGGGAGGTTCCGAAAAGGACAAGCTTCCCACCTGATCGCGAGGTTCTGTCAACCCTCTCCCATCGGTATGGCGGGTGCTTGTCTCTTCTTTTCTTGTTGCTCAACCCCCGGTAACTCCGCGGATCGCGGGTTTCCGGATGCTATAGAATTTCATTTTTGCCGAATCTCACCTCACGGACCGAGCCGCATGTTGAGCGTGATTATCTTCGAGGATGCGGGCTATCCCCAACTCCTTCCCCTCGTCTATTGGCGGACTCTGCCCGAGCTGCGCGTCGGCTACGGGCGATTGTGGGATCGCTGGGTTCGGCATTTCCCCGATCAGCCGCTGAGCCTCTACTGCCGCCCCGATTACGCCGCCATCGCCGCTGCGCGCCTGCAGGCGCCGGTCAACACCTTGCCGCAGGGCGAACGCTTCCTGCTGATCAACGCGCGGCTTGTCGGGGAAGCGCCGCAGCCCCTGCCGAATGCACCGGCCGTGCAATGGCTGAATGACGTGCCCGTGGCCATGCTGCTCCATAGTGAGCAGATGGAACGACTCACGCCGGAACTGATGTTGGATCGCGGCTTGCTCAAGCAGGTCATCGGCGGCCTGCCCTCACACGACTTCTTCGCGAATCCGCGCATGATTCATCACCCGTGGGATTTGATCTACACGAACGAACAGGCGTTGCGCGAGGATTGGGAGGCGGCGGTGGTCGGCGTCGGCCAGCCCCCACTCGCCGATCAGGGCGTCCACCTGTTGAACCCCGCGCAGATTCACGTCGCGCCCTCGTCGCGGGTCTACCCGGGTTGCGTGCTCGATGCCGAGAGTGGTCCGATCTACATCGATGAAGAGGTCACCATCTCGCCCCATACCGTCATTCAGGGGCCCGCGTACATCGGACCGGAGTCGCTCATCCAACCTGCCGCCATCCTCCGTTCGAGCGTGAGCATCGGGCGCCGCTGCAAGATCGGCGGTGAAGTCGAGGGCAGCATCATCCACGGATTCAGCAACAAGCAGCACAACGGGTTCCTCGGGCACGCCTATGTGGCCGAGTGGGTGAATCTAGGCGCCGACACCGTATCGAGCGATCTGAAAAACACCTACGGCCATGTGCGCGTGCCGATCAACAGGCGTGACGTGGATTCCGGACGGATGTTCGTCGGCCCGACGCTCGGCGACTTCTGCAAGACCGGGATCGGCCAGCTTCTCCCCACCGGCATGGTCATGGGATTCGCAAGCATGGTGGCCAATGGCGGATTCTGCCCGAAATTCGTAGCATCCTTTTCCTGGGTCACGCCGGACGGCACCACCGAGCACGACCCCGACCGCGCCCTCACCGTCGCCCGGAAAATGATGGCCCGCCGCAGCATCCCCCTCACCGACGCCGAGGAAACCCTCTTCAAGCACCTCTCCGGCATATCCGAGCGGTACGAGACCCACGCCTGGCATTCCGACCGCTGAGCGCCTGGCAGCTCAGTAAAATGAAATGTCACTGTAATAAATCGCCCAGGATAGAGCTGCTTTGACGCCCGAATGAGCCTGACGGACGTGTTGAAGCTTTTCGGTCTCTGTGGTACACTTTCCGATTCTCGTCACCTCGCCGGCGCGGGGTGGCGGAATGCTTCCGATTGAATATGGCAAGGAACCCGTGACGGCGGATCGGTTGTTCGCCCGGCGGCCTGTGCGACAGGCCTTGGGGCGGAATCGCTCCTGTCACTGTGGGAGAGCAGGGATATGGTTCGTATTCGAATGAAACGCATGGGGCGTCGCCACCACCCGACGTACCGCCTGGCGGCGGTCGACATTCGCGCCAGCCGTGACGGTCGCGTACTCGAAGAGTTGGGCTGGTTTGATCCGCACCTGGCGCCCGATCAGCAGGCGACGCTCAAGACCGAGCGCATTCAGTACTGGCTGAGCGTCGGCGCGCAACCGAGCGATACGGTGCGCGATCTGCTGAAGCGTGAAGGCGTGTCGAAGACGTCGGCCGCGCCGGCGGAAGCGGCGGCGGAATAAGCTCTTACGAGGAAGCGGGAACCGATCGTGCGGATCGACGTGCTGACGCTTTTTCCCGAAGCGCTCGAGCCGTTGCTCTCCGCCAGCATCCTCGGGCGGGCCAGGTCCGCCGAGTTGATCTCGGTTCACTACACGAACTTTCGCGACTTCACGACGGACAATCATCGCAGTGTGGATGATCGTCCGTTTGGCGGCGGACCGGGCATGGTCATCATGTGCGGGCCACTGTTCGAGGCGGTTGAGCACGCGGAATCCCAGGATAATCGCCCTGCCACGCGGATCCTGTTGACGCCCCAGGGCGAAACGCTGACGCAGGACACGGTACGCGAGCTGGCTCAGCACGAGCGCCTGCTGCTGATCTGCGGGCACTACGAGGGATTCGACGAGCGCATCCGCGAAGGGCTTCAGCCGCGCGAGATTTCCATCGGCGACTATGTGCTCTCCGGTGGTGAGGTGGCGGCGGCGGTACTGATCGACAGCGTGGTTCGGTTGATTCCGGGCGTCCTTGGGCACGAGGAATCAAACCTGAACGAGTCGTTCAGCGAGCCGTTGCTGGAGTATCCGCAATACACGAGGCCGCGCGAGTTTCGCGGCATGAAGGTCCCCGACGTGCTGCTCTCCGGGGATCATGCGAAAATCGAAGCATGGCGCCGGGCCGAGGCGGTGAAACGCACGCAGGCCAGAAGGCCCGACCTGCTGACAGATTCGGAAGACGTGAAGGATTCAAAGAACGAACACCCGTGATCCGCCGGCCGCGGATCGAGTGGCGACGCCCAAGACAGCGTCACCCGCACAGGAACGAGACGGAGCGGTATCATGATTCATCCATTGATCAAAGTCGTTGAAGACCAGGCCAAGCTGTCGAAGGTCCCCGAATTCCAGATCGGCGATACCGTCACCGTGGGCGTCCGGATCTCCGAGGGCGGCAAGTCGCGCGTCCAGCCGTACAAGGGCGTGGTCATCGCCCGCCGCGGCCAGGGAATGGGCGAGACCTTCACTGTCCGGCGCATCGTCAATAACGAGGGCGTCGAGCGCGTGTTCCCCCTGCACTGCCCCTCCATCGCCAAGGTCGACGTGGACCGTTCCGGCCATGTCCGCCGCGCCAAGCTCTATTACCTGCGCGATCGTATCGGTAAGGCCCGCCGCCTGAGGGAAAAGCGACGCGGCCTCAGCAAGAACAAGCCCACGTCCTGAGCGCGGCTCACCGCGCTGACGTCGCGCCCCGAGGTGTTGCCATGCACGAACGGGCCCTGCTGGGCAAGCGGGGAGAGAAACGTGCCGAACGCTACCTGCGGCGCCAGGGTTACCGCCTCGTCATCCGCAACTACACCTGCCCCGCCGGCGAGATCGACCTGGTCATGCTCGACGGCGAGGTCATCGTTTTCACCGAAATCAAGACCCGAACGGATACCGACACTGAGCAGGCCATTCGCGCCGTGGACCTCGCGAAGCGCCGCCACCTGATCGCCGCCGCCCGCTACTTCCTCATGCAGACCCGGCGGCAGGAACACCCGTGCCGGTTCGACGTCGTGGCCATCCTTCGCGACGAGCACGATCGGCTCGAGGTCGAGCATTACCCCAACGCCTTCACCCCCTGAGAAAGCACACCCATGCCCCCGGAACTGATCGATACGCACTGCCACCTGACGTCGAAGGATCTGTTCGGCAAGCGCGAGAAGGTCATCGCCGAGGCAATCGCCGCCGGGGTCACCCGCTGCATCACCATTGCCTGCACCGCCAGGGAACTCCCGGTGGCCCTCGAACTCGGCAGGCAGTACCCGGAGATGGTCCGCGTCGCCGCGGGGATCCATCCGCACGAAGCGGGCAGCACCACGCCGGAGGACATCGACACGATCGCCGCCGCCTGGAAAGCCGGGCAACTCATCGCCGCCGGAGAGATGGGGCTCGATTACCATTACGACTTCAGCCCGCGCCAGGTGCAACAGGACGTCTTCCGCCGCCAGCTCGAATTGGCGCGCCCGCACGGCCTGCCCGTTATCATTCACTCGCGCGAGGCCCACGCCGACACGCTGAGCATTCTTTCCGAGATGGGATACGAGAACCAGCCCGTCGTGTTTCACTGCTTCAGCGGCACACCCGAGGAAGCTGCCGAGATCCGCGCGCACGGATGGCGCACCTCCTTCACCGGCATCATCACGTTCACGTCCGCCAAGGGCCCCCGCCAGGCGTGTGCCGAGACGCCTCTGGAAGAATTGATGTTCGAGACCGATGCCCCCTACCTCTCTCCCGTGCCCGTGCGCAACGTCCGCCCGAACGTCCCCGCTCACGTCGCGCATACCGTGCGCTTCGCCGCCGATCTTCACGCTCAGGAGGAAGCGGCATTCATCGAGCTTACCACGCAGAACGCCCTGTCGTTCTTCCGCTGGTCGTCGACTGCCGTTCTAACCGATCGCGATTCCCTTTAACCGCGACTTCAGTTTCTCCGCCTTGTCGCCGGCGTGCTCCAGGGCCACCTGGTAGTCGACCCACTCCTTCGTCACGAGCGTGTAAAGCGAGTCCACGTAGGTGACGCAGCCGATCTCCTTCATGGCGGGCTTGTCCATCTCCGTCGGGATACTGTTGTAGCGCATCTCCCGAATGTACCGGCGGGTCAGGGCGTTGGGGATGAAGATTTCGTACGCCGGGACCACGTCGATGCCGGGACGAATGCACGGCAGCAAACGCTGGTTGATGATGGCGGCGAGATTGTCCGCCAGCGTCCCGAGGATGCGCTGCTGCTCGACGGTGTCGTAATACGCGAGGACGCGATCGAAGGCCTGCCCCACGCCCTCGCAGTGCAGCGTGCCGAAGATCAGGTGACCGGCCTGGGCCGTTTTCAGCGCCGCCTCCAGCGAGTGGCGGTCGCGCATCTCTCCGGCGAGCCCCGCGTCCGGATCCATACGCACAAGGTTGCGCAGCGCGATGTCCTCGTTGGGGATACCGTCGTCACCGATCTCGAGTTGCACGACGATCGATTTCTTGGGCGTGTAGACATACTCGATCGGGTCTTCGATCGTGCAGATCTTGCGATGGAAGTTCCGGTTGACGTGATCGAGCATGGCGGCGATGGAAGTGGTCTTTCCGCTGCCGGTCGAACCGGACATGATCACGAAACCGCGGGCGTTCTCGGCGATATCGATGTAATTGTTCGGCAGGTTGTAGCTGCTGAAGTCGCGGATCTCCTCGAAGCGGCGAATCGAGATGCTGCGCCCGTTGAAGGACTCGACGATGTTGACGCGAAAGCGCGTCTTGCCCACGTAGTATGAGCAGTCGATGCAGTGCTGGTTCTCGAAGCGCTCCCGCTGACGTTCGTTCATCAAGGCATTGCTCAGATGCACGACTTCTTCCTGCGTGAGCCGGTTGCTGACCACGCTTCGAATGACACGCTCGATGCGGTAGTCCGGCGGTCGGCCCGCATTGATGTGCAGGTCCGTCGCCTTGGCGTGGCCATGGCCGTTGCCGTCGTCGCTGGCCGCCATTTCCTGAAGCAAGCGCTCGACGAGCGTCTTCGCGTTTTCAGGCGTGACATGCAACTCGGCCTTGGGGTGCGCGTGATGCCCCTTCCCGTGCTCCGGATGGCCACCCTGCACGTTTTCTTCGTGAGATCTCCCGCGATCGTCTTGGGGATGGGCCTTGCGTTTCCCGCTACCTCCGGAGCGACGTTGAGGCTCATGCCTGATGGAAGGGCTCGAATCGTGTGACGATGCCGCGCCGATCTCTGATGGTGAAGAAACCGTCTTGCTCATGTGCGCACCTCGGAAGGAGAGGCTGAAATGTGGATCATGCCGGGTGATCAAAGAAATGCTGATCTTGAATGCCGCGCGAAAAGAAATGACCGCCCGGCCAAGCAGGGATCACTTTACCGACATCACGATGTGCTACTCCTTATTTTGTAACTTACACTTCGCCGGGAAGCAAGAAGAATCATGGCGATCCGCCCGAAGAGGTGTGAATCGTGAGCTGGGGCGGTATTTCAGTCGACCCCGCGATGACGGAAAGACGGGTATTCGCCGTGCTTTCACGCCCTTCTCAGGGCCGGTCGCCGCAGGTGGGATCGGCCAGATCCTGACCGCTGAAGCAGCTCTGCATGATGGCGAAATCGTCGAGATCCGCATCGCCGTCACCGTCGAGATCGGCCTTGTTGCCGCCACTCAGCACGCCGGTGTACGCGAAGACGTCGATCTCCTTGATGATGCTCGACTCGAAGGCCTCACGCTGACCGTCCGTATCGCCGGGCTCACCAGGCTCCAGTTCGTCGACGAAGAGACCGCCGATCTGTGAGACGGGATAAATCGCGAACCGCAACGCATCGACATCCAGGGCGATCGGCCCGGGAGATGCCCCCGCCACTTCGGTCAGCGTCGCCCCCTTGTAGTTCGCGTGACTGGCGGACACATTATTGCTCTGCAGGAATGCGCCGGTCACCACGTCCTCGATCAGCGTCTGATATGCAGAATCGCCGTCCACGGAATACTCCACGTCGTAGTTCTGAAAAACGCGGCCGCTGCCCGGATCGCTGACGTTGGCGGCGAACACACGAATACGTTCGAGATGAACCGGCGGGGAGAAATCGTAACGCACCTGCAATGCCCGATTCGCGGGGTCGCCGGTATTGGAAGGATCGCCGCCCGGGTAGTCCACCAGAACCGCCTCAACGTTCGTCCCTTCCTGGCCGTCGGTCAGGTCCACCAGCCCCCCGCCATTGCCGGTCGGCGTGGCGGGATGAAAGCCGCCGGCTTCCTGGACGCCCGTCACTCCGGCGATGAGATCACTCCCGTCAATCGACTCCGACAAGCCGGCCACATCGTCCGCCGCTTCCCAGTTGGCCGTCGCCGACACCACCGAGCCCGAGCTGGTCTCGCAACCGCTCGGCGCGGCCTGCACATCCGCCCCGCTCAGACAATCGATGAACGCCACCAGGTCGATTTCATTGACACGATTATCGCCGTTGAAATCGCCCGGAATGGTCACCGCCGGCGGATCCACCGTGATGTAATCCGTCTTGGTTTCGGTATCCTGTCCGCCATCGCCGCTGACAGTGAGCGAAACCGTGTACGTGCCCGGAGCGGTGTACAGGTGCTGCGGATTGGGATCCTGGCTGGTGGCATCGTCCCCGAAGTCCCAGGCGTGGCCGGTGATGTCGCCGCTCGAGGCGTTGCTGAACTGCACGTTCAACGGCACCTCGCCGCTCAACGGAAATGCGCTGAAGTTTGCCACCGGCACACCCGGATTCCCGGTCTGATCCGCGAACGCGAAATAGGATGGCTTCGGATTGCCGATGCTGTAGACCAGCCCCCAGTCGCCGTTCGGATCGCAGCAGTTCCACTGGTACCAGATTCCCGCCACGATGTCGGACTGCGTCTTCAGCCAGTTGTACGTGTTGGTCACGTTCTGGGCCTGCACCGTCTCGCCCACACCCTGGATCGTCCAGCCGAACTCCGTCAGGAAGAACGGCGCCGTATCGTTGAACAGGTTCTGCTCGACTCGCACGTCATTGAAGTAGTTGCTCAGCTCCGTGGTGCTGACGGCGGATCCCTGGTTCAGGTAGAAGTGGTACCCGAAGTAATCCCACGGATAGCGCCGACCGGTCGGATTGTTCACATGATTCTCGAAACTGTTCCATACGGACGTCTGCTGATAGACCGAGCGGGTGTAGTCAGCGGCAGTCGAGAACGAGCCCCCGATGTCGTGCGCAAAGAGTCCACCGCTGACCAGCGACAGTTCGTTCGCGCTGAAGAAATTCGCCCCGTGATCGGCGATCGCTTTCTTGTAGGTTTCCGCCGTCAGGTTCGCGAAGATTCTCGGCCAGAGGTAGGTGCACCCGGCGTTGAGCGGATTCGACGAGGGCGGCACGCTCCAGCACGTCGGCTCATTCCAGATCTCGAACCAGCGAATGTCGTTCTTGTAACGGTCCATCAGCATCGAGGCGGTGGCGGCATAATTCGTGATGTAGTTATTCAGGCCCGTCGTGTTGTAGTTTTCGTTCCACTGCGCCTGCGTGCCGTTCTGCGTCTCGTTGGAAAAGACGGCGAGGATCTCCAGGTTGTTGTTGCGGGCGTTCTGGACGATGGTGTCGTACTTGCCGAGGCGGGTACTCGTCCACCCGGAGGCCCCGGCAATGAAGTTCAATCGCACCAGGCGGCATCCGCTCGAGGCGATGTCGGCGGCCACGGCGTCGGAAAAGAGGATCGACTCGCCCGAGATCGGCGCCCCGGCATTCGTCCCGACAAATGGCGGCGCACCCGCCTGGGCGAAGGTCCGCTCCGCCATCACTGTCACTGCGAGCATACACAGCGCGACGACCATGCGGTGTGTAAAGAGTCCAGGTTCCGCCTGAAATGGGCATAATTGGCGCACGATGCGTCTCCAGACAGTAAGAAATGTTGGAATGCTCCGCGATTCAAGATCATTATACGCTGCGACCAAGTTCAACTTCAAATGCCCACATACGGCCGGGCAAGCCCATCCGGGCGTAGCAACCGGTCAACTCAGTCCGAATCGTCGGATTCCGCTTCCCCGCTGCCTGCTTGCGTCGATTTGTTCTCATTGGGATTCAGCAGATCGTGCACGAGATCCTTCGGCCAGTCCGTACTGATGGTCCGCGGCTTGCGCGTTTCGATATCCACGAACAGAACAGCCTCTAGCTTTTTGTTTTCTCCCTCTTCCTGAGAGAGATCTCCGCCCACGCATAGAGTCGTCTCATCACGCCATGCTGGTCGAAGCTTGTTTTCGAGTTGCCCCAACATGGCTTCGCCCTTGCCCTCCTTGAAGTCATATACGAAGACACCCTCCTGCTCGTCATGAAACGCGACTAGTCGCTCGCCGGAAGGGCTGAGCTCAAACATCCCGTTGGCGATGCTGGGCAGGATGGCTTTGGACTGCTCTTGAGAGAAAAGGCGTTCCAGGGAATCGGGCCGTCCAGGATGGAGTGTAAACAGCGAGAGCAGTTGCTTGCCGTCTTCGAACGACGCCTGCAGGTTCGGAGCCAGCGGCAGCTTCATTTCGAATGCCGAGAAAAGTACCGATCCGCCTGGAAGTGAGCGGACCTTCGCATTGTTCCACCACAGGGTCATCGCCAGTTCCTCCGGCTCCACGCCGGCCTCTGAATCGGATGAAAGAATTTCCTCCGTCGTTACGCGCTGGAGACTGCCCAGCGTCGGGCCTTCCGCCTCCTCGAGGCTGACTTTGGAGCGAAGGAAGTAGATGAAGCGGCTGTCGTGCGACCAGTCGGGCCAGAGACTGACACGATCCGTTTTCCACAGAACATGAGTCGATCCCCGAATCGGAATGACGCGCAGCGTCGCTTCGTTCAGATTTTCGGTGGTGACCACCGCCGCATGTCGGCCGTCCGGTGAAATGCGCGCCTCCACCGGCCCTCCTTCAGCCATGAAGCAGGAGACGAACTCGGCGGGCGCATCTTTATTCGGGCCGCTTCGCTCGACGACGATCACGTTCACCGGCTCGGTCAGGAGTTCTTGATCGTCCTTCTTCAGCGATGCCTTCAATGGCTCGGGCTTGTGAGCGCGAAGGTAGAGCCAGCGGAATTCGTCGTCGATCTCCACATGGGGCACCAGCGCTTCCAGATCCCCGTCATGTTCGTCCAGCCGCCGGAGAAAATCGTCGGCCGATTGAACGATACGCTCACGATGACCGGTCGAGAGCAGGCCTTCCGTCGCCTTCCAGTCGGAGAGTTCGAATTGGCGGAACACCAGCAGTTCCCGCGCTTTCGGCATCCACTTGGCCAGAAGCACATCATCCGCCACCGCGACGGGCTTGGCGAAATGCGGCGCCTCGATGAGGTACAGGGTTTTGTCACGAACGAAGCTCCCCATCTGCCCATCGCGCGACCACTCGATGGACCGAGGCAGGCAACCGACGGTCAGCAGCCCCGCCAGCCCCGCGGCAACGCCGATCAGTTTCATGAAGCGTGTCATAAGATCGCTCCTATGTGAGATATGCCACCCGGATCACAGATCGCCCCGATATGCCCCCGGCATCGTGGCCGTCTCTCATCAAGTTTAGTCACTCATGAGGCTTCGCCAGTTGCAGTTCATATCCGTGAGATCATCACATATCGCTGAGCCGAATCCCGGCCCCCCGATTTTTCACGTTCAGGACCAGTCGTCCCAGCGAGCGGCCTTTTCGACATAAACCACTTCCAGAAATGATTTTATGACTGACCTGGCAGAAACGCCACGGTAGACTCATTTCGATTCCCTGTGTTCCCCCTTCGGCTCGCACCGGAAACGGACCGAAGGGGTATAAGGTTACTGGCACGCTGTCGGCACTGAACCGCGCCGGGGCGTGGTCGATCGGCTATCATGCCCGCTTTTCCTGGGTGCCGGCACGTTCCGGCGTCCGATCGGCGACGAACGAAGTACGAACCACGCAAGCGACAGGAACGCATCCGGTGAGTATTGGCGAGATTCTCCTCGAAAAAGGCAAGATCACTGCGGACCACCTCCAGATGGCCATGGCGGCCCGCAAGAGCCCGAGCGACCGGCTCGATCGGATCCTCGTTCAGCTCGGCTACGTCAACGAGCGCGACGTGCTCGACATCCTCGGTGAGCAGATGGCCATCCAGGTCGTGGACCTCTCGGAGGTCGAGATCGACGAGGCCCTGCTGCGCGAGATGCCGACCCGGCTGATCCACAAGGGCGGCCTGATCCCCGTCGAAAAGACCGACGACACGCTCCGCGTCGCCACCGCCGATCCCTTCGACTACACCGCCCAGGACGAACTCCGCATGCTGACCGGGCTGAAGGTCGTGCCGCTGCTGGCGAGCGAGGCGGAGATCCGGCGGCTCATCACGCAGTACTTCGGCGTCGGTGGATCGACCATCGACCAGATGGCGGAGGAGAGCGAGAGCAAGGACGAGGTCGAACTGCTGACCGAATCGGTCGACGACAACGGCGACCTGGTCGAGATGGCCCAGGAAGCGACCGTCGTCAAGCTGGTCAACGAGATTCTCAGCGAGGCGGTCACGAGCAAGTCGAGTGACATTCACATCGAGCCCTACGAGCACGACCTCAAGATCCGCTACCGCATCGACGGCGTGTTGCAGAGCACACCGGTACCGCCGCAGATCCGCCGCTTCCAGGCGGCGATCATCAGCCGCATCAAGATCATGAGCAATCTCAACATCGCCGAGAAGCGCCTGCCGCAGGACGGCGGCTTCAAGGCGCGCATCCACGGTCGCGAGATCGACTTCCGTGTCTCGGTGATCCCGACCGGATTCGGCGAGGCGGTGGTCATGCGTATTCTCGACCGCGAGTCGATCAACCTGACCCTCGCCGACCTCGGCATGGGCCCGCATCTCCAGGGGGATTACGAGGAGATCATCGCGCGACCGCACGGCATCATCCTGGTCACCGGCCCGACCGGTAGCGGAAAGACGACGACCCTGTACGCCTCGCTGAACGCCATCGTCTCCGACGAGATCAAGATCCTCACGGTGGAAGACCCGATCGAGTACAACCTCGAAGGCATCAACCAGGTGCAGACCCAGGAGAAGATCGGACTGAGCTTCTCACGGGCGTTGCGGTCGTTCCTGCGTCACGACCCGGACGTCATCCTCGTCGGTGAGATTCGCGACCTCGAGACGGCGGAGGTGGCCATCAACGCTTCGCTCACCGGTCACCTCGTGTTCAGCACGCTGCACACCAACGATTCTTCCGGCGCGAGCACGCGTATGCTCGACATGGGGGTCGAGCCGTTCCTGGTCTCCAGTTCCGTGGAAGGCGTGCTGGCCCAGCGTCTCGTTCGGCGGATCTGCAAGCACTGCAAGGAAGAGTACGAACCGGATCGCGCCGCGCTGCCGCCGGACTTCGAGCTGGACCCGGGCATGACCCTGTGGCGGGGAAAGGGTTGCCGCGAGTGCCGCAACATCGGCTACGCCGGCCGCCAGGGCATCTACGAGCTGCTCAAGATGAACGAGGAGATCCGCGAACTGGTCGTGCAGCGTTCCTCCGCCGGCGTCATTCGCGATGCCGCCCGCAAGAACGGCCTCCGCCTCCTTCGCGAAGACGGCTGGGACAAGGTCCGCGAAGGCAAGACCACCCCCGAAGAGGTCGTCCGCGTCAGCAAGGCGTAATCCCGACTCCGCTCGACTCCTTTTCGTGACCCGCAAACATCCGCCTTGCCGGATCGGTGCGCATCGCTCAAGATGCGCTTATGTCGAATCACACACTCACACCACAGACGAAGCTCGGATGGATCGGCACCGGCGTGATGGGGGCGTCGATGTGCGGACACCTGCTCGGTGCCGGTTACGCGATGACGGTGCACAACCGCACGAAGTCCAAGGCGCAGGCGCTGCTCGATCGCGGCGCGACATGGGCCGAAACTCCCGCCGGCGTTGCGAAGCAATCCGAGATCGTGTTCACCATCGTCGGCTTCCCCGATGACGTGCGCGACGTGTACCTCGGCGAGCGCGGCATTCTCGGCGTCATCGAACCCGGCGGCATCGTCGTGGACATGACCACTACGTCACCGAGCCTGGCGGAGGAGATCGCCGAAACCGCCGCCAAGCGCGAGGTGGCGGCGCTCGACGCCCCGGTCTCCGGCGGGGACGTCGGCGCGAAGCAGGGCACGCTGTCGATCATGGTCGGCGGGGAGAAGGCGGCGGTCGACACGGTCATGCCGCTGCTGGAACGCATGGGCAAGAACATCGTCCACCAGGGCGGGCCGGGCAAGGGCCAGCACACCAAGATGTGCAACCAGATCGTCATCGCCGGGACGATGGTCGGCGTGTGCGAGTCGCTGCTGTACGGCTATCGCGCGGGGCTCGACCTGGAGACGGTGCTGCAATCGATCTCGGGCGGCGCCGCCGGCTGCTGGACGCTGAACAACCTCGCCCCGCGTGTGCTGCAGCGCAACTTCGACCCCGGCTTCTTCGTGGAACACTTCATCAAGGACATGGGCCTCGCCCTGGACGAATCGCGAAGGATGGGGCTGGCGATGCCGGGGTTGGCGCTGGCCCATCAGCTTTACCTGGCGGTGCAGGCCCAGGGCCACGGCAAACTCGGCACGCACGCGCTCATGCTCGCCCTCGAGGAACTGTCGGGCATCGAGAGAGAGTCTTGATCTCGACGCCACGTGAACACGAGGTTGAGCGGCATCCACGCACCGCATCAGCCCCCGATGTTGCAGGCCGTCGATTGCTGCTGAGCACAGGAGAGGGTGAGGTCGTCCTTGGCTTCGACGAGTTGAACGAAGCCCGCCGTGGCAACGAAGGAGTAGGTGCAACTGCTGAAGGTGTTGCCGCGGTCGCGAAAGGTGATGGGCCCCGCTGGGCCGGTCAGCGTAAAGACCTCGGAGGCGAGCGGGAAATCGGTCACGCCCTGAAGTGTCGCCTGCGAGCCGGCGAGAATGTCGCCATTGGCGTCGACGGCTTCGAACGCGACATTGTTGCTGCTGATGTTGGCGTACTGCACGCAGAAGGTTACCGAGGTGTCGAGTTCGGGAACCTCCACCGCCTCTTCAGCGCCGCAACTGAGGCCCAGTGTCATCGCGATCAACAGCAGGCACAGTCCATGTTTCAATGTCATGACTCCCGGTCTCCTTTTGCAGGGGATGATGTGCGTATGGCCCATGGGCGCACGTTGGGAACTGCCAGCGCCGGAGATCTATTCTAATCTCGTAGGAATTGCTTCGTCAACGGTGAACGGGACCGGCTTTCCCGGACGCGGCGTTCCCAGCGGAGGAGTTATCCCGGTCGCGCGGCGTTGCGCGCGCGGGTGATCTGCTCGGAATCCTGCGACATCTCGCTGACGCGATGCCACATGGCGCGGGCGCGATCGATGAGCCCCATGTTCTCCAGGGCGATCGCGAGATTCTCCCGGGCGTCGACGTTGCGCTCGTCCCGGGCGATGACCTGGTCGAAGTGATCCACCGCCATCTCGAACTGTTTGCGGTCCGCGAACATCACCCCCAGCCGGTAGTGCAGATCGACGTACTCCGGGTTCAGTGCCAGCGCCGACTGCAAGCGCTCGATCGCTTCGTCCGTTCGGCCGGCCTCGTGCAACGCCAGCCCCAGCTTGATCAGCGCCTTGGTGTACGAGGGATTGATGTCGACGGCTTCACCGAACGCGTCGATCGCTTCGTCGATCCTCCCCCGCTGCCGCAGCAGCAACCCGTAGCGGTAGTGCAGGTCCGCGTGATTGGGATGCTGCTCGATCTGCTCCTCGTGGCGGCGCACCTGCGTCTCGATCATGTCGTCGATGCGATCCTCCGCAGCGGAAACCGCCAACTCGGGCTCGTCAAGATCGAGGTACTGTTTCGATTCCTGCTGCGCGGCGCACTTCAACTGCAAACGGGCCACCTCGGAATAGAGCAACGTGCTGTTCGGCTCGATGCTCCCCGCCAGGTCGAAACTCGACATCGCCTCGGCGTCCCGGCCCGACTCGTACTGCGCCACGCCCAGACCCACGTACCCGACCAGCAGACGATCGTTGATCTCGATCCCGCGCGCGAACCATTGGGCGGCGTCGAGATATCGGCCCGCGCGAAGATGCTGCGTCCCCGCCTTCACGGTGGCCTCGAGATAGCCGGGATGTAACAACACCGCCTGCTCGAAGGCCTGCATCGCCGCCTCGTCGTCGCCCATCTTGGCGTAGAGATCACCCAGGCGAAGGTACGTGTCGGCATGACCGGGATTCTCTTCGAGCGTGCGATGCAACTGCTCGACCGCTTCGCGCAGCAGACCTGCCTCTTCCAGCGTCTGGGCCAGGTCATTGCGCACGTCCCAGTTGTCCGGCTCGATGGTCAGGGCCTGCTCGTACGTCGCAATGGCCTTGTGCGCCTTGCCTTCGCGCAGGTAGAGGTTTGCCAGGGCCAGGTGCGTATCCACGCCGCCCGGATCTTCGGTCAGCAGGATCTCGTATTGCTTGATGGCATCCTGCACGCGGTCATGCCGTATGGCGATGGCGGCCAGACGCTGGCGGGATTCCTTGATGGACGGATCAAGCTCGATGGCCGCGAGGTAGCATTTCTCCGCCGAATCCATCTCGCCATGCCGCTCGAGGCAGTAGCCGAGCCCCAGATGGATGGTCGGGTCCTTCGGCAGGATGTCCACCGCCACGCGCAGCTGCGCGATGGCGTCGTCCAGCATGCCCAACTCTTCCAGGCAACAGGCCCAGGCGATACGCAGCACGGCGCTGAGCGGATCGGCCGAGTTGGCGGACTCGAACGTCTCCCGCGCCTTGTCGAACTGCCCTTCGTTCAGGTACGCGAAGCCCAGCAGCAGTTGATCCTGTGCGTCGATGGCATTCTGCGAGGCCAGGTCCTGCAACTCGACGGCATCGCACGAGGCTCCCTCGCGAAGGTGATTCTGAAAGGCCTCGGACAGATGCCCGACCCAGCCCTTGCCCAGCGTTTCCAGCAGATATCCCATCGGTTCCCCTTAACTCGACAACGCCGCCAGGGCCTCTTTCGCATCGCGATACGCTTCGTTACGGGCCAGCGCACTTTCATACGAGGTTCGCGCGAGATCCCCCTCGCCGCTGCGCTGGGCAAGCTGCCCCATGAGATAGTGCACGTCGGCGTAATCGCCCCCTGCCTCGATGGACTGCCGCAGGCGTGCAATCCCCTCGTCGCATCGCTCCGTATCCCCGTACAAGCGCGCGAGCAGAATCAGCGCATTCACGTAACGTGGATTGATGGTGACGGCCTGCTCGGCATGCGCGATCGCTTGATCCGTCCGGCCGAGGCGCTGATAGATGGCGCTGCAGTGATAGTGCAGATCCGCAAACTGCGGCTGAGCCGCCAAGGCATGTTCCAGCGTCCGCGCGAGCAGTGAGAAGACTTCGCTGTCCACTTCGCTCTCCGGCAGGGAAAGAAAGGTTTCGACGAAATCGGTCTCGGCCAGGATGGCTTCGCCGAGTTGCTCGATCGCCGAACGCTCCTGCGCATCGGGCACCGCCGCTTCCGCGCGCTGCAGCACGATCGATTCCGTGGATGCCTGCTGTGGCGCGAACAGGCTCAACTGCCAGGCGATCCGCGCATCGGCGGGGTCGGCGGCATGGGCCTTCCGCAACATGGCCAGTGCTTCGTCGGCTCGACCGGTGACGCCGCAGATCTGCGCAACGCGTTCGTAGGCGGGGGCGTAACTCTCATCCAGTTCCAACGCCCGGCGAAATGCCTTTTCGGCCTCGGCGTATTCGTCCAGGGACGCATGCATCACGCCGAGGTGATAGTGCAGGTCGGGATTGCGCGGCGCGTACCTCAGGCCCTCGGTCAGCACGGTCAACGCCTCCACGGCGAGACCACCACGCCAACTGACATAGGCGAGACGGATTCGGGCATCCCCATCCTTGGGATCGTTGTCGAGGAGCTTCTCCAGCGCTTCGGCCGCCAGATCGTACTGACGCGTCCCCGTGTAGCAGGCGGCGAGATACCGGCCGATGCGCACGCCCTGCGGGCAGAGTTCCGACGCGCAGACGAAATGCCGAGCCGCGTCCTGGTATCGCTTCTGCCGGAACATCGCCATCGCCACTTCATAGTGGGCCCGTGCCAGGTAGAATCGGCTCAGAATTCCGGTGGTGGAGTCCACCTTTTCGGCGAGAGTCTCCAGGCAGGTGATGGCCTCGTCGTAGGCTTCTGCATGGTAGGCCGCCATGCCCTGCCGATAGACGTCTTCGATATTCATAAAGCTCGCTCCTGCAAGCACTTGTTCGATCATGCGGTCCGCATCCGTCGCATGGCAATCCTTTTCTGTGTATCGGCTTTCGCGCGCGAGTCCACCAGTAGCGGACCTGCTTTTCAGCGAACTCTTCGCCGGTTTGAACGTTGCATCGGATGTCAGGGGGCGGCATGTCCGATAAGTGCATCAAGGACCAGCAGCACGCCGCCACGACGAGGAGTCCCCGACGAATGCATGAGAAAAGGAACTGGATGCCGCACGTTCCCCGGTCTGTCGGGTGGCTGTTCATGCTCCTGATGGCGTGGCTGGGGACCCCCGCCTGCGATCGGTCACCGGATGCGGCGCAGCTCACCGGAACGAACGCCAGTCTCCCGCCGACCTCCCCGGGCTACACCTCCGATCGGGGGTACATCGCCATCATTGCCGCGGGCAGGAACGATCCCTGGTGGCCGATCATCCAGGTCGGGGCGCGACGCTACCATGACGCCCTCGGGGGTAAGGATCTGAGATTCTTCCTGCCGGAGGGGGATGAGGTTCAGGACCAGATCAAGGTGCTCGAGACTCTCGAGCGCAAAGATCTCCACGGCATCTGCATCCATCCCGCCTCCACCGATGCCATCCTTTCGAGCCTTGAACCGATCCACATGAGCGGCGTTCCCGTGGTGACCATGCTCACTGCACTCGATGTCGACTGGAATCTCAGCCACGTCGGGTTGGACGATCGCGAGATCGGGGTTCAACTCGCAAGGCTGACCGCGCGCGCTCTGGATCACCAGGGAACCGTCATGCTGCTTCATGCCGGGTTCGAAGACAGGGTTTACGGGCCGCGACGAAGACATCTTCTCGAAGAATGGCGCAGGTATCCGAAGATCGAACTGTTCGCTCAGATCGATTGCCACGCGAACCCGCGGGAGGCGAGGGCAATCATGCGTGAGCGTTCGGCGCGTTTTCCGCGTCTCAGCGCCTGGGTCTCGGTCGGGGACTGGCCGCTGCGCGATTGGGATGGATCGCCGCCACTGCTTCCCGCCCCGATGCAGTTCATCACCTTTGGAGGTACGCCGGCACAGATGGACCTGGTTGAGGCGGGGACATCACCCGGCTTCGTGGCGGCGGAGTACGGCGATGTCGGGGACCGGGCCGTGCGTCTTTGCCATGTGGCGCTCATGGCGGAGGATCAATATCGCCCCACGAACGAGACGCTGCCGCTGCGGACGGTGACGATGCGCAACGTGGACGACTATCGTCGCGACTGGGCGGCATGGTGCGTCTCGTCCGTGCCCGAAGACGCCCGTGTGGATCGTGGACCAGCCCCTTCCGAGTGACTCGGAATTCTGAGGAAAATTGGGGAGAGGTATCGGGGAAAGCCGTCAGGAAGCGGTCGCGCCGCCGGTGGCGGGATTGGTGAGCGTCTCGATTTCGGGGACCTCTTCCGGGGTCGCGGCTTCGCTCCTGGAGGCCGGCTTGGGCGGTTTCGGCACGGACGGCTCGTACTCCGGAACGACGCTCTGCAGTTCGCGACGAATCTCCTGGGCGGTGGCGGTGTTGGCGATCCCCAGGAGTCGCTCGATCCCACGGCACGTTTTCTCGAAGTCTTCCGGCCGCTTCATGATAATACCGATCTTGGGGTGATCGGTGCGGCTGACGTCCTCGCCCGTAATGCTCAACTCCTCGAACAGCTTCTCGCCGGGTCGAATGCCGCTGAACTGGATCTCGATGTCTTCGTTGGGCCGGAGCCCGCTCAGCGTGATGAGATCCTGAGCGAGCTGCAGGATCTTGACCGGCTCGCCCATGTCGAGGAGGAAGATCTCACCGCCGGCGCCCATCGCGCCCGCCTGGAGGACCAACTGGGCCGCTTCCGGGATGGTCATGAAGTAGCGCGTCATCTCCGGATGGGTCACCGTAACCGGCCCCCCCTGGGCGATCTGCTGCTTGAAGATGGGCACGACGCTGCCGCTGCTGCCCAGAACATTGCCGAAACGCACCGTCACGAATTCCGTCTTGGAATCAGAGTACTGCGCGAGTTGCTGAACATACATCTCCGCCACCCGTTTGGTGCAGCCCATGATGCTGGTCGGGTTGACCGCCTTGTCGGTGGAGATCATCACGAACTTGTCCACGCCGCATGCCGAGGCTGCATCCGCCAGGGCCCGGGTCCCCAGGATGTTGTTCTTCAGGGCTTCGCCGGGATTGAACTCCATCATGGGCACATGCTTGTGCGCGGCGGCGTGGAAGACCGCGGCGGGGCGTTCCTTTTCCATGATCTCCCGAATGCGCGGGGCATCCCCGATGTCGGCCACCAGGGGCACCCGATCGAGGTCGGGAAAGGTCTTCAGCAGCTCCCGATCGATCTCGAAGAGTGCGTTCTCCATCCGTTCCACCAGCAGCAACCGCTTCGGAACGAAGCGTGCGATCTGGCGGCACATCTCCGAACCAATCGAACCCCCCGCCCCGGTCACCATCACGACTTTGTAACGGATGTATTCGCCGATGGCCTGGTCGTCGAGTTTGACGGGGTCGCGTCCGAGAAGGTCCTCGATATCGACGGGGCGAATCTGGCTGACCTCGACCTTGCCTTCGATGAGGTCCTTGACCGCCGGGATAATGCGGAACTGAAGATTCTTGCCCTGGCACTTTTCGACCAAGGCCCGGATCTGGCGTTGCGGCGCCTCCGGCATGGCGATCAGCACTTCGTCGATGTCATGCGAGTCGCAGATCTCGTTGATCTCGCTCGTCTTGCCCAGGACTTCGATGCCGCGGATACGCCGCTGCTGGTGGACCGGGGAGTCGTCGAGGAAGCCGATCACGTGGTAACGATCCTCGGACGTGCGCACGATTTCCCGCAGGACCGTGTCGCCCGCGTCGCCCGCACCCACGATCAGCAGGCGTCGCCGTGTCGTGGCATTGAGAGGCCGGAGTTCCTCATGGTAGAAGCGCAGGCCGATCCGCGCGATCGAGACGAAGGCGATGGTGCAGACCCAATCCAGAAGAAACACGCCGGCGGGCACAAACAGCACGCCCTCGGGCAGAAAGGGATCGGCGGCATTGAACGTCCGAATCAGCCAGTTGATGAAGAGGCAGATGAACTCACTGATATGGACGGCGATGAAGATGGAGAACAGGTCACGAAGTCCGACATAGCGCCAGGAATCGCGATACAGCCGCATCACGCCGAAAACGGTAGCTTTGACGGCCAGCGTGATGGGCAGGTAGGCCAGGAACTGGGGAACAAACCAATCGGAGAAGCTCTTGAAGTCGTACCTGAGGCAGAAGGCTCCGAACAGCGCGAGCACGAAGAGCGTCAGATGCGCTGCCACGGAAACGGGTGTGCGGAAACGTGCGCGCCAGTTCGTGGCCGAGATGTTCGAAAGGTCACTCATGCCGTGTCCCAAGGATCCGTGCGACTGTCTAACAGAGGAGGGCAAGTCGATGGCGAAGAGACACTTCGGCCGTCAGGGCCGAAAGCGACGCCAGAGACGTGCCGAGTCCGCCGGGACGGCTCGACATTCGACACCTGCCGACCAGCCGACACCGGGAACGCGATCATCTCCCGTTCCGCGAACGAGCCGATCATGACGTGGATGGATTTCTCCCGCGAACTCTTGGTTCTCCTCAGGGCTCGATTATCGCTTCCTCCGACGTCCCCCGCAAGGATTCCACGGGACGCGTCAAGTCCGGAGGAAAACCGAGATCGTCGCGCGTCGCGGATAACTCCATCTCCATCAACTGATACAGGTTTCGCCACATCGGTGGCGTGTCCGTCCGCTCATTGAGAGGGCGAAGCTCCACCAGGGCGAGTTCGCGCTGCGATTCGTCCATCCAGAGCAGAAGCGCCTTCATCACACGTCCTTCGGCTCCAGTCGGATTGCGCGCCGCGAACAAGCTGATCTCCGTCAGGTGACGCTCATAATCGGGCGATCTTCCCGAATCGGTTGACAGATAGATTTCATTGACGGTCGGCAGTTGGCGGAGCAAGTCGGGTTGCCTCACTCCAGTCATTCGCCCGCCCCGTACCAACTGCCCGTCAAGCTGGCGAATGGCCTCCGATCGGGAATCCTCTCCCAGCAGCCATGCCAGGGAATGCAAAGCCATAGAGTACTGCCCCGTCGCCATGCCGCCGATCATCTGTGCACTTTTCACCTCGGCGCGGTAGCCGATATCGTCCACGCTGACCGAATCGGCAAGGGAAAACTGATCCGTAGCTTCACGGTACCGCCCCTCCTTGAAGAGCGCCCATCCTGCTTCCAGGTAGGCCTCCCGTCGTCCATCGATGTAATTCTCGATCAGCGTCTCGAACGTGACCTTTGGACCGTCTTCCGGAACGCGAACGCCTCCGTACGTCAGGTCACTCGTGGCAGCATCCGCGCCGCTGGGCGGCACCGAAACCACGACGTCCGGGTTGACCCAATGCCGGAAATTCGTCATCTGCGTCCCGGAATGATTCTTCCCAGGAAGCCCGAGCGGGCGCCCATAGAGATTATCTCTCTGCAGAGACACCATGGGATTGATCGCGCCTCGCAACGGAATTCGGAGCGCCGAGGTCCCTCTTCCGGGAGTACGACCGGCGTACAGGCGCGTCCTCCCGGTCGGACGGGATAGCGGTCCTCCGAATCCCACACCCGGCTGGCCGCGACGCGTCGGGCGAGCGCCGTAGCCCGGTGACCTGCTGCCCATGCCGGTGCCACCGCCCCCGGTCACGCTGCGTGTCGGCTGAGGGACGCCGACTGCTTCCTGATCGAAATTCTGGAAGCCACTGGGCCCCCTTTGAGACGGCCGCGATGCAAAGACCGATCGTGGCGCGGTACGCGTCTGTGCTTCAACGCGCGCGGTGCCCTCGAACCCCATGCAGATGATGCACAGCGAGGCGGTGAACAAGCGAAATTGACCAAACTTAACGTGCATACACACCCATTTCTGTGGTATCTTGCAATGAGAATTTCATTCTATGGCGTCGACATACTTTTCGGTCAAGCTCATCGTCAGGATTTCGGCTAATCCTTTCTTCTCGACACCAAAACTACGATATGCGGGGTCGGCCGTTCAATTCCTGCTGAACCATCCGTGCCCGCCGAATTGCCCTAAGGATTTACTTGTAAATGACTTAGTGCTGTTTTTCTCTCGCGACTAATGTTGGGACCGATGGTCCCCCTGATATCTATCCGATTGTACGGTGGAAGGTTCTCATATTTCTCCGACGCGTCGGCAGTTTCGAGATCATGACATCCGCGTTCCCGGATGCTAGCATACACGCAGATCGAGCCGAACTCACAGCCACAGTGAACTGTATCCGCAGGAAAGAGATACGATGAGTGACGAGATTTCGGATTCCAATAGTCCGCTAAGCGAGGATCCCACCCCCATGAGCCATCAGGATGAATCTTACCACGAGGGTTCGGAACTCCTGGGCATGACGACGATGCTGACGATCATTCTCGGTCTGATCGGCGTCGGGTTGGTCATGTTTGCCTTGGCCTGGGCGCTGGCGACCTGACGCCGCACGCCCCGTCGCCATGGCACCGGTCTCTCAGAAGAGCGCTTCCGAGCGCGCTGCGCGGTCCGGGAACGGCGGCATCTGCTTCACCGGCTTGAGCTGGTACCAGTAGGCCACGCTGCACCAGTCGTCACTTCGCTCGAAGAGCCCATCCTTCCACCCGATCTGCTGCATCGTCGCCTTGAAGCTCTCGCGGAAGTACACGGGATCCTTCTCGTGGAACCGGTACATGCTGACGAGGCCATGGGGAAACTGCTCGTCGGCTTTCATCCACAACGGACAACCGTGCCAGGGGGTCTGGTAATTGCCCATGCCCCAAGCGGCGTTGAAGTAGTCCTCGGCCCCGGTTCCGCAGATGGTCGGGAAATCGGTGTCGCCATCCATGTAGAACTTCATCTCGCCTTCGCCCCACCACGCGCCGCTGAGCGGGCGTATGCCGATCACGCACCCGTGGAAGTAGCCCGGTCCCTCGACGTTGTCCAATATCACGTAGTCTTCCATCATGACGGTGGGATTCTGCCGGCGGAACTGGGCGTGGAAGCGTCCGACGTTGGCGGGCAGGGCGTCGCGCTTCTCGAAATCGATCTGGAAGAAAAACGCGTTCATGTTCTTGCCATCGGGCATGTCGTTCTCGACGGTGATCTTCGCATGCGTGGCGAAGGGCATGGCGAAGTAGCAGTTGAAGCCGCGGCCGAGCGTCTGCGTGACGTACGCGCTGGTCACGCCCGGCAGGGCGATGCGCTGCTTGGGATCATCATGCTCACGGATGAGCAGTTCGCCGGTCCGACCGTGGGCGACACCGAAGAAGTCGCCGATGGGCACCTCGACACTCGGCACGTCGCTGCCATCCCAGTACATGCGCAGGATCATATTGCGCAGCGCCGCCGGAGAGCGATCGGGAATGGTAATCCAGATGTGGCGGATAATGCCGCAACCATCGTAGTCCATCAGCGTGGCGGTCTCGCCGTTCTTGACGAGCGGTATGCACGGCGCGCCCTTGCGGCCGACGACGTCGTTGGCGCCCTTGGCCTTCCCACCTTCGCCCGGAGCGCCGGTCTGATTCTCCCAGGTGATCGCGCGGCCGACGACACCGTCCGGAATCACCGGAAGGTCGGAATCGCTGGCGGCGAAACCGGCCAATGAACCACTGCCTCCCGCACACCCCACGACGGAACTCAACATCGCAACGATTACGACGTGACCTATCCAATGCGCCATCCGCTTCATGATAAACCTCGCTGTTGACATGATGGAGATTGATAACCCGCACACATGCTTGACTTCGCGTGCAACAATCGGAAGCGGCATTATGGCAATGCCCCCCACGGCTGTCCATTGTTTCGTCCGGAGGTCATCGGTGGCCAAAAAACTACCCACCTTCTAGGCTCCCTGTTACACACTCTACCAGAATGAAAGGAGCTCTATGCAGCGCCAACACACGAATCATGCCCCAAACGGAAGAAACTGTCGGACCCGCCCCTTCCTTTGCGGGTTGTTGTTCATGCTTTTCACCACCTCGACAAGTATCGCGAAAGATAATGCCCTCAAGACCCCGGCGCTCGACATCGTGCCTGCGGATGTGAACGGCTTCCTTTTCGTACCCGATCTAGCCAGTCTAGAGCGTGAAGTGATGACGCTTGCCAGGGATCTCGACCTTCCGGTCGGACCGCAGAGCATGATTTCATCGCCGATTTCTGCCGTCCAACACCAACTTGCTCTTGACGCCAAGCCGCAACCCTCGGGCGCCCTAGGGATCGTATTTCCCGGCATCGGTGAGCGTTCAAGCCTCCTCACTCAACTGTCCACCTATGCGATTTTGCTTCCCAGGGAAGATGCCCGCTTCTTCGGGGAGGATATACAGGCAGAACTGCGCGACGGACCGGTCATGCACTCGGTGGAAGACCGGATTCTCCACCTGGCCACAAAGCGGACGACGCTGATCATCTCCAAGCATGCCGCCGTCGTAAAGAAACTTCTCGACCACGAAGGGCAACTGCTGATCGACAAAATCGCATCGGAGCGGAGCGGCCCTGTCACTCGTCAGGATGCGTTCATCTGGATCAGGGGAGAGACCGTCGCGCGTATGGTCCGTTCCATGCAGTCGTTTCTCAAAGCCGGAGGGCAATCCGGATTCAGTTCCTACCAGATCAATTTGATCGACACGTTTCTACTGATGGGGCATCTGCCCTCGGCCGAAACGCTCGAGGATGTGACCTGCGGTTTGGAGGTCGACTCGAATACCGGACTTCGTTTGGCTGTCGCAGCTCATGCGAGAGACGGCGTCACGAAACACTCGCCATCGCCGGGGCAGCCTGCAACCTCTCTGCTTCTCGGTGTTCCGGAAAAGGGAGTCATCACTGCCTCTGCCGGCATCATCCCGAACGTGAAGTTCGAGTCACTCCAGGATTTCGTGAGCGATGACCTTCAGTTTCGCCGGATGCTGAGCTTCATGTTCGAGGAAGCTTTCGACAACCCTCTGCTGACTGAAGAAGAACGCCAGATACTTACGACCAAAGCGGAAACCCTGTGGAGCAACATCAATCGAATCAACACATCCGAAGTTTTGCTGCCGAAAGAGAGCAAGCATGGCTATCTCAGTCATGCCACGGTCTTGACTCTCGAGGATGGCGAGCAGTGCCTGGCGCAGATACGAGAGTTGGGTTCCGCGCTGAAGCCCGGGGCGGACCGATTGATCTCTCACTTACGATCAGATTCCGAGACCAAGGGTGAGCCCGTAGACGTCTATCAGTTCAAGGCTGCAGCCGAATCCCTCGAAGGGCATCCCGTCGACCTGCTTACCGTCCATCCGAAGCGCCTGACCGAGGAATCCGGTTTCTTCGCCGACATGTTCACCGACATGCTGGGCAACAAGTCGATCGAGCTTCGGATGGGCCGGATCGGCGAGCAACATGTCCTGGTCACCGTCGGAGGAGGGAAAGCTCATTATGGGCGTCTGGCCAGACTGATTACGAAAGGTCGATCCCCTTATGCCGAGAGTGCGGGATACGCAAAGTCCAGCCATTCTCTCCCTGAAAAACTCATCTACATGGCGATGTTCGAGGTGGCTCAAATGCCCGTGCTGCTTGCTCGCCAGGCTGAATCCATGGGTGGCACCATGGACGACTCCAACGTTCCAAACGCACCTCCATTCATCATGGCTGCCGCAACATCCGACGAAGGCCGGACATTGGAAGGGCATCTTGTGCTCCCCATAAAGACGTTGCAGGCCGTGAAACAGAGTTTCTTCGGTGGAGTCGCCGTCGATCAAGCGAAGCCGCGAAAGCGACAGGTCGCCCCATCCGCTCCGCCGGAGGAATGAGATTTCCTCTCCGGTCAGCGACGACTGCCCTTCGGTTCATCCCCAGAGCCTTCCTTTGTATGATACGGCACTGGCATGGAGCGTACGGCCGCTCCGTACCTCGCGTTGTCGATAGCAAGTCGAACGTGATCAGTGTGGTTCGTTGTTGTTCATTCGAGGTGGCATGTGGGCAGTAGTCGACGAGGATGGCTGTTCGGGATTCTGGGGCTGATGACGTGTGTATCGAGCGGGTGCGTCACGCCGGAGCGTTTGCCGAAGGAGGTGTATCTCGACAAGTGCCGCGGGGGCTGGGCCGGTCAGATGATCGGCGTGGTGACCGGGGCGCCGTACGAGTTTGAGTACAACGGCAAGATCCAGGAGGACCCCATTCGGCCATGGAAGCCGGGACAGGTGGGAGGTGCCCTCAACCAGGATGACCTTTACGTCGAGATGACCTGGCTGGATGCCCTCCTCGAACATGGGCCGGACATCACGATGCACCAGGCGGGCGAGGCCTTCGCCGCCACCACCTACGGCCTGGCCGAGGCCAACAACACCGGCCGCCAGAACATCCGCTACGGCATCGCTCCGCCGATGTCGGGCCATCCCAAGCACAACCGCCACGCCGACGATATCGACTTCCAGATCGAGGCGGACGTGATCGGCATCATCTGCCCGGGACTGCCGCGCGAGTCCAACCGGCTTTGCGACGTCTTCGGCCATCTGATGAACTACGGCGACGGTGTCTATGGCGGCATGTTCGTGGCGGGCATGTACTCGGCGGCGTACTTCGAGAGCGAAGACATCGAGAAGGTGATCCGCGCGGGGCTGGCCTGCATCCCCGCCGAGTCGCTGTACCATCAATGCATCAGCGACGTCATCCGCTGGTATCACGAGCAGCCGGACGACTGGCGCGCGACCTGGCACAAAATCGAGGAGAAATGGCAGGACGACATCGACTGCGTGCCGGGCGATCCGTTCAACATCGACGCGAAGCTCAACGGCGCGTACGTCGTGGTCGCCTTGCTCTACGGCCAGGGCAATGTGGCGCGGACGCTGGAGATCGGCGTGCGTTGCGGGCAGGACAGCGACTGCAACCCGGCGACGGCGGTGGGTGTACTTGGGTGCATGAAGGGCTTCAGCGGTCTGCCGAAGCGGTACACCTCCGGCTTCGACGGCATCAAGGACAAGCCGTTCGGAGACAGCACCCGCACGTTCCCGCAGGCCATTGAAGACAGTCAAACCCTGGCGGAGCAGATCATCCGACGCGCCGGTGGACGTGTCACCGAAGAGGCGTACGAGATCCCCGTGCAGCGCCCGGTGGCGGCGCCGCTCGAGCAGTGGGAGAACCAGATGGAGATCATTTCCGTTGCGATACCGCCCTCGGAGATGCAGCGCTGGGATCCGCGGTTCACGCTGCTGTCGTGCGGTTACGAGTTCGGCCCCGGGCACAAGCCGGACTTCGCCGGGATTGAGAACGTCATGCTGCTGGTGCCGAAGCGCGACGGACCGGCGTTCATGGAGGCCCACCTCGACGTGCCGGATACCGATACGCCAAAGCTGCACATTCCGATCTCGTCCTTCGGCAGCGAGGGCGACTGGGTGGGCGAGTTCCGGCTCGAGGTGCTCATCGATGGACAGAAGCGGCTCGACAAGGTCATCTGCACCTACGGCAAATTCGAGGAGGAAACGATCGATCTGTCCGGGAACAAAGGGCAGGCCGTCGACCTTCGCATCGAGGTGCACCAGGAAGGCAAGTATCACTGGGAGCGGGCGTACTTCGGGCCGATCGTGATCGAGTGAGCGACGGTGAACTGCATTGAGAGTAATGTGCGGGTAGTCGGCTTTGTGATTGGCATGACACGACCGAGCGGTTACGCTTTCGGGTCGCCCTTGGGCGAAATCGCCGCGTGTTTGTCGGTATCGACGACGGATCGACACACTTGCTCGTCAGCGGCGGATGCGGGGCGACTGTTCGGCATGCCTGAGCCGGGCGGCTACAATCCCTCTGCACACAACGCGTAAGACGTAGAATACCCGATTCCCGGCTCATCATGCGGCTGAACCCACTCGTGATCGGCTGATCGACCTGCCGATTTCCCGGGCCGGGACAAACGGCGGAATGGATGGAGAATACCATGGCAGCAACACACAATCCCTTCGGCGCGGCAGCGATGCTCGATTCCAAAGAAGGCAAGGTCACGCTTTATCGCTTGAACAAACTGGCGGAGGACGGCATCGCCGACATCAGCCGACTTCCTTACTCGATCAAGGTGCTGCTGGAGTCGGTGCTTCGCAATACCGATGGCTTCCAGGTCAATGAAGAGGACGTCACCCGGCTGGCGAACTGGAACGCCAAATCGCCGGTCGAGGAGGAACTGCCCTTCAAACCCGGGCGCGTCGTGCTCCAGGATTTCACGGGCGTGCCCAGCGTCGTCGATCTGGCGTCGCTCCGGGACGCCATGAAACAGCTTGGCGGAGATCCTTCCAAGATTAACCCCCAGGTGCCGTGCGACCTGGTGATCGACCACTCG
>CAZUAQ010000038.1:0-55388 GCA_964618455.1 uncultured Planctomycetales bacterium | reverse complement strand
GGGGATCTGCTGCTTGACGATGCCCGGGCCGTTGTCGCGAATCTTGACGCGGTAGCGCTCCTCACCGACCTGCTTGAGCACGACGGTGATCTCCGGCGAGTTGCCCGATTCTTCGCAGGCGTCGAGGGCGTTGTCCACCGCCTCCTTCACCGTCATGAGCAGCGCCTTGCGCTTGTTGTCGAATCCGAGCAGGTGGCGGTTCTTCGCGAAAAACTCCGACACGGAGATATCGCGCTGCATCTTCGCCATCGACTCGGCGGTGGCTTTCTTTTTCGTTCGTGTCTTGCCTCGCTTTGCTGTCGCCTGTGCCACGTCGTCAACCTCAATCCGATTCGATGTCTGCCGTTTCGTGCCGGCGGAGCCGTTGCGGCTGTTGGGAGCGCTCTCGCTGCTCGGGGCGGCGGACGCACTCCCTCCAGGATCGCCGCCGTCAGCCCCGGCTGCCTCGGTGTCACCGTTCGCGCGTGGGCGATCGGTGACGGCCGGCGCATCGCCGAACGTCAGACTCAACTGTCCCTCATCCCGATCGCGTATGTCGCTCATGCGTCGCCATCCGTGGCCGAGGTACGGTGCACCCGTTTGCACCGGCATGATTCATGATAAACGACCGTACGCCGACCGCCAATACACCATCGCCGTGCGGGGCGGGATCGCTCCCCTCTACATCGGAATTTCACAGGGTTTTCGTGCAGCCGGAGCGTGCCCTTCGCTGGGATGCCAGCCTCTTGAGACGATGAACTCACAAGGGGCCCCTTTCTGATCCGAGGTTTAAGGTGTACACTGGCATTCCTCTTTACGAAGTAGCCCACGTCTCGAGTAGAGGGAGACTCATTTCGATGTCCGGTTCCGGAAAGGCTTTCATTCGAGGGGGTATCGGGTGCCTGTCCGTTTTCGTCGCGATTGTCATCAGCGTGTATCTGGCTGCTGGGGGTGGATTTCGCGTCAATGTGAACGGACTCCTCGGCCTTGCGATGGTATTCTTCCTTCCTGGTGGTATCATCGGCTTGGTGATTTACTGGATCTACGACCTCGGACGGCAGCATGGACTCCGGGAACAGCCTCCACCTCCACCACAGGGAGGGGCGTCTACTTTCGATGCGAATTCCGGGGCCCCCACTACGTCGGAACCACCCGTCGAAGAACACGGCGATTGGGATGATGATCTGTTCGAAAGACCGAAACGCGATGACCGTGAGGACCAGCCACCGCCGTATTCGTCGTGAAATCTCGTCCTCCTCGCCATTTCTCTTCCACCTTGTCGAGGGCGCGTTCGGCCGTTAGGTTGATCGCCCCAGGCAGCCACGGGAAGCCATCTCATGGGACATCAGGAATCCTTCAATCGTGCGGTCACGCTGCTGCGCGAGGCGCGGAGGGTTGTCGTGTTCACCGGCGCGGGCGTCTCGGCCGAGAGCGGAATCGACACATTTCGCGACGATGGCGGTCTCTGGTCGGAGTTTCCGCCGGAGATTTTCGCGACGCGACAGGGCCTGCTTCACGCCCTGCGCCGGGAGCCGGAAACGGTCGCACGGTTCCTGTTCAAACTGATTCACCCCGTTGCCCGGGCCGAGGCGAACACCGCGCATCGTGCCATCGCCGATCTCGAGCGGCATGTGCCCGTGACGGTCGTCACACAGAACGTCGACCGCCTTCATCATGACGCCGGGAGCACCACGGTCCGCGAGATTCACGGCTCGCTGTTCGAGATCGTCACGACGGGAGGCCGCTTTGTCCGCCTGCTGGATCGCGCGCAGTTGCTGGACATCGCGACGAAGCTCGAGACGGTTACGGGAGGTCTTCGGGATCTGCCGAAGCTTGCCCGGGCCATCGCGCCAATGATGACGCTGTCGCTGGGCGGGCTGACGCGGCCGCGGATCGTGCTGTTCGGCGAACCGCTGGCGGAGCCGGACTGGACGCAGGCCGGAGAGGACGCCCGGGCGTGCGATCTCATGCTGATCGTCGGGACCTCGGGGCTCGTGCAACCGGCGGCGTCGCTTCCGGAAGTGGCCCGCGATCAGGGAGCGAAGCTCATCACGATCGACCCGACCGCGACGCTATCGAGCGATGTGTGGCTGGAAGGGTCGGCGTGCGAATGGGTCCTGCCGCTGGTGCAGAGTCTGGATGAGGATCGATGAGGTCGCGCTCAGCGTACTTGCCGACGTGTAACCCCGTGACAAGCCGCCACGCCGAAGGCGTTCTAGAGTCGACCTGCGAAGGACGGGATACCCGTGCGATTCGCGAACACGGCTTGGAACACGCCGGGGCACCCGTCGGGATGCTCATGAAGAAGACGGAGGATCCTGCATCCATGCCGCGCGGGCTTGTCTTGCGGCGCGATGGAGTTCGATTCGGAACCTAATCGCCAGAACGATGAACCAGATGCCGAAGATCAATCCACCGATGAGGACAACGATGCCACAGAGGAACGCTCCCATCATGGCCAACTGAACGGTCGGAGTGAAGGCCATGACATGACGTTGGGCCCAGATGGCACACAAGACCGCAATCGCCCCCGCTGCCGCGACCACAAGGATTCCTCGCATGACGATGCGCGTCTGTCTGACCAGCGATTCATTCGGCAGATGCCTGGCCAGTTGGACGGCGTGTCGAAACGCGGCCATCAACCCGACGAGGGCGGCAAGACTCGTGATCGCGAAAAGGATCATCGACTGCAGATTGATACGATACGAGTAGACATAGGCGGGTGGAACGAGCAGAAGCGACGCGAGAATCGTCCATCGCACGACGCTTCGCGCGGTGAGTTCCGAATCAGGCGCGGCTTGCCAGGGATTCGGCGCGGTCAATCGCCAGAATCCAATGAGAAATACAAATTGAAGACACAGGATTAGGAGAGATTCTGAGAGAATATCGAGGTTCGGATTGCCCGTCGATACGTTGAGGTCGTAAGCAATCACCAATGCGTGGCCCAGGATGAATGTGCTGACGAATCCGAGCAGGATCCAGTCCATGCCGCCGGCAAGCTTCTCGACCCACCTCGGGTCGCTGTAGCGTAGGTATTGACCGCGGAGAGATCGGTCGATCGGGGTGGCGCACTCGGGGCAGACGCTTTCGGGATCCAGCCCACGGAGGTTGTAGCCGCAGCCGATGCAGTTGCAGTCCTGATCAAGGTGACCTCTTGCATCGAGGGCTTCTTTCGGGATTTCAGTCTGCGGTCCATTCATGGTTGCAGTGCCGCCTTTTCGCGCGCCTGCCTGGCCGCCTTGTGCAGTGCGATCTGGAACCAGACCGCCAGGACCATGGTCCAGATGCCGAGTAGGGCAAAGCCAAGGAGCATCAGCATCATCACCACCATGCTGATGTACATTTTGATGTTATCAAGGGAGAAATGATCCCACAGGACTGATAAGAGGAGACTCAAGAACGCGAAGGCAAAGAGAACTCCGATGCCAGTCACCAGCCATCGGATTCCCCATTCAAGCGATCGATTGGGAAGGCGGCGGACCAGGGAGATGATATGTTTGTATACCGCGCTCACACCCACAATCCCCACAAAGAACACTGCTGTTCCGTTGACTTCGTGAAAGTAGTCGGTGAGATACCCCATCGGAACCAGCGCCAGCGAGGCAAGGAGTGTCAACCGGATCACCCGGCGGGCAGAAAGCGCAGACTCCGCGGATTTCCAGAAAGGTTCGCGCTCCGTCAAGTGCCAGAACCCCTTCACAAAGACAAGTTGAAAGGCGAGGACAAGGAGAGACTCGCCAAGTGTATCGAGATGCGAATTGCCCGTTGTCACGTTCTGATCAAGAACCAACTCCATACCGATGCCCAGGGCACATGCACTGATGAAGCCGAATACGATCCAGTTCATCCCCCTCGCCAGTGTCCCCACCCACTTCGGATCGCTGAAGCGAAGATAGTCCCCTCGGATCGAGCGGCTGATGGGTGTCGCGCACTCCGGGCAGACTCGGTCGGGATCCAGACCACGGAGGTTGTAGCCGCAACTGACGCACGCGCAGTCCTGATCGATGTGTCCACTCGCATCGAGACGGACCGCCGGGTTGTCGGCTTGCGGGCTGTTCATGGACACTGCGTCACCACCATGGCGTGTCGGGCGATCATGGAATCAACACTCCCGGTCCGCGATCACCTCGTCTCGCTTGCCCATGATACGCGGGCTTGTTCGGCGGCTTTGCGAAAGGCGGTTCGGTAACGGACTGCCAGGACAATCGTCCAGATACTGAAGATCACGAATCCAATGAGCGCAACGGTCACCGCTATTCCGAGAACCTCATCCACACCTTGCGCTACCATTCCAATGTGCCTGAAACCCATCGCAAACAGAAGACTCACCCCAACGAGAATCAGGAGTAAGCATACCGCCAATCCCCACATGACGACCCGAGTTTGTCTGGCCAACTCGTGATCGGGGATGCGTCGCGCGAGTTGGACGAAGTAGGTGGATGTGGCCAGGAAGCCGATTACTCCGACGACGCACTTGCTCAAGATGATCGCGGCCGCGCCCATCCCCAGCGGCTCCATGAGGATCGCTTGCTCTATGGGATTTACCACGAAAGAAACGATACCCCAGAGACGCACGATCCGACGCATCGTGATTTCGGTTTCTCTGATAAGGTAAGCCGGATCCGGCGTGGTAACCGCCCAGAAACCCACCAGATAGATACTCTGAACGATGATTCCGATCCCCAAAGTCCTTACGTCAGGCAGTGGGTTTCTGACGATCAATACTTTCAAAGTTTCTACGTATCCAAAGCACGACATGATCGAAAACAGGAGTCCCAGTAAAACCCAATTCATGCCCGAAGCCAAGAGTCGCACCCACTTCGGATCGCTGAAGCGAAGATAGTCCCCTCGGATCGAGCGGCTGATGGGTGTCGCGCACTCCGGGCAGACTCGGTCGGGATCCAGACCACGGAGGTTGTAGCCGCAACTGACGCACGCGCAGTCCTGATCGATGTGTCCACTCGCATCGAGACGGACCGCCGGGCTGTCGGCTTGTGGGCTGTTCATGGACACTGCGTCACCGCCATGGTGTGTCGGGCGATCATGGAATCAACACTCTCGGCCCGCGATCATAGCGTCTCACTCGCCCAGGTGGCGCGGGCGTCGTGGGCGGCATCGCGGAAGGCCGTGCGATAGCGGAAGGCCAGAACGATGGACCAGATGCCGAAGACGAGCAGCGCGACTCCGAACAGACACATGCCGCCGGACAACACAGCCAGCAGGGGAAACAACCCTCCCCCGCCGGCGGCGCCACCGCCAGTTGCACCCGCGCTGGACGTCACCAGCAGCATTCCGGCCGCCATCAGAAGCATCAGCGAAGCTCCGATGGCCATTCCCCACATGACGATGCGGGTCTGCTTGACCAGGGATTCATCGGGTATCCGCTGGGCGAGTTGAATGGAATAGAGGAAGGCGGCGAACATGCCCACAATGCCGATCACACCGTTGAGCAGGCTGATCGAAAGCCCCAGGGGCCCGATCAACTCCAAGAGAAGTTCCCCGAGGGGAGACATGACCAGAGACCAGACCGCCCAGAACCGGACGACCTGTCGTGTCGTGATCCCCGATTCCTGCCCCTCCCTGGCCGGATCGGGTGTGGTGACCTTCCAGTAGCCGACCAGATAAACGGCCTGCACTCCGAGCGTCAGGAGCATGGACAGTGCAGTTGCCAGGCCCATATCGCCAGATGAGTAAGAGAAGTACCCGACGCCCCCGGCCACGCAGAAACCCATGCCGATGGAGAGCAGAATGCCGATGACGATCCAATGCATGCCGTCGGCCAGCGTCTCCACCCAGGTCGGGTCACTGAAGCGCAGAAAGTCGCCCTGGGCGGATCGGCCGATGGGCGTGGCGCACTCGGGGCAGATGCTTTTCGGGTCGAGGCCGCGCAGGTTGTAACCGCAGCCGACGCAGGTGCAGTCCTGGTCGATGCGTCCCGTGGCGTCGAGATTCAGTTCCTGCGCGAACGGAGTCGGTGTGTCCATGCCGGTGTCCCCTTCACTGTTTCGGCGAAGTGCGTGTCCGTCGCTCGAAGGATCAGCTTAGAAGAAGTCCGGGGAGATGCCAAGATCCAGGAATCACTGGTGTGTGCTCTCGGGAGAGCCCTGCGCGCCGAACTCGGTCTCCGCGAGTTCCGCTCCCTATGGTCGCGGGACTGACTGTGCAGAGGCCCGGATGGGGGGCTTCCACGTGTGTGGCTCCGCCGTCTTGGCGGGGATATGATGTGAGCGTGATTGATGTCGTCGAGAGGATTGGCGGCGACAGGGTGTTCGGGACCCTGGTGGCCCGGATCCGCGAGAAGGAATCACGCTCCGCCGATGCCGGTCAAGACGCGGCGCGGAGGGTGGTTTCGGCGGACGGGCTGTGGGGATGCTACGCGCCCGCCGCGGCGGTGGCCCTGGCCAAAGCGCTGAAACGCCCACTTCTTTACGTGACCTCCCATCTGGAACTGGCGGACGAAGCACGGGACGAACTCGAGCAGTTTTCCGGGATTACGCCGGAGCTGTTCAGCGCGTTCGAGACGGTCACCGGCGAAGGCGCCGCCAGTGACGAGATTCATGCCGAGCGGATCGACCTGTGCGCTCGGCTGGTGGACGGCGAGGTCGGTGGTGAAGCGGAGGCTGATTCGCGATTCATGCTCGTCGCGCCGGTGCAGGCGTTGATGCAGGCGGTGCCGGATGCGGATTCGCTGGGCATGCACGTGCTGCGTCTCCGCGTGAACGAGAATCACGACCCGCGGGTGATCGGCGAATGGCTCGCAGGTCATGGGTACTCACGGCTGGACCAGGTGGAATCGCCCGGGGATTACGCGCTGCGTGGGGACATCCTGGACATCTTCCCCCCCGCCACCACCGAGCCGGTGCGCATCGACTTCTTCGACGAGCAGATCGAGTCCATCCGCCGGTTCGACGTGAGCACGCAACGTTCGGGCAAGGCGATGGATCGTGTGCGGATTCCGACGGCATCGGCCACGGAGTTCGACGTCGGCCCGGACATCGACGGCAAGCCGCACCGGTTGACGAGTTTCCTGTCCTACATTCCCGCCGAGACGATCATCGCCCTGTCCGAACCGGCGGAGATTCAGGAGATCGGCGACGCGTTCTGGAACCGCCTGGGCTCGCCGACGGGCATGATGCCGGTGACGCGCTTCATGCTGCGGATTGCCGAGTTCACACAGCTTCACCTGTATACCCTGCCGGTCGCCGACGAGGACGATCACTTCCGCTTCGGCGTGCAGAGCCTGACGCGCTTCGAGACGAAGACGCCCGAAGCACTGAGCGAACTGGCCGTGCTCGCCAAACAGCGCGACGTGATTCTCTATTGCGACAATGCGCCGGAGCGTGAGCGTTTCGTCGAACTCTGGAAGAACACGCTGGGTGACGTTCCGCCGCGGCTGCATCTGACGATCGGCCTGATTCATCGGGGGTTCGACTGGCCGGACGGCGATCTGGCGGTCGTCGGCCATCATGAAGTCTTTCACCGCTACCAGCAGCGCCGACGGATCCGCAAGTCGCACGCCGCCAAGCCGCTGGAAACGTGGCTCGACCTGCACCCGGGCGATTACGTGGTCCACGTGGTGCACGGCATCGCCCGATTCACCGGCATGCGCACAATGCGCAAGGGCAAGTCCGACAAGTCCCAGGAATACCTGACGCTGGAGTTTTCCGAGAAAGCCAAGCTGCACGTGCCGGTCACGCAGATCGACCTGGTGCAGAAATACATCGGCGCCGGCGGCATCGCCCCGAACCTGAGCAAGCTCGGCGGCACGCGCTGGTCGAAGACGAAGGCGAAGGTCGAGGAGTCGGTCAACGATCTGGCGGCGGAGTTGCTGCGCGTGCAGGCGATGCGCGCGTCGCAGGAGGGCATCGCCTACCCCGCCGACACGAACTGGCAGCGCGAATTCGAGGGCAGCTTCATCTACCAGGAGACGGAGGATCAGCTCACGTCGCTGGCGGAGATCAAGCGGGACATGCTCAAGACTCAGCCGATGGACCGCCTGCTCTGCGGCGATGTGGGGTACGGAAAGACGGAGCTGGCCATTCGCGCGGCGTTCAAGGCCATCGAGTACGGCAAGCAGGTGGCGGTACTGGTGCCGACGACGGTGTTGGCCGAACAGCACGAGCGCACCTTTCGCGAGCGTATGGCGGACTACCCCTTCGTCATCGAGTGCGTGTCGCGGTTCAAGACGCGCAAAGATCAGAACGACGTGATTACCCGGGCGCGGAAGGGCCAGGTGGACATTCTCATCGGCACGCATCGCCTGCTGAGCAAGGATGTCGGCTTCAAGGATCTCGGGCTGGTCGTCATTGATGAGGAGCAGCGCTTCGGAGTCGAGCACAAGGAGCGGCTCAAGCATTTTCGCGAAACGGTGGACGTCTTGACCATGACCGCCACGCCGATCCCGCGCACCTTGCACATGTCGCTGATCGGGATTCGCGACATCAGCTCGTTGACGACGCCGCCGATGGATCGCCGCTCGATCGTGACGCGCGTGGCCCCGTGGGACGAACGGATCATCAAGGACGCCATCCACCGCGAGCTGAACCGCGACGGCCAGGTTTACTTCGTGCACAACTTCGTGCATGACATCCAGTCGTTCGCCGACACGATTCAGCGGATCGTCCCCGACGCGCGGATTCTCATCGGCCACGGACAGATGAAGGATCGCGAACTCGAGAAGATCATGCTGAAGTTCGTGCGGCACGACGCGGACGTGCTGGTGTCCACGACCATCATTGAGTCGGGATTGGATATCCCGAACTGCAACACGATGCTGATCGACCGGGCGGACCGGTTCGGTCTTTCGGAGCTTCACCAGTTGCGCGGGCGCGTCGGCCGGTACAAGCTCCGGGCGTACTGTTACCTGCTGCTCTCACCGGAGCGCGGCGTGACCCCCAACGCCGCCAAGCGCCTCAAGGCCATCGAGGAATACTCCGATCTCGGGGCGGGCTTCCGCATCGCCATGCGCGACCTGGAGATTCGCGGAGCGGGAAATATCCTCGGGCCGGAACAGAGCGGCCATATCGCCGCCGTGGGCTACGAACTTTACTGCCAGCTGCTCGACCAGGCGGTGCACCGGATGAAGGACGAGCCGATCGACGATTGGAAGCCGGTCCATCTCGAACTGGACGTGCCCGCGCAGATCCCGCGGAGCTACGTCGAGTCGGATCGGCAGCGGATGGAGATCTACCGGCGGCTGGTGCGTTGTCGGACGCAGGAAGAGCTGGATCAACTCGAACGCGACTTGCGGGATGCGTTCGGCGAGTATCCCCCGATCGTGCAGACGCTGCTGGATATGGCGGAGATTCGCATTCTTGCCCAGCCCTTGAAAATCCAGTCGATCACGCAGGATCCGCCCGACCTGATCTTCCGCGTGGAGCAGATGGGACTGATTGAACCGATCCTCGCCAACAGTCCCGGATCGGCGCGATTTGCCGACCCGACCACGGTCCATCTGCGCCTGAGCCCGAGTTACTTTGAGACCGCGACGTTACTGGCGGTGCTGCGGCGCATGTTGAAGGGCGGCGAGGCGGTCTCTACAATGGGCACCACCACGAATCGCGCCTGAAAGACACATTGAACACCCGAGTCATCCGTACAACTCCGGACACGACAGGACGGCTTCCATGCATCGATCTCGCTGCAACAATGCGGAACGTATTTATCGAGTGGCGACGTATATCCTTCTTTGTTCGCCGGCGATCGCCTTGTGGGGATGCGACGGCAAGAAACCCGGACCGAAGCGCGAAGACCATGAAGTGGCACACAAGGCGTACTACCATCCGGACGTGGATCGCAGCAAGTCACCCCCGCCGGTGGCTACACGATCGCAGTCGGAGCCCGAGCCCGAGCCCGACGTGGACCTGACCTCGCCCGACATCCCCCGCGGACGGCACGCGCTCTTCGTCAACAGCGAGGCGATCATCATCGCCGACGTCCTTGAACCGATCATGGAGGATCTGCGTGTCAAGGTCGAGGAGCTGTCGACCTCCGAGTACATCGAATACGCCCAGCGGGAAGTTCTCCGCCAGGTTCAGCAACGGCTCGCCCATGTCGTGATTCTTCGCGAAGCCAAGCGGCGCTTCGAGGAGGAGCGGTTCGAGCGCATTTTCGCACGCGAGGCGGAGGAAGCATTGCTGCGCCTGATCCGTTCCCGTTACGGCGGCGCCCGGGCGGCCTACGAGAAACACCTGGCTGAATTCGACATGACGTACGACGAGGCCCTCGAGCGCGCCAAGGAACAATCGATGGTGTACACGTATCTCCGTCAGAGATTCGAACTTGTCCGCAAACAGCCTACCCGTCGCGACATCGTCAACTATTACGATTCGCATCGCGATGAATTCACGTCAACGCCTTCCGCCGTCCCCGCCCTGATCGAGATTCATTTCAAGGACCAGGATGGCCGGTTGATCGATGATCGTGCCAGTGATGCGACGCGTTCGAAAGCGAAGGCCGCCGCCCGGGCGAGGGCGGAGCAGATTCTTCGCGAAATCCGCGGCGGCGCTTCCTTCGAGGACATGGCGAAAGAACATTCCGACGGCATTCGCGCGTCGGAAGGCGGTGTATGGGAGGAACTTCAACCGAACAGCATGGTCAAGCGCTGGGCGCTGGCGTGCGAGGAGTTATTCCGGCTTCGCCAGGGGCAGGTGAGCGGACTGGTGGAAACGCCCGTGTCGTACTTCATCGTCAAGGCCGTCATGATGAAGCCGGCCCACACCAAGACCTTCGAGCAAGCGCAGGCGGAAATCGTACGTAAGCTTCAGGAAGAGCAGTTCGACGAATGGAGCCGCACGTACATCATGGAGCGCGTGGAGGAAGCGGGCATTCCGCGGGATGACAAGATCGCCTTCGCCTCGGAGTGTTTGAAGAACTGCCCCATCCCGCTTGCCGTTCGGGGCGGTAACTGAATCGGTGACATCCGGCCCCAGAGCGAGGCTCCCTCGTGGGCCGGCAGGACGCGAAGAACGGCTCTCCATCCGCCGGCAATGCCGTCTCCGCTTGTTCACCTGCCAGTTGCCCCTGTCCCGGCGTCGCTCTACAATGTCAGCTTCATCGTCGGATTTCCCAGTCGAAACGGAGATTACGTCCATGCCTGCGGATGACATCGAGTTACAGTGCGAAGAAGCCATGGAAAAGGCCGTGGAGTTCATGCGGCACGAGGTGCGTGGCATCCGAACGGGTCGCGCCACCCCCGCGCTGGTCGAGCATCTCAAGATACCCGTCGAGTCCTATGGTTCGACGATGGAACTTCGCGAACTGGCCAACATCTCCGTGCCGGAAGGCAACACGCTCATGGTCAAGCCGTTCGATCCGAGCACGCTCAAGGATATCGAGCGCGGCATTCAGTCCTCGGAGATCGGCATCACGCCGATGAATGACGGCAAAATTGTTCGACTGCCCGTTCCTCCGCTCTCCGGTGAGCGCCGCCAGCAGTTGCTGGGTCAGGTACGGAAAATGGGTGAGGCCCAGAAGGTGGCCATCCGCAATGCCCGGCGCGACGCCAACAAACTCGTGGATGCCGAGCAGAAGGGCAAGACGCTTGCGGAAGACGATGCCGACAAGTCCAAAGAGAATATCCAGGAATTGACCAAGAAGTACGAGAAGCAGATTGACGACCTCGTGGCGAGCAAGGTCAAGGAAATTGAAGAGGAATAGGCGTCTCGTGTGATCGTCTTTCGCCTCCGCTGATCCGGGACCGCAACCGATTCCCAGTCCATGGATGTGACTCCCCAAGCGACAAAGCCGGACCACGTACGTCGCGAACGACGTCACGCTGGAGAACGCCCCGTCACACCTCGAAGTTCATCATTGTTGCACCATCCGATCGTGTCGGTCAGCATCCTGCTGGTCATGGCGTCGGCGGCCCAGATTGCCGTCTGGTCGTTCCAGCTCGTCCTCCCCCATCAGACGCATTCCATCTCCACCGCCTACATGCATGGCTGGCTATTCGAACGGCTGGCGTTGCTGGTCGAGTCCTTCCTCTCGCAGGAGCAGCAGGTGCATGCGTGCCTGTTTGTGCTCGGTGTCCTGGCGGGCATGCTCGCCGGCACGGCCTGGTTCTTCGCCGCCCGCGCGGTGCGACGTCCGATCGCGGCATGGGTCGTCGGATTGCTCTGGTTTGCCCACCCGGGTGCGGCCCTCACGATGCAGCGACAGACGAGCCTGATGGTCTTTGTGGCGCTGGCCGCGTTGCTCTGGTGGTGTCTTCTGTCGTGGTCCCGATCGCGACGTTTCGTCAAGGCGGCGGGCGTGGGGGCCGTCTGCGCAGCCGTGACGCTCATGTCCTTGACCGGGGTGGGCCTTACCGCCCTGATCGCCATTGCGATGCTGCTCAGAAGCGGTCGATTGCGGACGCGACTGCTCTCGCCGTTGCTGATGCTCGTGGCGTTTGCGGCTGTGACGATTCCGGTTTTTGTATTCGCGATCGGTGCCCAGGATCGTGAAGAACGTTTCAAGAGTATCCGAAGTGAACTTTGGGTCGAAATGGAAAGCGGCGATGGATCCGAACTCGCCACCCATGCGCGACGCTGGGAATCCGAGCAGCCCCCCGAAACTCCGCCGGCCCCGCTGCGATTTCTGGTTCACGAATTCCGACACCATCCGCTGGTACCGATCCGCTGGATGGAAGGGCGGCTGCTGCGGACGTTGAACCAGACCGCAGACGGTACGTTCGGTCGTCCACTGCTGGCCTTCCACCTCGTAGTCCTGATCCCCGTCGCCTGGGCGATACTGACTTCATGGCGCGACCCGGATCGACGCTGGTACGTCTATACAGGGGCTAGCCTGGGACTCTGGATATGGTTTTCAGCCGCGGCCACGGAACCACTGGCGCGGAACCTGCTCCCCGCCGCCGGGTCGATGATGCTGATCGCCTGTGTCGGTATCGCGGACGCCCGGGGGCGGATCTTCGCGCGATGGGGCCGGGACAATCAATCCTGAAGTATGCCGGGTTTCGCATGACGCTCCGCGCAAACGGCCTGCGAGCCGATCTTGCTCATAGAGTCTTCACATGCAGGCATGTTGATCGAGCCCGGCGGTAGGCGTATAATCATAAGTAGTGAGTTCCAATTGCCCTGGGCACTCTTGACATTGGCAGGCAATTGAGGAGGGTTTCGTTTTCCCATATCCCGCAGATCCAACGGCGGTTATGCCTCCTTCGGGGCTCCCCTTATCGGGTGTACTGCGTTCGGGATTGAACTGTCACGTCTTGATCCTGAATCGCAATTACATGGCCATTCGTGTCACGAATGTCCGGCGGGCCTTCTCGCTCCTGTATCGCAACCTGGCGGAGGTCATCCACGTCGAGGATGGCCAGTATCTCTCCTACGATTTTGATTCCTGGCGTGAAGTCAGCGAGATGAAGCAGCGCTTCGAGCCGCATGCCCATGACTGGGTCCGGACGATGCGTTTCAGCGTGGCCGTACCGCGCATCATTCGATTGACGGTCTACGATCGCCTGCCGCGACGGAGCGTGAAGTTCAACCGCAAGAACATCTTCGCGCGGGACGGTTGCCGCTGCCAGTACTGCGGCAAGAAGTTCTCGACCAGTGATCTCAGTATCGACCACGTCATTCCGCGGAGTCAGAACGGACAGACCACGTGGGAAAACGTGGTGTGCAGTTGCCTGGACTGCAACGTGCGCAAGGGCGGTCGCACCCCGGAACAGGCGAACATGCACCTGATCACCAAGCCGGTCAAGCCGCGGCGGTCTCCGCTGATCAACATTCAACTCTCCAACGACCGGTACCGGACCTGGAAGCAGTTCCTGGATCATGCGTACTGGAACGTCGAGTTGAAGTAACAGTCTTAACCGTGGGCCGCCTTCCGCGCTCGGCCAAGCCAACTAAGCGCCATGTGACACGAATTCTCATACCAACGCCACGATGAGGGCGAAACGCCCCGCGTTCGCGCCGTCGCGGCGGTGACTCCAGAAGCGATCGTCGGTCATGGTGTCCAGTTCCGCCACCTCGATGCGCGACGCGGGCACCCCCGCTTCGATGAGGTGGCGGCGATTGGCTTCCCACAGATCAAAGGTGAGCATGCTGTTGCGTTGCCGGATCAGTTCGTCGGCATCGGGCAATCGCGTTCGCGCCACGCGGAGCACAACCTCTCCCACCTCGTAACTCATTGGCCCCGCTGAAGGAGCTACCGCTGCGTGAAGCCGAACCGGCTCGCAGCCATGTTCGATGCGCATACGTTCAATCAGGTGTCGGGCCGCGCCGGCCACGGTCCCCTGCCAACCGGCATGAACGGTGCCGACCACGCGTCGGTCGGGATCGTACGCACAGATCAGCGGGCAGTCGGCGGACATCTGCAGGATAGGAATACCGGCACGGTCGGTCATGAGTCCATCGACGAAGCGCACGGAGGAGGAACGCCCGTCGCGTCCGCAGCCCGCATCTCCATCAGCAAGCGTGATGATCTCCGCGCCCATGACCTGTTCCGGGCACGTGAGTCGCTCGAATGCGAGGCCGAGTACATCACAAAGTTCCTGGCGGGCGGCGAGGGCATGCTCCCTGTCTGTTCCGCGATGACACGCCATGTTTTGCGGGCGCGTGGTCACGGCGTGAATCAGGCCCGACTCCCGGGCGAGCCCTTCGAATCGCAGTAACCGCAAGGATCCATGCTGTTCTTCTATCATGAACACTCTCGAATTCAGGGTCCTGCTATTCACATTTCAGGAGAATCTTGATAAAGCGGGGATCCCGCGCCATGTCGAAAGCTTCGACACCGCGCTCCAGCGGCAGCGTTCGCCCGATCATGGTTTCCACGTCGATCGTTTCGTGAGCGAGCGCCTGGATCGCTTCGGGAAATGGACCGCAACGGCTGCCGACGACCGTGACTTCATTCACGACGAGAGGGGCGAGTTCCAGCGGTGCGCCCCCGGCGTAAGTGCTCTTCAGAACGAACACGCCTCGCGGACGCACGACTTGCGTCGCCAGGGCGAATCCCTCCGCCGCACCGGTGCAATCGATCACCACATCAGCGTCGCCGCGAGGCACAAAATCGGCAACCGGCGTCGCGCGGATGCCCTTTCGTTCGCAGAACCTCAAGGTGAGTTCATTTCGGCCGACGACCTCCAGTTGGCAACCGGTCCGGTGCAGAACCTGGGCCACGAGAAGTCCCAGCCTCCCGGACCCCACGACCACAACACGCATTCGCTTTTCGATGGGCACCTGGTGGATGACCTGGTAGGCCGCCGCAAGAGGTTCGACAAAGACCGCCTGCTCATCCGAGATGGCGTCCGGCAAGGCATGGAGATTCCGCTCGGGTACCACGACGCGTTCGGCGAAGGCTCCGTCGCGCCCGGCGATACCGACCACGGTCCGCCGGCGGCAGTGGTTGGCCAGTCCGCTCTGGCACATGTCGCAACGCCCGCACACGCAGTTGATCTCCGCAACGACGCGCTTGTCTTTCCACCCGCGCGATCCCTTGACGGCCCGCCCCACGAATTCGTGGCCCGGGACGCCCTGAAACCCCATGTAGCCCTTGGTAATTTCCAGATCGGTGGCGCAGATCCCCGCCAGGGAGACGTCGATCAGGACCTCACCCTCGCCCGGCTCGGGGTCGGGGTGACGCTGTGTGAATTGAAGCTTGTCTTGGAACAGAAGCGCTTTCACGGCCGTCGACTCCCTTCGGGCACGTTGCGTTCGAAATCCCGCATCGCTGCAAGTATTGGGGATCGCCGCTCCGCGGTCAATCGACACTGGCAACGCGCGACGGGCCAAGCTATATTCTGCGAATGATCCCGGCACGGCATCGACGCGAAATCTCCGAAGGAACAGGTTACGTAGCATGAGCGACTCCGACAACCGGATAGTGAACTCGTTGTCCCGGCTTCGCGCGGACGGACGCAAGGGCCTGTTGCCTTACGTGACGGCCGGTCTGCCGGATCTCGGGACGACGAAACAGATCCTGCTCGCGCTGGCGGAGGCAGGAGTGACCGCCGTGGAGCTGGGCTTTCCCTATTCGGATTCGATTGCCGATGGGCCGACCATCCAGACCTCCTTCACGCGTGTGCTCGACACCAGGATTCGCGTGCGCGACATCCTGGAAATGGTGGCGGAGGTCCGGCGGAAAAGTGAACTTCCGATACTGGGCATGCTTTCATACTCCATTGTTTACCGCATCGGGCCGGATGCGTTTGCCAGGCAGGCCGCCGAGGCAGGGCTGGACGGCTTGATCCTTCCGGATGTTTCGCTGGAGGAGGCGCCGCAGGTGGTGGACGTCCTCGGCGATCAGGGACTGGTACTGCCGATGCTCGTCTCTCCGGTCTCTCCCGAGGAACGGCGCGCGAAAATTGCGAAACTGGCTACCGGGTTCGTGTACTACATGTCCGTGGCGGGAATCACCGGGGAACGCAACCAACTTCCCCCTGAACTGGTCGACAACGTGCGGCGTCTGCGCGAGCAGTCCGGCAAGCCGGTGATCGTCGGGTTCGGCATCAGCACGGCGGAGATGGTCCGGCTGGTCTGCACGGAAGCGGACGGCGCGATCATCGGCAGCGCCCTCGTGCGTCGTATCATGGAAGCGCAGGATGCCGGTCTGGATGCCGATGGCATCATACAGACCGTGGTCGATGCCGTGACCGACTGGATGACCGGCTTGACGGGATGATCGGCTTAGCGTGATTTCGCATCGAGTTCAATGTCGACCCAGACGAGATAGTGATCGCTGGCGCCGTCGGGCAGATGAACCAGGGCGTGTTGAGGGGAGTCCTTCGCAGGGGCGAATACGCCACGATCAATCACGCGCAGATCCTTCCCGGGCAGAACGTAATCAAGCCGCCCGAAATTCGAGGTGTACGTCGCGCGGTGAGTCGGCTTCGTGCCTGGCAGGCGATGGCTTCGCTTCACCTGCGATCGCGCTTCCGGTTGGGGATCCTGGATCCTCGGATGGTCCAAGAGCTGATCAATGGCCTTGGCCCCGTTCACTGACTCGCCTTTCACGGGCTCTGCGTTCAAATCGCCGAGAATCACGAACTTGGCAGTCCGCGATAGTCCGCCGATGTCTCCCTCGTCGTCACGGATATAGTTTGCGGCGGTCCCTCCGGTGAGGTAATCCTTCCAGAAACGAATCTCGTCGAAGTTGCGCCGACCGTTGCGATCCTCAGGTCCGTCGAAGACTGGCGGCGTGGGATGCGACGCCAGCAGGTGCAGCGTGACGTCACCGATCTTGACCGGTACGTCCCAGTGCGACTTGCTCGACAGTCGGAGCCGATCCCGTGCTTCCTCGTCGTAGCATGCGGGCCGACCCTCGCGTCCGTCGGGCATGAGGTGGCCGGGTACGGATTTCCAGAGCAATAGCTGAAAGGTGCGGGCGCGCTCGTGATCGATCGGGTAGCGAGAATAGAGTGCCATGCCGTATTGCCCGGGATAACGGCCATATCCGTAAGCGTCCTCGGGGCCGTCGAGCTTCTCGTCCCGGTTCAAGTCCAGCCCCGTCGGCACACCCGTATTGACGGGCTCGAAGAACACGTCCGCGTAATCGATAGCCTGCGTGCCCTGCTGGGCAACATGAAGATATCGCGTCAGAAAGAGGCGGGCGTTGGCCCGGTGAGCTTCATCGAAATCGATCTCGTTGATCAGCAGAATGTCCGGCCGGACGAGCTGGATGATGGTGGCGGCGCTGGTGAGTTGCCGATGCGTACCGCGGCCTTCTGAGTCGATGGTATCGAGCTTCTCGCGCGAGAGTTCCTTGACGTTGAAGGTCGCCACCCGGATGACGGAAGACGCGCCTTGATGAACAGGTTCACCCTGCCCTGAGAGCGTAGCTGGGAACACGAAGACCAGCGCAAACAGGAACGCGGCCCGAAGTGTGTTCGTGAATCGCTTGGGCATGCTTGAAAACTACCGGGGTGAAGTCTCCGCCAGGACGACGACATCTTCGGGATCGATACCGATGCGCAGCTTCTCGCCGGGCTGGGGATGGATGCGCGGCCGAAGCTCGTTCACATTGAGCGTGAGTGACTCGTCGATCACGATCGTGTGCTGCGTGAGGTTCCCCTGGTAGACGGAGTTCTTGACAGTGCCCTCAAACGCGTTCGCGGCAGCATCCCCGTTCGCGAGAATGCGCCCCGCCTCCGGGCGGATGCTGCACGTGACGCTGGCCCCCTGCTCGATGCCATCGGCGAAGGTCTTCGATTGGAGCGTGCCGATCTTCGTTTCCAGGGAGAGTGTCCCGCCTGACGCGGAAGTCACCTTGGCGGGAATGAAATTCGTCTGCCCCAGGAAGTCCGCCACAAAGCACGACGCCGGCCGCTCGTAGAGCTCGCGCGGCGATCCCACCTGCATCAGCTTACCCTGGTGCATGACCGCGATGCGGTCCGCCATCGTCAGGGCTTCTTCCTGATCGTGCGTCACGTACACCGCCGTCACCTGCGTGGCGTCGCATATTCGACGGATCTCGGAACGCATCTGCATGCGGAGCTTGGCATCGAGATTGCTCAAAGGCTCGTCCAGCAGAAGGACGTCGGGCTCAACCGCCAGCGCCCGGGCCAGGGCGACACGCTGTTGCTGCCCGCCGGAAAGCTGAGCCGGCTTCCGATCGGCGAGATTCTGCATCTGGACCGTTTCCAGCGCCTGGCGGACACGCTCCGTCTTGGCACTCGCCTCCAGCTTACGTACGTCGAGCCCGAAGCCGACATTCTCCGCCACGGTCATGTGCGGCCACAGGGCATAGCTCTGGAACACCATGGCGGTATTGCGCTGCCCCGTAGGAACACGCGTCACGTCGCGATCGCCGAAGCGAATCGTCCCCTTCGACACCTCGATTAATCCGGCGATCATCCGCAGCAGCGTCGTCTTCCCGCAACCGGAGGGACCGAGCAGGAAAAAGAGTTCACCCGGCTCGATCGTCAGAGTGACGTCGTGCACGGCGCGGGTCGCACCGTAGAGCTTGGTGATGTTCTGGAGCGTGATCCCGATCATGGCGGCGGGTATTCTACCCTCCCGGGATTCCCCTGCACAGGGGAGGCGGCCTTGTTCCCAAACGGAGTTTGGGGCAGACTGTCCTCCCGGCGAGGTCTCGCCATGGGATCGTTACGGAGGTCATGCATGCGAAACTGGTTGCCTCGATTGGTCATCGCCGGTGCGCTGGGAGTGATCCTCGGCCTGCCGCTCCTCTATCGGCCCGCTGCGCGCGTCGGCAACGACTCGGTCTCCCTGGTGATCATTACCCCCCACAACGAACAGATCCGCTACGAGATCGGCCGTGCTTTCCAGGACTGGTACAGGAACAAATATGACGAGGAAGTCGATCTCGACTGGCGTGTCATCGGAGGCACGGGCGACGTCCAGCGGATGCTCGAGAGCCAGTACGTCGCCCTGGCACGCGAGGGCAAGGAGAACGAGGGGGCGGGTTACGACATCGTCTTCGGTGGCGGAGATTACTTCTTCAACAAGAAGCTCAAACCCGGCGTGACCGTCACGATGCCGGACGGCTCGGAACGCCAGGTCTCCATCACGCAGCCGATCGATCTTGATCCCGATCTTGTGAACGCCACCTTTCCCGAATCAGAGCTGGCCGGCCGCCCGCTGTACGACAAGGACGGCCACTGGTGGGGTGTCGTGCTGACCAGCTTCGGCATCGTTTACAACCGCGACGCGCTGGAATTGCTGAACCTGGAGGAACCGACTTCCTGGCGCGACCTGACCACGCCGGAGTTGACCGGCTGGGTGGCGCTGGTGGACCCCTCCCACTCTGGATCGATTCGCGTCACCTACGACGCCATCATGCAGCGATACGGATGGGCCGATGGCTGGTCGACGCTGCGTCGCGCCGCCGCCAATGCGCGTTACTTTGCCTCCTCGTCCAGCCAGGTCCCGAACGACGTCGCGTCGGGGCAGGCGGCGGTGGGCATGTCCATCGACTTTTACGGGCGTTACCAGGCGCAGGCCGTCGGCGGATCGCGCATGGCCTACTTCGCACCCGAGGGCGAAACGATCGTCAACGCCGATCCCGTGGCGGTGCTCCGCGGTGCGCCGCATCGCGAAATGGCGATTCGCTTCGTCGAGTTCCTGCTCACGCCCGGGGGACAGATCATCTGGTCCATGCCCAAGGGCTCGGAAGGCGGCCCCGAACGTTATGAGCTCAGGCGTTCACCCATCCGCCGCGATGTGTACGAGGAATATGGCGATCAATTCGTGGATCGGCAGAATCCCTACGATGTGCCCATGCGAGTCCCGGAGGGCACGCCCAGTTACTACGACGTTCTCTCGCCCGTCCTGCACGCCATGGCCATCGATACGCATCACGAACTGATTCGCGCGTGGAAGGCGATCCATGCCGAAGACGATCCGGCAAAACGGGATGAGATGCTCGCCCTTTTCGATGCATTGCCCTTCACACCGGAAAGCCTCGACGAATCACGCGAGAAATGGGAGGAGTCGGAAGATCATCAGTTGGAGGACCGGCGTGAGTGGACGAAGTTCTTCTTGAAGAACTACCGCCAGATCGCAGCGATGCGATAGGGTTCACACACGGAAGATTGCGCCGAGCTTCTTCCCCAGTACTGCCGACGCCCCGACCAGCGTCACCGTCAGCAATGCCATTCCCCACACACCCATGGCACTCGCGATGTACGGCCCATCGCCCAGCCGCTGGAACAGTGCGTAGATGGCCTTGGTCATCGGGTAGTGATCCTCGATCTGCGCAAGGATAAGCGAGTCGCTCACTTCCAGCATCGCAAAGCTGAAGGCCAGCAATCCGCCGGCGATGAGATTCGGAATCACCAATGGCATGACCACGCGCCGAATGCGCGTCATGGTCGACGCCCCGAGATTCTCCGCCGCCTCGTCAAGCTCAGGGGCGATCTGCTCCAGCCCGGAACTCACCGAACGCACGACATACGGCAGGCGGCGGATCGCATACGCAACGACGAGAAACAACAGCGGATTCGGCGATTTCCCGGTGACCTGCAGCAGCGAGGCCGCGTCCGTCCATTCCCGCTCCGCGAAGTACTCCGCCAGTGGCCGGATCGGCCAGAGCTGCGACATGGCCACGTACCCGAACGCCAGAACCAGCCCCGGCACCGCCAGCGGAAGCATGGCCAGGCTGTCGAGCAGCTTCGACCCGGGAATGCGGACGCGAACCGTCAGGTACGAAATCGTGAACCCGAAGATCAGCCCGAGCAACGTTGCCAGGCTCGCGTATTTCAGACTGTTGTTGATCGAGCGACTTGCCAGAGGATGCGTCAGCACACCGTGGAAGTGATCGCCCGTCCACCCGGTAGGCAGGACCGATCGATACCATTGCCCCTCCTGCGACACGCCTGCGAGGATGACGCCGAGATGCGGCAGGATGGCCAGGGCGATCACGACCGCAAACGGAATCGCCGCCAGCAGCCCTTTCCCGAAACTGAGCCTCTTGACGGATTCTCCGGTCATCGCCCGTGTCGTCATGGCGTGGCCGCGCCCCCCGAACAGCAGCTTCGCCACCAGGTAAAGACCGGCGGACATCACCAGCGTGACGATCACCAGCGCGTACGGACGCGGGTTGGACTCGAGTTCCTGGATCCCCCAGAACACCTGCACCGGCGCGACCTTGTAATAGTCGAACATCAACGGCGTACCGAGTTCCGTGAACGCCCAGATGAAGACGATGGTTCCGCCGGCGAAGAGACCGGGCAGAATCAGCGGGAGGATGATGCGGCGAACGCGCGTCAGGTACGACGCGCCGAGGTTCTGCGCCGCCTGGTCCATGGCCGGGTCGAGATTGGCCAGCGAGGCGGTGACATTGAGATAAATGATCGGGTAGAGGTGCAGCGCCTCCATGACGACGACACCCCAGAAGCGCCCTTCACCGAGGAAGTCGATCGCGTTGGCCGGGTCGATCAACCCCAGTTCGATCAGCAGGGCATTGACTGCGCCGAAACGGCCGAGCAGATGACGTACACCGATCGCCCCGACGAACGGGGGCAGAATCAGCGGCACGAGAATCAGTGAGGCAAAGATGGCCTTGCCCGGAAAGCGATACTGCGTCGCCAGCAGCGCCAGGGGCAACGAGAGCACCATGCACAATGCCGTCACCGCCACCGCCACGAGGAAGCTGTTGATAAGCGAATCCCGTAGCACCGGGTCGATCATCACGCCCCAGATGTAACGCAGCGTGAAACCTTCACCGCCCGAGGGGATGAATCCTTCCTTCACCGTGAGCGCGATCGGCCAGAAGAAGAACGCCGCGAACACCAGGAGGCAACATGCGAACAGCAGGTGGTGAATCAGCGAATGAAAGGAACTGACCGGACGATGCTGCATACCATCTCAACCGATGCGTGTTGGGGACCTGTCGCGAATCGACAACGCGGGATCACTCCGCCTCGAGCTTGAACCGGGCCACCACGGCATTGTGATCGGATCCGGTGGTCTCCGGACTGCCGGGGTGAATCGTGTACGACTCCTCGATGTAGCGCTCGGCCATGCCCGGCGAGCACAGGATAAAGTCGATCATCGAAAGATAAGGCGCCTGGTTATAGGTAACGGATTTCTCACCGGTCGGCAAATCGCTCAGGAAGTTGACGAGCCTCATTTCGCCGGAACCGGTGATGGTCTGCAGGGGCTCACTGTCGATCGTGTCGTTGAAGTCGCCGCAGATCACGAAATGGGCGTCCTCATGATGCGTGAGCGTGTCATTGAAGAGACTGCGAATAGCACGGGCTTCGCCGAGACGGATGTCGATCCCTTCATCCTGGCCGCCCTTGCTCTTGAGATGGACGACGTAGACGTCGAACGGCTTTCCCTTCTCGGGCTGAATTCGGGCGCGGAGCAGATCCCTCCGGAAGCGCATCGGCTCACCGTCGCCATCGGGGAAGATGAGATGGCGGTGCGACGTGACCTCGCCCACCGGCAGCCGCGACGCAATCGCCACGTCGATACCCCGACGATCGTTGCCCTCGATCAGCACGATATGTTCGTAGCCGAGTTCGGGCACGAAGACACGAAAGAACCGCTCGAGGTAGCCGCGATTTTCCACCTCCTGCAGCGCCAACACGTCAGCATTGATCGATCGCAACTGCAGGGCCATCGCTTCGAGTTCCGATCGCGGCTTGGCGGGCGTGCCCTCGTCGCTGCGATACGGGTCGTCCACCTCGTCGAACAGGTTAAGGACGTTAAAGGTCGCCAGCGTGAACGTCCCGTCATCGCGCCGCTGCAATGGCGGTCGATCTTTCACTTGCGGCAACGGCGTATCATCCGGCAACACCGTAATGACCTCGGGCGTGCTGGCGGCGATGTTCGGGCTGTTGTCATGCAGGTAGACGAACCCGCGCACCTTGATCATCTTGCCCTTGTAGACCTCGTGCGGCGGCTTGGGATAGTTGCCGACGTTGCTGTTGCGGATGAACACGGTCAGCGAATCGCGAAAGTTGTTGGAGAAGTTGAGAAAGTTGTGCCCGCTGCGGCTCTTGCCGGTGCGGATGACCTTGCCGACGGCGAAGACCTCCTGGCCTACGTACCGCCCCGCCGCGTCCCATGGGATGGTCGGGATCGCCTCCTGATCGGCAATGATGGTCGGCGATTTAGAGGCGGCTGCCGTCTGGGCCGGGAGATCGGGGCTCATCCATGAAATCAACAGGACAATCGTCAGGACGCAACGAAAAGGCATACGGATATCCTCGCGAGATGATGGCTCACTGGAAACGGTCTATCAGGGTAGCGTCGAACGCGCGCAATGCAAGCTTCGTGGATTCACGCGAATGCTTCTGATGCGTGAGGAGACGATCGTGTTCTCGACCTGCTTATTCCGCCTAGGGAAGCAGCGTATCGACAGGGATATTGCCAAGGTGCAATTCGTTCGGCTCACGGACGATGCTGCCCGAAGGCCAGTAGTACCTCGGCTGAACCGCCTCGCCTCGGAATCCGCCGCCGTCGTTGGTCTTTCCGCTGACGTCAACCCGGAGACCGGCCACGTGCCCGTCGAAGAAGAGCGACTGCATGCGGTCGCTCTTGCCGTGGCGGTAGGAATAGCGACGCGCCACCGTGTACTCGCGGCTCTCGGTCCCGGAAGACGAGAAGTTTCGGACCGACGGGGGGGTCGCCGTCAGGAAACCCTTGGTCGCTGAAGGCGAGATGTTGTAGTCGATCACGCCGTTTTCACAGTCGATGGTGATCGAGCAGTCCGGATCAAAAAATCGCACGCCATCAGCGAGGAAGACCTTCATGTCGAGCCGGCGGCCGATGCGCGGCAACTGTGGCAGATAATTCTCCGGAGGTAGAATTTCGTCATCCACCCCCCCGATTCCGATGGCGAACTGATAGGGCGGATTGGCACCCCTTCCCGGCGGGCGGCGGTAGACCTCGGGACCGCCCTTGACGATCGATTGCATCGTCAGGTAGCTGGTTGCCCGAATGGTCGGATACCCCGCGGTGGACGCGTTGCCCTCGCTGTTGTAAGGCACCGAGAGTTCCGGATTGGAAGGACAGTGAAAAATCCCATCCGTCGCTTCAGAGAACAGCTTCTGCCTCAGCTTGTTGACCTGCGTGATGTTCTGGGGCTTCGGCGCGATATTGGCCCCGAACATTTCCTTCCGAATCGGCGTGGCATAGTCGAACCATTCGACGACGTATCGGTTGAAACCCCTGAAGAACGGCTGCCAGTTATTCGCCACATTGGAGGACGGAGCCTCCACGAACCAGCGCCCCGTCGTCAACGGTGAGCCGGGGATGAACTCCTTCTGCGTGTTGGCATACATGATCATGCCCTTCCCGATCTGGGAAAGGTTGGCGCCGCAGGCGAGTTCGCGGGCCTGCTCACGCACACGGCGGAGCGACGGCAGCAGAATGCTGACCAGCAGCGCGATGATGGCCACCACGACCAGTACCTCGATCAGGGTAAAACCGCGGGGACGACGACCGGATTTACTTGCCATGCCAGACCTCCTCATTGCACTTCGGACACTTCGCCGGCGGGGCAAGACCCCGGTCCTCGTTGAGGATTACCGCGGTCTTGCAGTTCGGACACGCTCGCGTCGTCACAACGCTCTGCTTGTCGCAGTCCGGGCACTTCAGCGGAAGGCTTTCGCCCAACTGGAGCGGACGGGTACGCTCATAGTCGCAGCCCTCTTCCATGCACTTCAGCGTGATTGCGCTGGGGCCGTCACTGCCGAACCAGGCCCCATAGACCAGGTAGCCGCCGACCAGCACCGCCAGACCGACCGTCGTATAAGTCACCCAGGGCCGCAGACCGCCCGTGTCGTCGTATAAGGGATTGCCCATCGAGTCCGTCTCTTTTCGATATGCTCACTTCACTTCCGAGAGGCCCAAGCCGCGCCGGCCTGACCCCCGTGAAGGGCCGTGATGTCGATTTCGGCCTTCTCTTTTTACCGTCTCCATGCCCATTCGCCAAGACCGGGCCCGACATCCGGAATTGACGCATTATATGTCACGCGAAAATCCGATCATCCACCCCAGTCTGGGCTTCATCTAATCTTAAAATTCCAAAAATGCCGCATGCCGGGCTGCCTCAAGGAATCCGGAACCCTGAGCATGGACAAGAGCATGGGCCCGAATCCTTCCAGGGATCCGGGCCCACGCGGTGATGCACATTCAAGCGAAAAGGTCTCGCCACAACCGCATCAGGGGTTGCAGGTGGCGGCACCGCCGATCGAGGCCTTGGACTCCGACAGGTCGATGACCGTGAGGCCGTTCGACACGTTGATATCCGAGGCGGCATTGGTGGCATCCACAGGAATGCCAAGGTCGGCCTTGATCACCGAGAGATCGATGACCGTCACACCACCACTGGCGTTGGCATCGCCCTTGATGCTCAGGCCCTGAACTGTTGTCGGACCGCCGGAGAGGGTCAGGTTGACCAGTTCGACCTCGAGGCACGTGTTATTTGTGCCGCCGGTCAGCTCCACCTCGTAAAGGAACGAATCCACGTTCCCGCCAACACCCAGACCGGTGACAAATCCCAGATCGGTCACGCTTGAACATGTCTGCGTGCCCGCGTTGACCTGAATGTTGGAGCAGTCGATCGTCGTGGCCGTCGTGAAACCGAGCATGAGTCGATCGATGATCCCGGTTTCACGTGATTCGACACCGGCACCCGCCGTTCCCACCGGGTTCAGCAGATCGATATCGAAATCGACCGTCGCGCCATGCAATTTACGTGAGGCCGCATAATTCAACTCGCCTCCCGGAGGCACGGGCTTGATACCCGGGCTGCCGATATCCTGGTCATCCGTCGCACCACCACCAACGATCGTCGGCGTCTGGTACGCACCATCGACGCCATCCGCCGACAGGTCCCAATTCTCAGGCAGATCGTTGGAGAGGGCATCGATGAACCCAGCCAGCACGTAAATACTGGCAAATCCATCGTCCGAAGGCCACGGGCTCGAATCGTCGTAGTCCACGACGTCGTGCAGATCGCCCGCATCGTCGTAGATCTGAACCTGGTCACCACCGTTGGCGAGTTGCTCCCAAGTCGCGTCGTCGCCGACGAAGATGGCATCAGACACCGAGAGGTTGAACCACTCGAGCAGGAACTGGGCCGTCGTGCGGCTGCTGTTGTCACCATTGGCAATCACACGCGTGGCACCGTCGGGAATCAGGACGTTCACGACCTGGTCGCCGTCCGGCTCGCCATCGTCATCCGACAGCATGGCCAGCGTGATGTCGCCACCGCTGGTGTTGCAGATTTCCACCCATTCCCAATCGTTGTCATCCTGATTGTTGGGGTTGTACATGATCTCGCTGATGACGAGACCGCCCTTCTGCACCAGGACTTCGACCGTGGCGTTGCTGGTCGAGACCAGCGTGCCATCGGTCGCCGAGTAAGTGAATGTGTCGGGACCACCGACAAGCGTGGTCGCCACGCCGGCGTTCGGCGAGTACACGACCTCGTTGCCCTCGGACGCCAACGTGTACGGCACGCCGGCAATCGCCCCCGCGTTCGGGTCGGAAAGCGTTCCGTTGGCAGGGAGTGACTCGATCACGTGTTCAAGCACACTGCCACCGGGCAGGCCATCATCCGAACCGGTCAGCGTGATTGTCACGGGAGTATCCAGCAAAGTGGATGCGGTGACGTCCTCGACCGACGGCGGGAAGTTGTTGCCCGGAGGGAGAATCGCGGGGCTGCCCACGTCGAACACATCATCACCGCCTCCCAGGAAGGACGAAACGGCATCTTCGATGCCCGCCTGGCTGAGCAGCCAGTTGGACGCATCATCGTTGTCGGCAGCGGTGAGGAAACCGTTCTTCAGGAAAATGCTTGACTCACCGTCGTCGGCCGGCCAAGGCGATGAATCGCCATAGAAGACGACATCCAGAAGGCCGCCGGCGTTATCAAACAAGTAAAGCTGATCACCCGAATTGTTCAGGAAGGGCCAATCGTCTTCCAGAATTGTGATCACATCCGACAACGCAAGCCCCGCGGGTGACCACTCGCTGAGGAACTGGGCCACGGTACGTTCAGCCGTGTCGTCCAGCGTGATGATCTTCGTTTCGCCCGCGGCAAGAGTTTCACCGGCAAGAACATTCAAGCCCTCGTCTCGCTGGACCGCATCCCAGAACGTGCCGAGATTCACGGGTGAGCCCGTCGGGTTATGAATCTCGAGCCATTCGAAGTCGGCCTCGGCATTACGCGGGTTGTACATGATCTCGGTGATGACCACCTGGCCACCCTGCACGAGAATCGACACGTATGCGATGTTCGAGTTGGCCGAGCCATCATTGGCCCGGAAACCGAAAGCGAACTGTCCGCTGGCAGTCGGATCGAACTCGACCTGATTGCCGTTGCTCAGGAGGGTGTAGGGGAAGGCACCGATGACGCCGCCGTTCGGATCGGTCAGCGTCCCGCCGATCGTCGCGCCCGGCGTAGGGGCGATGCCCACCGGCGCGCTGAGAATCTCGAACGTGAGCGGGTCTTCATCGGGATCGATCGCATCCAGCGTGATCGCGAACGGCGACGCGCTGAGGGTGGTCACGACCTCCTGCCCGGTCGCGTTCGGCGGCGTGATTTCCACCGTCGCCGCGTTGGGAACGAACATCGGGCTGCCCTCATCGCTGTCCGTGGGCGGACCGGCAGTCTCCGTCGTGGCAATCACGCCGTTGGCGCCGGCCACGGATAGATTCCAGTTCGCCCCGTCATCGTTGGCCACCGTGTCGATCTGATCGAACTCCAGAAAGATGCTGCCCCGGTTATTGGATGCGGGCCAGTTGTTGGCATCGTTCTCGTAATTCACGACGTCCAGCAGCTTCCCATCAGAGGAGAACAGGTAGATCGTGTCCATGTCGTTGCGCAGGATCGGAGGCTGGGCCGGATCCGCGGGAACCAGGAACGGCAGGACCTGCGAGACATTGATACCCCACTCTGCCGCGAAGTCCGCCACCGTACGGCTGCCGTTATCGTTCGGGGCGATGATCGCCAGACCGTCATCGGTCCCGCTGCCGGGAATGTTCAGGCCGAACAGGTTGAATTCGAACGCCGGATCCAGCGTTTCGTCGTAAATCGAACTCAGCGTGACCGGAGAAGCCGTCTGGTTTTGAACCTCGACCCACTCCCAGTCGTTGTCGTCCTGGTTGGCGGGATCGTACATGATCTCCGTGATCACCACGTTGCCCGTATCCTGAATCAGGATCGTGATCGCCGCCTCGCCGACGCCGCCGACACCACCATCGTTGGCCTGGAAGACAAATTCGTACCAGCCGCTGGCGTTCGGGGTCGGAAGGAAGGTCACCTCGTTCGTGGTCAATGCGCCACCGGTAGTGACGTCCGTACACGTGTTCAGGTCCAGCGGAACCCCACAGTCATTCGGATCCACGAGCGTGCCGCCGAACGACTGCCCGCCGGTGAGCGAGGGACCGACCGGCGAAGCCGAGCCGCTCTTGATCGCGTATGTCAGCGGAGCCGGGCCATCCACGTCCGTCGCTTCCAGCGTGAACGGTATCGGCGTGGGGGCGGGATCCGAGTTAATGAGAATCTCCTGGGCAACCGCCGACGGAGCAAAATTGCCACCGGCAGACACGATGTCGTTGATCGAACGGATGAGAATCTGGTAGCCACCGTCACGCGGATCGCTCGAATCGAACTGGCTGAAGATGCCAACCACGTCTACGGAGCCGGCGGGAATCGTTTCCCCCACGAGATCCAGATCGTTTGTGCTCACGCGAATCGTCGCGGTGGTCCCGCCATCATCGACGGTGTAGTTGGTGAAACCAGAGAACGTGCCCCCGGCATCGTTGAACGTCACACCGGTCAGCTTGACCAGCTTGCTCTCCAGACCCTCCGCCGTCCCACTGCCGTCCTGCAGATCAGTGACGGTGATGTCGATTGGCAACGGAATGCCGATGTTGCCGGAATTCGTGTTGACGACAAGATTGCCCGTGCTTTGATCCGGAGCTTCATCAACAAGTTCGAACAAGCCGTTGAACTCATCGGTGTATCCGGTGATGGTGATCTGATCACCGGCGGTCAGCCCGAGTGCATCGATGACGGCATTGTCCCCGAACACGGTGATGCCGCCCGTCGCGTCCTGAACATGTACGTTCTTGACCGAAGAACTTCCAATCAAGTCGGTCGTATTTGACACAACCACGTTATCCAGCGTGACCAGTTGATCGATACCGCCGGCCCTGGCGGTGGCGATGTCCACGGCCTCGGCGCGGTTCCCCGTACCGAGTACCAGCGAGACGGCAAGCGCCGCCCCGAACAATCCTTTAAGGCGTTCCATTCCTTCTCCTCCATCTGTGTAGAGTAACATCAATCTAGAGTAGCATTGACCTGGGACAGTATTGGCCCAGGATAGTCTAGATTTTCACTTCAATTAATATTTCAGCCCTGTAATCCGCGATACAAAGTGCTAATCTGCACAGGCATCATAGCTGGGATGGGCGACCGAGACTCGCATGCTAACAAAGACTTATTCTGCGCACACGCTGCCTCTTTTTACGTGGCAGCTGCGTACCGAGCCACACCACGCGCACAAACCATCCTCAAACAATCATTTATGAAACCACGTCCAGCACGTATGGATCTGCTGCCGACAGGCGGGAATCAGTGCCTCTCGTCCTCCGCTCAAAGCACGGCAGCGCAAACACGGAGATAATCATCGATCGGACGCCCGGCGCCAAGTTAATAAATGATTAAGACTGGGTGCAATGTGGGTATCTCGTATCTGATCACTCCAGTGATTTCACGATTTGACTTGGGCGTCCCGCGGTGGCGGTGTACACTCACCGACTGGATCGCCATCCCTCCCATACGGACCGATCCACGCGGAGACAGAAAAAACGGAGATAGGAAAGCATGCATCGCCCCAGGATCAACCTGGTCGGACTCGGGTTCATCACCGCCATCGGTGTGATGAGCCCGCCGACTGTTGCCATCGAAGTCACGATCGTCACCTGGAACATCCTGACCTACGACGACCCCGGCAGTTCGGAATACGACGCCACGCTCCGCATCATCGAAGCGCTCGATCCCGAAATCCTGCTCGTCCAGGAGGCGAACAATGCCCAAGGTCGCAACGCCTTCATGGCCCATTTCGCGGCGGAACTCCCCTATTCCTTCCTGGGCAGCCCCACGAATGAGAATCCTCGGAACCAGATCCTCAGCGCGTACCCGCTCTCAAATACCTTTCAGATTTTCACGGACGATCCCAATGGTGGGCTTTTCCAGCGCCCCACGATCCGCGCCGACGTCGACATCATCGATACCCAGGCAGGCACGGAACTCCGAGTCTATTCGACCCATCACAAGTCCGGCACGGCAAACCGGGACGATACACTTCGCCTGAACCAGGCCACCGACGACGCGGCGGACATCACCACGTTCCTGAACGCAAACCCAGGCGCGCACGTGTTTTACGGTGGCGACCTCAACGCCGAACTCGGTGACCCCTCGCTAAACAAGCTCCTCGAGCCCCAGACGACGCTCTCACGATTGACCATCACCGACCCGAACAACGGCAGCGCCACGACACGCTGGCCGTCGGGAAAGGTCATCGATCACCTGTTCGTGAATCCCGGTCTGAACGCGCTGATCGACACCCGCTTTATCTTCCACACGAACACATTCAACGTCGGATCTCTGCCCCCACCCGTGCTGCAGAACGACTCACATTCCGCCAGCGATCACCTCGCCCTGGTGACGACGATCAACATCGGTCCCGACGACCCCGGCCCCGGCAACGAGGTGATCCGCATCAATGAAGTCTACGGCGATCCGGAGGGTGGCATCGATACGGTCGAGTTCATCGAACTGGTCGGCCCACCCGGTCTTGCGCTCACGGACCTCTCGGTCATGATCATCGAGGGGGACTCCGCCAATCCCGGCCTCGTGGATCGCATCTGGACGCCCGGGTTCGCCGAAGCGATCCCAGCCGACGGCTATTATCTGCTCGGGACTTCGGCTCTGAATCCCGACTTCCAGATCGGCACGCAGAATGTCCTCGAAACCGGTACCCAGACGATCCTGCTTGTCCAGGAAACCTCGCTCGTGATCGGGCAGGATCTCGATTTCAATAACGACGGCACGCTCGACGTGGTCGATACGGGCACGCTGGTGGACAGCCTCGGTCTGGCGGACGCGGGCCTCGGCAGCGGGGACCGCGTCTACTACGGCGCCCCGATCATCGGCCCCGTGGAAGGTGCCTTCCCCGCCGGGGCAGCCCGACTGCCCGACGCCCAGGATACTGACCTGGCCGACGACTGGACGGTGCTCAGCGCGGTTCAGGACGGCACCGACGGTGACCATCCCATCACGCCCGGCCAGAACAACAACCCGGTGGATTTCGATGACGACGGGGACGTCGACGAGGCGGATCTCGATCTCTTTCTCGACGGTTTCTCAGGGGCGATGATTCCCGCCGTGGATCCCAATTCGGATCTCGATGGGGACGGCGACGCGGACATGGACGACTACGCCATCCTGCAACTGGCCTTCACGGGGAGTCAGCCGTAAACTGTGGACCTTAGCGCAAGGTTCACGATGTGAACCACCGTGCAGGATGACCGACGCTCCATTCAAATCGAGCCCCGCATGATAGACCCCAATCGCTCCCCGCTTCTCAAACGCCCTCACGTCGGTGTCCGTGCCGTCATGACCGGCCAGGTCGGCGTCGACAAGAAACCCTTCATCGAGCAAGTGTCGGAGATCGCGCAGCGAAACGGCAAGCACGTCGAGGTCTGCCACGTCGGCGACATGATGTACAAGGAGGCCCCCGACGTCGCCAAGGGGCGGATTCTCGATCTTCCCCGTTCGCGACTGAACGCCCTCCGCCGCTCGGTGTTCAAGGATATTCTGCGCCTGGCGGAAAAGACGGAAAACCTGCTGGTCAACACGCACGCCACGTTTCGCTGGCGCCACGGCCTGTTCCCGGCGTTCGACTTCGACCAGATGATGGAGCTGGACGCCGACCTCAACATGACCCTCGTCGACAACGTGGATGCGGTCCATGAGCGATTAACCCGGGAGACCGATCTGCCTCACACGCTCAAGGACATCATGGTCTGGCGCGAGGAGGAGGTGCTGGCCACGGAGGTTTTGTCAGGCATCATTCGCGGCCACGGCGCTTTCTACATGATCGCGCGCGGGTTCGAAGGCGATACCGCCCAATCGGTGTACCGGCTGATGTTCGAGCCCCATCGTCCCAAGGTCTATCCTTCGTTCCCGATGACCCACGTCATGGACATGCCCGAAGTGCTGGCGGAGATCGACGCCTTCCGGGACGCGCTGACCGAGCATTTCATCACTTTCGATCCTGGTGACCTGGATGAGAAGCGATTGCTTTTTGAGGCAGGCAAGGCCACGCAACAGGGTCAGAGCAGTTTCACAGTCGAAGTGAACGGTCGCGAAATGGAGTTCCCGACGGCGGACGTCACTGCCGTCGCAAATGATATCGACGGTCAGATTTACGCCCGCGATTTCAAACTGATCGATCAGTCGGACATGATCGTCAGCCACGTGCCCGAGATGCCGGACGGAAAGCCCGGCCTTTCCAGCGGCGTGGAACGCGAACTCCAGCATGCGTTCGAAGGGACGAAGGAGGTCTACATCATCTGGAAGCCCAAGCGCGAGCCTTCACCGTTCGTGACCGAGACCGCCACCCGCGTCTTCGCCACCGTCGAAGAAGCCCTGGAGCATTTCCAGAACAAGGGATATTTGAAGGATTACCAGATGAGGCTGGATATCGAAGGCGGTAAACCGCGAGAGCGCGGCCGCTTCGGCTGAATGTGCGACGACACTTTCCTCCCTGAGAATCACTATGAATCGCGTGCAACTGGCCTCCATGATCGACCATACGCTGCTCAAGCCCGAAGCCACGGCAGCGATGATCGATCAACTCTGCGAGGAAGCGCTCAAATTCGGATTCGTGGCGGTGTGCGTGAACCCCATTTGGGTGAAACATTGTCACAAAAGGCTCGGTGACGCCGCCACACGGGTGGCCAGCGTGATCGGGTTCCCCCTCGGCGCTTGCACGACCGCGATCAAGGTGGCGGAGACGCAACGGGCCATTCAGGACGGGGCGACGGAAATCGATATGGTGGTGCGGTTGGGAGATCTCATCGCCGGGGAACTCGGCATCGTCCGGGACGACATCGCCGCCGTGGCAGACGCCTGCCATTCCGTCTCGCCCGACCACCACCTGAAGGTCATCCTCGAGACCGGCGCCCTGACCGAGGAGCAGATCGTGGCGGGCTGCCGCTGCGTGGCGGAAGCCCAGGCTGACTACGTGAAAACCTCTACGGGTTTTCACCCAAGCGGAGGAGCCACGCTCGAAACCGTCCACCTCCTGCACAAACACACTGCCCCTATCAAGGTGAAGGCGGCCGGCGGCATTCGCGACCTGCCCACGGCGCTGGCGATGGTTGAGGCGGGAGCATCGCGGTTGGGCTGTTCAGCGAGCGTAACGATCCTCGAATCACTGCCGGAGTGATCCAAACCTCGCGGGTTCTTAACCTTTTCTTAACCATTATAATCTTTAAGGCTCACCCTGTTTCTAGTACACTGCCGGTCGTTCGATTGAGGGAGAGAACGCGCAATGGATGGAGGGAAGAAGGATTCCATCCTGCAGATTGATTTCATTTCCTCATCGATTTTTTCACGTGTATGTTGTTCGTTCACCATACGCTGATCCCGCTCAGCAGGTGAACGGTAATCGGAATTAAGCGGAAGGTTCCCTGTATTCAGGAGGAGAAACAAATGCGAAAAAGTGTGATGGCAGCGATGGTTGCCATGATCAGCGTGTCGGTGGCCAACGCCAACTTGATCATTAGCGAGGTCGTGGATGGCACGCTCAGCGGTGGCAATCCCAAGTTCGTCGAAATCACGAACACCGGTGCGACCGATTTCACCTTTGCCGAAGGTGGCATCATCGTGCAGTCCAATGCGAATACGGATCTGGACATCGACGTGGACCTGACCGGTATCACGATCACCGCCGGTGACTCGTACGTCATCCAGTCCAGCGCCAATGGCGGCCAGTCGGTGTTCGAGACCACCTATGGATTCGCGGCGGATCTGTACACGTCGGCCTTCTTCAGCAATGGTGATGACCGCTACATCCTGACCGACACCGCCGACAGCTCGAATCTCGTCGATATCCACGGCCAGATCGACACGGACGGAACGGGCGAAGTCTGGGAGTACACCGATGGTTACGCCTTCCGCAACGCTGACGTCCTCAGCGGAAACAGCGGCCTCTACGTTCACTCTGAGTGGACCACTGGTGGTGTGAACAGCCTGGAGACCGGTGACGATGTGGAAGAGGCTGCCCTGATCGTCCAACTCACCACGCCCGGCACGCACAACTTCGTGCCCGAGCCCGCCTCGGCGTTCATGATCGCCATTGCCGGTGGCCTGCTGCTGCGTCGCCGTCGCTAAACGATCCGGCCCCATCGGGGCAATCGCTCGACGCTAGAAATGAAAAGGCCTGCGAATCTTCATGGTTCGCAGGCCTTTCTTTTGTTGACGCGCGGGCGAGAGGGAACACGGGCATGGCGGCAATGACGGGAATGGCCAAGTTCCCGAAGGGAGCGACGGAACGATACCGGTTGCACCTCACGACCACGGCCTATCCGCCCAGCGCACACGCGGATGCCCAGGATCAATTCGACTTCGTGTGCAATCAGTCAGTACCCCGACCGTGAGGGAGGGGAGAACAGGCGAGACTCGCGCATCGCTGGAAGCCTCATGTGCACGAGCATAGGGCGTATTGCATATCTGTCTCTCGATGCACTTCCTCACGATCGCGGTATTGACTGCGGTCCGCCACCATCCGTCACATCCGGCGGCTGAACACGCTCAGGCATTCATCCGAATCGCCCGCGACCTCCCTTATGAAGCTTCTTGCGAGGAGTATCGCGCGCGATCTGCACCGCCACGTCTCGCTGAAGCGGATGGAGGATTTTCTTCAGCCGGCGGTGCGTCCTGGGCCCGACCACGGACAGAACAACAATCGGGAGAATCCAGGAAAGGAGCCATACCGTCGTCACGGACCAGGCTCGCATTATCCCCGTGGAAATGAGTACGCCACTGAGTACGGGGGCGATGAGGACGAGAAAAACAAGTCCCACCGCAGCGCGCCAGTACTGCCACAATGCACGTTGCCAACGGGGATGCTCGCGGCAGGATGTCTTGAACTGGCCCGCCGTGATTGCGACCCCGGTCAAGCAAGCGAGAATCGACATTGCCACGCAAGCAAGTACGGGATGATTCACACCATTGTTGAGTATGAATATCACAATGGGCAGCAGCAGAACGATCGCGAGCACCGACAGGCCGGCACAGTACGCCGGCGCGGTCTCCAGCTGCCTGAGCTGTTCGCTGATCAGCTTGGCGGGGATCTCGGCCGTGCCCATCGGGTTCATGTGCCCGCACTCCGGGCATCGGCGCGGATCACCCGAGAGCCCGCGCAGGTTGTACCCGCATTCGAGGCAATAGATGTCGATATCCGCCGAAGGAGTCGAGGCAGGTTGCTGATGTTCCCCGTTCATGCCCAGAGCCTAGAGATTTCAGGCTACGGGTTCAAGCTGAAACGGCAGGATCAGGACAGATGTTGCCGACGATGGAGTTCTTTACCGCGAAGCCGCGGGCGTGCCGATGATCTCCGCATAGCGGTCGCGGAACATGGCGGTCCAGGCTTCCTCGAGTTCGACGCCCTTCTGCTGGTCGAGACATTGCCGGGCGAATTCCAACGAATCTTCTTCGCTGAACGGCGGCATCACGAGATCCGTGTACCGGTCGGAGTCGGCCCCGGGGGCGGTCGCCTGCCGCCAGGCCTTCTGCAGGGCGTAGTGATTCTCACCGCACATCGCATTGATAAGGAAGGGTATCAGCGCGGTATAGACTTCGAGCTTTTCCATGTCCACGTCGAAGTCCTGCTTGAGTTCAAACGGGTTGTACTCGACCACCAGCTTGTCGCCGTACTTCGTGTAGATGTCCGGGCGAATCGGGTTGCGGTACAGGGCCTGCCCCGCCGGTCCGCCCTCTTCGGGCTTCAGCGCCCAAAGACTCTGCCCCTCCTCGGAAAGCACGAACTCCACGAAACGGTCGGCGGTCTCGGGGTTCCGGGCGGTCTTCAACACGGTGATCGGGTCCGGCGAGATGCTCGTGGCGGCGGGTGGATTGACGTAACCGAGGGTGTCGGGCTGATCGGCGATCATCATCCGGGCCACGAATTCCGGCTGAAATCCCGCCACCGTCAATCCCGAGCCCACGTTCGGCCCGATCATGCCGCTCGACGGCAGCATGCCTCCGGTATTGCCGAGGATGCCGGTCATGATCTCAAAGCCCTTGTCCCAGCCCTGGGAGAGCAGGATCATCACCAGGCACTGGGCGCTGCTGCCCGACTTGGAGGGGTCCGCCAGCACGACGCTGTGGCTGTAGGCGGGATCCGCGAGGTCGGCCCAGGTGCCGGGCTCGGTAAGCCCCCGCGCGTCACATGCTTTCCGGTTGAATACGATACCGAGACCGTTCAACGCCGAGCCATACCAGGTTCCGTCCTCGGCGTAGAGGGGCTGGCCGTAAAGTTCCTTGGGAATCTGCGAAAGGATCTCTTCGGGGAGCTGGACCGGCTTGGAATAGCCGCGATTCGCCACGTCCTGGTGAATGGGGACACCGCCACCGAAGAAAACGTCCACGCGATCCTGGTTGCTCATCCCGGTGCGGTCGTGCGTCGCCAGAATCCGATGGTAACATTCAATCGTGCCCCGCTGAATCCAGCGGATATTGACCGGTTGGCCGTACTTTTCCTCGTGCCATTCGTTAAACCGGGGGGCGAACGCCTCGCGGATGACGGGGGCATGCGGAGAGAGCACAACGAGGCTCGCCATGTCCTCGACCGGCTGAACCGTGGTCAGTTCCTGGGACCGATCGCAACCGGCGAAGAGGACTCCCAGGATGAGAAACGCGAGGCTGAAAGGCACTGGACGGAACGTGGAGCACATGGCGGCGATTCCTGTTGTGTGAGATGGTCAAACCGGATGACGACGAACGTGTGCCGGCGCGGTGATCTCCAGCACCCGCCTCCGCATCGTCTCTGTTCCAGCGGAATCATACGCCATGGATTGGGTAATCTCAATGGAATGGGCTGACGCTACGTGAGAAGGGATGCGGGCATCATTAAGGAATCATGAAGGGCTCGCCGCTCACTTTTCCGTGAGTTCCAGTGCCCCGTTCCACTCTTCCGGTGGCTGTTGTGACCGGTATAAGTCGATGGATGCGAGGTACCGCTGGATTCCAGAGTCATCGGGCCTGTGAGCGCCGGCCTTCTCGAAGGCATACCGGGCGGTATCCCACTCACGACGCCCAAATGCCTCCACGGCCCGATTGAATTGTTCGGCAAAGGCCTTGGCCTCGTCGTCCACTTCGGATTCGCGCCCCAGGAGTTCGTACACCCGCACCGCCACGCTTTGCCCCTTGACCTGCAGCGCCCCCAGGTGGCGGAACATGTAATGATCTCGGACGGCCTCGTAGGTGGATTGGTTGATCATGGTGCCCGAATCGAACTGTTTGTTCGCCGACTCCAAACGCGCTGCCAGATTCACCGTATCGCCCACGCAGGTGTAATCCAGCTTGTTGTCGCTGCCGTAGTCTCCCACGAAGACCCGCCCCGTGGCGATCCCGATGCGCATGAAGAGCTGCTCGAAATGCGCCGACAGCGGATGCTGCGCGTAGCGTGTCATGAGTTCGCGCAGGGCTCTGCGGGAATCCAGGGCCGATTCGCACGCCGCCGGGGCGTGTTCCGGACAGGCAAGGATCGGCGGATTGAAAAAGGCGAAGATGCCGTCCCCCATGAACTTGTTGATCAGGGCGTCGTGACGGTGAAGCGCCTCGGACATGTACTCGAGGTACGGATTCAGGACGGTTTTCGTGCCTTCCGGACCGAGCTTCTCGCTGATCCGGGTGAACCCCGCCAAGTCACTGAAGAAACAGGTGACCTCCGCCGCGCGCGGCGAAAGATCAAGGTTGTCGGATTCGTCAGCGATTCGCCGGGCCATGGCGGGCGAGACGTATTGCGCAACGGCTTTGCTGAAGCGGCGTCGTTGACGATCGATGACCAGGTAACGAACCAGAACGATCATCGCCCAGACCACGAAGGTCAAAATGACCGCAAGGAGCAGGCGCATCCAGTAATCGCGGCGGGCAAAGGCCATCTGCGTGCTCAGCAGTGCGGTCAGCAGCACAATCACGATCAGGATGATGAAGCTCTCGCGCGGTCCGCGATGGACCGTGCCGAGGGTCATGAACAATCCGAAGAGAACGATGACGCCGACCTGAAGCGGCGTTGATGACCACGAGCGAAACTGGCCCTGAATCATGCTGTTCAGAAGGGTGGAATGGACCAGCACGCCGGGCATGTGCTCGTAGGCCGGCGTGCTGACCATGTCCGCAACCGCCGTGGCGGTGTAACCGACGAAGCAGACCTTGTCTTCAAGCATCGGGCGAAGGCGCTCGATTTGTTGCGCTTCCGCCGCAGCGATCTTTTCGTTCAGGCGTTCGAGCTCCATCATCCTGCGGGTAACCAGATCATGAGCGGCCTTGAATCGCTCGACGTCTTTCCGCGTCTTCGGATCTTCGGGTTCAGGCATTTCCTGGATCGCCAGCCACATCTGTGCAATGAAGTCCTTCGCCTCCTCCTCTTCCGTCTGGATGAGCCCGTCGAGTTGCGTCGCTTCATCACGCGCTTCCCGGATCTCTTGAGCCTCTCCCCGATTCTGCAGTTCGGCCCACCGGATCTCCCGACGAAGCTCGATGAGCCGATTTACCCGGTCACGATACGCCTGAAAGCCTTCGTCGTCTTTGATCAATTGGATGGCACGCGCCATGGCGTATGTGCGGCGAATGTCGTTTTCGCGCATCTGTTGCCGACTGTCACGAATCTGCAGGAGCTGCGTGACCGGCAGATGGGAAAAGCATCTCTGCCAGCGCCCATCCTCGGTGACGTGCCAGTTCAGCAAGGCCTGCCCGTCGTCGGTGAGCTGAATCTCCATGCGCGGATGTTCTTTGCCTTGTTCGATGATCAATCGTTTGCGGTGATCCAGGCTGATCTCGTCGAGCTGGATGTCCAGCATGTCGCGGGCGGCGGCGAATCCGAGCTGCTCCAGCAATCGCCCGTCCCAGTCCATCATGAGCGCCAAGTGCCGCATCCGGCCGTCGATGTCGGGGCGGAACGTCACGAAACCGACTCCGCGCGCGTTGCGCGTCAGCTTGTAAATCGGTGGAACGAGTTTCGTGACGCGGGGCAGCTTGCCCTGGAGGTGGTCCGGGATGGGAGGGCACTTCTCCCAAAGTTGACGCAGGCTGAGTGCGCGATGGTACGCGGCCAGAAGATCCGCGCGGTCGGCCGTCTGATGATCGTACGACGTGGTCAGAATCGATTCATGCGTTTCGCGAGCGCCGGCGTCGGGATGCTGTTCCAGGTACGCCGTCACTTTCTGCTGAATCACGTCCCGTTTCACGCCGGCATAGATCGCTTCGATGTCGGTCGGCGCTTCGTCAAGTCGATCCGCCAGGTCGGCGATGGTCCGTTCAGGATCCTCCTGAAGTTGTTTGGCCACTCGGGCGCGAAGCGGCGACAGTTGGCTGCTTCGCGCCGGGTCGTCGTAGAACAGGGAAAGCCAGACGTTGCCGGACGAGTCCAATGCGGCGGCCAGCTCGTCATCCGGAAAAATGATGTTCTCGGCGGAGAGTTCCCCGATTTGCCGGATCTCCCCCTCGATGTCGGCATAGCGATCCAGCACGGGAAGCCGGACCTCGGCAGGCTTCGGCTCGCTGAAGACGATATCCATCACGATGTGACGGGCACCCAGGTCGTGAAGAATGCGAATCAGATCGGCCTGGAAGTCGCGGGGCCACGGCCAACTGCCTACCCGATCCAGAGCATCGTCGCCGATGTCGATGTGGACGATATCTTCGGAGGCGGAAATGCGGCTGTGATGGCGGACGTGATAATCGAAGGCTTCGAGTTCCAGGCGTTCGGTCATCCCCGACAAGTGCAACGCGACCGCCGCCATCGTCAGCGCCAGTCCGACACCGATCCCCCACCCGCGTTGTGCCAGCCACTGCCTGAACATGCGCGGTATTCTACCACCCGCGATACCGCGACGTCATCCATGGTTGATCTGCAGGAGCGGGATTCAGTTACGATTGGACGGTGACGGTGCTCTGCTCCCGTACGGAGCCCACCGCCACCCAACCGCCGACCTGGACCCGGAAGGGCTCGACGATCCGCTTCTCTTCGGCAAAGCGTCGCAGGCGCTGCAGTATGGGATAGCTGATCTCCTGGCCGGGCTGAACGACCTGGCTCCCGTCGATGGTGCAGATGCCGTTGCAGGACACCATACCGACGCAGAGTTCGTCGGTACCGACCTCGGAGATCTCCTCGGTCTGCTCATTCACGTGAAGATCCATCAGCGCGTCCAGAATCTCGGGATTGTACTCTTTCTTCTGAGACGCCATTTTCCTCCATGCGACATCGAAGCTCACTCCGCGGCGTATCTGCTCGTCCAGGTCGATGGCGATCTTCAGAATCTGGGCTCCCAGTTCCTCACGCGTCGGCTCTGCCTGGTTCCCGTTGATCTGATACGTCCAGAATGCGTCCTTCTGCCGAGAAATGATCTGCGCGATGGACTCCATCCGGGGAACGTTCTCGAGGAGCTGACGCGCCGCCTCCGGATGCGTATCGAGGAGCCGATGCTCTTCCCGCGTGAGCGTTTCGCTCTTGAGCATCCGTCGCAAAAGATCCGGAGGAAGGGAGACACATCCCAACTGCGAGAGGGCGCCGGCCATTTCAAATTCCCACACGTCCTCCAGTCGGATCTGCCTGGCAATATGTTTGACGATCCGCCGGATGCGCGATGTGCGACCGAATGCCTCGGGGTTCATCAACTCCAGGACCTCGGTCAGGACTTTGATGCAACCGGCCACGGTATCTCTCAGAAGCTCCCGTTCAGCCATGATCAGGTGATGCTGTTTGATGGCACTTTCCACAGCGGCGGCAAACTGCTCAGCGGGACAAGGTTTGGTCAGAAAGCGAAAGATGTGCCCCTCGTTGATGGCGGTGACCGCCGTTTGCAGATCGGCGTTCCCGGTCAGCATGATGCGGACGGATTCGGGTGAACGTTGCTTGACTTCAGCGAGAAAGGCCACTCCGTCCATACCCGGCATACGCATGTCGGACACGACCACGGCAAAGAGATCCTCCGAGTCGATCTGGGCCAGGCCTGCTTCCCCGCCATTGGCCGTCGTGAGATCCAGTTGTTCATCCAGCTGGCGCTCGTAGCCGCGGAGAATCATCTTGTCGTCGTCAACAAGAAGTACGCGTCGGTTCATGATGTCGTCACCTCGGCAACGTCGCGACTGCGATTCAGCCACTCCTCGAATCGTTCACCCAGTCCGTTCTGTTTGAGATAGTCTTCGTCAACGGGATTGCGCGAATGCGCGCTCTTCAAGCGATCGAGATCGCGCTTCAGGACGTTCGCGACATGGACGGCGGTGAGTGCCGTAAACCCGGTCGTTCCCGCTTCCTGCGGTCGATGGTGGTAAGCCAGCACCTGCATCACGGTATCAGAGAAACCCCACAGCCCGAGCAGGTATGCTCCGACCTCCGCGTGCGTGGCGCCGATCACGCGTCGCTCGACCTCATCGACGCCGATGTCCTCGTTCCGACAGCATGTCACGACCTCCGCGTACTCTTCCGGAATCATCGACGCGAGCGCCAGTTTGCCGATGTCATGCAGCAGGCCCGCCAGGAAAGCGTCCTCGACGATCTGGTCATCCGCATCTTCCCATCGCGCGATCTCGCGTGACAGGGAACCGACCTCCACACTGTGCTTCCACAAGTCCTCCATGGCGAATGCCTCCAGCGCGCTGTTTTCCAACGGGCTGAACACGCAGACCGTCAACGCCAGCGCCTGGAGATTCTCCATCCCGATCGATGCGACCGCTTCGGCCGGGCATGACACGCAGCGGGTCATCCCGAAGAAGGCGGAATTGACGAGTTGGAGGACTTTCGCGCTCATCGCCTGATCCTCCGAGACGATCCGGCCCACTTCGCGAATCGAACCGTCGGGAGACTTGAACTCCTTCATCAGCCGATGGAACAGGCTGGGCAGGGAAGGCAGGTTCTCCGCGCGCGAGAGCAGCCCTTGGAGCTTCTCGACCGCCAGCAGCTCCCGCAACGCCCAGGATCGGGTCAGCGTGGACTGGAGCGTCGCGAGATCGCAGGGCTTGGGCAGATACTGGTGGATCGGACCGATACACTGGAGAACGCTCTCTTTGGCGCTCTGCCCCGAGAGCGCGATGCGAATGGTCGACGGGTAAAGCGCTCTCACCTGGTTCAGCAATTCCACGCCGTCCATGCCCGGCATCCGCATGTCCGAGACGATCACGTCGTACGCTTGTTCCGCCATGCATTCCAGTGCTTCCGCGCCCGAATGGACAAACGTCATGTCCCACGTATCGGAAAGCTCTTCCAACGACCGTCGGAGGCCGCGCAGGACCCGGGGCTCATCATCCACGAAAAGTATGCGTTGCCCCTTGTTGCTCATGCCGCTCCCCCCGCTTCTTGGGCCGACAACTCCTCCGCCGAGTCGTCCAGCGGTGGATCGATCGGCAACCGAATGATAAAGACGGTGCCCTGCCCAGTGACGGACTCGAAGTCGATCGTGCCGCCATGCTGCTCGGTGATGATCCGGTGGGCGATGCCGAGCCCCTGCCCCGTTCCCTTGCCGACATCTTTGGTGGTAAAGAACGGGTCGAAGATGCAGGGCCGAATGTCCTCGGGAATGCCGCCGCCATCATCCGCGATGCGCACCTCGACCCAGTCGTCTTCGACTCGCGTGGTCAAGGTGATGTTTCCCTTCTGGTATGTCCCCGCGTCCACCTGATCCGAGATCGCATGGGCGGCATTGATCATGATGTTCAGGAAGACCTGGTTCAGTTCGCCGGCGAAGCAGGGTATCTCCGGCAGCGATTCATCGAGTTCCAGCACCATGTCGGCGACGTATTTCCATTCGTTCCGCGCGATGGAGGCGGTGCTCTCGAGACTTCGATTGAGATTGGTGGCCGTGCGCCCCTCGACACCGGGATGTGAGAATTCCTTCATGGCCGCCACGATGCGCGAGATCGCTTGAATACCCTCCAAGGCGTCGTTGATCGCGTCCGGGATCTCCTCCGAAGTCCGGCTCAGCTTGGCTTTGCGGAGTCTGTCGCGCAGTGCGGCAACGAGATCCTCGCCCCAGGACTGAGCTTCCGCCGCTTCCAGGAACTCTTCATACGCGTCCACCGACTCCTGGATGCGAGCAAAAGCTTTCTGGAGGTATTGGATGTTGTCGCCAACGTATTGCGCCGGCGTGTTGATTTCGTGGGCGATACCCGCCGCGAGATTGCCGATCGATTCCATCTTGCGGGCGTGCAGCGCCTTGCTCTCCATGGCTTTTCGCTGGGTAATGTCGTTGATCATGAGCAGCATCCCGATGATCACCGCGGAATCGTCGATGACGGGAGTCGCACGCAGTTCCGCCGGAAATGGTCCATGGCGTCGGGACACCATGACCAGTTCGCCGCCCCATGCTTCCCCGGCGTGGACGCAACGCTGGATGGCGTCCCACATGTCCGAATCCTGAAAGAGGGCCGTCCCCCCTTCGGTGTTGACCATCTCGCGCGTGCGGTGGAAGATTTCCGTGAACGCCATGTTGACGTAACTGACGTGGCCATCCTCACGGACCACGCAGATCGCATCACCGGCATCATCCAGCGCCGTCTGGATCCGCTGCAGCTGATCCTGCGTCTGCCGCAGTTCGGTGATGTCCTCGAATGTGCCGAGGACTCCCTGGATGCGGTCGTCCCCATCGCGCAGCGGAACTTCCGATAAGAGCACGTGACGGGTGATCCCGTCAGCCCCCCTCTGCTTGAGCTTCACCGATGGGAGAGAGGCCCCCGTCTCCAGAATCTGCCCATCATGACGGCGATAAGCTTCAGCCTGCTCAACAGTCCAGGGAAGATCCCGGTCAAACAAACCGAGAACGTCCTTCGGTGACGCAAGTCCGGCCATCCTGGCAAAAGCGATGTTACATCCAAGGTATCTGAGGTCAGCGTCTTTCCAGAAGACCTGAAGGGGCGAGACGTTCAGCAGCCCCTGCGTGACGAGATCACTCGGGAATGGAGGAGTGTCAAGATTGAGTGAATCCAGTTGCATGACGCCTGTCTGCAGACTCGCTTCGGGTCGTTTGGAATCGCCGGCAACGCGTATCGTGTCTGCTACATCGTCAAAACGCAGAGGAAGACTGAGGCCGCTTCCTCGACAACGCATGATTTCTGCCATTTACCCTCACATGAGGTGATTTCACTCCAAAGGTCAGTGAAGGAGTCCCATAATACCAATTGCGGCCCGTCGTCCAACCACTCAGGGTCCGATCACATTATCCGCCACGATTCGATGACCCGTACCAGTACGCCACCGAACGGTATTCCGCCTTGGCGTCATTGGCGTGCCCGTGCTCGATACTGACGAGGATCGACTCGCGGAACGGCACCGGGTCGCTCAGGTGCAGGCGGTACATCGTGAAGCGTCCATCATAGAATCGATCCTGTCCGGTAAGGTCGCGTTCGTAGTGCGTGATCCCGAATTGTGCCGACGAGATCGGTCGATGCGCTCCCCAGGCATGATTGAAGTAGTCTTCGGTCCCCGTGCCGTGCAGCGCCGGTGGCCATATGCGACCGTCGATGAAAATCATATCGTCGCCTTCGTACCACTTGCCCGGCCGAGGGGGTTCGGACTCGACCGACATGGCACACCCGAGGTACGTCCCCTGACCGGAAGGCACGTCGAGAATGACGTAGTTCTCCCTCCCTGTCCGATTGACACGATCATCGGACTTGGGCCCCGCCGCCACCGTGCTTTCTTCCCCATACGTCGCATGGAAGGACATCACATCCGACGGAAGGCTCGCATGTTTCTCCCAATCGACATAGAAAAAGAGCTTCGCCTCGTCTTCCGCCCCGTTGATCACAGTCAACCGCGCATGCTTGCAGAACGGCATGGCAAAGTACGCATTAAACCCACCTCGCCCCGGATCAGGATTGTCCGCGTTCCCCGCGCGGCTTCGGCGGACGGCGATGACCGGCGTCTCCACGTCACAGACCCGATCGAAACCGCATAGGAAAAACGCCCCGAACGGCACATCCACAGCCGGCTTGTCTTCGCCATCCCACGAAAACCTCAGCCGCATCCGCTGGAGGTAGTGGAAGTCGTCGCAGTCGACTGTGAACCAGAGATGACGGACGACACCCGGCCCTTCCAGATCCCCGAGCACCTGCGTCTGCCCCGGCGCCAGTCGCACATGATCCCGGTTCGCACCGGTTGCGTTCCAGCTCGACACGCGTCGGCGCTCACCCGGCCACGGTCGCATGTATCGATCCAGGTCCATCATCGGCCTCCCTTCGTATTTCAGCATAAAGCCAAACCCACTCCACGCCGAGGGCGTTGTTGCGAACAGAATTAACTCAGATGAGCACAGATGGTGCGGGAATGGTCGGGTGTCGGACGACTTGATCATCAGCCCTCGTCAGTGCTGATCAACGGTTCCATCCTCAGGAGTGTCCCTGTCAATCGAGTTCCGCCGCTTTACACACCTGCGCTCCCTTCTATAATGTCCGCTTCTGCCCTTTCGAGCATTCTCTCCCACCACATTGGCCGAAAGGAAGGTGGACGCATGGCGCGTCTCGGTGTGAATATTGACCATGTGGCGACGGTACGGCAGGCCCGCCGCACGATCGAACCGGACCCCGTCTGGGCGGCGGTCGAGGCGCAGCTCGGTGGCGCCGACGGCATCACGTTCCACCTCCGCGAGGATCGGCGTCACATCAACGATCGCGACGCCCGGCTGCTCAAGGAGACGGTCACCGTCAAGCTCAACATGGAGATGGCCATTGCCAAACCGATGGTGGACATCGCGGTCAAGCTCGTTCCGGATCAGTGCACCCTCGTGCCGGAAAAACGTGAGGAATTGACCACCGAGGGCGGGCTCGACGTCGTCCGGCTTCGCAAGCGGATCGCCCCCGTCGTACAGCGACTCAAGCGCAAGCGGATCGAAACCAGTGCGTTCGTCGAGCCGATCGCCGACCAGCTTCGCGCGTCGAGTGATGCCGGATTCGAGGCGGTCGAACTCTGGACCGGAGGCTTCGCTCATGCCCGCAACGCCCGCGCCCTGCAACGCGAGCTCAAGAAGCTGGCCGAAGCCATCGATGTCGGAAGCGGTCTCGGGCTCATCGTGCATGTCGGCCATGGATTGACGTATGATAATGTGCACCACGTGGCAGCGCTCGAGGGCCTCGATGAATTCAACATCGGCCACTCGATTGTGTCCCGCGCCGTCTTCGTCGGCATGCGTGAGGCCGTCCGCCAGATGAAAGCGTTGATCGCCTGATGCGACGCGTGCACTTTCCAATTCGGGAGCGTTGTTGAATGCCGTGGGGCCATGCCACCTTGAGTACCGTCGTCGGGATGTTACTCGGATGGTGCGCCGCCGCGGGAGCTCAGCCTGCCACCACGGCTCCCGCCACATTGCCGGCCAACCCGACAACCGCACCCGTGGAACCTCTTGCCCCCTCACCGGCCGAGGCCGGAGCTGCCTTCGCATTGCAACCCGGGGAGTGCGTCGTCTTTCTCGGCGATGAACTCACCGAAGTGAATCAGCCGCGCAACAGCCATCAATTTCCCATGCTGGTCGAGTCCTTCGTCACCGTCCGCTACCCGGATATCCCGCTGCGCTTCGTCAACGCGGGCTGGGCCTACGACACCGCCCACCGCGCTCTGCTCCGCCTCGAGCGCGACGTTCTCGCCCTTGAACCAAACCATGTCGTCGTCTGCCTCGGGCTGAATGATCCGGATTTCCTGGCCCTGGATGCCGCCCGGCTTGAGTCCTTCCGGTCACATCTTACCCAGATCGTCGAACGTTGCCGCCAGGCCGGTGCGCGGGTCTGGCTGATGACGCCTCCGCGCGTCGACGAAGAGCACGGACGGCGAGCGCGCGTCATACGCGACGGCGTTTCCAACGTGGTCGATCTTCAAGCGATTCAATATGACGCCACGATGCAGCGCTATGCCCAGGTGGTGCGTGAAGTGGCTCATGCAACGAAGACTCCCTGTGCCGATTGGTCCGCCGCGGTGACCGCCGTCGCCGCCCGGCTGGATCGCACCGCCGCGGTCGGGCTCACCACCGATGGGCTGCACCCCTCGGCACGCAGCCACGCTTTGGCAGCCGTGACGCTTCTGCGCACCTGGAACGCCGAGCCGATAAGCGTCAACGTGGAGGTGCATTGGGCCGCGCCGGAAGTCAAGGTCACCGCGCACACCGAGCTTCCCGCACCGAGCATCACGGTTACCGATGACGGCACCCGCGATCTCCGTATTCCGCAGTGCCCCCTGCCCTGGCCGATGCCGACCGGGCGTTTCGATGCTCTCGGGGAGGATTGGGAAGCGACCCGGATGTGCCGTGTCGACCTGCGCGTCATCGAACCTCCCGAACGCGGCGTTGTCATCACGCGGCAGCATCCTCCGGCTGCGCAGGCCCCCGCCGCCATCGTCAATGCCGACGAGTTGGCCAAAGGCGTCAATCTCGCCACGCTGCCGATTCTCTTGACGACGGAGCCTGCCCAACACTTGTTTAACGACATTGGAACCAAAAACCTCTATCACTACACGGTGTGGCGGAGATTGAAGCCCGAGCCTCCGCAGGAACCGGAGTTGGCCGAGGCGCACCAGAAACTCATCGATACGTGGCTCGCGTATGAAGCCGGATACGAAAAACTGATCCGCAAACACCCCAAGCGGATGGATCTGCACCTGCTGCTTCGCGAGAACGTCAAGAACGAGCAGCTCCCCGCCAACCCGCCGAGCGGCCCCGAGTCCATCGAAGTGCAACCCGGACCGATTCTGCCCAAACCCCTGACGACGCAATCCGCTCCCGCCCCATAGTCAATGTCGGCAGTGGTGAGACTGGGGCAGACGCTTTACAATGCCACCAGCGGTTTCACACCCGATGGGTGTGCGTGGCCGGTCATGCCTGAATCGACGGGCACACAAGCAACGAGAATCCAGGAGAAACGCGCGTATGTTCAAAGGCAGCATGGTGGCACTGGTCACACCGTACCGCGACGGTGAGATCGATTGGAAGACCCTCGACGGGCTCGTCGACTTCCACATCGACGCCGGTACCGATGTGATCGTGCCCTGCGGTACCACCGGCGAGAGCCCGACGCTTACGCACCAGGAAAATGATGCCGTCACCGCTGCCGTGGTCAAGCGAGCGAAGGGGCGCGTCCTCGTCATGGCGGGTACGGGCTCCAACAGCACGCGCGAAGCGCTCGCCATGACACGACACGCCCGCGAAAACGGCGCGGACGGCGCTCTTCTCGTGGCCCCCTACTACAACAAGCCGACCCAGGAAGGCCTCTTCCAGCATTTTGCAACCATCGCCCGCGAGGTCGACTTCCCCCAGGTGCTCTACAACATTCCCGGTCGCTGCGCCGTGGAAGTCGGCACCGACACCATCGTCCGCCTGCGTGAAGCCTGTCCGAACCTCGTCGCCGTCAAACACGCCACCGGCTCCATGGACGGCGCCAGCGAACTCCGGTCGCGCTGCGATATCGACATCATCAGCGGTGATGACTCCATGACGCTCCCGCTCATGGCGATTGGCGGTGTGGGCGTGATCAGTGTGCTCGCCAATATCGTGCCCAAGGATGTCAAGGCCATGACCGACGCCGCCCTGCAGGGCGACTGGCCGACCGCCCAGATATGGCACCACAAGATGTTCCGCCTCGCCAAGGGGCTGCTCACCCTGGAAGTGAATCCCATCCCGATCAAGACCGCCATGGCCATGCGCGGCATGCTCGCCGAGGATTTCCGCCTCCCGCTCTGCCCCATGCAGCCCGCCAACCGCGAAAAACTCGAAACCGCGCTCAAAAACTACGGCATCTGAAAACGACCGAAGCTCCGGCGGTGAGAGGGTGCACGTATCAGCGATGCTCCATCCGGGCCAACAGCTGCTAAAAAAGAAGCGGTGCATCCGGCAGCCGAAGACCGCCGAATGCACCGCATGAGTCAAACCACGCATGTCCAATGAACACGCGTTCACAATTCACGATCACACTACTCCTGGAGCCAGACGCGAATCGGTCCGAAGAGCTGCGTATTGGCACCCTGGAGCGTCCGATCGGGCGCGAGTGTGCCGTTACGCGTGGTGATGTTGTCGTAGGAGTACACGGCGTTGGCCGTGTTGTCCACGATGTACGCCGTGCCGTTCGAATCGACGGCGATGGCCGTGAGGACAGCCGCGCCTTGAACGACAAGTGTGACATCGGGAGTCACGGCACCGTTCAGCGTTGACGCATTGAAGAACATATCAATTTGACCAGCAACCGAACTCACCACGTAAGCCGTATCATTCGGATCGATGTACACGTCGAACAGATTCGCGAACGTGGCACTCGTCAGCGTACGCGTCGCATTGACGTTGCCGTTCAGGTTGCTCGCATTGGCGAATACCGTCACGTTATTCGCGCTGTTATTGGCGATGTACAGCTCATCGTTCGCGCCGAAGTTGATACCGAACGGATCATTGATATCGGCACTGGTGATGGTCCGCGTCGGGGCCAGGTTGCCGTTGAACGCCGCCGTCGACGCATCCGTGAACACGAAAATCTGGTCCGTGCCGTTGTCTGCCACGAAGGCCAGGTCATTGGTCGTGTTGACGGTCAGCGAGGTCGGCAGGGTCAGCAGTGTTGCCGCGCCCTGCACGTTACGCGTCGGGGCGATGTTGCCGTTGATCGACGCCAGCGTCACGGCATCGTCGTAACCCGTCACCGACGGTGTGGCGAAGTTGCTGGCCAGCAGCGCGCCACCCGCATCGATCACGATGTCCGAGGGCTGGAACAACTGCGTCTGCGCACCGGCCAGGTTCGCATCCGGCGCGATGTTGCCGTTGACCGCGTTCGGATCCGTGACGTCGTACGCCGTCACGTTGTTGCCCGCGAAGTTGGCAATGTACAGCATCGGAGAACTGGACTGGATGACGTTCACATTCACCGTGTCCGTCGCCGTGCCTCCATTACCGTCCGACACGCTCAACGAGAACGTCAGCGTCTCGGTCGAATCCGGCGCCGTAAACGTCGGGTTCGTGCTGGTCGAGTCACTGAGCGTCACACTTGTGCCCGACGTCTGCGTCCACGAGAACGTCAAAGCATCCCCGTCGGCATCCGTACCCGAACCACTCAGCGTGACGGTGTCACCACCGCTGACCGTCTGATCCGTGCCGGCATTGGCGGTCGGGTTCTGGTTGCCCGTCGTCGACGCGGCCACCTGGATGTTGACCGAATCGTCGCTGCTGCCACCATTGCCGTCCGTCACCGTCAGTTCGAACGTCAACGTCTCCGTTGTGTCCGGGGCGGTAAATGTCGGCGAGGCGCTGCTCGAATCACTGAGTGTCACACTCGTGCCGGCCGTCTGCGTCCACGAGAAGGTCAACGTGTCGCCGTCGGCGTCACTGCTTCCCGAACCGTCCAGCGTGACCGTCTGTCCGCCGGTCACGTTCTGATCCGTGCCCGCGTTGGCATCCGGCTCATTGTTCTGAGCCGGCGGCGGACATCCCTGGGCCATCAGCAGTGGCAACGCCGCCAGCAGCATCAGACCCATCGTCGTCATCGTTCGTTTGTGCATCTGTTTCATGAGATTTACCTCTCCCGGGTAATGGGCGACGCATCCGGAGACCGCGCGGTCGCCGGATGCATCGCTGACGTTTACTTGACTTTCATAAGACTCATCCGAAGTCCCATGACCTTAAACTCCATCTGATCAAAAACCTCCTTGACGCTTCGTCACTCCTGGACGACTCACTACTCCTGAAGGAACACGCGGATCGGACCGAACAACTGCGTATTCGCACCCTGGAGAACGCGGTCGGGAGGCAGAGTACCGTTCCGCGTCGTGATGTTGTCGTACGAGTAGACCGCGTTGTTCGGATTGTCGACGATATACGCCGTGCCGAACTGATCCACCGCGATGGCGGTCAAGGACCCGGCACCCTGGACCACCAGGGACACGTCCGGAGCCACGTTGCCATTCAGGATCGAAGCATTGAAGAACATGTCGATCTGGCCGGTGGTCGAGTTCACCACGTACATCGTATCGTTCGGATCGACATACACGTCGAACAGGTTGTTGAACGTCGCACTGTTGATGGTGCGGGTCGCCGCAACGACGCCGTTCAGGTTGCTCGCATTGGCAAAGACCGTCACGTTGTCCACGCCGTTGTTGGCGACGTAGAGGTCGTCGTTGGCACCGAAGTTGATCCCCAGCGGGTTATTGATGTTCGCGCTGGTGATGGTCCGCGTCGGCGGCAGGTTGCCGTTAAACGCGGGGGTTGAAGCATCGCCGTAGACGTAGATCTGGTCCGTCGTGAGATCCGCCACGAAGGCCAGGTCATTGAACGTGTTGACCGTCACCGAAGTCGGCTGGCTCAGCAGCGTCGCCGCACCCTGGACGTTCCGCGTCGGGGCCACGTTCCCGTTGATTGAGGGTAGGTTGATCGCGTCGTCGTAACCCGTGATCGACTGCGTGGCGAAGTTGCTGGCCAGCAGCGCGCCACCGGCATCGATGATGATGTCCGACGGGAAGAACAACTGCGTCTGAGCACCCTGCAGGTTCGCGTCAGGAGCGATGTTCCCGTTGATCGCGTTCGGATCGCTGATGTCGTACGCGGTCACGTTGCTGCCGTTGAAGTTGGCAATGTACAGCATCGGGCTCGTCGTCTGCGTGACGATGACATTCACCGAGTCCGTGCTCGAACCGAAGCCGTCCGAGACCGTCAGCGAGAACGACATCGTCTCGGTGCTGTTCGGGGCGGTGAAACTCGGCGTCGCGCTCGAACTGTCGCTCAGCGTCACCGGGGTCCCCGTCGTCTGCGACCAGTTGTACGTCAGCGGATCGCCGTCGGGATCGAAACTGGCCGAACCGTTCAGCGACACCGTCGAACCGCCGCTTACGCTCTGATCAAACCCGGCATTCGCGACCGGCAGATTGTTGGTCGGATTTCCAGGATTCACGGGATTCTGATTGCTCGTCGTTACGCTGACGCTCACCGTATCCGTGTCGCTTGCGCCGCTGCCGTCCATGACCTCGACCTCGAAGGTCAGGGTCTCGGTGCTGTTCGGCGCGGTAAACGACGCCTGGGCGCTGCTGGCATTGCTCAGCGCGACCGGCGTGCCGGTTGACTGCGTCCAGAGGAAGGACAAGGGATCGCCATCCGGATCGCTGCTGCTCGAAGCATCCAGCGATACGGTAGAGCCGCCGACGACCGACTGGTCCGTCCCTGCGTTGGCGGAGGGGGCATTATTGCCTGTCGGCGGAGGGCAACCCTGGGCCATCAGCAGTGGTATTGACGCCATCACAAACAGTCCCAACATCTTGTTACAGGATCGCTTAACTAAACGTGACATGGTTTCTCTCCTACTTGCGGTTCGCCACTCAAAACAACTCATGGGGTGAGTGACGAACACCCGAACGTCAGTTTCAGGAAGAGATACCTTTGCCCCGCCGAGGCTTCAGCGATCGAACATACGATTCCATCGCGTTTGCGGAAGACCTCCACGGGCATCCGGTATCGGCTCCGATCCATCCCGGATCTGAGTTACCTGACATTCGCGGTGTCCGGACCGCATCTTTCCAAGAATCAGTTGGAGAAAATGAAACTTGCCCGTCTAGTGCTGAATAAGACTAGGTTCGTTGGGGTAAATCTTCAATCAGGAACATAGAAATCCCAAGCATGTGACGGATATCCGTCGAAACGCCGAGGCGCTGCTTTTTTCGGACGTCCTGCAATAATCACGAATTGAGATCGGGATTCAGGCGGAGAGGGGACGCTGCCATTCGACCCGTGGCGCGTCTCCCCAAAGCAGTTCCAGGTCGTAATACTGCCGATGGGCCCGATCGAAAAGATGGAGCACCACATCCACGTAGTCCGCCAGCATCCACGTGGCGGAGTCATAGCCGCTCAGGCCGAATCGTTTCTGGCCGATGCGATCCCCGTATTCTTCGACCTGGTCAATCACGGCGCGCATCTGCCGATCCGAGGTGCCCGTGCCGATCACGTAGAAGTCCGCGATCGACGTCAACCCTCGTAAATCCAGCACGACGACGTCATCCGTATGGTTGTCCGCTGCGATCCGCGCGATCTCCTTGGCCAGTGAAAGACCGTCGTCGGAAGTCGTGTTGTTCTGCTCGTCCTGATTCATGTATCCAAGAATAGATGGGACAGGTGTTCAAGGTCAACCTGAATGGTTAATGCCACGCGTGTTCGTTCAGATGCATCGTTGTTCAGACCAGGCGTGCTCATCGACTTAAAGCCCCGCCAGCAACTCGCACAACTGCTTGCCCAACGCTCCACTGATGCGTGCCAAGGCCCAGACACTGGCGGCATTTTTACCGAGTTCTACCTGAGAGAGCTGAGATGTCGTCAATTCCGAGCGTTCGGAAAGCTGGCGCAGCGTCAGGCTCTGCTTCAAGCGTTCCTGCCGGATCCGCTGGCCGATCAGGCGGTTGAGTTCCTGCTCGTTGGTGTAAATCAGTCCCACTTCATGGGCGATACGCTCGACCGCGCTGAGCAACTGCTCCTCCCGGAAAGGCTTGGTGATGTAATCCCGGGCACCGAGACGCATGGTCTCTGCCGCCGTCTGTACGTCGGGATAGGCGGTCATGACAACGAGGGCGATCCGTGGGTCCTCCGCTTTCATGCGATCTACCAGTTCCAGACCACTCAGATCCGGCATTTTGATATCCACCAGCGCGATGTCGAAGGCGCTCTTTCGCACTGAGGACAACGCCTGCCGAGGCTGCGAGAATGACTGAACGTGATATCCATGTTCCTGCAAAATCATGCTGACGGTCTTGCAGACCTGGATATCATCATCGACGACGAGGACTTTGATATGATGTCGAACGGCCATGGTGTTCCTTTGTGCCAGGGACCTGACTGCTCATTCCACTGAAGCTTAAAGTTACATTGCTACTGCATTTTAGGCCGAATCGGCTGCTTGAACACCCGAAAAGTCATAGAATCTTGACAACGAGAATCCAGCACAGAAAACGAATTGGCGAAGCGATGGGCCCCAAATGGGTACCTGCCCCCATGCCTGAGGACGCACGATGCCCTCGAAATCCACCGCGCGACACAACGAGGAGAACTCGGGCCGGTCTTCCTGCCCCTTCTTTCAATGCCCCGCCTGCCGAAGAACGCGGACCCTCAAGAAAGTAGCCAGCATATGGCCGCGCAGAGGGAATTTCAAGCAAAATGGCATTTTCCGGTGTCGACACTGCGGTGGCCTGATCCACTTCGCCCCACCTGACGCGCCGCAGATCCTGCCCGGGACCTGACCGCACTCTGCCACTTCACCGCCACAGGACAAAACACCTTCTTATCGGCCGTCGGCCGTCGGCCGCTTTCGGCATCGCTCAGAACCCGACTACTTCCCGGGAATTGTCAGGAGTCCGCCACGGGGATATTCTCACTGACCAGCGCCGCGTACGTCAAAACAGACACGTATTTCGCCATTATCGAGGACTTTCATCATGGGCCGACGCTTGAGCAGCATCGCACCGGAATGGTGGGACTATACCACCCTGGACCCCGACCTGATTCACGAGGCGGCGGCGCTGTCCGCCGACGATCTGGCCAAACTCGGCCGGGACGGCTTCCGCGTGGTCATGTACGACGCGCTGGAGGAGTTCTACCTTGCCGAAGCGCTCGAATACATCGAGGCCTGGAAGCAGGCGACACCGGACCGGCCGGCGGGGATCTGCGGGCCGATCGGGCCGACCGAGCAGTTGCCCCTCGTCGCCCAACTGGTCAACGCCCTGGAGATCGATCTCAAGCACGCGCAGTTCTTGGGCATGGACGAGTGGTACA